>JBEKJC010000001.1:0-285405 GCA_050011435.1 Binataceae bacterium (SeqCode)
TACACGAGGCGGGGATCCTTGCTGAGCGACGGCCTCTACCGGCCTTGAATGACATCGGTCTCCCGCCTCGTCTTGCTCCTCCTTCTTGCTACGATCAGAATCCACATACAAGGATGACAAAAAGCGCCGGCGGAATACCTAGTAGGGATTTTCGGTTGCGGTATGCGATGGATTGTTGACTGAGCCGGACACCGCCGCGGCGCCCGCTCCCGGAGAGGGATAGCCGTGCGCGAGTTCTTCCTGGAGGGCGGTGTCGTAATGATAAATGTCGTCGAAGAATCTGATCTCGCCATCGGGTTCGACCACGGCGGTGCTATAGAGAATGAGTACGGGAATGGGCTTGGCGAGATTGACCTGGATAGTCTGGTCGCCGTTCATCGCGGCCAGGATTTTTTCCTCATCCCAGTCCGGATTGTCGCGCAGCACCCAGAGCGCCAGCGCGAGCGGTTCCTGCACTCGAATACAGCCGTGGCTGAAGTCGCGCCGCGCGCGTGAGAACAATTCGGGCACCGGGGTGCTGTGCAGATAAACATTGTAGGAGTTGGGGAAAATGAATTTCACCAGGCCCAGCGAGTTTTTGGGGCCGGGCTTCTGGCGGATTTGCAGGCTGCCCTCGCGAAGCTGACGGAATACTTCATCCGAGACCGTGCCGTCGGTCACGACGTCGTTTCCATCGACCACTTCAAAGCCGTGGCTGGCAAGATAATCGCGATCGTGGCGCAGCTTGGGGACCAGCTCCGCCCGCTGGATTGACGGCGGTACGTTCCAGTACGGCCGAAAGATTATGTACTGCATGTTGGCGGCGAACACCGGCGTCTGTTTGCGATAGGCCTTGCCGACGACGACGCGCATCGTGAGAAACGGCGCGGGCTGGCGGCGCATCGTGCGCAGCATGAACTCGGGCAGGTTGACGATGATTGGCGGCTGCGTGAAGGCCGGGGGAATCCAGCGGTAGCGCTCGAGCGCGAACTGAATCTGGCGCACGCGTTGGCTCAAGGGCGTGTTGAGGTCGGTCACGGTGCCCTTACCGAGAATGCCGTCGGGTTCGAGTCCGTGGCGCAGTTGGAAATGTTTGACGGCGTCGACGAGAGCGCCCGCATATTGAGTCTGGCTGGCCGGCAGCGCCACCTCGGGGGCGAGATCGCCGAGCTGGCGCAGGCGCGCGACGAGTTGCGGGACGCCGGCATAATCGCGGCCCGGGCGGATCCCTTTTTGCACCATCGGCAGCGGGGTCCCGTCGCCCTGAGCCGCCAGCTTGGCGTAGGTCGCCAGGGCCGTCTGGGCGCGCCCGTAACCCTCATAATGCGGCTCCGCCGTGGCGATTGTCGCGTCGGCGTCTGCGGCGTGAATTAACTGCAGTCGGAGGAAATCCGCGAGGTCGTACTTTTCCCCACTGAGGTCCACGCCGAATTTAACGTGATGCGGATTGACGCGCCCGATGCTCAAATCCGAGAGGAAGCGCATTGCGCACACCGTCATCGCGAGGTCGAAATTGACCAGGTCGGGTGTGGCGGGAGTGGCGTTGGCCGGCGCGAGTTTAGCCAGCCGCGCGTCCCATCGCGAGGCGTCGTAGTCTTCGGGATCGAGGCCCTTGAGGTCGGCGTGCTTGAGGGCTTCGATTACCGCGAGGGCCTGCGGCGTCGGCTTGCCGCCGTCGCTCCACGCGAGCGCGTAGCCGGGCGCGTAAAACATCGTAACTTGCCCGTGGTAGTCGCTGAAATTCGGCCAGTGCAGGTCGGCGAGCGCGCCCGCGTTCACCAGCGCCTGGAGTTCCTGCCCTTGCGGAGTCAGCGTCGCCGTGGCATCGGGTATCGGGGTGCCGTCGTCGGCTAACGCCGGGCGCGGAGCGATTGCGGCGATCGCCATGACCGCGGCGATCGCGACGAAGGCCGCGATCGCGGGGATAGTGTGGGTTCTGGCATTAGCCATCGCGATGGCAACTCTACAGTTTTTCGGCGCGCGATGAAGCAGGCGGCGCGAATCGATCGGGGTCCAGTGGTTGAGGAACTCAAAATTTAATGTTTACTGAAACCTCATAGAGGTTTCAGACTTCCCTTTGGTTAAGATGCGGGCTTCGCCCTCAAGGAACCCTCATTGGGATCGACGCTCGAATTAGTAGTGCATGAGACCTAATCGGATGCGCGTTAATTAAACGAGCGCCGCCGAAACACTTCAGTGAAGCCGTAGGGTTTGAGAAAATCTCGCACCTTATGCCGCCGCGTCGCCCTCAGAAGACCTCATGATGGATGGGCTCTCGCGAGTGTGATTTGTACTGATGATGCCGACGAGCCTGCTGGTCGCCAACCGCGGTGAAATCGCGATTCGGATAATGCGTGCCGCCGCCGAACTCGGGATCCGCACCGTTGCGATCTATTCCGAGGACGACGCGAATTCGCTGCACACGCGCAAGGCCGACGAGGCGCGGGCGCTGCGCGGGGCCGGTGCTGCCGCGTATCTCGACCTCGAACAGATCATTGCCGTCGCGAAAGCCGCCGGGTGCGACGCGATACATCCGGGCTACGGCTTTCTCAGCGAGAACGCGAAATTCGCCCATCGATGCGCCGAGGAAGGGGTGCGCTTCGTCGGGCCGCGGGCGGAAATCCTGAAGCTGTTCGGTGACAAGGTGCAGGCGCGCCTGCTGGCGGAGCGCGCGGGCGTGCCGGTTTTGCCGGGAACGGCGGGTCCGACCAGCCTCGACGAGGCGAAGAAATTCCTCGCGGCGCTGGGACCGAATGGCGCGATCATGATCAAGGCGGTGGCGGGAGGCGGCGGGCGCGGGATGCGCGCGGTGTCGCGCGTCGAGGAAGTCGAGGAGGCGTTTGCGCGCTGCCAGTCGGAGGCGCGCAGCGCGTTCGGCAATGGCGACGTTTTCGTCGAGCAGTTGATTGCGCGGGCACGCCATATCGAGGTGCAGATCGTCGGCGACAGCGCCGGCGGCGTGAGCCATCTGTGGGAGCGCGAATGCACGATTCAGCGGCGCAACCAGAAGCTGATCGAGGTTGCGCCGAGTCCGGGACTGCCGCCCGCGCTGCGCGATCGGCTGACGGCGGCGGCCGTGAGGCTGGCGGAGGAGGTGCATTACGACAACCTCGGCACGTTCGAGTTTCTGGTCGATGCGGCCCACGGCCGGGGCGAGGCGCTGTTTGCGTTTATCGAGGCCAATCCGCGACTGCAGGTTGAGCATACGGTTACCGAGGAGGTCACCGGCCTCGATCTGGTGAAGCTGCAACTCAAGCTGGCTGCAGGATATTCGCTGGCGGAACTGGGGCTGCGGCAGGCCGACGTGCCGCCTCCGCGCGGCTATGCGATTGAGTTGCGCATCAACATGGAATCGATGGGCGCCGACGGCGTCGCCAAGCCCGCGGGCGGCACGATTGCGGCGTTCGAGATGCCGTCGGGGCCGGGCCTCAGAACCGACACCTTCGGCTACGCCGGCTATACGACCAGTCCGCGCTTCGATTCGCTGCTGGCGAAGCTCATCGCACATTCGCCGTCGATGGATTTCGCGGAGGTGGTGAGCAAGGCGTACCGCGCGCTCTGCGAATTCCGCATCGAAGGCGTGGCGACGAATATCGGCTTTCTGCAGAGTCTCTTGAAACATCCGGAGGTTATCGCCAACGAAATTTATACGCGCTTTATCGACGACCACATCGGCGAACTGGTGGCGCCGGCGAGCGGCGAACATCGGCGGCTGTTCTTCGAGCAGACGCCCGGCGCTCAGAACGGTGCGGCCGTATCGGGCGGAGCGAAAGCCGTGGTTAGCAGGCCGGGGGCGACGGCGGGTGCGAAAATCGACACGAGCGATCCGCTCGCCGTACTCCATCATGGCAAGGGCGGCGGCGGCATGCCGGTCGCGGCGCATACGCCTGAGGTCATCGCACACGCGAATGCGATCGACGGCCCGGCCGGCACGAGCGCGATCGCCGCGCCGATGCAGGGGACGATTATCTCGATCGATGTGAGCGAAGGTGAGGCGGTTCATCGGGGGCGACAGCTCTTCGTGATGGAAGCGATGAAGATGGAGCACGTGATCAAGGCGGTCTTCGGCGGGGTCGTGCGGCAGATTGCGGTGGCGGCGGGCGACGCGGTGTTCGAGGGCGCACCGCTCGTGTTTATCGAGGAGTCGGAGGTGCAGATCGACGAGACCGCGGTGGCCGAGGCGGTTGATCTCGATCATATCCGCGCCGACTTGGCCGAAGTGCGCGAGCGCCATGCGATCGGACTCGACGCCGCGCGGCCCGACGCGGTCGAGCGCCGCCGCAAGACCGGCCAGCGCACCGCGCGCGAGAATGTCGATGACCTTTGCGACCCCGGATCGTTCGTCGAATACGCGCCGCTGATGATCGCGGCGCAGCGCCGCCGGCGGTCGGTCGAGGAGTTGATCAAGCGCACGCCGGCCGACGGGATGGTGGCCGGTATCGGTCGCGTCAACGGGAATTTGTTCGAAGATTCGCGCGCCCAATGTATCGCGATGTCCTACGACTACACCGTGCTGGCGGGCACGCAGGGCACCCAGAACCATCGCAAGAAGGACCGCATGTTCGAGCTGGCGGCGCGCCAGCGATTGCCGATCGTGCTGTTCGCGGAGGGCGGCGGCGGACGCCCGGGCGATACCGACGGGGTAAGCCCGACCGGACTCGACTGCCCGGCGTTCAACCTGTTCGGACGCCTGAGCGGGCTGGTGCCGCTGGTGGGAATCACTTCGGGCCGCTGCTTCGCCGGCAACGCCGCGTTACTCGGATGCTGCGACGTGGTGATCGCGACCAAAGGATCGAATATCGGGATGGGCGGGCCCGCGATGATCGAAGGCGGCGGTCTCGGCATCTTCCGGCCGGAAGAAGTCGGCCCGATGGAGGTGCAGGTGCCCAACGGCGTGGTCGATATTGCGGTCGCCGGCGAGGCCGCAGCGGTGCGCGCCGCCAAGCAGTACCTGTCGTATTTTCAGGGGGCGGTGAGCGACTGGAAATGCGCCGACCAGCGGCTGCTGCGCGGCATCATCCCGGAGAATCGGCTGCGCATTTACGATGTGCGCGCGGTGGTCGAGACGCTAGCGGATGACGGCTCGGCGCTCGAGATCCGGCGCAATTTTGGCTTAGGGATGGTGACGTCATTCATACGGGTCGAGGGGCGGCCGATCGGCGTGATCGCGAACAACCCGGTACATCTGGCGGGCGCGATCGACAGCGACGGGGCGGACAAGGCCGCGCGCTTCATGCAGTTGTGCGACGCCTACGACATCCCGCTGTTGTTTCTGTGCGATACGCCAGGAATCATGGTCGGCCCGGAGGTCGAAAAGACCGGGCTGGTGCGCCACGCCGCGCGCATGTTCGTGACCGGGGCGAGTATCACGGTGCCGTGCTTCACGATCATCCTGCGCAAAGGCTACGGGCTGGGCGCGCAGGCGATGGCGGGCGGCAGCTTCAAGACTCCGCTGTTCACGGTCGCATGGCCCACCGGGGAGTTCGGCGGCATGGGGCTCGAAGGCGCGGTGAAGCTCGGTTATCGCAACGAGATCGCAGCGGTCGAGGATCCGCAAAAGCGCAAGGCATACTTCGACGAGATGGTCGCGCGGATGTATGAGCATGGCAAGGCGGTGAATATCGCGTCGGCGTTCGAGATCGACGACGTGATCGATCCGATGGAGTCGCGGCGCTGGATCCTGGCGGCGCTGGATTCGTCGCCGGCGCCGGCGACGCGCACAGGCAAGAAACGCTCGTGCATCGACACGTGGTGATGCGGGGGCGGCCCGGAGAGCGCCGCGTTGCGGCGGTTACGGCACAAAATGGTTGAGGAGCGCAAAACTGTAATTTTTAGGAAACTGAAACCTTATTAAGGTTTCAGACTTCCCGTTAGGAAGATGCGGGCTTCGCCCTGTGGGAACCTTCTTCGGGATCGCCGCTCGAACTGGTCATGCCAGTGACCTTGTCGGGCGCAGGTTGATCCAACGAGCGCCGCCGAAACACTTCAGTAAAGCCACATAATGACGCGCGAGATTCCTTGCAAGCCCAGGCCAGTGTTGGTCATCCTGAGCGAAGCGAAGAATCCCGAAAAAAATCATTCGCTACATGAGCATCGCGAGAGCCCATCCATCATGAGGTCTTCTGAGGGCGACGCGCGCGGCATAAGGTGCGAGATTCTCTCAAACCCTACGGCTTCGCTGAAGTGTTTCGGCGGCGCTCGTTTAATTAACGCGCGTCCGATTAGGTCTCATGCACTACCAATTCGAGCGTCGATCCCAATGAGGGTTCCTTGAGGGCGAAGCCCGCATCTTTACAGATGGGAAGTTTGAAACCTCGTGAGGTTTCAATGAAGTAAAGGTTTTGCGTTCCTCGACGACTCGCCCGTCTCCTAATCCCTCAAGCTAATGCGTTAGTCGGTTGCCGCAGGACTGAGCCGCCGTTCCGAGATCAGCGTGCGAGCACTTCGATCTGGCGAAATTTTCTCAGGGTGCGCGGATAACACGATGCAATTGAATTGAGAAAATCGCGCTGCAACTCTAACTGGACGATCGCTACAGGCTCGCGCCCGCAGCGGAATGTCCAGGTTCTGTCCGCACTATCAAAGGTCGCATCGCTGCTGACGACGAGGTCACGCTGCTGCGGCGGCAGATAATAGTCAATGACGTAGAGCGGCTCCCCGGGCGGCATCACGGCGATTTTTTGTCCGACCGGCACCGCCGCGGCAGCGAACTGGACCGCTTCCCGCCATTGGATATCTGCCGGCGCGCGCCAATGGTGATGGATGTGAGCGAGCGACTGCGCGACCACGAGGATCGCAAGCGCCCAGCGCGCGAGGTTCCACCGGATCGACGCGAGTCCGACCGCAGCCAGGACGAGGAAGGCGACCAGGCTCGCGAGCACGTAGCGTTCGATCATGAAGGGCGTGACGGCGTACGAGACCAGCAGGTCGATTGCAAACGGCGTCACCAGCCAGCACAGAATAAATCCGATCGCCAGGCGGCGGTGGCTTCGTTGACGCGCGATTCCGTAGATCGCCAGGGCAAGCATCGGCCAGAAGGCCGCATTGCCGGTGAGCACGTTGAGCGCCCGCAATGGCCACCATGGCGGCTGACGCTGGATCCATTCCAGAGCGCCACCATGAAGCGCTCCGACTTCGACCCCGCTGGTCGCTGCCGCAAGCGGCACCACAATCATCGCCGCCGCCACCAGCGCGAGCGCCGGCCTTGCGAATGAAAGCTTGTCGGTCGCGGCGCGCGCGCTTGCGAAGGTCAGGAGACCGGCCAGCCACACGCCTTCGGCGGCGAAAAAAAACAGCGCCGTGTAGTTGATCGCGATCGCGAGGATCGTGAAGATCGCGGCGGCAGCGCAATTGAGAATGCCCGGCTGCCGGTGGGCCCGAATGAAAAAGCACAACTGCGCGAGCATCGCGGTGAGCATCGGCCCGTACATCCGCGCGGTGCGGTCCCAGGTTATAAATTGAAGATTGCAGGCGAACAGCAAGGCTGCGAATGCGCCCGCAATTTCCGCGGTTAGCGGATCGGCGTCAGCGTCAAAGGAACGAATAATTTCCCGAACAGACGCAAAGACGAGCACGATGGACAAGGTGCCGAGGATTGCCGAGAGCGCGCGCATGGGGCCGACGCGGTCGCCAAATATCGCGATCCAGCCATGCAACGAAACGTCATAAAGCCCCAGCTTTCCCGGATCGATGCGGCGGCCTGACGCGAATACCTTTGCGATCGTGGGAGTGGAAGCGGCGGTCCACGCGGCGGCTTCGCCGCGGGTCATTTCGTCGCTGCCCAGGCGATCGAAACGCAGTCCAGCGCCGAGCAGCAGCGCGATTACGAGGATTCCAATCGCGAGGCCACGCGAGGAAACGGCGGGAGGCGCACGGTCAGGCAAAATCGACGCTGAGGTCGCGGCGTCACGCTCGACGGCCATGTACGCTCCTATCTGAGTTGAGGATGCTGAAGAGCACTGCGGATGCCAAAGCTGAAGTGGTAGGGCAGATGCGGCCGCCTTCGCTGAGTGAATTCTGAGCGGCCGTCAATCAGGTTTGTTGGCAGGTTTGTTGGCAGGCTTGTTGGTCGCTTGACCCATCTCGCCGGTGACGAAGAGGAACATGGTCCAGAGGCTGCGCGACCACGGCATCACGAGGATGCCGCCCAAGGCGGCGATTGCGCAGGTGACGGCGAGCTGCGAGGTCAGCGAACAATCGAAATAGACCAGGGCCGCCCAGGTATAGAGCGAGGCGCCGAGCGCGAAGATGAAATCGATCAGCATCGGCCCGGTCCATTCGCCCTCGTTCTTCCAGAAGACCGACCCGCACGAGGAGCATTCGGAGTTCATGTGAAAGTACGACTTGAGGACCTTGCCGATACCGCAATTCGGGCACTTTCCGGCAAGTGCGCGGTAGAGCAAAGTGCCTGGCCCCGGCCGCGCCGCAAGCGTGCGCGCGCTCGCGGATTCGGCGCTCGTGTCGTAATCCTGCCATGCCATCCCGACGATCAGATAGACGGCGATCATGGTGAGCACGCCGACCGCGGTGATCGTAAGGAAGATGGTCAAAGCAACGGTTTGGTTGTCGGTCATGCTGGTCATATATTTATCAGGCCGAGTTTATCACTTGCCGCGGTGGTGCAACGAACGGATTATGCGAGTGCCGACAGCGCGCCTGTGCGTGACGATCACGCCAGGTGGCGTCCGCCGTCCACCCGGATCGATTCTCCGGTGACGAAGTCGGTTTCGATCAAGAACAGTGCTGTCTTGGCGATCTCCTGAGCGCCGCCCCAACGCGCGAGCGGCGTGGCGGCAAGAACCTCGCTCAGTTCCTCGGCGTTCAAATCGGGCGGTGCCAGAACCGGACCCGGCGCGATCGCGTTGACCAGAATTTCCGGCGCGAGATCGAGCGCCATGCTCTCGGTGAGCGCGGCCACTGCCGCCTTGGATGCGTAATACGGCGTATAGCCCTTGTAATGCGGGCGGCCACTGATCGCGAGCCAGTCGCTGACGTTGACGATGCGGCCGCCGCCGCCGGCCTTCATGATGGGGGCCGCATGAATCGAAAAGAGAAAGGCGCTGCGCGCGTTGCTATCGAGGGCCGCATTCCAGTCGGCGGCCGACGGCTGAGGGGTTTGCACGTAGGTCGAAGCCAGGTTGATGAGGATATCGAGGCGGCCGAGTTTGCTCGCGGTCTCGTTCACGGCCGCACGAATCTGGGCTTCATCGGTGGCGTCGGCGTGAAGCACCAGAGCGCGCACGCCGGCGTCGACCGCGGATTTAGCCGCAGCCTCGGCAGCCTCGCGCGAAGTGCGATAAGTCAGCGCCAAAGCGCATCCGCGCGCCGCCAGCGCCTGCGCGACGGCCTGTCCGATGCGCGCGCCGCCGGTGATTAACGCCACCTTGCCTTTTGGATCCAAATTTAGCCTCCGTGTCTCGCCCGTCTATAATTCAGATTGTGGCTTGCGGTGCGGCGGGCGTTTGAATCAAAGTCTCGCGCGAGTCCCTCGCCGGTTGAACCATGAGTGATCCACAAGAACGAACCATGAGCGATGCACCAAAACTGCCGCGCGACTTTTACGCCCGTCCGGTACTGACCGTCGCCCGCCAGTGTATCGGGAAGATCCTGGTTCATCGAACCGCCGAGGGTGAAGCCGCCGGGCGTATCGTGGAGACCGAAGCCTATCGCGGTCCGCAGGATCTCGCGGCCCATAGCGCGCGCGGCTTGACCAAGCGCACGGCCGCGATGTTCGGGCCGCCCGGCTATGCCTATGTGTACCGTTTGTACGGAACCTGTTGGGCGATGAATCTGGTCGTGGCCGAGGCCGGGCAGCCGCATGCGGTGCTGATTCGCGCGCTGGAGCCGCTGCGCGGAATCGATCTGATGGCGGCGCGGCGTAGCAGAGTTGGCACTTCGCGCGATTTGACCAACGGTCCCGGGAAATTGACCGAGGCGCTGGCGATTACCGGCGCCGACTATGGGTGCGATCTGTGCGGCGATGAGCTTTATCTGACCGAAGGCGATCGACGGTCAGCTAAGGTGGGCCGTTCGGCGCGAATCAATATCGCATACGCCGGGGAGTGGGCGGGTCATCCATGGCGCTTTTATGAGCGCGCAAACCCCCACGTTTCGGTTAGGCCGCGCGATTGAATCGCCGAACCATAGCTTGTGTGTTCCCCCAAGGTTTGTAAGAGAGACCGAGGCCGCGCTATTAAGGAGGGATATATCTCGCAGTAAATCGGAGGCAGCACAGATGCTGAAGTTATACGGTACCTCAAAGTCGCGATCCGCGCGTTGTTTGTGGGCGCTCGAAGAGCTCGGTGTGAAGTACGAGCACATCCCGACGGAAGTCGCCAAGGCCAAAAGTCCCGAACACCTCAAGATCAATCCGAACGGCCATGTGCCGGCGCTCGACGACGACGGCGTGATCTTGTGGGAGACGATGGCGATCAACCTTTACCTGGCCGAGAAATACGGCAAGAACTCACTGTGGCCCGCCTCGGTCGAGGATCACGGGCAAACTTATAAATGGAGTTTTTGGGCGATTACGGAGCTGGAGGGGCATCTGCTGACACTGCTCAGCCACAAGATGTTCTTGCCGGCCGATCAACGCGACGAGAAGAAGGCCAACGATGCGACCAATGCGTTGAAGGCGCCGTTGAACGTGCTCGAAGCGGCGCTCAAGGGGCGTGAATATCTGCTCGGCAGCCACTTCACGATCGCCGATCTGAACGTCGCGTCGGTGCTCACGTTTGGGACGTACGTGAAGTTCGATCACTCGGCCACGCCGACGGTACAGGCCTGGCTGCAGAAATGTCTCGGGCGCGAAGCGAACAAGAAGCTCCGGACGATGGCCTAGGCGCGCGACCTGATTTTTTTCGCTGATTTGGACGCGGGGCGTCGTCCGCATCCGGACGATGTCCCGCGCCGTCACCGTCACACCGAGGTGGTTGAGGAGCGCAAAACCTTTAGTTCATCGGGTCCCGGCCAAGTCCTCCGAAATCGAGAAATTCCTCGAAGCCAGGGTCCCGCGAGGCTGAAGTTTCTTGAGGGCGGAAAGAATTTCGTGAAACCTTTGAAAGGTTTCACACTTCCCACAGTGATAGACCCAGGTCGGTCTTGCGGATCGCGTCGATGAAACCTTTCGCGAATGCGTAAGCGTTTTTCAGCGACTGATGCTCGCGATGCTCGGGTGGGCGGCCAAGTCGTGCGGTGCGTGCTCAATCATAAAGAGCCGAGACTCTTCGCAGGCTCAGAATGACGACCCGACTTGCGCGGAGTTCGCCTAGCAGGCTGTTGAAAAAGGCTTTTCACAGCCTGCTTCCCCTCACTCGCTCTCTCCCCAGTAGGGGCGAGAAGATAAGGAAAGAAGCCATTTTTCACGCAGGGTGTTGAGTTGAAACAACACCGCTCCGTGAACCGCGGCGGCTATGCGCCCAGTATTATCCGCGGCTACGCCCTCGGGAGCGCGCATCGCGGCGCTCGAAATAGTCGCGATGCGGGTCCATCGGCGCGGGCCGTTTGGCGCGAGCACCGCGATCGTGCTGTCGCCGTCGCAGGTCACGTAAAGGTTCAAGTCCTGATCGATAAACAGGCGCCGCGGTCCCTTGAACCCGTCGATGGTTACCATCGGCGGAGCGTCGCCCGCCTGTGCGGCGTCGAAAACGAGAACTTTACCGCTATCATGATCGGCAATGAAGACGCCCTCGGCGGCGTCGATGGCGATGCCAGTGGGCGAGGTGAGTCCGGTATGCGGCCCGCCGAGAACCTTGTTCGGATAGACGTTTCCGCTGGTCGCAGCCGACAGCCAGATAACTTTGGCGGCTCCGGGCGCTGCGCCGCGGTCGGCCACGTAAATGCTGCCCAGCGGATCGACCGCCATTGAAGTGGGATGGACGAGTCCGGTATGGGGTCCGGCAAGTGAGCGCACGAGCTGATAATCGAAGTCGCGCCCCGCGTAAATGTTGATGGTGCCGTTGCGATTGCCGACGAAGACTTCGCCGCGCAGATTCGCGCTCGCATCGACGGGCGAATCGGGGGCCTTTTCCTGAATCGTGGCCAGTGGCTTCGCGTCGCCCGAGGTCCCAGCCGCGAAGATCGCGACGGAGCGCGTTTCCGGCAGCGTGACGAACAGGAATTGGCGCGACGCCGCCGGTTGTGGTTGCGGATGTGCGCAGGCGGCGCCTGCCGCCAACGTCAGTAGAAGCGCAGTCTTCAGGACGGATTTGCGCATGCGCGAAAGGTTCCACTGCTGCATTGATGGCCCCGGAAGATCTGAATTAATCGCCGCCAGGAAGCGCTCGATCCCCGCTCGCGTGTAACATAACGGAGGGTCGAATAGATCGGAAGGCGAGAAAGAGTGGAAGGTGTAGCTCGGGATTAGGAGTCTGGCGGTGCTGATGGCGGTGGCGCTGGCGGCGGGGGTTGGGGCGCAGGTGAAAGATTCGGCGCGGCCGCCGCTATCAATCTTAACCGGCGTAACCGCCGTAACCGCCCAGGGTGCGCCCGCGAGCGACCTGCCCGCGCGCTTTCGGGCGCCTGCATTTCGCGCGTTTCCCGACCGCGGCGCACGGTGGTAGGTTCATTTCCAGACGGAGCGATGCCGACGATGCCCTCAGAAAAGCGGATTCTGGTTGCCGAGGACGACGTTGCCACGGGCCGGGCCTGGAGCGAGCTGATCGCATCGTGGGGGTTCAAGGTCAACATCGCAGAGGACGGCAAGCGCGCGGTCGAACTGGCCGAAAGCTACGATCCGCATATCCTGCTGCTCGACCTGCGGCTGCCGCAACTCAACGGACTCGAGGTTTTGAGCGAGCTGCATCGGCGCGGCCTGCAAATCCCGACGATCATGATCTCGGGCGAGGGTGAGATCTCGGACGCAGTGCAGGCGATGAAACTCGGCGCCTACGATTACCTGCGCAAGCCGGTCGATCCGCCACATCTGCGAGTATTGCTCAACAACCTGAGCATTCATCTTACCGTCAGCGAAGAGAACCAGCGGCTGCGGCGGCGGCTGCTGCGCGCCGGTGAGCTCGGCCGCCTGGTCGGACAATCGGCGCCGATGCGCAGCGTCATGACGCTTATCGAACAGGTCGCGCCGAGCGCCGCCTCGGTGGTTATCCTGGGCGACAGCGGCACCGGCAAGGAGTTGGTCGCGCGCACGCTCCATGAGCTGTCGCCGCGCCACGCGGGTCCCTACGTGGCGATCAATTGCGCGGCGCTGCCGGAGACCCTGATGGAGAGCGAGCTGTTCGGCCATGAACGCGGGGCCTTCACCGGCGCCGATCGCCGGCGCGAAGGCTGCTTCGAATTGGCCAATGGCGGCACCCTGCTGCTCGATGAGATCGGCGAGATGAAGGGGGAGCTGCAGGCCAAGCTGTTGCGCGTGCTGGAGGAGGGCAAGCTGCGGCGGCTGGGCGGCAGCGGCGAAATCTCCGTCGATGTGCGCGTACTGGCGGCGACCAATCGCAACCTCGAAGCGGCGATTCGCGAGGGCCGCTTTCGCGACGATCTCTACTACCGCCTCAACGTTTTTGCGATCGAACTCCCGCCGCTATGCGAGCATAGCGAGGACATCCCGGCCCTGATCGAACATTTCATGCACGAGCTTGAGCCGCCTGCCGGCAAGACCGTGCGCGGCGTCGATACCGAGGCGCTGGGAGTATTGAAGGGGTTTCGCTGGCCGGGCAACGTCCGCCAGTTGCGCAACGTGATCGAGCGCGCGCTGATCGTCACCGCCGGGCCGCTGATTGGCGTGGCCGATTTGCCCGGCGACCTGAAGCGCGGCGGGGTGGGCAACGACGTGCTCGAAATCAAGCTCGGCGCTTCGCTCGACGAGGTCGAGCGCAATCTGATCAAGCGCACGGTCGCGTTCGCCGGCGGTAACAAGTCGCGCGCCGCCGAGATTCTCGGGATCAGCCTCAAGACCCTCTACAACCGGCTCGAGCGCTATCAGAGCCGCGATACGCACGACGCGGCATAGGACGGCAGATCGCGTCATTTTTTTGCCGCTTGCAACGACGAGTGGCGAAGCAATGGCGTTCGCGCGGTTTTGTCAATATCGCCGTTAACCGGTCGCTCGCACTCCAAATACCGCTAATTTGGGAGCGGAATCACACGCATGCCCGCCATGGGGGCAATCCCTAATCGTCAGGGTCTCGCTCGCATTCAGGGCATAGACATTGCTCGTTCCATAGTGCCGCATGGCATCCGGTTCGACCGGTCGCTGCGGGGGGGGGAGGATCGGGCCGCCACGAGTCGAGATACTGCGCCGGTGAATCCGCGGATTGCGAGAGAGGCACATTGTAAACAGCCGCACTAAATTCCGCGTTAGTGGGGTCCGGCAGCGAAACCCCGCCCGCGATAGACCAGCCGGTCGACTATGGCGCGCGCATCTGGAGCGGCTTCGCGTTGGCGCTGGCGTCACTGGTGATGGTCGGGGCGGTCGGTGTTCACAGTACCCACTCGCTCATAAATCGCGATGGCTGGGTGAGTCACACGCGGATCGTGATCGATAAGCTCGGGGCGGTGGGCTCGGCGGTCGAGTCGCAGCAGGGCGACCAGCTTAGCTACGCGGCTACCGGGCAAGAGAGCTTTCTGCATCTGGCGCAGGCCGCAGGCGCGGCGCTTGAGGGAGAGGTTGACGGCATTCGCAAACTCGTCGTGGACAATCCCGGCCAGAGTCGCCGAGCAGAAAATCTGGCGGTGCTGCTCGACGCGCGCCGCAAATTTGGGCAACGCACGGTGGCGCTGGCCGCGGCGGGCGACTTCCGCACGGCGGTGGCACGGGCAAGCGGGCCTGGGCTAACGCTGAGCGATGAGATTTTCCGGCAGGTGGCCGAAATGGTCGCGGTCGAAAATGGGCTGCTTGCGACGCGCGATGCCGCGGCCGAAGCGGCGGGCAGGGAAGCGCTGGCGCTGATCACCTTCGGTTCGCTGTTTGCAGTGTTTTTCGTCGGCTTCGCCGGGTTTTATATCGCACACGCGCTCGCAGCACTGCGGCTGCGCAACGAGGAACTGGCACTGAGCGAGGGGCACATGCGCCAGCTCAACCACGACCTCGGCGCGGAGCGCGCCGCGGCGGAACAGCGGTCGCGCTCTCTGGAGGCGTCCGAGCAGGCGTTGCAACACCAGACCGACTTGTTCCAGGCGATCCTCGATGGCATGGCCGAGGGCGTGCTTGCGCGCGCCAGTGACGGGCGCCTGCTGGTCTCCAACCCGGCCGCATGCCGCATCCTGCCCGGCGGCTCCTGCGATGCGGAGTCCACTTTGGCCACCTTCATGGCCGATTACGAGATCTTTCTTGACGAATTCGGAGGCGCGGCCCCGCTCGCCGAAACCCCGCTATCACGCGCCATCAGCGGGCTGCAAAGCGACGACGCCGAACTTTACCTGCGCCGTCGCAGCACCGGTGAGAGCTTGTGCCTGGAGATTTCCGTCCGCCCCTTGCGCGACGGGCGTGGCGGGCTGTTTGGCGCGATGTGCGTGTTTCGCGATATCACGGGACGCAAACGGGCCGAGCGCGAGCGAGCGCGCCTGGCCGCGGTGGTCCAGTCGAGCAGCGACGCTATCATCAGCGGCACGCTTGACGGCGCGATCGCGACGTTTAACCCCGGGGCCGAGCGGCTTTTCGGCTACACCGCCGAGCAGGCTATCGGGCGCAATTTCTCGATCCTGGAACCCCCGGATGAATCCGGCGAGATTGCCCGCATGGTGCGCCAATGCTTCGAGCAGCGCAGCAGCGTCTATTACGAAACTCGCCGGCTGCGCAAGGACGGCAGGATTTTCGACGCCGACGCGATCGATTCGCCGATCTACGACGAGCGCGGCCGCGAGATCGGCTTTTCGGCGATCATGCGCGATATCAGCGAGCGCAAGCAGGCGGAACGCGACCTTGCCGAGCGCACCCGCGAGTTGGAGCGCTCCAATGTGGAGCTGGAGCAGTTTGCCTATTCGGCCTCGCATGACTTGCAAGAACCCCTGCGCATGGTTGGGAGCTACGTCCAACTGCTGCGCGATCGATATCGCGGCCGGCTCGATTCGGATGCCGATGAGTTCATCGATTTCGCGGTCGATGGCGCGGTGCGGATGAAGCAGCTGATCAATGACCTGCTGCTCTACTCGCGCGCCGGGCGCAGCCATTCCAGTGCGAAGGTCGAAGCGGGGGCGGCGCTCGATTGGGCGGTCGCGAATCTTGCGCTCAAACTGAGCGACTGCGGGGGCGTCGTGGTCCGCGGCGCGATGCCGCCGGTGATGGCTGATGCGTCGCAACTCGGCCAGTTGTTTCAGAATCTGATCGACAACGCGCTCAAGTTCCGCAGCGCGGCGGCGCCGCGGATCGAAATCGGAGCCGAGCGGCGGGGCGGATTGTGGGAGTTTTGCGTGCGCGACAATGGGATCGGCATTGATCAGAAGCATGCCACACGCATCTTCCAGATGTTTCAGCGCCTGCATTCGGGCGCCGATTACCCCGGCACCGGTATCGGCCTGGCGGTTTGCCGCAAAATCGTCGAGCGCAACGGCGGCCGCATCTGGGTCGATTCCGAGGTCCACCCGGGGACGGCCTTTCGCTTCACGATTCCGGCGGTGGAGTCCGCAGCCGGCGTAATTGCGATGGCAGAGGTCGAGCAAATCTGATGGCGTGTCAATTCCAATCCGACCTGATCGATATTCTCCTGGTCGAGGATAATCCGGGCGACGTCCGCCTCACGCGCGAGGTGCTTAAGGATGGCAAGCTGCGCAACAACCTTTTCGTCTGCGGCGACGGTGAGGAGGCGCTGGAATTTCTGCGCAGGCGCGGCAAGCATGCCAACGCGGTACGCCCGGACCTGGTGCTGCTGGACCTCAATCTGCCGCGCAAAAGCGGTCGCGAGGTGCTGGCCGAGGTCAAGGAGGATCCGGAGCTGAGGACGATTCCAATCATCGTTCTGACCACCTCGGCGGCCGAACAGGACATCCTGCAAACCTACAATCTGCACGCCAACTGCTACATCACGAAGCCGGTCGATTTGCCGCAGTTCATCAAGATCGTGCATTCCATCTGCGATTTCTGGCTGGAAATCGTCAAATTGCCGTCTCATGTGTAGTGCGCCAATGCCAACCGCTACCGAGCCAATCAAGGTTCTGCTGATCGAGGACAACCCGGGCGACGCGCGGCTGGTGCGTGAGGCGCTGGTCTCGGCGCGCAGCGCACGCTTCGAGGTCGAGAGCCTCGATCGGCTCGCCGGCGGCGTCGCACGGCTGCGCCAGGCGGGAATCGACGTGGTGCTGCTGGACCTCTCGCTGCCCGACTCGCAGGGGATGGAGACGATCGTGCGGCTGCACACGGAAGCACCGGACATTCCGATCATCGCGCTGTCGGGGATGGACGACCTGAGCATTATCCAGGACGCGGTCAAGCAGGGGGCCGAGGACTACCTGGTCAAAGGGGGATTCAGCACCGACAATTTGGTTCGCTCGATTCACTACGCGATCGATCGCCGGCGGGTGCGTGACGACCTGGCGCGGGCGCGCGACTCGGCCCTCGAATCCGCGCGAGTGCGCTCCGAATTCCTCGCCAACATGAGCCACGAGATCCGCACGCCGCTCAACGGCGTGATCGGGATGACGCGGCTGCTGGTGGATACCCCGCTCACTATCGATCAGCACGAGATGCTCGAAATCGCGCGCATGAGCGCGGACGCGCTGCTCAAGATTGTCAACGACATCCTCGACTTCTCCAAGATCTCGGCGGGTAAGGTGGTGCTCGAGGATGCCGACTTCGACCTCGGTGCGACGGTCGAAAGCGTCGTGCAGATTTCCGCCGAGCGAGCGCACGCCAAGGGCCTGGTACTCGATTCCTTCATCGACGGCGATGTTCCGATGCGGCTGCGCGGGGACGTCGGGCGTCTGTGCCAGGTGCTCACCAACCTGGTCGGCAACGCCATCAAGTTCACCGCGGAGGGCGAGGCGACGGTCCGTGTCGAGCAAATCGGTGAGAGCGAAGAGCAGAGCACCCTGCGCTTCCAGGTGCGCGACACCGGCATCGGAATTCCGCTTGACGGGCAGCGCAATATCTTCCAGGCCTTCACCCAGGCCGACGGCTCGACCACACGCAGGTTTGGCGGCACTGGCCTGGGCCTGGCCATCTCGGCGCAACTGGTCGAGTTGATGGGCGGCAGTATCGGGGTGGAGAGCGAGTTGGGCTGCGGCTCGACCTTCTGGTTCACCGCCACGTTCGGCCGTCCGTCCGCGGCCGCGGTGCGCGATAGCAGTCGGGACCACCTGCGGCTGGAGCGCGTGCGCGTTCTGATCGTCGATGGCAACGCGACCAGCGCGCGGGTGGTGAGCGATCATCTGCAGGCGTGGCGGATGCGCTGCGAAATCGTCGCCAGCGCGGCCCAAGCGCTGGACGCGCTCAACCGGACGCAGGCGGCTGGCGACCCCTTCGAGATCGCGATCATCGACTTGCAGTTGCCCGAAAACGACGGGTTCGACCTCGCCCGCGCGATCAAGGATCAGCCGAGCCTTGCGGGCGTCCGGATGCTCGGGATTTACGCGCTCGGCTGCCGGCCGGACCAAGCCTTTACCAAGGCCGCCGGGATTCGCGCGCTGCTGGGCAAGCCGATCCGGCAGAGCCAACTTTTCAATACGCTAAGCACCTTGATTGAGCTGCGGGCGGGAGCGCCGCCCGAGCCGCTGCGTGGCGGTCGTCCAGCGCGTGGGATCAAGAGCGTGATTGCGCCGGAAATTCGCCAACGCACGCGCATCCTGCTGGTCGAAGACAATCTTGTTAATCAACAGGTCGAGATGCGCATGATCACTCGGATTGGCTATCAGGCCGAGCGGGCCGACAATGGCCGCATTGCGCTCGAGAAGCTGGCGCACGCGAATTTCGACATCATCCTGATGGACTGCCAGATGCCCGAGGTGGACGGCTACACGGCGACGCGCGAAATTCGGCGGCGAGAAGGGGCTGCGCGCCATACTTGTGTTATAGGAGTCACCGCGCATGCGCTCGCCGGAGATCGCGAGGAATGCCTGCGCGCCGGCATGGACGACTATATCGCCAAGCCGGTGATGCCTGAGGACCTTGCTGCGATAATCGATAAGTGGGTGGGAATCGCCAATATGTCGGATTCACGGGCGAAGGTCGCGCATTCATCATCGGCGGCGGCCGCGTCGCAATCTCCGGAAAGCGGCCAGCAGGCGCCGCTTGCGCTCGTAATCGACGAGGCTGTGCTTGCGGAGTTGCGTGAATACCAGAATCCCGGGGATCCCGACTTCGTGACCGAGCTGATCGGAGTGTTTACCGAAGATCTCGCCGCTCGGCTCGTCCAGATAAATGCCGGGTTGCAGGCCGGAGACGCTAACCGCGTACGTCAGGCCGCTCATGCGCTGAAGGGCGCCAGCGGAGAACTTGGGGCCCAGCGTATGCGTGAAATCTGCTCGCGCCTGGAGCTGAGTGCAGCGGCGGGTTCAATCGCCACGGCGCCGGCGCTGCTCCGGGAACTCGAAGATGAGGCCATCCAGGTGCGCGCGGCGCTTGCGGCCCATTGCGTCGAGCAGGTCGCGGCACGCATGCCCGCGCCTGAGGCGTAGCCCACGCACAACCTCTGAACGGCGGGCCGTCGGCGCAGTAAGTTCAGGGCGTGCAAGTGAATCGCCTCGATACGCGGTCGCTGTCACCCTTATCGCACCCGCTCGTGCATCATCGAATCCCACCGCGGATGCGCTTATGCCATGCAGCATTGCACTTCTGCCACTCATCGCGTGATTTTGTAATAGATAACGCTCAATTTCATCAGGTATTACTACAATCGTTGCTATTTGAGTATTTGTATTATTATACACCCTTTGTTATGGTAACGTGCGTAATCTGACTGTTTGACACTTTTTACAGATGTCTGATCGTCGAAGGCTGTTGGGTGTCGGCATGTGCTTTGCTGAGTTATAGCAACGTTCAGGAAGAGAACGTCGAGGACGAAACATGAGCCTAAAGCTTGATGAACTTAGAAAGCGCTTGCTTCAGCAGCAGTCCGGAAGCGATGGAGGAGCCCCTGAACCTTCTCCCAGTGCGGGAAGCAGCAAAGCCTTCGGTACTTTCGCGCCAAAGGCCGCCGAACCAGCGATTGCGCTGAAAGTGTCTGAACCGCCGGCAGCGATCAGAGTGCCCGAGGCATCGTCTGCCGACAAAGCCGGGGAACCGCCCGTCGAGAGCAAGCAGTCGGCGCCCGAACCGTCTGACGTGAATGCCGCGCCCAGGCCGGCTGAGGCGGAGGTAGCCGCCCCGGTCGAGGGCTCCAGTTCCTCCGGTAGCGACCCCGAGCTGCAAGCAACAGGGTTTCGTTTCGTGGCGCCGCCCGTGGCACCATCGGATCCCGTCGTGCAGCATGAACTCGCCGACGCGGTGGGAAAGGTTTTCGAGCAGACCAAGGCGTTCCAGGCGCGGCTGGAGGATTTGAGCCGAATTTTCGAACCGATCGATCGGATGGGAAATTCGGCGGTTCGCGCGTTTGCACCGCTGCGCGGATTCCAGAAGCAGATGGCGCAGCTCGCCCGTTCGTTCGAGCCGATGCGCATGTTCCAGCAGCAGCTTTCGCAGTTGGCGCAAAACTTCGAGCCGATGAAGGCGCTGGAGGGCCAGCTCTCGCAGTTGGCGGACTCGTTTCAGAGTCACATCGGCGAATTGATCAAGGCGCTGGAGCCGGCGAAGCAGATGCGCGACCGGATTGAACAATTGGGGGCGGCCTTCGATGAGGCGACCGAACTGCACGAGCAGTTTACCGAGCTCTATGGCGCGTTCGATCTGAGCCCGCCGTCGAATGGATCGCACGTCAACGGTCTGGACGCGCAGGGTAGCGTGGCTCGCTAAACCCGAAACCAAAAACTGCATATTAACGATGAGCGCGGTCTCGCACACACGGGGGCCGCGCTGGTTTTAACGGTGCGGCGAGTCAGAAGAGCGGCAGCCTGACGCCGAACGTGACCAACGCGCCGCCCGCGACGCCCATCAAGGCCTCTCCGGCGACCAGACCGGCCGCGAATAGCAGTCCCGATCCGCTGCCGGAGTTTTCGCGCCCGGCACTGGTCAAGCTGCGCAGAATTGCGCCGATCAGAATCGCGACCGTCAGGCCGAACGGCAGGTAGAGTCCGATTGCGACCGGCATCACCGGCGTCCGCCAGCGCGCATTGCGCCGCTCCAGAATCGCGTCGAGTACGGCGAGCAACGCGGCGAGAATCGCGCCGAAGACAATCGTCCCGATCGGCAATCCGCCGCGAAAAACGCCCTGCGCGACTTTCGCCATCAGAAAGGCCTGGGGCGCGGCGAGCGCCTGCGCATGTGCGGTCGGGGTGCCGGCGATGCCATAGGCGCGAATGAGGAGATTGAGCACCGGCGCCATCACGAACGAGGATAGCGTCGCGCCGAAGAGCACTGCGATCTCGAGCGAGCGCGGGGTCGCGCCGACGTGATAGCCGGTCGCGAGGTCATGCAGCGAATCCCCGGCCATCGCGGCGGCGGTGCAGACGACGGCACCAGCCATGATCGCGAGGCGCGGTCCGATCGCGACTCCGACGCCGAGGGTTTCCAGGATGAGCGCGATCGCGAGCAAAACGATGATCGTCACCCCGGACACCGGATTGTTGGACGCGCCGACGATGCCGGTGAGGTAGCCGGCGATGGCGGTGGCGAAAAATCCGATCGCGACCAGCGCGATCGCCAGTGCCGCGCTGAGCCACGGATTGCGGCTTAAGTGGAAGCAGATCGCGAAGACCACCGGCACGCAAAGGGCAACCGCGCCGAGCACCGCGGGCGCGGAAAGGTCGCGATCCTCGCGGCGGGTGGCGGCGATGCTGCCGCGCTGGCGCAGCATTCGTGCGCTTTCGGCAAGCCCGCGACCGATCGCGCCGCGCAATCGCCACAGCGTGACGAGGCCGCCGACCAGCATCGCGCCGACACCGAGGTAACGCGTTTGCATGCTCCAGATCTGATGCGCCGCGTCGGCGGCGGCGAGCGACCGAAGTTCGGGATGTGACGCGCTCGCGATCGGAATTGCGACCAGCCAACCAATTGCCCCGCCCAAAAAGACCAGGCTCGCGATGCCGAGGCCGACGATATAGCCGACACCGAGCAGTGCCGCCGAGAGGTTGAGCGAACCGGCAAACACAGTGCGTCCGACCCATCGCGCGCCGGCGATAGTACCGGGCACGAGGCCAAAAATATCCTGCGACGCCTTGAGCGCCGCCGAAATTAAACCGCCCCACGCCAGCGGAGCGGCGCTGGAAGATCCGTCGGCGCCGGTGCGCAGCACCTGAGCGCAGGCGATCCCTTCGGGAAACGGGAGGCCCTCGTCAACGATGTAGGCGCGGCGCAGGAAAACCACCAGCAGACTGCCCATCGTGCCGCCGGCGAGGCAGAGCATCGTCACGTCCCAATATGGCAACGGCCCGGTGTGGCCGAGAATCACGAGGGCCGGAAAGGTGAAAATCGCGCCAGCGGCAACCGCTTCGCCGGCCGACGCGATGGTTTGAACGACGTTGTTTTCGAGAATCGTCGAGCCGCCGAGGAGGCGCAGCACCGCCATCGAGATGACGGCCGCTGGGATACTCGCGGAGACCGTCATGCCGGCGTAAAGGCCGAGATAGGCGTTGGCGGCGCCGAGCGTGATCGCGAGTATCGCGCCCAGGATGAAGGCGCGCAGCGTCAGTTCGCGAACGGCAGTTTCAGCGGACGGGGAGGGCGATGCGGATGAAGTCGGCGCCACGGCGCAACTATATGCCATCGCGCGCCGCGAATGGCGAACCTCTCGCCGATGATTTACAGCGTCCGATTAAGCCATGCGCGGCGTCAAAGCGGCTCGCGGTTCAGGAGTTGCCGGTTTTCCGATCGCTGGCGGTCGGCTGACCCGCGTCCTTCCAACCCATGATGCCGTCCACCATCACGCTCACGTCGGTGTAACCGGCCTTGACCGCCCGCCGGGCGGCCTCATGCGACGCCATTCAATGCGTGTTGGCGCAGTAGAAAACCAGCTTGGCGTTTTTGTCGGCGGGCAGCTCTTGCGTGACACTGTAGCCTTCCGCGCTGGGAAGCAGATGCGCGCCCGGGATGATGCCGTATTGCGCTCGTGTGTCGGGATGGTTGGCGTCGTAGATCAGCACGCGGCTATTGGGTTTGGCGAGCGCGGCTGCAAGATCCGAGACGTGGATCAGCTCGAAGGTATCGAGCGCGTCGTCGTGGTCCGGATTGCCGAGCATCTTCGAAAGATCGAATGATCGGGCGGGTGGCGCGGCGGTCAGTATCGTGCCGAGCGCCATAATCATCGCAAGGAATCGAATGCGCATCGTGATCCTCAAGCGCGGATGGAGTTGCGTTATTCTAACATCCGCGGGTGCGATGGACCAATGCGCGATTTTGCCCGCGATGCGGATGGCGCCGCGAGCAAAAACTTAACGCACCTCGCAGACTCGTTAGCGCGGCGCGCGGGCTCGCGTGGATGGTTTGCAGTGAAACCCTTCCGGATGGCAGATTAACCCGACCTGGCTGGAACAAATCCATGGAGAATCGAAATGAGTGACGACTGGCGCGCGAAGGCCAGAAAGCTGCCGAAGGGGAATCTGTTCGACGACTTTCAGGTCGGGCAGGTCTTCGAGCATCATTGGGGCCGCACGCTGAACGAGGGCGACAATACGCTCTTCTCGACGCTGACGCTCAGCTACAACCCGCTCTACTTCAACGCGCCGTATGCGCGCGCGCATGGCCATCGCAAGATCGTGATCAACCCGATGCTGGTGTTCGTGACGGTCTTCGGGCTGTCGGTCGAGGATCTCAGCGAAGCGGGCGGGCTGTTTCTGGGCGTGGACAATCTCACCTTTCATCGCCGCATCTATCCCGGAGCAACGCTGGTCGCGCGCAGCACGGTCGAGGACAAGCGCGAATCGCAGAGCCGTCCGGACAGCGGGATCGTGACGTGGCATACCGAGGGGCACCTCGCCGAGGGCGACAAGGGCCTGGTGGTTGATTTCCGCCGCTCCAACCTGATTCCCAAACGAGGCGCCGTCAAATGAGTTACCTGACCGAAGAACGCAAAATGATCCAGCAGGCCGCGCGCGACTTCGCGATGAACGAGGTGCTGCCGGTCGCGAACAAGCTCGATCCCGTCGAGGGCGACATCCCGATGGAGCTGCGCAACAAGATGGGCGGGCTCGGCTATTTCGGAATACTCATTCCCGAGGAGTACGGCGGGCTGGGCCTCGGCGCCTTCGAATACGCATTGGTGGCGGAAGAACTGGCGCGGGGGTGGATGAGCGTCGGCAGTATTATCGCGCGCGGCAACGGAATCTATGGCGATGCCAGTGAGGAGCAGAAGCGCAAGTATTATCCGCCGATGGCGCGCGGCGAATTTCTCGGCGCATTCTCGCTCTCCGAGCCCGACGCGGGCTCCGACCTGGCCAACGTCTCATGCCGTGCGACGCGCGACGGCGATCAATTCGTCATCAACGGCACCAAGACCTGGTGCACCTTTGCCGACGGCGCGGATTTTATCCATCTGTTCGCGCGGACATCGCCGCCGGAAGAAAAGCGGCGCCACGTCGGCATAACTCAGTTCCTGATCGAGAAGGAGCGCGGCAAACTGCCCGAGGGCGTCAGCGGTTCGCCGATTCGCAAGATTGGCTATTTCGGATGGAAGACCTGGGAGCTGCATTTCGACAACTTCCGCATTCCGGCGGCGACCGTGATCGGCAAAGAGGGGCGCGGATTCTACACCATGATGGCGTTCCTGGAAGTTGCCCGGGTGCACACGGCGGCGCGTGCGATCGGCCTGGCGCGCGGGGCGCTCGAGGATTCGATCGTGTATGCGCAACGGCGCGTGCAGTTCAAGCAGCCGATCTCGGACTTCCAGGCGATTCGCTTCAAGCTGGCCGACATGGCGACGAGTATCGAAGCGGCGCGGCAACTGATGTATTTCGTGGCGACCGAAGTTGACAGCAAGCGGCGCTGCGACAAAGAAGCCTCGATGGTCAAGTACTTCGCGTCCGAGATGGCAGAGCGCGTCACCAGCGAGGCGCTGCAGATTCACGGCGGTTACGGCTACACCAAAGATTTCCCGATCGAGCGTTATTGGCGCGACGCGCGGCTGACGAAAATTTTCGAGGGCACGTCGCAAATCCAGTTGCGCATCATTTCCGACCGGCTTCTCGGAGGCAACGAATGAGTTTCGACGCGGCGGCGCTGACCGGGCGCGGCAATTACTACGAGGACTTCATCGTCGGCGACGTGTACGAGCACGCTCGCGGCAAGACCATGGAGATGCTCGAAAACGTGCTGATCACGAACCTCGTGCTGAACACCGCGCAACTGCATTTCAACGAGCATCTGGCGGAGACCGCGGCGGCGCAGAAACATCGCATCGTTTTCGGCGGCGTCACCGCGTCGCTGGTGATCGGCCTCGCGATGCAGGACACGGGCGAGCAGGCGGTCGAGGAAGTCGGGCTGGACAAGGTGCGCTTTCGCATCTCGGTGATTCACGGCGACACGCTCTACGCCTTCAGCGAGGTCGTCGGCAAGGACGACAACGCCGCCCTCTGCCGCGGGCACAAGGACGTCGGCCTGGTGCATTTCCGGCACTACGGCATTAACCAGCGCAATGAGACCGTCTTCGAGGGCGAGCGGCGGGTATTGATCAAGAAGCGAGCGTTCAGCACACGCGGGCTTGAGGTGGAGGATGCGGAAGCGGAGGCAGCGCCGACCGCATCACGTCCGGCCGGGAAGCGGCCGCCGGCGCGTCCAGCAAAGTCGCATGCGCGTGCGGTCAAGGCGGCGCCGGCCGCAAAGAAAAAATCGCAACCGGCGAAGCCGGCCGTAAAAGCGAAGCCGGCTAAGGCGCGCGGCAAAAGCCGCAAATGATCGGCCTTGGGTGGCTGTCCGCTTTACATACTATGTAAATCATAGTACGAACGAAAGAAAGGAATCGTCGTCGGCCCGCATGGACGGAGGATTGAGAGCGGAGTGGCGATCAAATCCTTTCATGACAATGACACCCAATCGTTCTGGCGGGGTGCCCGAGTAGCGCGGCTTCAGAGTTTCGAAAAAGCGGCGATGCGGAAGCTTCAGATGCTACACGCGGCTCCCGCTCTCGCGGTGCTGGCCGCAGTGCCGGGCAACAAATTGGAAAAGCTGACGGGCGATCGCGATGGCCAACACAGCCTGCGAATCAACGATAAGTGGCGACTTTGCTTCCGCTGGAAGCAGCCCGACGCCTACGACGTCGAGATCACCAATCATTACGCTTGAACCTGATGGAGTGCGTACAATGGCGCGAAGCAAACGGCAGATTCCGCCGGCCCATCCGGGCGAGATTTTGGACGAGGAGTTTCTCAAGCCGCTCGGCATGACGATCAACGCCCTCGCCCTCGCGCTGCGAGTGCCGAGCAACCGGCTCTACGCCATCGTTGAAGGCGAGCGCGGTATCAGCCCCGATACCGCGTTGCGGCTGGGACGCTATTTCGGCACCGGCCCCGAGTTCTGGATCAACCTTCAGGCGCATTACGACTTGGAAAGTACGCGCGGAGAGCTCGAAGAGATAGTCGAACGGCAGGTGCAACCGCGAGGGCACGCGGCGTGACAGATCCCTGAAACGTGCGCAGGGCGGCGCGGGATAGCCCGCGCCGCCCTTGCATTTGGAACCAATACGGTTGCGTCAGCTCACGACGGCTGCGTCGCGAGGGTCTTGTCGCGCACCAGAACGCCGTCGCTATATAGCTTTCTGATCTGTTCGTCGCTCAGGTTCGTCAACTCGTGCAGGATGCGCTCGTTGTCTTCGCCGAGCCGCGCCGATCGCAACTCGACGCGATCTGGCCATGCCGAGAACTTCACGGGTACCGCGGGGATCGCGATCTTGCCGAGCTGCGGATCTTCGATCCAGCGCACGGTCTTGCGCTCATTCAGATGCGGATGGTTGACGGCTTCGTTGACCGTCAGCACGGGAGCGCAGGGCACGCGCTCCTTGTCCAGCGTCGCGATGGCGTCGTCGCGCGTCGGCTTCGAGGCGAGCCAGTCCTCGATGATTTTCTGCAGCTCCGCGTTGTTGTCGCGCCGTCCGCGCGCGCTTTTGAAACGCGGGTCAGTCGCAAGCTCCGGCATGCCCATCGCGCGGCACAACTGAACCCATTGGTGCGCCGTGGGGACGCATAGATAAACGTATTGATCGCCGCGGTAATGGTAGATGCCGGTGGGGCCGCCGCCCGGATGCTGCGGGCCATTGCGCGTCGGCTTATACTTGTCGCCGCGCAACGAGACCTGCGGCACCGTCGCTTCGTGCATGTGGAAGTAGGTATCGAGCAGCGAGGCGTCGAGGTACTGGCCCTCGCCGGTGCGCTCGCGATGAAGCAGCGCGAAGCCCACCGCCATCGCGGCCGCGACGCCGGTCGAAACGTCGCCGATCGCCATGGTGGTGACCGACGGCGCCCGGTCGAGTTCGCCGATGCCGTCGGTGATACCGGCATAGGCCTGGCCGATGTAGTCGTAGCCGGCCTTGTCCGAGAGCGGCCCGGTCTGCCCCGCCATCGAGATCGAGCACATGATGATCTTCGGGTTGACCTTCTTCACGTCTTCGTAGGAAAAGCCCAACCGCTTGATCACGCCGGGTGCGAAGTTTTCGATCACGACGTCGATCTTCGGCAACATCGATATCACGAGATCGCGCGCGCCCGGCTGCTTGAGATCGATCGCGAAGCTGAGCTTGCTGTGATTGTGCTGCTGGTAATAGGTGCTGTGAGTCGATTCCTTGAATTCCGGCTTGATCGACCGCAGACCGCCGGCGCGCACGCGGTCGCCGTCGGGGGCGAGTTCGAGCTTGATCACCTCGGCGCCCATCTCCGCGAGCAGCCTGGAGCAGGTCGGTCCGGCGACGAACTGGGTAAAATCGAGGACACGGTAGCCTTCGAGCATACGCGGCTTATCAGACATCAATCGAACCTCCGTGATCGCCGCCTGAAAAGGACGGCGTCGGAAAAAGCAGATGGCGGACGTTATTCGTAGGCTCAAACTACAAAATGCGCGCGAAATTGTCCAATCGGTTCGGCGTGCGAATCAGGCGGGGCGGGGGCGGAACTTGGCCAGCGTGATTTCGGCGGTCGCCTCCTCGAAGACGATTTCGACTGGCATTCCGGCCCGGATGTCATCATTGGCGACGCCGACGAGGTTGGTCAGCAAGCGCGGACCCTCGTCCAGTTCGACCTCGGCGACGTTGTACGGAAGCTCACTTTCGAAGCCGCGGAAATACGCCTGATGGAACACCACCCACGAATTGACGCGTCCACGTCCGCTCAATTTCGACCAAGTGAATTTGCGCGACCAGCAGCGCGGGCATAGCGGCGCCGGCGGATACCATGTGGTCGCGCAACCATCGCAGCGTTGCAGACACAACTCGTGGCGGCGCAGTGCGTCCCAATAGGGCTGGTTGAGCGAGGAGATCGCGGGCAGCGGTTTTGCGTAAGTCGCGTCAGCCATTTGCTTTACCTCGTGAAGAAGGTGCCCTCACCCGCGCTCGCGGAGCGAGCTTGTCCTCTCGGAACCATAGCGCACCTCGCCGACTCGTTTGCTCGGCTCGCAGGCTCGCCTGATGCTGGACAAGGAGAGGGGTCACTGCGTCAGCGGCGGTAAATCAGAGAGTCGCCGTAAGCGTTGGCCCATTGGATGATCGCGGCGGCGCGGATTTGGCGGGGACCGCATTCGCCGCGCAACTGCCGCACGATTTCCACCTGATGATTCCAGCCCATGATGTGCGCCTCGGAGAGCAGGCCGCCGTTGGTGTTCATCGGCAGCGCGCCGCCGAGTTCGATGCGTCCGTCCTGCGTGAAAGCCGCGGCCTCGCCCGGCTTGCACAGGCCGAAGCGTTCGAGCGCGATCCACGGCAGGATCGAGAAGGCGTCGTAACTGAAAAACGCGTCGAGGTCATCAGGCGTAATATCCGCCATTTTGTAAACCGGCGGCAGGCCGGCTACGTAATCGAAAGTCGATTGCTGCGCGACGCCGAAACCCGGATACGCCCAGATGAACTCCTCGCGCCCGGCCGGCAGCGGCTGCATCCCGGCGATATATACCGGCGGCTTGCGCAGATCGCGCGCACGATCCGCGCTAGTGACGATCACGCACGCGGCGCCGTCGTTGATCAGGCAGTAGTCGAGCAGGTGCAGCGGTTCGCAAACGAAGCGCGACGCCTGATGGTCATCGAGGCCGATCGGCTCGCGCATGATCGCGTTGGGATTGAGCGCAGCGTGCTTGCGAAATGCGATCGGGATCGCAGCGAGCTGGCGGCTATTCGCGCCATAACGTTCGAAGTAACGGCGTGCGACGAGCGCCGCGCCGGCGCCCGGTGAAGTCATGCCGTAAACCGGATCCTGCCCGTGCGCGCCGCCGCCCTCGCGGGCGCCCTCGCGATCGCCGGAGCCGCCCATTTTGGGCCGCCTGATTTCGGAGAAGCTGACCGAAGCGAGGCAGGCGACGGCGGTGGCCATCCCCGCGCTGACCATCATCGCGGCCCATTGGATACAGCTCGCGGTTAAGCGGCCATGCGCCCAGGTCTGCGTGAATGCCCGCAGGTTCAACCCAAGCAGCGGGGCGATACTGTCGCCGTCGGCGCCGATCGGCGATCCGAAGCTGACGGCCAGACCGTCGAGGTCTTCGCGCACGAGGCCGGCGTCATCCAGAGCATTGGCGATCGCGTCTGCGGCAAGGTCGATCGGGCTGCGCATCAGGCGGCGGCCGTAAGCTGAATTGCCAACGCCCGCGATCGCGGTCTGATCTTTCAGATCCCAGATGGACATTACGACCTCTCGCGCCGCTTTGCTCGCCAACCGTTAAGTCCGCGGGCCGATGCTTCGCGGGCCGCGCGGGTGAACTCGGGCGAGCGTACTGAAAACCGCTGCTCCCTGTCCAATGCGGCACGATCGGTTTGCGGCCCGGCGATTCGGTAAAGGATGGGCGCGGGTGGCGCCGGAATCTTGCGGCGCAGCGATGAAGTGTTACAAGGAGTGAAACCACTCGCCGCATACTGAATAAGGTGGCAGGCACCCGAACCGCAAACAAAGGAGCATGACGATGGCGATGCTGAACACCGTGCTGGGACCAATCGACGCGAGCGAAATCGGTGACACGATGTCGCACGTGCATCTGACGATCGACCTGCTCTGCTGGCACATGCCGCCGGAGTCGGGACCGCAGCGCGGACTGAGCGAGGGCCGTATCACGATGCGCAATCTCGGGGCGGTGCGGCGCAACGCGATGCGCGTGCGCGACAACCTGGTGCAGGACGATCTCGATCTGGCGATTCGCGAGGCGACGGATTATCGCGTCGCTGGCGGCAAGACCGTGATCAACTGCGACCTCCCCGGAATCGGGCGCGACGTGATCGCGCTGCGGCGGATTTCACGCGCGACCGGGATCAATATTGTGGCCTCCACCGGATGGTACGTGCAGGCGTCGCATCCGCCGGAAATCGCACGCAAGAGCGTCGAGGAGCTGGCCGAAACGATGGTCAAGGAGATCACCGTCGGTATCGGCAAGACCGGGGTGAAGGCGGGCAATATCGGCGAAATCGCGCTCAGCGGACGCACTCGCGAGCCGTTTCAGCCGGGCGAGGAGAAGGTTCTGCGGGCGGCTGCCCGCGCGCAAAAGGCGACGGGCGTATCGCTGACGATTCATCCGAACTTCCCCGGCGATCATTGGGACACCTATATCGACTTGCTGGAAAAAGAGGGGGCGGACCTGGCCAATTGCTATATGTCGCATCTCGGGCTCTATCCGAATCCGGAGGTCTCGAAGCGAATTCTGAAGCGCGGCGTCGGCTTCGTCTCGTTCGATCAGCTCGGCCATGAAGAGCTGTTCGGGAATCCGGCAGCGCCGGGGCTCGGCTACTCGACCGACAAGGAAGAGGTCCGCTGCATTATCGAACTGCTCAATGCGGGCTACGCCGATCGGGTGCTGCTATCGGCGGAGGTCGCGATGAAGACCTGCTACAAGGAGTTCGGCGGATGGGGCTACTCGCACGTCCACGACAACATCATCCCGTGGCTCAAGTCGCTGGGAGCGTCGGTCGAAGACGTCGAGGCGATCATGGTGGGAAATCCGCGGCGGCTGCATAGCGTGGCGTGACGGCGCGGGGTTGCACCCGTGCGTCGCGAACAACCGAGTTCGGCCGGCGCATCGCAAAAACAGACGCGCCGCAATGACTTGCGGTCATGCGGCGCGTCATCAACCACCCCTTTTCCCGGCCGCCACCCAATCCGCCCCCTTATCCCCCCCACCAATAAACTGATTTTAATGTTGCAAGTCGGGCTGTGCCGGCGCGGGCACGACGCCGTTGAGCTGAACGCTGCGTTCGCTACGGAAGGTGTCGGCCAGCACCGCGAAATCGTTGGCGAGTTCGGTTGCGGGCTCGAAGGCGCGCGCCAGCTTGATCAGTTGCGCCTGGAATTCCTTGGCCGGTTCGAGCGAGCGCACCAGTTGATTGATATTGATTTCGAACGCGTCGGAGATCAGCGCGAGCTGCTGCTGCAAGCCCTTCATCGGCGCGAAGCTCTGTGCGAGTTCGGCGAGCTGCCCCTGAAACACGCGCATGGGCTCGAACGAGCGCGAAAGCTGAGCGAGCTGTTCCTGAAACGAACGAAGCGGCGCAAATGACTTGGCCGCGGACTGTGCGAGCGCATCGACCGGCTCGAAAGTCTTGGTCAGTTCGACGAAGCGATCCTCGAAGACTTTGACCTGTTCGAAAACCTTCGAGACCGCCTGGGCAACTTGATACTGGCTGTTCGATTCCATCGAATCTTCTCCGGCGCTGGCGTCAACGGAAGCATTTTCGGCGTAGCGCAAGGCGGCCTCGCGAATACCATTCGGCGTCGAAGCGGCAACGACCTTTCCATCGCTGATTTTCGGCGCGACCGGCGGCTGATAGACGCCCGCGGCGGCAGATACGGAGGCAGGCGCTGTCGCTTTTACCTCCGCGGCTTCGTTGAGCTTGTGGTTGACGGCGATGAGGTCGGCGGAACTCCGTTTGTAAATCGATGTCGATTGGCTTGGCGGTGTAGCAGCCGGTTCGAGTAACCGCCGGCGGAGTTCTTCAAGCTTAAGGTTCATGAGTCAGCCCCCCATTTTCGCGCGATGAGCGGATCAGTGAGAGAGCAATCGGTATGCCATCGTGAGAACCAGGCGAATCGGCTGAAGCGGAGATCGACGGTATTGACTGCAATCGACACAGCTCGGAAAGCATGAGAACGCGACAGCGGACGATAGCATCAATTGCGCCAGGTTGTGCGGATCTGCAACTGGGCGATTCGTTCCCGGACGAACAAGGGTACAGCTGTTGATCTCCGTTGCGTGCACGCTTCGTTCGTAGCAACGACGCAACATCCGGCAGGCCGTTCAGGCCGTCGCATTATCGACAGTATATTTCTCAGGGAGGCACACCAGCGTCGGCCAGGTTTCGCCGATCGCCACAAATTGGTCGCGGCCACAGAAAATCCATGGATTTATCGAGGATTTCCCGCTGCCAATGGCACGATGCTCGCTTGTATCGAGCGTGTCCGACCGACCACATGAAGGCCGCACGCCGGTGAGGGGGCTATGGGGTTACGGAAGCAGGGGGCTAGAGGCTATGAGGCGGGTGCTTAGGGGCTAAGGGGGCTAGGGCTAGGGGCTAGGGGGCTAGGGCTAGGGGGCAGGGGCTAGGGCTGGAACGACGATGAGCAGACTTCGCGCCATCGCAATCGAAGAGCAACGCCAACTGATAACGTTTGGCTTCGCAATTGCGGTCTTTCTCTTGACGCTGTTGGCGCTACAACTGCGCGCTGGAGGCTCGATCGTTGACCCGGGCGGCTACGCCGCAAGCCATGCTATGCATGTGGACGGCGGGGCGAGTCCGGGGAATCGGGCGGTAGCGCTCGCGGCGGCACCCTCAACGATAGAAGACTCGAATGCTCGCAATCGAGGCGTCCCCAGCGTTGCGTTACGAATGGTCCGCTCAATATAGATCCAATCGATTGTAAAACTGCTCGGATTTCTGCGCTAATCCGATTTTGACGGGCTGTCCGCGCATGGTACCCTCCCTGCGAACGCAGTGGCGAAACAACGCCGGCCGAGGTGCGAAAGCAGCCGCGCACGATCGCGCGATCGCGATCGTGGCTGATATCCCGGCCAGGCATTTCACTCACATCAGCCACCACGAATGGCGGATCGGAGGGTACGAGGTAGGCCCTACCGGAAGCGCGATGCGCAGCCGGAGGGCGCTTCCAGAGACGTATGGAGGGCGGGGCACCAGCAGCCGCGGTCACGGAGCAGGCGCATCATCATGCGGCCGAGACGGCGCGCAAATGGATCATTGCGGCGTCAGTGATCCTCTGCACGATTCTGGAGGTCCTCGACAGCTCGATCGTTAACGTCGCGCTGCCCCACATGCAGGGCAGTTTCTCGGCGACTATCGATGAGGTCACCTGGGTCGTGACGACCTACCTGGTCGCGGCGGGAATCATGATCCCGACGACCGGGTGGATTGCGGGACAATTCGGGCGCAAGAGTTATTTTCTCTTTTCGATCGCAACCTTCGTGATTTCCTCGGCGATGTGCGGTGCGGCGCAATCGCTCGACCAGATGGTCGCGTTCCGGTTCCTGCAGGGTATCGCGGGTGCGGCGCTGCAGCCGCTTTCGCAGGCCATCCTGATGGAGACCTTTCCGCCCAACGAGCAAACGCTTGCGATGGCGGTCTGGGGCATCGGGCTGATGGTCGCGCCGATCATGGGACCGACCGTGGGCGGCTATATCACCGACAACTGGAATTGGCGCTGGAATTTCTACATCAATGTACCAATCGGAATCGCGGCCGCCTTCATGGTCTCGACCTTCGTGCACGATCCGCCCTACCTCAAAAAGCTCAAGGGTCAAGGCAGCGCCGATTGGCTCGGCATCGTATGCCTGGTGCTCGCGCTCGGTCTCGGCGAAATCGTGATGGACCGCGGCGACCGCGCCGATTGGTTCGCGAGCCCGTGGGTCTGGTACTTCTCGATCATCGCCGGCAGCGCATTCATCCTGTTGATCTGGCATGAATGGCGCACGCCGGCGCCGATCGTGCAGGTCCGGATTTTGGGGAACCGCAACTTTTCGATCCCGACCCTGCTGCTCATCCTGATGACCTTCACCGCCTATGGGATGCAGATTCTCAATCCGGCATTTCTCCAGGACCTGCTCGGCTACACCGCACAGAGAGCCGGAATGGCAATGGCGCCGCGTGGGCTTGGCCTGATGGCGTCGATGTTCCTGCTCGGCGGAATCGCGAAACGCGGTTTCGATACGCGCCCGATGGTCGCCTTCGGGTTCGTGTTGATTGGGGTCGCGAGTTGGCAGTTGGGCAGCCTCAATCTCAATATGTCGGAGTGGAACTTCATGGCGCCGACGATTGTGCAGGGCGTCGGGATGGGCCTCATTTTCCCGAACCTTTCGGCCGCCGCCCTGAGCTCGATTCCACGCGAGCAGATGGGGTACGGGGCCAGCCTCTTTTCGATGTCGCGCAATGTCGGCGGGTCGATCGGAACGTCGGTGTTGACCACGATGCTGGTGCGGCGCGAGCAAGTTCAGCAAAGCTACCTCGTGCAGCATCTGTCGGTTTTCGACGCATGGCGGTTGAGCAACGCCCCGGCGCGCATGCCCGGCGCGGCCTCGCACTTCAACTACATGGGCTCGCTGGTGACCGGCCAGAACCGCGGGTTCGCGCTGCTCTACGGCTCGGTGCAAACCCAGGCCATGATGATCTCGCTCAACAATATTTATCGGATGCTCGCGTACCTGATGATCGTCGGCATACTGCTGTGCTTTCTGCTGCCCCGAACCCGCGGCAAGGCGCCGGCCGGCGCGCACTGAACAGATGGCGTTTGCGCGGCTACCGGCCAACTGGGCTCGCAACGCATCCTTGCTCGCGATATCAGGATGGTTTAGCCTGACTCTCGTGAAAGTTCCTCCAACTTTTCCTGATACTCGAAGCGACCTGGCATACCGCCCCTGACCATCATTCAGCCACTCCGTTCGTCATTGCGCGGCGGCCATTGTGAGTAAGTCGCCCGGAGAATTCGAGCTAATCGCTCGTCTGACGGCGAAGCTGCGTCAAAGCCGCAGGACAATCCTTGGTCCCGGCGACGATTGTGCGATCCTGGCGCGCCCCCGCGCCGCGCAACTGTTTACGATCGATTCGCTGGTCGAGGGCGTTCATTTTGATTTGCGCTGGGGCACCGCCGGGGCGCTCGGCGCGCGCGCGTTGACGGTGAACTTGAGCGATATTGCGGCGATGGGTGGCGTGCCGAGGGCATGCGTGGTCAACCTCGCGATTCGGCCCGGACTCGACGCACGCTTTTTCGATCATCTATACGCGGGGCTCGCAGGTGCTGCCGATGCGGCCGGCGTCGACCTCGTGGGCGGCAACGTCACCGGGGCCGACGCGCTCGCGATTACGATCGCACTGCTGGGTGAGGCCGGCTCATCCGTGCTGCGGCGCGATGCGGCTCGTCCTGTCGACGAGATTTTCGTGACCGGTACGGTGGGAGACGCGGCGCTCGGATGGCGCATCCTGGCTGGCAAGCAGCGGGCCCGCGGCGCGCCGCGGAAATTTCTGGTCGATCGATTCTTGAATCCGACCGCGCGGCTGAAGGCCGGGCAGCGGCTCGCACGGATAAATCCGGCGTCGGCCGCAATCGATATCAGCGACGGCCTGTGGCAGGACCTCGGCCATGTGCTGGAGCGCAGTGGGGTCGGCGCCGAGATCGAGGCCGGCGCGATTCCGCTGTCGCCGGCCTATCGCGCGGTTGCGGGCGACGACCTGGAACTCGCGTTGAGCGGCGGCGAGGATTATGAGCTGCTGTTCTGCGTGCGGCCGGGTCACTCCGCGGCGGCGCTGACGCGGCGTCTGGGCGTGCCGGTTCGGCGCATCGGCAAAATTATCCGGGGCCGCGGAGCGACTCTGATCGGGAGGAACGGTGCGCGCACGAAGATCGCTCCGCGCGCCGGCGGCTGGGACCAATTGCGCGCTCAGGGCCCACGATGATTCTGTTACCCATCGCAGTCGTGGTGCTGCTGTTGGTAAGCGCCCTCCTGGCGGCCTCCGAGACCGCGTTGTTCGCGCTGATGCGGATGGAGCACACGCGCACCAACCTCAACGCTGCCGTTCAGCATGCGCTCGATCGGCTGATGGCGCGTCCGCTCGAATCGCTGATGATGATCATCAGCGTCAACGAGGCTTCTAACGTCTTCGCCGAGTGTCTCGCGACCGCCTTCCTGATCCTCTGGCTGGGCGATATTGGCGCGTACCTCGCGGTGCCGGTGATGCTGGTCACGGTGCTCATCTTCTGCGATATCACGCCGAAGACCTTCGCGTTGGGGTTTCCTGGATTCGTCGCGGTGATAACCGCGCGGCCGCTGGCGGCGCTCGCCGCAATCGTTCATCCGTTGGCCAAATGGGTAGCGCCCGCGACTCCGACGGCGCGGCCGGAACCGGTTTCGGAGGCGGAATTCAAGGCGCTCTTGCGGGTGAGCGAATTCCAGGGCCAGGTCGAGCCGCAGGAACGTGAGCTGATCCACAAGGTCTTCGATTTCGGCAGCCACCGGGTGGCCGAAGTGATGACGCCGCGCGAGAAAATTCATGCGATCGATCTCGCGACGCCGCCCGATCGGATCGTCGCCGAGGTCGTCGCGGGCCATTTCTCGCGCATCCCGATCTACCGCGACAGTACCGATAACATCGTCGGAATTCTTCACGTCAAGGACCTGGTGACGCGGCGCCTCGAACCAACGCAACCGCGGCTCGAACGCCTGATTCGCCCGGCCTATTACGTGCCGCCCGGCAAGTCGCTGGCCGAGCTGTTCGACGAAATGCGCCGCGGCCGCTTCCAACTGGCGCTGGTGGTTAACGAATACGGCAAAGTGCTCGGCCTGATCACGCTCGAAGACCTGCTCGAGGAGTTGTTCGGCGAAATTCGCGATGAATTCGACTACGAAGGCCCGGAGTTCACCGAGGTCGGGCCGGGTGAATGGCTGGTCTCCGGCGCGATCCAGCTCGATCGCCTGCGCGAAGCGCTCGGCAACGGCAAATCAATCGGCGCCAACGGACCGCATACGCTGAGCAGCGTCGTGCTGCGGCGCCTCGGACGGGTGCCGCGCCCCGGCGAAAAGTTCCGTCTCGGCGACTTCGACGCCGCGGTCGAACGCGTGCGCGGTGCGAACGTCGAGCTGGTGAGGCTCACGCAATGGAACTAGGCGTGCTGATCGCGGTGGTCGCGGCGTGCGTGATCTTCCAGGCGTTCTTTGCCGCCAGCGAAATCGCACTGGTCGCCGCCGATGAGATCAAGGTTCGCGCCGAGCATGAAAGCGGCGTCAAGGAATCGCGTGCGCTGAGCGGCCTGCTCGAACGGCGCGATCGGGTGGTCGCGTTGATGCTCACGGGCAACAATCTGGCGACCGTGATCGCAGCCGCCGCGCTGACCAGCTTTCTGCACGACCTGAATCCGCGCACGGTTTTCTGGGCGCCCTTTATCCTCGCGCCGATATCACTGCTGCTGGGCGAATCGATCCCGAAGATGCTCGCGATCCGATCGCCGCTCGCGGTTGCCCGTTTCGCTGCGCGCCCGCTGAGCGTGCTCGCAACGTTGCTGGGTCCGCTGCTCGCCGCGGAGACCGCGCTCAGCCGCTGGTTGCGCGCGATGGTGGGAGTTTCGCCCGCCGAGGAGAGCGTGTTCCTGAGCCGCGAGGACCTGGCGATGCTGGTGCGGCGCCACCCCGGCGAGGCGCCGCCCTTCGCCGCCCCCAACCTCGACGCGATTCTGCCCGCCGAGCAGCAGATGATCAGCCGCATCTTTCGCTTCACCCGGGCCGAAGCGCGCAAGGCGATGGTGCCCTTGGTGCGCGTCGAAGCGGTCCCCGAGGAGACCACGCTCGCCGGAGTGATCGAAGCGGTGCGGCGCGAGGGCTTCACCCGTATCCCGGTGTTTCAGCGGCGGATCTTTAATATCGTGGGTGTGGTCCACGCCTTCGATCTGCTCGAAGCGCCCGACTTGAACCGCGCCGTCGGCGAGGTGATGCGGCCAGTGAGCTATTTTCCCGAAGCGACGCCGCTGGATGAAATCCTGGTCGCGTTGCAGCGCACGCGCGAAACGCTCGCGGTCGTGGTCGACGAGTACGGCGGCGCCGCCGGCATAATCACGATGGAAGATCTGCTCGAGGAGGTCGTCGGCGATATTGAGGATGAGCATGATGTGCTCGAGGAGCACGCGCGCTTTGTCGGGCCGCGCACGCTGGTGGTGTCGGCGCAGGCGGCCGTGGCCGAATTGAACGAGCGCTTCGGTCTGAAGCTTCCGGAGCGCGGCGAGTATGCTACCATCGGCGGCCTCGTGGTGGAGCGGCTCGGCCATATTCCCAAGCCCGGTGAGCAGCTCAAGTCCGGCGATTTGACGATCACGGTCGCGCGCAGCGACGCGCGTGCAGTGCGCGAATTGGTGGTTCATTTTGATCGCGAGCTGCCTGCGGGCGATTCGCGCCGGCGATGACCGAAAAGAAAATCCGCGAAATCCTGGAGCTCGTTGCCGCCGGCAGCCTGAGCTCAAACCAGGCGCTCGCGCGTCTGAAGCATCTGCCGTTCGAGGACCTTGGCTTCGCTCGCCTCGACCATCATCGCGGACTGCGGCGCGGCGCGCCCGAGGTAATCTTCGGCGAAGGCAAGAGCGCCGATCAAATCGCCGCGATCGGCAAGCGGATGCTTGCGGCTGGGGTTAATCTGCTCATCACCCGGCTCGCGCCGGAAAAGGCGCGCGTACTCAAACGCAAGCTGCGTGCGCTCGACTATAGACCCGACGCTCATATCGGAATGATAATCCGCGAACGGCCCGAGGTGCGCAGTCATGGCAGCGTGATGGTCTTGAGCGCAGGCACCTCCGACATTGCGGTGGCGGAGGAAGCGGCGCTGTGTGCCGAGATGTTCGGAAATCCGGTCGAGCGCCTGTATGACGTCGGCGTGGCCGGATTGCATCGGCTGACGGCGAACGCCGAATTGATTCAGCGCGCCAGCGTCTTGATCGTCGTCGCCGGAATGGAGGGGGCGTTGCCCTCGGTGGTCGCCGGGCTGGTCGACAAGCCGGTGATCGCGGTGCCGACCAGTGTCGGCTACGGAGCGTCGTTTGGCGGAGTGGCGGCGCTGCTCGGGATGCTCAACAGTTGTGCGGGCGGAGTAACGGTGGTCAACATCGATAACGGTTTCGGCGCGGCCTTCGCGGCCACCATGATCAATCGGGTGGGGCTCGGACGCGACTGATGGCCGCGCGCAAGGATCTCACCAGCGGGCGCGCCCGCCGCGCGATGAAGATTGGCGGACTGGCCTCGCAGGTCGGTTCGAGTTACCTGTGGACTTCGCTGCGGCGTCCGTTTCTTGCGAGCGGTCGTTACGAACAGGAACTGCTCGACACCCATCTCAAGAACGCGCGGCGCATCGTCGAAGGCTCCAAGCAATTGCGCGGCGCCTTCATGAAGCTCATCCAGATGCTCTCGACGCGTGCAGATCTGCTGCCGGGCGAGGCGCTCGACATTCTGAAGGCGACGCAGTCGAGCGTGCCGCCGATGGACTATCCGCTGATCGCGAAACAGATCAAGCGCGAATTTTCGAAGACCCCCGAACAGCTCTTCGCGAGCTTCGAGCACGAGGCGTTCGCGGCGGCGTCGCTCGGCCAGGTCCATCGCGCGCGGCTCAAAAGCGGCGAGGAGGTCGCGGTCAAGATTCAGTACCCCGGAGTGGACGCGACCGTCGAGCAGGACCTGGGCAATCTCAAGTTGCTATTGCGCACCCTGCAGGCGATCGCGGGTGACATCATGCGCCAGAAGATCGACACCAAAACGATCTTCATGGAACTGGCCGAGCGGCTGCGCGAGGAAATCGACTACGTCGCCGAGGCCCGCAACATCGCGGAGTTCAATCGCCTGCTCGCCGGCGACGACGACATCCTGCTGCCGCGCGTGATCAAGGAGTTGAGCTCGCGGCGCGTGCTCACCATGACTTACGTGGACGGCTATCGGCTGGGCGACGTCTTCGGCCCCGAGACCGATGCCAAGCTGAGGGCGTGGGTCGCGCGCAAGTATTTCTGCCTGGTGTGGCGCCAGATTCTCGAGTTCGGGGTGCTTCATACCGATCCCCAGCCGGGGAATTATCTCGTGACCTGGCATCCGAAGCTCGGCATTCTCGATTTCGGATCGGTGCGCCATTTCCCGGAGCCGGTGCGCACGGCGAGCCTGCACCTCGCACAGGCGATTATCGCCGGCGACGATCGCGCGATGGCCGCAGCCCTGGTCAAGCTCGGCTACCTCGATCGCGCACAGGAACCGGCGCCGATGGTGAAAATTATCTACCTGCTGTTCGAGCCGGTGATCACCGACCGCGCATACAATCCCAACGACTTCGACGCGATCGGCAAGGCGTCGGCGATCGGCGAGATCGCCTTCGAGCACAAGCTCTATAAATCGCCGCGCCACAGCATCTTCCTGATTCGGGCGTTGATCGGCCTTGACGGCATCATGAAAGGGCTCGGCGTGAAAATGAACTACGCGGCATTATTTCGCGAATGCGTCCGGCACGCCGCCAAGGTGCGGAGCGCGGACTGACGCGGGGCCCCGGCCATCCCGATGCGATCGACGCGCACAGCTGCCGCGGCCATTGATCCAGACGATACTGGTGGCGCGTTCGCTGCGCGGCTCGAAGCTCATCGCGATCGCACGTTTCGGCGCTTGCCGTCGCGGCGCGTCACCAGCGAGCAGAGTGCGCTCGGCTTCATCGATGAGACCGGCTTTTGCGCGGCGTTCACGCCCGGCCTCGGAGTGCCGTGTCTGCGCGAGGCGATCGAGGGACGGCGCGAACCCAAGCTGCCCGAACATATCCAGCACGATCGCGCGATCATCATGACGTGGAATCTCAAGGACACGCTGCCGGCGCGCAAAGCGGTTTACTACGGCAAGGTGATCGCGGGGCGTCCGAGCTTCATCGCGCTCGAACTGCTGCCGGCGTTCCTGCGTCTGCGGGTCGCGCCGGGCGGCTATCGGAAACTCTACGAGCGCGGCGAACTCAGCCATTGCGCCAAGCTCGTGATGGACACGCTCACGCGCCGCGGCGCGGCGGAGACCAAGGCGCTCAAGCTATCGAGCGGCTACGCGCAACCGAACAAACGCGCAGATTTCGATCGCGCGATGAAGGAGCTGCAGGAGAAATTTCTCGCGCTCAAAGTTGAAGAGCGTTACGACCCGTTCACCTACGTTTGGGCCACCGTCGAGAACCGCTGGGGCGAAGCGCTGCGGGCGGCGCGCGCACTGAGTCCCGGCGAGGCCGCATATCGAATCGTGCGGCGCTACTTCGAGATCGCGGCCTACGGCAACGATCGTGCGATCGCGCGGATCCTGGCGATCGAACCGGCGTTGATCGATCGGGCGTTGCGGCGGCTCGAGCGCGAGCGCACGATCCGATGCGGCCTGCGCGTCCCGCCGATCCGCGAAACGATTTCCGTTCTCACAACCCTCAGTTGAAGTGTTTCGCGGGCAGGGCGGCGCGCGGCGTTACCATTGCTCGTAATGCACGGCGCGCCGCTCGTAACCCGCCGCACGCAGCAGGTCGCGCAATGCGAGGACGCCCTTGCCGACGCCGCAAATGTAGAATTGGCGGCTGCGATCCGTGTCAGCCGCGACCCAGCGGCGCCTGATCTCGTCGAGCAGCCGCGCGTAGAGGGCTGACGAATCATGCCCGGCGCCGATCAGCGGTTCAAAATGAAATTCGGCGCGTGCCGCGGCCATGCGTTCGAACTCCCCGGCATAGAGCAGATGTTCGGGACGGTCAGCCGCGTAGAGCAGCGCGATCGGATGAGTCGGGGTGCCGGCGAGCGCGCGGCGCAGCATCGGCCGAATCGGCGCGATCGCGGTGCCCTCGGCAATCAGGATAGTCTCGGCCGCCGGCGCACGTTCGAGCGTGAAAGTGCCGAAGGGGCCGGTGAAATTCAGTTCGTCGCCGACGACGCGATCGAACAGCCACGCCGCACCCGCGCCGCCGGGCACGCGGTTAAAGCAGATCTCGAACGGTCCTCCGTCCTCCGGGCTCGAGGCGATGGTGTAGGGGCGGACTCGCGTGTCGCCCGTGAGCGGAATCGCGATCGAGATGAACATGCCGGGCAGAAATCGCGGCAGCGCACCCGCCGTCACCGTGAGAAAAAGCGATCGGGTGTCGGCGCAATGATCGTAAATGCGCTCGACGCGGGCGTGCAGCGACGGCCGTTGCCGCGCGCCTGGCGCCGGCGCGTCCGGGTCACTCACCGCGGCGGCCTCGCGACGATGCGACTACCACGACGCCGCGCTCGCGGAGGATGACGACGGCGATCGCTACCCCGGTCATCCGTGGAATTTCGCTCGCGGCCCTCATCCGCCATGGCTCTCGCTGATCTGGTTGATCGTGAAGCGCGGCACGACGATTACGATTTCGGCGTTCGGGTCTTCGATCACGGCCTGACATCCGAGCCGCGAGGTTGGGGTGAGTCCCGGCGCGCGGTCAAGCAGGTCCTCTTCCTGTTCCGAGGCCTCGCCCAGCTTCTCGAAGCCCTGCTTGACGATCACATGGCACGTGGTGCACGCGCAGTTGCCCCCGCACGCGTGTTCGAGATGGATATGGTGTCCGAGCAGGATATCCAGAATCGATCCCGGTACTCCGTCGTGCTGGAACGGAGCCGCGCGCGGGTCGAACTCGAGGGTCCGCTCGGGGTCGCCATTTTCAAAGATAATGCGGATTTTCGCCATCAGTTTCCATAACCGTTGCGGCTTGCCGTGGCGCCTGTGATTTCGCGCCGTGGCGAGGCAACACCCGCCGGGTGATTCAAGAATATGCGGCAGGTGAGGCGCTTGAAACACCCGCCTGGCAACTATCCTTCAGGGGAATAGCCCTGCTTGCAGATTCGCTGAATTTTCGCCATGATCATAGAAAGCGGAGGACCGGGAAATGGCAACTCTGACCAAACGGCAAAAGCAGTTGGTTGACTATCTCGAGAACTACATCGAGGAGCACGGCTACGCGCCGACGCTGGCCGAGGTTGGACAATATTTCGGGCTGTCGTCACTGGCGACCGTGCACAAGCACCTGGCAAATCTCGAAAGCAAGGGGTACATCCGCCGGACGCACAACCATAGCCGCGCACTCGAATTATCCGGCAAGGGCGGTGGCACGGGAGCGCGCCAGATTTCGCTGCTGGGGCAGGTCGCGGCTGGATTACCGATCGAGGCGATCGAGGGCTCAGACACGATCACGGTGCCGGAGGAGTTCGTGCGCCGCGACAGCACGTTCTGCCTGCGCGTCAAAGGCCAGTCGATGATCGACGAGGGCATCCGCGACGGCGATTACATAATCGTTGAGAGCCGGGACGAGGCCAACCAGGGCGAGACCGTGGTGGCGTTGATCGGCGGCGAGGCGACGGTCAAGAAGTATTTTCGCGAGCCCGACGGCCGCGTACGCCTGCAACCGGCCAATGCCGCCATGGAGCCGATTTACGTCGATGAGGAAAGCCTGCGGATTCGCGGCGTCGTGGTCGGATTGATGCGCCACTACCGCTAGCGGCGTGTGTCTGAGATCCCTGTCATAGAGGTCCAGAGCCTGCGCAGGAGATTTGACCTGTCGCGGCGCCAGTTTGCTCACCCCTGAAGTCGTTCAGACCTGCCCCCGGCGTTTGAGCCCCTGAACGCTCGATCCGATTCAATCAAGAGCTCTGTCAGCCCCCCAAGCATCAGCCCACCGACCCCGGACGTTGGCCCGCCTATCTGAGGGTGGTTGGTTTACGGGGAGTCGCGGGCGCTGCCGGTGGGATCATCGGTAGCGCACGACGGGCCATCGCGGCGCGCGCGGCGCGAATGGAATTCTCACGCGTGCGGACGGGAATGGTTACGAGGAAATTCGAGCCGTGGTCCGCAAGTGCGCGCAGTTCAATCCGGCCGCCGAGTGCGTCGACGCTGCGCTGCACGACCGCGAGTCCGAGCCCCAGGCCTCGAAAGCGGCGTGCGCTGGTGTTGGACAACTGCGCAAAGGGTTCCTTGGCGAGATTGAGTATTCCCGGGCTGAGGCCCGGACCGGTGTCACTGACCTCAACTTCGATCGCATTGTTGGTTGAGCCGTCATGCTGGCGGCGGAGCGCCACGGAGACCGAACCCGAATCGGTAAACTTGATCGCGTTGACGGCGAGGTTGAGAAGGATCGCTTTGAGCGGACGGCGGGGTACGCAGAACAGATCCGGGGCGGAGCCGAAATCCAACTCGAGCTTGAGTTGCTTTTGTTGATTTGCCGCCTCTAGGACGGGCGTGATCTCGGCGACCAGGCTCGCCGGAGTGACGTCCTCGTCCATCATGGCCTCGGCGTTGACCTCGCTCAGCACGAAATGCATGAGGTTGTCGACGGTCTGCGCGAGGTCATGAACGTTGGCGTTCATGCGCTCCAGCACGGCGCGGGTATCGGTGGAGAACTCGGACCCATGATCGTCGCGCAGGATATCGACGTAGCCGAGCAGAACTTGCACGGGGGTGCGCAGTTCGTGCGCGAGGTTGGCGACCGCCTCGAGCCTCAGACCCTGCCGCCAGGATTTCATGGCCGCGGCTGGAATGGTTTCGGCGGCGGCCGGAAGCAAGGACGCGTGTTCGTCAATCGAGGAAGGATTATCTCCCACGTGGTCTCCTTTTACCCCGCTGGGGTTTCTGTTGCGCCGGTTTAGACGAACAGATCACGAAGCGGACAGTCGCAGGCTACTCAACGGAAGGAGACGGCAGTATCGGATTAATACCTAGTAGGGTAGGGAAAAGTACCTAGTGGGCAAGGAAAAAATACCTAGGTCAGGCGGAAACCGGGAAAGCGCCGGAATTACACGTCCCGGTTGAGGTTCGCGATCACCTTCAGGGGTGGACAAAGTTGCGCAACTCGGGGTGAATTACTCAGCCGTGAACAGAATGACGAGATCGAGTTGCTACTCAGTCGAATAGCTATTTGTGAGAAAGGAGGTTGGGCGTCGATGCATAATGCGACGGCTTGCAAAGTTGCGAGCGGGTTGGGTTAGCAGCAGCGGTTGCGACCGTCGTGGCGATCCGCGAGGGCGGCGGTGACGAGCCGGGCGCGCGCGGCGCGGCACGCCGGCGCTGAGGCCGGCGCGATTGATTCGCGCCAGTTCGGCGGCGGCCTCGTGGACGATTCGGCCGACGCCCAGAAGGGCGCCGCGGATTATCCGGCGAGCGATCGCCGAGGAGAGCGACGGGCGACGCGGGCGGGCGGTCAGACGGGTTTGTCGGGCTTAGCTTCGTTCGCGATGGTGTCGGCCGTTTTGTTTACCGGTTTCGGGTCAGGCTCGTTCATCGCGCCTTTGAAATCGCGAATCGCGCGGCCCAGCGCTCCACCCACATCCCCGAGTTTGCTCGGCCCAAAGATGATCAGGATGATCACCAGCAGGATCAGCAAATGAGAGGGTGCAAATAGGTCCATAATTGGTCTCCGGACGCGCCCTTATGGCGCGCCCAATGCTCCAACTCTACTAGGTGCATTCGATGAAAGCTACGTCTGTCAGCGACTCAAGTGCGAGCCGATTTATACCCGCCGAAGCCTGATCGCGCGCTGGATTCAGGCGTGCTGGAGCACCGGTTTGGAGGGTGCGGGCTGGCCGGTGCCCTCGTTTTCGAGGCGGTAGCGCTGCACTTTGCGATAGAGCGTCGAGAGATGGATGCCGAGGACCTGCGCGGCCTTGACCTTGTCGCCGCCGACCTCGTTGAGCACGCGGCGCATGTGCTCGCGCTCGAGTTCCTCGAGCGTCATGCCGGTGGTCTCGGCGGTTGCGCTCACGATAGTCGTGCTGTGGAGTTTCTCGGGCAGGTCGTGGGGGTGGATGACGTCGGTTTCGGCGAGAATCGCGGCGCGTTCGACGGCGTTTTCGAGTTCGCGGACGTTACCCGGCCATCCGTAGCCGATCAGCACGCGCATCGCACCCTTGGAGAAACGCATGGCGGAGCGCCCGAGCGGCTTCTCATATTTGCGCAGGAAATGATTGGCGAGCAGGGCGATGTCGTCCTTGCGCTCGCGCAGCGCCGGCAAGTTGATGGTGATGACGTTGATGCGATAGAGCAGTTCCTCGCGGAAACGGCCCTCGCGCGCTTCCTTGTCGAGGTCCTTGTTGGTGGCGCAGAGCACGCGGACGTCGAAGGAGACCGGATCGTTGGAGCCGAGCGGGTAGCATTCGCGTTCCTGCAAGGCGCGCAACAGCTTGACCTGGAGGGCGAGCGGCATGTCGCCGATTTCGTCGAAGAAGATGGTGCCCTTGTCGGCGGCCTTGAGCAGGCCGACCTTGTCCTGGGAGGCGCCGGTAAAGGCGCCGCGCTTGTAGCCGAACAGTTCGCTCTCGAGCAGGTTTTCGGGCAGCGCGCCGCAGTTGATCGGCAGGAAGCGCTTGTTGGCGCGCTCGGAACTGAAATGGATCGCGCGCGCGACCAGTTCCTTGCCGGTGCCCGACTCGCCCATGATGAGCACGCTGGAATCGGTGCGCGCGACCTTTTCCATCACGCGAAAGACCTGGTCGATGGCGTCGCAATTGCCGATAATGCTCTCGAAGCGGTATTTCTCGCGCAATTCGCGGCGCAGAAAGCGGTTCTCGCGAAACGCCGCCTTGTATTCCAAAGCCTTGCGCACCACCGCCTTAAGATGATCGTTGGCGAACGGCTTGGTGATGTAGTCGTAGGCGCCCTGGCGCAGCGCCTCGACCGCGGACTCGATACTGGCGTAGGCGGTGACGATGACGCCCATCACTTCGGAGTCGAGTTCGTGCATCTTGCCCAGGAGGTCGAGGCCGCTGCCGCCGCCGCTGAGATTGAGGTCGAGGATCGCGAGATCGATTTTTTCGCGCTCGAAGATCCGGAGGGCGGCGTCGGCGGCGCTGGCCTCGAAAATTTCGTAGCCTTCGCGGCGCAGAAGCTGCACGATAATCGCGCGCATCAGCTCCTCGTCCTCGACTACGAGGACGCGGAAGGGGCCGCTTTGCGCCTGCGTCCAGACCTGTTCGGTGCCTTGCTCTTCGGTATTCATTGGAGGTTCGCGAGGGCCTCGGAATCCGCGATTTCAGCGAACGCGGGCAGGCAGATGGTTACGGTGGTGCCTACGCCAGCAGCGCTTTCGACGCCGATCGTTCCATGATTGTTGAGGATGATGCGCTGGCATAGGGACAAGCCCAGGCCGGCGCCCGCCCCGGCCGGCTTGGTGGTGAAGAAGGGCTCGAACACGCGCTCGAGATTTTCCGCGGGAATGCCGACACCGTTGTCGCTGACGCGGATGCGCACGCGGCCGGCGCCGTCGCCCTGCGGGGCGCGCTGATGCTCCGTGGTTACGCGGACGCGGCCGCCGTCGTGCTGAATCGCGTCGGCGGCGTTGAACACGAGGTTGAGCAGGACCTGCTGGATGCCGTTGCTGTCGGCCAATACCGGCGGCAGGTCGGAGGCCAGTACGGGCTCCATCCGGATGCCCGCGAAGCGCCGGTTGTAGGCGATCAGGCGCAGCGTTTCGGTGATGGTTTCGTTGAGGTTGAGCGGCTTGTTCTCGCCCGGGGCCGGACGCGCGAAGTTGAGCAAATCCTTGAGCGTGCGGGAAATTCGGGTGATCTGCGCGAGAATCGTGTGCAGCATCTGCCGGCGTTCGACGACGGTTTCATCGGGCACGAGCGATTGCACCAGCGACGAAATCGAGGCGAGCGGATTGTTGACCTCATGGGCGACGCCGCTGGCGAAGGTGCCCGCGGCGGCGAGCCGTTCGGCCTTGAGCAGCGTATCGAGCATCTCGTGGCGCTGGGTCACGTCATGCAGGATCATCTGGAGGAATTGGCGGTGGCCGGCGGTGATCAGCGCGGAGTGGATGTCGAAGTAGTGGCCGCGCAATTCGAGGTCGAGCGCCTGACCGGAGCCGTTGGCGCGGACGGTATCGATATGCTTGTAAACCAGGGGCTGCAGTTCCGGCGGCGTCAGATCGGGCAGGCGCTGGCCGACCAGCGGCAGATCGCGTTCGTGCGGCAGGCGGCGATTCAATTCGAGGGCGGCCGAATTCGCGCTCAGCACTTCGAGCGAGACCGGATCGATCTCGTACATCGGATCGGGCGCGTGATCGATCGAGTTGCGATACTTCTCTTCGGAGGCGCGCAAGGCGTTCTCGCGGGACTCGATGTAGAACTGCGCGACCATCAGGCGCCGCTCATCGATGGCGGCGACGACGACGTCGCGCACGATTTCCATGCGCCGGCCGCGCAGCTTGGAGCGCACCAGGTTCAGGATCACCTGCTTCAATGCGATATGAAAAATGTTGAACTGCGAGGGCTTGGCGCGGGCGAGCATGCCCTCCTGGCAATGGCGCCGCAGATGCACGAAGGTGGCGAGGTCGTCGGGATCGCGCAAATGGTCGAGGAAGCGTATCAGAGCGTTGGCGAGACTCACGCGATCCGCTTTGTGCAGTTCCTCCAAGGTCTGCTCGATCGCGCGGGCCCAGGTTTCAACCACGTCGTCGAATTGATCCTCGACCACCGCGGCGGCCTGCGCGCGCGCGGCCATTGCGAGTGGCGCGCGATCGAAGATCGGACCGAACAGTCCCGCCAGCATCTTTTCGATATCCCCGAGCATGGTGCCGACGGTCTCGAGTTCACCGGGCATCGGTTCGATCGGCTGGTCGGTCGGACGGCGCGGCGACCGGGTCGCATAATGCCTATGCGACTTCGCCGCATGCATCGAACAGAAGGAATCAAGCTTGATGGTGCGCGCCTTGGGCGCCTTTTCTCTACGCTTCAGCATTAGACTCGCGGTACATCCTCGTATCGATCGACTTATAACATAAGCACGCTGTAGCCAAACCTCGGCCGAAAATATTTTTGCATTTTGCGAAGGCTGACGCTATGGGAAATGTGCCCTCGGCCATTAATCAAGCGACCGCATATCGTTGAGGTAACAACCCCATTTGGTTGCCCCGCATCGCATCGAAGGGCTCTAACTGTTTAAAAATACTAATGATTTCGGGTGGCACGGGATTGGCTGACGATCCCTTATGTGAGTTCGATTTTCGCAGCGCAGGCGGCCGTTCGCGTCCACGGCAAATTCCTCAGCCGGGACGGCGGCAAATTCCTGCTGAAGGCGATGCGGTTGCCGGGCATCGACGGCGCGCTGGACCTCACCGAGAAGCTCGCGTTGTGCAGGCGGCTCGACGAACTTGCCGGCGCCAATGTCAACACGCTGATTCTGAGCGAAAGCCAAGCCGAGACCGTGCTCGGTGTTGCGGGTCAGGCGGGACTCTACGCGATGGTCGAAATCGCGATCGATCCGCGCGAACTGACTTCGGCAAGCGAGATTCATAATGCGGTTGCGCGAGTTGCGCAGAGCGCAAGTATTTTGCGCGGCTATCCCGCGCTGGTGGGCTTCCTGATCGATTGTCCAATCGATGGCAGCGCGATCCCGTCATCCGCGATCGAGGTGCTGCACAAAGAACTGGCGGCACTGGCGCGCACAATCCATGAGAATCACGGCAACCAGCTAATCGCGCTCAAGCGTCACGCGGATGCGCTGGCGATCGCGACCGGCGGCGCGGAACATTTCCGGGAAATTTCCGATGACGTTTCCCAAAAGGTTGCGCAAAGGATCTCCAGCGATCTTTGCGCAGACCTCACCTACGTGAACCTGGCGCGAATCGATGCGGCCGATCTCGCTTGCGCAATCGCCGCGCTGCACCGCCTTGCCGCCGCTCATCCGCTGGTAGTCGAGTTCGGCGAGGAGCGCCCTGGGCAGGAGGAGCTGGTGGCTCACGCCTTCGGTCTCGGCGCCGCCGGCGTAGTGGCTCCGTCGATGCAGCCAGCGGCATCGCGCGGATGGCAGAACGTGCGGATGCTGAGCGCCGGGGAGCTGCTGCCGTTTGCGCAGGTCGGCGGTTCGTCGGCGCCGCTGCCCGCGTACACTCCGATGGTTTCGGTAGTGGTGGCCGCACGCGACGACGAGTGCACGATCGCGTCATGCCTCGAGTCGACCGGAGGACTGCAGTACCCCAACTTCGAAGTAATCGTGGTTGACGACGGATCTCGCGATCTGACCGCGGACATCGCCGCGACCGTGGGCAGCCCGCGGCTGATTCGAATCCTCCGCGAGCCCCACGCGGGATTCGGTGCGACGTGCAACATCGCGATGCGGGCGGCCCGCGGCCAATTCATCGCCTTCACTCGCGCCGATTGTATCGTCGATACGGACTGGCTTGCGTTGGGCGTGCGCGCAATGCTCGAGGGCCAGCTTGACGGCTGTCGCGGACCGATTTACCCGTCGCCCCCAACCGCAGGAATCACCACGCGCGCGATCGCGTCGCTGGCGAGCACAATTTCCGTGGACGCCGGCAAGGACCGGGCAGTATTGCTGACCGACCGCAACATGATCGTGCGCAAAGCGTCGCTAATCGCAGTCGGCGGCTTCGATTCGTGCTTCATCGATGGCGGCGGCGCCGTCGATCTCTCGGCGCGCATGATCGAAGTGCAAATGGCGTTGGGCTGGTGCCCGGCGGGATGCGTATGGCGCTGCGCGAATACCGGAGTCGGCGAGTTTTATCGTCGGCGCATCCGGCACGGACGCACCGCTGCGCTGCTCGCCATCAAACATCCCGATCTCTTCGGCGCCGCGCTACGGCGATCACATCAGGCGGCGACGCTGGACGGCAGCCGCCCGGCGCGGGCCGATGGAACCCATGACGGAATCGTCGTGCGCAGCCTTTGCGCGCTGTTTTCCGTGAGCGGGTCGATCGTGCAGGCCGTCGCATCCCGCCATTACACCAATACGATCGATCGCACGCCGATGACCGCCCAAGGTTCGAATCGCGACGACTACGCCGCTGCGCGCCACCTGCCGATCGCGAATAATCACGCGCGCCCGGCGCATCCCGCCGTCCACCGCTAATCACGCGGACGTATCCCACCGGTGCGACGCCGGTCATGCGCATAGTTGCGCATACTTGACCGCGCACCGTCAGCGGGCGAGATTTGAACCGCAGCATTCATCAAGGAGCATTCGATGGGCACCGCGCAGATTCGCGAGCGGCTGTTCGCCCGCCTGAGGGCGGAGAGAACCCGGGCCGAGCTGAGCCGGCTCGCCGGGCTGGCCGAGCGCGAGCCATTGCGCACGCTGCGCATGTCGATTCTGGGCTTCAGCCGCAACAACGACATGCTGTGGGCGTCGGCGCTGACCTATACCTCGAGCCTGGCGCTGGTGCCGATTCTCGCGCTGGCATTCTCGGTGCTGGCGGGACTCGGCGGCGCCGATCGTATCCGCCCGCTGATCGAACGCTACCTCGCCGTGAACTCGCCCGAAATCACCGAGACGCTGATGGGATTCGTCAGCAATACCAGTGCGAAAGCGCTCGGCGAGGTTGGCGGCGCGGTCCTGCTGGTGACGGTCATCATGACGCTCGGCACGATCGAACAGGCCTTCAATTCGATTTTCAACGTCGCGCGCGGACGGACCTGGCTGCGCAAATTTTCCGATTACCTCAGCGTCATCTTCACGGTGCCGTTATTGATGGTCGCCGCGGTGGCCGCGCGGACTTATCTGCTGCGGGTGCTGCCGCACGTGCCGGGCGCAGCGTGGAGCGTTTCGACCCTGATGATCTGGAGCGGCTTCGCCTTTTTCTACGTGTTTTTTCCCAACACGTGGGTGCGGCTGGGGGCTGCCGCGATGGGCGCGCTGGTTGCTTCAATTCTACTTCAGGCCGGCCAATGGGCTTACGTCTATTTCCAGATTGGAGCGGTCAGGTTCCACGCAATCTACGGTACGATGGCCGCGGTGCCGATCCTGCTCACATGGATTTACATCGCGTGGATAATCGTGCTCTACGGGGCCGAGTTGACGGCGGCGATTCAGGGAATCGAGCCGACCTTCGATATCGATCATCGCGAGCCGAGCTTCGTGCGTATCGCGGCACTGCTGACGGTGTTTCGCGCTGGCGAGCGGATGTTGGCGCGGCCGGGGGCCAGGCCGTGCACGGTCCACGGCGTGGCCGGCGAGCTCGGTGTTTCGGAGACCGCGCTGCGGCCGATCGTGGAGCATCTCAAGCACGGCGGCATCGTGATCGAATCGGCGGAATCGCCGTCATTTTTCGATCGCACGCGAGAGCTATTTCTTGCCCGCGACTCGAGTACGATCACGATTGCGGAGGTGCTCGGCTGCCTGAATAGCGCGAGCGCCACGCCGCGCGGCGATCAGCGTATCGCGGCGATTCTCGACGGTCTGACGGCGGCCGAGCGCGAGATGCTCGGCGGGCTGACGGTAATGGATCTGGTCAGCGGGCGAATCGCGGCATCGCCGGCGAGTCCAGTGCGGATCGCGCAGGAACAATAAATGATTCGGTGTGCGGAGACTTTCGTAACTGCCGCCCCGGAGTTGCCAGTCGCGCCGTCAGCGCGCCAGCAGTTTGTGCAGGGACTTGAGCTCCTCGCGGATCGCGACGAGCTGGTTCTGCGTCGCACGCGAAAGCTCGCCGCTACGCGCCTGCTCCTGACCGGCATCGGCACCGTCGTCCATCACCGGTTCAGTCGCCGCCGACTTCAAGCCCGCGTTGTCACCGCGCAGACGATCGAGCCCGGCCTCGCGGATATGCTTTTTGGCTCCCGCGATAGTGTAGCCCTCGCTGTGCAGGAGGCGGCGAATCAGGTGCAGGGTCTCGATACTCTTTTGGTCGTAGTAGCGATGCCTGGAATGCGAATGACGCGGGCGCAAAAACGGAAATTGAGTCTCCCAGAAGCGTAGTACGTAGGCCTCGACGCCGATCAGACGGGCGGCCTCGCCGATCTTGATCTGGCGCTCGGCGCCGTTGACTGTTGCTGTACCGGCTGCGGTGCGCGGTCGTTGCCGCTGGGATTCCACGGTAGTGCGCGCGCGGGTCATACGGATGATTTCTCACCGTTGCCCACCCGCTCTTTCAAAACCTGACTCGGCTTGAAGGACAGGACGCTGCGGGAGTCGATCGTGATCGACACACCAGTTTGAGGATTTCGCCCCCGGCGAGCGCGCTTGTGATTGACAGCGAAACTCCCGAAGCCGGAAATCTTAACCTTCTCACCCCGGCGCAGGCTCTCCTTAATTATATCAAAAATCGCCTCCACCACATCCCCGGCCTCTTTCTTGGAGGAGCCTACCCGCTCGTAGATCAAGTCCACGAGATCGGCTTTGGTCATGCCCTGCGGCGTACCGTTTTCCCCCGGGCCCGCTACTCGATTCCGAGCAGTGGCTATTGCCGTAGTTCAGCCCCCAGGAGGGCCTTTGCCCGCTCAATCAGCTCGGCGTGCGCGCGATTCACTTCTTCGTCGGTCAGCGTGCGATCCTTCGCCCGATAGCGGCATGCCAGAGCGACGCTCTTCTTTCCCGCCGCGATGGGAGCGCCTTCGTAAACGTCGAACAACTCGACGCTCTCGAGCAGCGGCGACTCGATCGCGAAGATCCGGCTGCGTACCCGGTCCGCCGGAAAATCGCGTTCAACCACCAGCGCGAGGTCGCGCCTGATGGCCGGGAACCTCGGCGGCGCTGCTATCGCTTGGCGTGACAAAGATACATAAGTGAGCAGATGTTGTGAGTCAAGTTCAAAAAGTACACAGGGGTCGTTTAGTTCTAATCGTAGTGCTTCCGCCGGATGAATTTCGCCCAGCACTCCCACGATTTTGCCGTCGAGCTTGACCGTCGCCGATCGCCCCGGATGCAGGTACGGCGCGGCTGCGCCGGCCGGCTCAAACTCGGCTGTCTGCGGAATTCCGAAGGCACGAAAATAGGCCTCGACGATGCCCTTGATAGTCCAGAATCCGGCCTTGATCGCGGGCTGCCCAACGGCGCCCATCGCATAGTCGCCATAGCTGACCGCGGCGATCCGTTCGGTCTCGCCCGGCGCGCCGTCGCGCATTGAGAAGACCTTGCCCAGCTCGAAGGCGTGAAAGGCGCCGGCCTCGCGATTGAGGTTGAAGCGTAGCGCCGCGAGCAATCCCGGCAGCAGGCTGCGGCGCATTTCGGAGAGTTCCGCCGAGAGCGGATTGGTCACGCGCACCGGGTCGCGAGCGTCGAGTCCGCCGTAGCGTGCGTTTTCGGCGGGCGCGATAAACGCGATGGTCTTGGCCTCGACCAGCCCGCATCCGAGCATCACTTCGCGGGTGCGCCGGGCCAGGGCGCGCGCCGGATTCGGCGGATTCGCTACGGCGGTGCGCTTCGGCACAGTCGCCGGAATCTCCGCGAGGCCGGCCAGCCGCGCGACCTCTTCCGCGAGATCGGCGGTCTCGTTAAGGTCGGGCCGAAACGGCGGCGGCAATACCGTGAAGCGATTGCGGCCGCCGGGCGTGACGGTCGCGCCGATCGCTTTGAGTCGGCGCCGCACTTCGGCGGCCGGCACTTCGACGCCCAGGATCGACGTCATCGCGCGCAGATCGAGATCGATTTCGCGGTACGGCGCGGGCCGTCCCTCGACGTCGAACATCGGTCCGCTCTCGCGACCGCCCGCGTAGCGGCGGATCAGTTCAGCCGCCCGCATCAGCGCCAGCGCCTGCGCACTGCGATCGATGCCGCGCTCGAAGCGATAGCTCGCTTCGCTGCGCAAGCCGAGGCGCCGGGCGGTGCGCGCGACCGTCATCGGCTCGAAGTACGCGCTCTCCAGTACGATCCGCGTGGTCGCGTCACTGACTTCGGAGTTGAGTCCGCCCATCACGCCCGCCAGCGCGAGCGGCTTTTCGCCGTCGGCGATCATCAGATCGGCCGGGTCGAGCGCGCGCTTGAGGTTATCGAGGGTTTCGAACTCGCGATCGCCCTCGGCGCGCCGCACGACAATTTTGCCGCCGGCGATCCGATCCAGATCGAAGGCGTGGAGCGGCTGTCCGAGTTCGAGCATTACGTAGTTGGTCGCGTCGACGACGTTGTTGAGCGCGCGCATTCCGCACAACTCGAGGCGGCGGCGGATCAGGACCGGCGACGGTCCGATCTTGATCTTCGCCATCGGCAGCGCCGCATAACGCGGACATAACTCAGGGGCGCTTATTTCTACTTTGAGCAGGGGCCCGCCGTCGCGCGAGGTGGAAGGCGCCTTGAGCGCTTGCGGTCGCGGCGGCTGCAGGCGCACGGCGAAGAGCGCCGCGATCTCGCGCGCGAGGCCGAGGATCGAGAGGCAGTCGCCGCGATTGGGCGTAATCGCGATATCGAGCACGGTGTCCGCCAGCCGCAGGTAATCCGTGAGTTCCTGGCCTGCTGGTGCGTCCGACGGCAGCTCGAGGATTCCCTGATGGTCGCCGGAGAGGCCGAGTTCAAGCTCCGAACAGAGCATCCCTTCCGACGCCACGCCGCGAATTACCGCCGCCTGCAGCGCCACCGCATCTTCGAGCTTGCCGGTGCCCTGGCCATGGGCGCCGCCAGCCAGCCGCGCGCCGACTTTCGCCAGCGCCGCGGTCATCCCGGCGCGCGCGTTGGGCGCACCGCAGACGACCTTGAATTGCCCGGCCGCGCCGGCGTCAACCGCGCACAGATTGAGGCGGTCGGCGTTGGGATGGCGCTCGACACTCAGCACCTTCGCGACGAACACGCCCTCGAAGGCCGGTGCGATATGATCGACGCTCTCGACCTCCAGCCCGGCCATCGTGAGGCGCCGGCAAAGTTCGTCGAGGCTCGCGTCAATCGTGACGAATTCCTTGAGCCAGCTCAGCGGCAACTTCATGATGCGGCCTCGCCGGCGGATTGGAACTGACTGAGGAAGCGCAAGTCATTCTCGAAGAACAGCCGCAGATCGTCCACGCCGAGCTTGAGCAGCGAAGTGCGCTCGACGCCCAAGCCGAAGGCGAAGCCTTGGAATTCGGCGGGGTCGTAGCCGACCGCGCGCAGCACATTGGGATGAATCATGCCGGAGCCCAGAATTTCGGTCCATCCGCTCTGCTTGCACACGCGGCATCCGGCGCCGTGACAGAGCAGGCAACTGATATCGACCTCGGCGCTCGGCTCGGTGAACGGAAAGAAGCTCGAGCGAAAGCGCACGCCGGTATCGGGTCCGAAAAATGCGCGCAGGAATTCGGTCAGCACGCCCTTCAAATGCCCCATCGTGATCACGCCGGCGCGGTCCACCATGAAGCCTTCGATTTGCGAGAACATCGGCGAGGCGCGGACGCTGAGCTCGTCGTGGCGATAGCAATTACCCGGGCAGACGATCGCGAGCGGCGGGCGCCGGCGTTCCATCACGCGGATCTGGCCGTTGGAGGTATGCGTGCGCAGGAGCAACCCGCCAGGCAGGAAAAACGTATCTTGCATCTCGCGCGCCGGATGGTCGGCAGGGAAATTCAGCGCGCCGAAATTGTGGAAGTCATCCTCGACGTCCTGGGTCTCGACCACCTCGAAGCCCATCTCGCTGAAGATATCGAGCATCCGCTCGCGGGTGAGCGTCACCGGATGGAGCCATCCGCGCGGGATGTGCATGCCGGGCAGCGTCACGTCTAGGCGCGCTGCGCCGAGCGAGCGTTCCATTCCGGCGCGCTTGAGTTCCTCGGTGAGCGCCGCGATACGATTTTCGACATCGTTCTTGAGTTCGTTGATCAGGCGGCCGATCGCAGGGCGCTCCTCGTTGGGCACCTCGCGCATGCGGCGCATGATTTCGGTGAGTTCGCCGGTGCGGCCGAGTACGCGCACGCGGACGTTTTCGATCTGCACTTCGGTCGCGCCCTCGCCGAGTTCGGCCAGCGCGCGCGAGCGGATCTCCTCGAGTTGTTCTCTCATCGGAATTTCCGCGGCATCCCCCGGTTCAGGTTCCCGTCAAACAAAGGACCATGTGGAGTGCCACATGGTCCCTCAGCCAGGCGCCGCATGGTGGCGGCGCATGCGGCGAAGCTCAGGCGGCCTGGGCGCCGAGTGCGCTCCGGGCCGCGTTTACCAGTTCGCCGAAAAGCTGCTCGCGTTCGATTGCGAGCGCCGCCAACTGCTTGCGGTCGAGATCGATACCGGCCTTTTTCAGCCCTGCGATAAAGGTGCTGTAGTTCATGCCATGCTCGCGCACGAGCGCATTGATGCGCGTGATCCAGAGCGCGCGAAAGTTGCGCTTCTTCTGCTTGCGATCGCGATAGGCGTAGGTCAGCCCCTTCTCGAGCGTGTTGCGGGCCTGCCGATAAAGTTTACGGCCGCCGACAAAGCCGGAGGCGAGCTTGAGTTGCCGTTTGTGGCGGCGGCGGGTTTTGAACCCGCCTTTGGCGCGTGGCATCGGAGGTCAGTCCTTCCTTAAATTACTTGCCTTAGTTAACTTGGGCCCTTTGATTCGGTCGAATCAGCCCGAGCCTTCAGCTGCTTGGAATACAATTGATTGACGGTGAGTTTCCTATCCGTACGGGATCATCCGATGGATAGTCTTGCCGTCGGTCTTGTTCAGTATGCCCGGCCGGCGCAAGCCGCGCTTGCGGCCGCGGTTCTTGCTCGTGAGCAAATGGCGCAGGTTGGTGCGTTTGTGCTTGACCTTGCCGGTCTTGCTGAAGGTAAAGCGCTTGGCCGCGCTGCGCGAGGTCTTGATCTTGGGCATTTCCCTACCAGGTCTCTTTCTAAAATTGCTTACGCGCTAAAATTACGTGCGCGCTCGAATCGCTAAGGGACTTCGGCGCCTTTAAGGTGCTCGGCTCGCTGACCCGTTCAACTCGCCCCGCTCATTTCCGCGATCCGGTCTCTCGCTCCCATCACCGCCCCCCCCTAGCGCGGGGTGAGCAGCACCGACATGTTACGCCCTTCCATCCGGGTCTGCCCGTCCGGCTGCGCAACATCCCGCACCTGCTCGACGATCCGGTCCAGCAGCGCCCGTCCCAGCTCGGGATGGGTTATCTGGCGGCCGCGAAACGAAATCGAGAGCTTAACACGCTGGCCCTCGGTTACAAAGCGTCTGATGTGCGCGACTTTGAACTCGACATCATGAGTGCCGGTCAACGCGCCCATCTTGACTTCCTTGACCGCGCCGGCCGTCGCACTGCGCTTGGAGTCGTGCGTTTTCTTCTTCTGCGCGTAGCGATACTTGTCGTAATCGGTGATACGGCAGACGGGCGGAGTGGCAGTAGGCGCTACTTCCACCAGGTCCAGACCACGGCTTTCTGCCACACGGATTGCATCGCGAAGGGCTAACACGCCGACCTGGCTGCCATCTGCGTCAATTACGCGGACTTCCTGCGCGCGAATCAGGTTATTGACGCGGACCGCCGGTTCCCTCGATGGCGGGGTACGAAAATCTCTACGGATAAACCACCTCCCTCGGCTGTGAGACCGAGAATAAAATTGGCGCGATACGCGCGCTGGGGCCACGGCTGATGCGAATGGCGTTAACGGCTTCTAAGGTACATCGAAATCGGTTCAAGAATAAAGCCAAATTTTCTAATGCCGGCACCCGTTCACGCCGGGACGGGTTCGGCCTTGAGCATCTCGAGCAGCCCGCCGAGTTCGAGGGTCTGACTTTTCGACCCGCGCAGGAGCCGCAGCGAGACCTGGCGTGCCGCCGCCTCGCGTTCGCCGACGACGACCATGTATGGGACCTTGGCGAGTTCGGCCTCGCGCACTTTGAAGCCGAGCTTTTCATTGCGGAGGTCGGAAGTTGCGCGAAAGCCCGCGTCCTTCAGCATGGTCGCGATTTCGCCGGCGTAGTCCTCGACCTTTTCGCTGAGCGACAGCACTCGCACCTGCTCCGGCGCGAGCCACAACGGCATCACGCCGCCCGTATGTTCGATCAGCACGCCGATGAAACGTTCGAGCGATCCGAGGATCGCGCGATGGATCATGACGGGGCGCGCTTCGGCGCTGGCGCTGGTGGTGTAAGTGAGGTCGAAGCGCTCGGGCATGTTGTAGTCGAGCTGAATCGTCGCCAGTTGCCATTTGCGCTTGAGCGCGTCGGGCACGTAAATCTCGATCTTCGGGCCGTAAAAGGCGCCCTCGCCGGGATTTTCCTCCCACGCCATCCCGTTGCGATCGAGCGCCTTGCCGAGCACCGCTTCGGTCTCGCGCCACAGCGCCTCGGTGCCGAGATGTTTTTCGGGCATCGTCGCGAGCTTCGATTCGAGCCGGTCGAAGCCGAGCGCCGTATAGACGTCGTGGACCATGCGCAGATTGAGATCGATCTCCCCGGCGATCTGATCGGGTGTGCAAAAGACGTGGGCGTCGTCCTGCGCCATCGTGCGCACGCGGGTCAATCCGTGGAGCACGCCGGAGCGCTCCGCGCGATGGAGCCGGCCGAAATCCGCGATGCGCAGCGGCAAGTCGCGATACGATCGCTTCTCCGCGCGATAGATGAACGTATGGCCCGGGCAGTTCATCGGCTTGAACGCGTAGCCCTGATGCCAGCCCTCCGGACTCGAATCGATAGTCTCGGTGTTGCTCCCGCCGCCTTCCTGATCGGTGGTCAGAAACATATTCTCGCGGAAATTGTCCCAATGGCCGGAGTTGTGCCACAGCTCGTTCTTGAAGACCTGCGGGGTGATCACTTCGTCGAAGCCGTAGCGCCGATAGAGCCGCCGCATGTAATCGACCAGCGCGTTGTAGATGATCGTGCCCTTGGGCAGGAAAAACGGCGAGCCCGGCGAAATCGGATCGAAGAGGAACAGCCCCATCTCGCGGCCGAGCCGGCGATGGTCGCGCGTGCGCGCCAGCTCGAGCATCTTCAAATGCTCTTCGAGGGCCTCTTTGGTCGCGAAGGCGGTGCCGTAAATTCGCGAGAGCATCGCGTTGTGCTCGTCGCCGCGCCAGTAGGCGCCCGCAACGCTGGTCAGCTTGAACGCCCGGATATAGCGCGTGGACGGCACGTGCGGTCCGCGGCAGAGATCCATCCAGTCGCCCTGCTTGTAGAGCGAAACCCGCTCCTCGGGGATGCCCTCGAGGATTTCGACCTTGTAATGCTCGCCCATGCGGCCGAAGGTCTCGATCGCCTCGGCCCGCGCGACTTCGACCCGCTCGACCTTGAGATCGGCCTTCGCCAGTTCGCGCATCTTCTGCTCGATGCGGGGCAGGTCCTCGACCGTCAACGGATGGGGCGGCGCGAAATCATAGAAGAAGCCGTCCTCGATGGTCGGGCCGATCGTCACTTGCGTGCCGGGAAAGAGGCTTTGCACCGCCTGCGCCATCAGATGGGCGGTCGAATGCCGGATGATATCGACGCCCTCGGCACTGTCGGCCATCACCGGTTCGATCGTCGCATCCTGATCCAGCGTACGGTGCAGGTCGTAGAGCTTGCCGTTGACGCGCGCGGCGATCACGTCGCGGCCGGCGGCGCCGTCGAGGGCCTCGCGCACGCGGATACCGGCCGGGACGGCGCGCGCATTGCCGTTAACGGTGACGGTGATTTCGGGGGTCATTTCAGTGAAGATCTGCGCAAATCAGGCGGTTTTTTAACAGAATCGGCGAAATCAGGCATCTCGGGATTCGTGGTTCGGATGAAAAACTGAGGCGGCTGCTGGGAAATTGCTGGAAAATTGGCTTTGTTTTGTAAAAAAAGATATTGCACTGCGCGGGCTCGGGGCCGAGCTTCCAGCCCGCACTGCTTGAGGCGCATCGGGTATTGTAGGAGATGACGGCAATTGCCGGTCCACGGTGGGTCTTCAATTCAGTTTCGCCGGTAGCAGTTTCGGGAGTTCCGAATAAATTATAGCGCATCGGCGTGGCGTAAGAGAGTGGTAGGCACGGGCGGGATTGAACCGCCGACCCCTTCCGTGTCAGGGAAGTGCTCTCCCGCTGAGCTACGTGCCTTCATATTCAGAGTGTTCATTGAAAATCGCGCGTAACCTGCCAGTTCGCAAGTGAATCGCAAGGTTAAACAAAATCCCCGCCCTCGGCAACCAAGGCGCGCGGGTCGCGCAGCGGTTTAACCGCTACTTCTCGACGATGGGGGTGGCGAGGAGGCCTTTGCCCCGGATGTAGTTGACCTCGAGGCGGATGCCGTCGGGATCCTCGAACAGAATCGAATAGTAGCCGGGCGCCCAACGCCCGTCCGCAGGCGCGCGCACGATCTTCGCGCCGAGTTCGCGCACCAGTCCGTGGACTGCGTCGACGTCGTCGCGCGAGCGCGCGCGAAAGCATATGTGATGCAGCCCGGCGCGATCCTGTGCGAACGCCGTGCCGCGATGCTGCTCGGCACATCGCGTAAGCCCGAAGCCGGTGCGTCCGCCGATGCAATAGAACGTGTTGGAATCGTCGTGCACGATCCGCGTCAGCCCCATAAACGGCAGCAGGCGGCGGTAGAAGGCGGCGCACGCCTCGAAATTCGTGACCGTGATGTAAACGTGGGCGATTCCATTAATTTCCATCGCAGACTGTCCTATTTGGTCGCGAGCCGTTCACTCAACGTAAACTCTATCCGCTACGAGCGAGCCGTAAAACCTGTTCATGATCAACGGCCGTCGCTCAGGAACCAGCATGGCACCTGCACGACCGTCAGCCGGTCATTCAACAAATCGGTTGACTATCTGACAGCACGCGCTTATATTCAACCACGTGGTTGAACTAGATACACCTCAGCTGAATTCCGTCTTTCACGCCCTCGGCGACGCCACGCGCCGGCGGATGCTTCGCGAATTGGCCAGCGGTGAGCGGACGGTAAGCCAGCTTGCCGAGCCCTTCGCGATGTCGCTCGCGGCCGCGTCGAAGCACATCAAGTCGCTGGAGAACGCCGGACTGATCCGTCGCGAGGTGCGCGGGCGCACTCATCTGTGTCGCCTCGACCCCGGACCGCTCGCCAGCGCCCACCAGTGGCTGAGCTTCTACAAGCGCTTCTGGACCGACCGTCTGGATGTACTCGAACGGCTCCTCCGCACGGCGGATACACGCAAATCCCCGACGCGCAAAAAAGGAGACCATCAATGAGAGAGACCCGGAACCCGGACGCCTATGGCGTGCTCATTGAGCCCGCCACATTGAAGATCCAACGCCTTCTGCCCGGCCCCATCGAGCGCATCTGGGCGTATCTCACGGAGAGCGACCTGCGGCGCCAGTGGCTGGCGGCGGGCCAGATGGAGATGAAGGTCGGCGCGCCCGTCGAGCTCGTCTGGCGCAACGACGAGCTGACCAACCCGCCCGGCCAGCGGCCGCCCGGTTTCGGCGACGAGCGCCGGATGCAGAGCCGTATTATCGAACTCGATCCGCCCCGCAAGCTCGCCATCGCCTGGGACGGCAGTGGCGACGTTTCCTTTGAACTGGAGCCAAAGGGCAACGAGGTGCTGCTCACCGTGATCCATCGCCGCCTGCCCGACCGCGCAACTCTGCTGAAGGTCGGAGCCGGCTGGCACATGCACCTCGACATTCTGGTCGCCCGCGCGAGCGGCAAAGAGCCCGTGCCATTCTGGGACGGCTGGAGCCGTCTGCAGAAAGAATACGACGGGCGGATGCCGGCTTGATGGAAACCACGGGGGGAGGCTTTGCCCGGTTAAACGGGCGGGCTGGCGCGGCCGATGTAACAACACGAAGGGGAGAAGGGCGATGACGAAACACATGATCGGGACACGTGAAGAGTGGCTAACAGCGCGGCTCGGGCTGCTCAAGGAGGAGAAGGAGCTGACGCGGCGCAGCGACGAGTTGGCGCGGCGACGTCAGGAGCTGCCGTGGGTCCGGGTCGACAAGGAGTATCGATTCGAGACCGACGAGGGAAGCGCCTCGCTGGCAGACCTCTTCCGAGGGTGCTCGCAGCTCCTCGCCTACCACTTCATGTTCGGGCCCGACTACACGGCGGGATGTCCGTCCTGTTCGGCGATCGCCGACGGGTTCGACGGCTTCGTCGTCCACTTAGCCAACCACGACCTCACGCTTTCGGCGGTATCACGGGCTCCGCTCGCGAAGCTGCAGGCGTACAAGGGGCGGATGGGGTGGACGTTTCCCTGGGCGTCCTCGCTCGGCGGGGACTTCAACTTCGACTTCAACGTCTCGCTCACCGAGGAGCAACAGCGCGAGGGGGCCGTCGAATACAACTACCGGCGCGAGGCGGCGTCGCAGTTACGCGGCGGCGAGGGGCCCGAGATACCCTCGCGCGCGACACCCGACGGGGCCGCTAAGGGCGCTGCCATGACCGGCACCGACGTGGCCACCTATGCGCGCGAGAGGCCGGGTATGAGCGCGTTCGTGATCGAGGACGGCATCGTCTACCACAGTTATTCCACCTATGCGCGCGGGCTGGACGGCCTCTGGGGAGCGTACCAGTGGCTCGACCGCGCCCCCAAGGGGCGCAACGAGCCAGGCTACTGGTGGCGCCGGCACGACGAGTACGACAAGCGCTGAGGATGCGCGCCGAGCGGAGGGAACCATGATCGACGTGTGCATTACCGGCCGACGCCGAACGGCTGCCGGCACGGGCGGGCGATGCTATTCGTCCTTGCTGCGGCCGGTGAATGCGCGCGCGAGTCCCGGCGGCAGGTAGGTGCGGATATAGCGAAACAGATTCTTGGTGTGCGTCGGATCGAGCCGCAGCGCCTCACGAAATGCGCGGCGTGCGGCCTCGCGATCGCCTTTGCGCAAGGCCACCAATCCCTCATGGGCGAGCTTGTTGCTCGCGAGCCGGTCGAGGCGGATGTAGGGCGAGAAGTCGTCGAAGAACGAGGTGAAGTGGAGCTGGCTGCGCTCGGCTTCCTCCATCGGCTTGCGATAGGCGCTGACCTGCGCGCGCGGCCGCGAGTTGCGGTGCCGATGGCGTCCCGGCCCCTTGTCGAGCCGGTCGCTATGGCCGCCGACGTAGGTGTAGCCCAGGTTGGTCTCGGCGAAGCGGCAGGCCAGTTGGACCGCGTCGAGTTCGGTGTCGTCCACCGCCATCACACCGCCCGGCTTGAGCAGCTTGTGCACGAAGACCACATCGACGAAGGCGCCGTCGAAGCGATGGTCGCCGTCGATGAACGCGAAGTCGAACTGGCGGCCCTGCTCGACCAGCTTGGGCAGGAAGATCTCCGACGGCTCCGCATGATGCTCGACGAATTGATCGACGCCCGCCGCGCGCAGCACGTGCAGGGCGCCGTTGTGATAATTCTTCTGCTGGAAGGGGTCCATGATGATGTGGGGCTGGCGCACGCCGCCGTTTTCGACCATCGCCTCGAGCATGTGGAGGGTCGAGAGGCCCCATCCCATGCCGACTTCGAGGGTCGCGGCCGGCTTTAACCGGCGCACGAGGTCGCCGAGGAATTTGCCCCGTCCGGGAGTGACGCTGGTAGGATAGAGGCTCCGGCTGAAGCCGTCGTCGCCGTACACGATCCCTTCGCGATAGAGCCGGTCGATTTCGGCGCGAATGCGGTTGCGAATCGCGTTTTCCGAGGTGTCGGCATTCGCCGAAATATCAGCCTTCGTCATAGTCCCGCTGGTCCCGTCCGTGACTGCCATAATGCCCGCCATAGTGTCTGAAGATAGACCGTCCTGCGATATTTCCCGCAGCGGCCGCCGAGCTCCAACCGCCCGAGGATAACATTCGGCGTCCGCGATTGCCGCGCGGCGGCTGTCGGTGGTGCGCGCGACGCTAGTTCGCCCATCTGCTAAACTTCGCGCGACGGCCGCACGACATGAATCAGGAGCGCATCGTACAGGTTTTCTTCTTCGGTTTCCTCGCCTTGATAACCTGGGAACTCTACCAGGTGTTCGAGCCGTTCCTGATGCCGATCGCATGGGCGATTCTGCTCGCCTTCCTGGCCCATCCCGCGCTGATCGAACTCGACCGCCACGTTCACAGCCGCACCACCTCCGCGCTCCTGATAACAATCGTCGTCGCGCTGGGCGTCGCGCTGCCGGCGGTATGGCTTTCGGAGCGCTTGGTGCTTGAGGCGCAGACGCTTTACGGCGAGATTTCCAGCCTCTCGGCCAAGGACAGTCTGGATTGGGTCGAAGCATGGTTGCGCAAGACTACTTTGGGTGCGCGCGTGGACGACACGCTGGCGCGCCATGGCCTGCGACTCGAGGACGAGATCAGGACCATGGTCGTGCAGACCGCCGAGTACGCACGCGATTACGCGCTCGAACACGGCGGCTCGGTCGCGAGCAATCTTGCCGGCTTCCTCCTGCATTTCGGCATCGCGCTGCTGACCTTTTTCTATCTGCTGCGCGATGGCGAGTCGTATTACGAAGGGGTGCGGGCGCTGACGCCGATGCACGAGCAGGATAAGGCCGCAGTCTTCGACACCTTGCGCGCCACGCTCTCGTCGGTGATGCGCGGCCTGATGCTTACGGCGATGCTCGACGGTGTCACGATCGGGCTGGGCTATCTCGTCTGCGGGGTTCCCTACTGGGCCTTTCTGGCGCTGCTCACGGCCGCGGGTGGACTGCTGCCGTTTGGCGGCACGGCCCTGGTCTGGGTGCCGGTCGCGATTTATCTCGCCGTCGCGTCGTCGTGGATGAGCGCAATCGGGTTGGTGGTGTGGTCAATGATCGCGCTGGCGATCATCGACAATTTCATCAAGCCGCTGGCGATGCGCCATGGCACCGGATTGCCGACGCTCGCGTTGTTCTTTGGCCTGGCCGGCGGGATCGAGGCGTACGGCCCAATCGGCATCTTTGCCGGGCCCGCGGTGATCGCGATCTTCGCGGCGCTGCTGCGGGTTTACGAGCGGACCTACACCCGGCCTCCGGCCGAAAGCCCAGCCGAGGCTCCGGAATCACCCATGGGCGTGCAGCCGAGCGACCCACCGACGGTCAGGCAACCCGAGCCGCAGACGCCGTCGCGGCCTGAGAATTGAAAGAGAATATGCCGTGAGATTTGCAACCGTGTGCGGCCGTCCGCCATTAGGCTCGGTCTGATCCGCGCACAAATTTGTCGGTATCGGCAAAACGCAAAGACGGCACGGCCTCACTCGAGACCGTGCCGTCTTGCATTGAAAAATTGGCTAACCCCGGCCCGGGGCACCGGGTTCGACGCCGATTTACGGAACCTGGAGCGTCTTTACGTAATCGACCAGCCGCTGGATCTTCTTATTGACCTCACCCTCGGACAGCGGTGAACCGCCCGTGCCGGTGTGGCTCGCCTGGCGAAACATGAAGGCATAACCCCAGATCGGCATCTCGCGGGTGCCGTGACCTTCGGCAGTTTTGGACCCATTGATGAAGTTGCGAACTTCGTCTTCAGGGAACACGCCGCCGTTGTTCTTGGAGAGGAGGGTCAGATTTGCGGGCTTTTTCTTGAGTGCCGCGGCGACCGGTCCGTCACCGACACCGGTCGGGCCGTGGCATTGTTGGCAGTATTGCCGGAAATCCAATTTGCCCGACGTCAACTGGCCACTGGGCCCCATTTCCGGCTCATCTGCACGAGCCGCCTGCGACGTGAAACCCACGATAGCGCCGCCCAACACCAAAACGGCCGCCAAGTTCCGGAATCCGAGACGTTTAAGCGCCATTAGTCCTCCCCCACACGGTGACATTCTAGGGCGGAATCGTTACCATTTCTGAACGATCCCGTCAAATGTTAATTAAGTCCGAGGCGTCCTTACGGCGCCTCGCGCCTTCCCCGCCCGGCTGCCATCAGCCGATAGCGCCCTCCCTGGGCAAGCGGTTACATTGGGCGTTATACATGGCGATTGACGAAAAAGAAAACAAGGCGCTGAGCATTATTGAACGATTGCGCGCCGCCGGCTTCACCGCCTACCTGGCCGGCGGATGCGTGCGCGATCGCATTCTGGGCGTGACCGCCAAGGATTACGACATCGCGACCGACGCGCGGCCCGCAGCCGTGCAGCGGCTGTTCGACCAAACGATCGCGGTGGGCGCGCGGTTCGGCGTGATCATCGTGATGGTTGCCGGCGACCATTTTGAGGTCGCGACCTTTCGCGCCGACGCCGAGTATCACGACGGACGGCGTCCGTCGTCGGTGCGCTTCGGCACCATCGAAGATGACGTGCAACGGCGCGACTTCACGATTGGCGGCATGTATTTCGACCCCGCGTCCGGCCGCGTGATCGACCTCGTCGGCGGCGTGCGCGATTTGCGCGCCGGCCTCGTGCGCGCGATCGGAAACGTGTACGAGCGCTTCGATGAGGATCACCTGCGGATGCTGCGGGCGTTGCGTTTTGCCGCGCGGCTCGGCTTCGCGATCGACCCCGCCACCTGGGCCGCGATCAAGCGCAGCGCACCGGCGATCGCGCATACCTCGGCCGAGCGCGTGGGCGAGGAAATGGTGATGATCATGACCGAGGGCGGCGCGGCGCGCGGCCTCGATTTGCTGGTCGAAAGCGGACTTGCCGCGGTCGTGATGCCCGAAGTGCTCGCGCTCCCGGACTGCCCGCAGCCCGATAATTTCCATCCCGAAGGCGACGTCTATCGCCACACGCGTCTGATGCTTTCGATGCTGCCGCGCGGGTGTACCGAGACACTGGCCTTCGGCACGCTGCTGCACGATATCGCCAAGCCGCGATGTTTTGCGCTGGTCGATGGCGGCAAGATGACCTACTACGGCCATACCGATCAGGGTGCGGAGATGGCGGCGGCAATGCTGCAACGGATGCGGCGATCGCGCGCGGTGCAGGATCGCGCCGCCTACCTCGTGCGCTACCATCTGCGCCTGTGCATGGCGCCGCGGATGCGTCCGGCTACTCTTAAGCGAATGATCGCGGAGGAGGGCTTCGGTGAACTGATGGAGCTTGCGATGATCGATGCGCTCGCGTCCAGTTCGGACTTGGGCTTCTATCATTTCTGCCGGCGTGCGCTCGCCGCGATGGGCGCGGTCAAGGCGCCTGCGCCGCGGCTGATCGGCGGCAACGATCTGATCGAGCTGGGCTTCAAGCCTGGGCCTGAGTTCAAGTCGATCCTGCGCGAGATTGAGGACCTGCATCTCGACGGCGCGATCGCGACGCGCGAGGAGGCGCTGGCCTTCGTGCGCGAGAATTACACGCCGGCGACCGGTACCGGGCCGGCCTGAGGGATGCTCGCGGCGACGGCAATCACCCGGCGCTTCGGGCGCACGCTGGCGCTCGACCGCGTCGATTTTCAGGCGTATCCAGGCGAAATCCATGCGCTGGTCGGCGAGAACGGCGCGGGCAAGAGCACCCTCATCAACATCTTTGCCGGCCGCCTCAAGCCTGACCGCGGGGCGGTGACGCTCGACGGCGCGGCGCTCGCCGGCGGGTCGGCGCACGCGGCGCTGCAAGCCGGCATCGCGGCGGTCTATCAGAGCCCGATGCTGTTCGAGCGGATGTCGTGGGAGGAAAATCTCGCGCTCGGCGGCTTCGGCGCGGGCACGTCGCGCAGCGATCTCGCGGGCGCCGCCGATCGCGCCCGCATTCTCGCGACGCGCCTGGGCTTCTCGTTACCGCCCGCCGGCGCAACGGTTGAGCGCTGCTCCGTCGGCGAGCGGGTACGCCTCGAAATCCTGCGCGCGCTCAGCTTCGATCCGCGCGTGCTCATCCTCGACGAACCTACCGGCGTGCTCGCACCGGCAGAACTCGACGCGTTCCTGTACACGCTGCGGCGGCTGCGCACCGAGGGGCGAATCGTGGTGATCGTCACCCACAAGCTGGCCGAGGCGATCGCGGTTGCCGATCGGATCACGGTGCTGCGCCAGGGCCGCGTTGCCGCCGTGCGGCTGCCCACCGAGACCAACGCGGCCGAGCTCGCGCGCCTGATGATCGGGGACGTCGCCGCCTCCGCCATGACCGCCGATGGCCCGTCGCCAATCGTTAAGCGCGTTGCCGCCACGCCGAATGTAGAACACGATGCGCCCGCGCTGGTCGTTAAAAATCTGATCCTCGTCAATGACGGACGCCGCCTGCTCGACGATATTTGCGTCAGCGTGGCGGCCGGTGAAATCGCGGGCGTGGCCGGGGTGGACGGTAACGGTCAGCGCGAATTGGTCGAAGTGATGGCGGGAATCCGCACACCCACGTCGGGCGGGCTGCGCGTCGCCGCGGATCGGAATGCGATGGCGGTGATCGCGCAAAATCGCGACCTCGACGGCCTCATCCTCGACCTGACGTTGTGGGAGAACCTGCTGCTTGCGCGCGCGCTACGCGATCGTTTCGCGCGTGGCGGATGGCTCCGGCGTTCGCGGGCGAAGGCGTTTTGCACCGACGTGCTCGACCGCTATCGCATACGATCGGCGGGAGCGACGAGCCTCGCAGTTGCGCTCTCGGGCGGGAATCGGCAACGGCTGGCGGTCGCGCGCGCACTGGCCGGCGATCCGCGCGTGCTGGTCGTGCACGATGTCTGCCGCGGTCTCGATTTGCGCGCCACCGCCGAGGTCCATCGGCGGCTGCGTGAGTTCGCCGCGGCGGGCGGCGCAGTGCTGCTGATCTCGAGCGACCTCGACGAGTTGATCGCGCTGAGCACCAGCCTCTACGTGATGACCCGGGGCCGGCTGGTTGCGGTCGCGGCTCGCGATCGCGACGCCGAACGGATCGGCCTGCTGATGTCCGGCGCGGCGCACTCCTGAGATGGGCGCAACTCTTACTGGGCGCTTGGCGGCTGTCGCACGATCGGCCGCGGCGCTCGCAATCGCCACCGCAATTATTTCGATCGTGCTGCTCGCGCTGGGCGCGTCGCCATTGGCGGTGTTCGGCGACCTTTGGCGCGGCGCATTCGGCACCTGGCTCGCCGCCACCGACACCCTGGTCAAATCGACGCCGCTGGTTTTCACCGGACTCGCAATCGCGATCGCGTTTCAGGGCGCGCTGTGGAATATCGGCGCCGACGGGCAACTGGTGATGGGTGCGCTCGCGGCCGGCGCGATCGGGCCGGCACTCGGCGGCTGGCATCATCCGATTGCGATTGCGGCGATGATTGCGGCGGGCGCGGCGGGCGGCGCGTTTTGGGGCGGCCTCGCGGGATGGCTGCGTGCGCGCCGCGAGGTCAACGAAGTTATCAGCACGATTATGCTCAACTTCGTCGCCGCCCAGGTGCTGAGTTGGGCGGTGCACGGGCCGCTGATGGAACCGTCGCGATCCTTTCCAAAGAGCGTTGTGATCGCGCCGGCCGCGCGACTCGCCTTCTATCTTGAACCGAGCCGGCTCAACCTCGGCATGCTGCTCGCGCTGCTGCTCGCGCTCGGAAGTCAGCTCGGGCTCTTTCACAGCGCGAGCGGTTTCGAACTGCGCGCGCTCGGACGCAATCGACGGGCGAGCGCCTTCTTCGGTATTCCGATCGCGCGCCTGACCGTCGGTGCGCTGGCGCTCTCGGGCGCGCTGGCCGGGGTTGGCGGGGCGGTCCAGGTCTCCGCGATTACCCATCGGCTGTACGAGACGATGTCGCCCGGATGGGGCTATGAGGCGATCGCGGTGGCGCTGGTCGCGCGCTTGAACCCGCTGGCGATCGTGCCGGCCGCGATTCTGTTCGGCGCGCTCGACAACGGCTCGCAGGCGATGCAGCGTGCCGACGCGGTCTCGCCGGTCCTGGTCAATGTCATTCAGGGGATGGTGATCATAATCCTGATCGCCTTCGACGCGGCCGCCGCACGCGGCATGCGCGCGGCATTTTTCGGTGACGCGGACGCGGCGGCAACCGCAAACGGCGAGGCGCTGGAGGCCCGCGATGTTTGAGGCGTTGCTGGCATCGACCGTCGCGATGGCGACGCCCATCTTGCTGGCGGCGTTGGGCGAACTGATCGTGGAGCGCAGCGGCGTGCTCAATATCGGGATCGAAGGCGCCATGCTGGTAGGGGCCTTCTGCGGCCTCGCGGCGACCTGGTTCAGCGGCAGCATCGTGCTCGGATTGCTGGCCGCATGCGCCGCCGCGGTCGCGCTCAATGCGCTGCTGGCCTTGCTGGTGGTGAACTTCGCGGTTAACCAGGTCGTCGCCGGCACCGCAATCGATATTCTCGCCCTGGGGCTGACGGGCGTTTTCTACCGTCAGTGGTTTGGCGTGACCGGCCGCGCAATTACCATCGCGCCGATGCGCCCGATCGCACTCGGACCGCTCGCGCGAATTCCGTGGATTGGTTCCGCGCTCTTCGCGCAGAGCGCGCTGGTCTATCTCGCATTCGCGCTGGTGCCGATCGTCGCGCTAGTGATCTCGCGCACCCGCTATGGCCTCGAATTGCGCGCTGCGGGTGAACGTCCGGAGGCGGCCGACGCGCTCGGGCTCGGAGTCTATCGGTTGCGCTGGCAGGCGCTGATGATCGCGGGCGTGCTCAGCGGCCTGGCCGGCGCCTACCTCACGATGGCCTACTCCAACACCTTCATCGAAGGGATTTCCGCGGGACGCGGGTACGTCGCGCTCTCGGTGGTGATCGTCGGGCGCTGGAACGCGTGGGGGGTATGCGCAGCGGCGCTGCTGTTCGGCGCGGCGATCGCGCTGCAATTCGGCTTGCAGGCCTTCGGCACTGCGATTCCGTACCAGTTCTTTCTCGCGCTGCCGTATGCGCTGACGCTGGTCGTGCTCGCGTTTATGGGTGGACAGGCCGACGCGCCGAGTGCACTCGGAGAGCCCTACCTGCGCTCCTGATTCGGCTTTTCCCCCGCGTCGTTATCGGTGGCTGGTGCGCGTGAGGGTGGTCGCGAAGCGCAGTGCGATACCGTGGGGGCCCGCGATCGTGAAGTCGCGCAGTCCGTAGTCGCGATTGTCAATCGGGCGAAGGACGCGTGCGCCATTGGCCAGCGCCTTGCGCCAATAGTCGTCAACGTCTGGGACCATTACGCGGATATTCGCGACCGGCATCGCGGGTGGTTCCGGATAGTTTTCAACGCACTCGAGGAAGATCAGGCTGCGTTCCCATCGCAGCTCCGCGAAGTTGGATTCCTCACGCACCAATTCGAAACCGAAGGCGCGCAGGAAATCGCGGGCGCGTGCGATTTCGCGCACATAAAATTCGGCCACCAATTGTTCGCCGGCCTCGATATATGGTTCACCGCGTGGTTTCATCGCGACACCACAGTAATCAAGTTAACGCTGAATCCGCACCCTGATTGATTCGCCCGCGATCGGGGCTCTACTATGGACGTGGCTGAATTATGCCCGAAGCGGCGCAAATTACATCTTCCTTCCCGACGGCACGCTGTGCCGCCTGCGACCGCCATGTGCTGACCTATCTGGATTTCGACGATGCTGCGGAATTGCGGCGCTGCGTGCATTGCGATGGCGCAGTTAGTGGCGAGCTGCGCTGGATCAACGCGGCGGAACTCGAAGCCGAGGGCTATCAGTTCGGCGCGCCGGCGGCCGCGAGTTCCGCCGGCGGATGCAGCAGCGGTTGCGGCACCTGCTCGGTGCGCAAACATTAGCCGCTGATCCAGTCGCGATACAGAAAAGATTGATTAAGAGGCGAGCGGTCCCTGCACCGGGATCTTGCGCAGGCACGGGCCACAGAGCACCCACGCTTCTTCGCTCGCCGGGACCACGAGGATTCCTGCGACAATCTCACTAACGTCGTCGCAGACGTGGCACACCATGATGCTGCCCTTTGCGCGAAAGACGTCCGACAGATTCGCCAGAGCCGCGCGATCGGTCATCAATTCGATGTCGTCCAAATTCCGGTTAACAGCGTTCATTGCTTGGGCGAACATTCGCGATTACTTCCTCTTTGAATCACAGGGCCTCGTCGCTCCGTGAGTTTGTGCAAGGTCCAGGTCGTGAACTGCCAACCAGACGCCCGCAAAGTGTTTTTTTTCGGCCCATTTCCCTAACGTCGCGCTTACAATAGCCAAACGCAGTCAGGAGGTCAACAAACAATGTTTTGCTAACTCCCAGGTTAGGTCAGCAACACAATCAGTCAACAAGTTTTGTAACGTGCTCGATTGAAGGGTCATTCATCAGAAGTAGCAAGATTTATGGGCCTTTGCGGCATATTTTAGATCTTGAAGGCTGCGGCGAGACGCCCGTTCCCATAAAGGAAACCTTGTTTGAAAATAAGTGCTAACGAACGCGCGTATCATCCAGTTAGCAAAACTTGCCGGAGTTGCGTGGCGATTTCGAATGGCTAGTCATCCATTCACACACGGGACGCTTACAATTCACGCATCATCCAGCAATCCGGCTTGGCGCAGCGCTTCGTAGAGGACGATCGAAACCGCGTTGGCGAGGTTGAGGCTGCGCACGCCCGGCTCGAAGATCGGAATGCGGTAGGTGGCGTCGCGGCGGGTCGCGAGGAAATCCGCGCCGAGGCCCTTGGTCTCGCTGCCGAAAACCAGAAAATCGCCACGGCGATATTTGGCTTGTAGATAGTTCTTCTCGCCGTGAGTCGAGAAATATTTGAAGTTGGCGGCTTGTTCCGACTGGTAGAGCGCGTCGAAGCTGTCCCAGTCCGCGTAAGTGTGCAGATCGACGAACGGCCAGTAATCGAGGCCCGCGCGCTTCAGGTAACGATCGGCGAGCGAGTAGCCGAGCGGACCGACCAGGTGCAGCAGCGTCTTGGTGGCGGCGGTGAGGCGGGCGACGCTACCCGAGTTCTGCGGAATCTCGGGGCGCACCAGCACGACGTTGAAGGCGGGCTCGCCGGCGTTCGGGGGGCGACCGTCGGAAAGGGAGCTCAATTCAGGCCGCGCGCTTGGGGTTTCGATGCGCCACCAGAGCCTGCGTCGGCAACGCTCGCGGTTCGAATCGGGTAGCGGTGGCCGCCGCTCAGGAACGAGAAATTCTCGCCGTCGTCAGTGATGAAATGCCGGGCGAGATGATAGTAGGCGTGGCGCAGGAAGCGCGCGCGAAACTCGCCCTGCTTGACGCGGCAATACAAGACGTTGGCGTCGCCGACTTCGAGCGTTGACGGATCGAGCGCCTCGCGCACCTCGTCGTTGGTCACGACGACGAAGGCGCCGTGGCCGTCGTCATCGACGCCCGTGACGACGTAGGGCGTATCCTCGACTGTGATCGACGCGCGCTCGTCGGCGACCTGCAGCACGTAGGTGCCGTCGGGATTGCGCCGGATGCTGCGGCTGAACAGGAGCGCGATGCGAGGATTTTCAATACGCTCTTCGTCGTTGTACCAATGGCCGTCGTGGCGAAAGGAAATCTTGCCTGATTCGACTGCGTAAAAGCCTGCGCGTGCCATGATTTCCAACCGATCCTTATGAACGCATGCGGCTATCCAGGATGATCGTGACGGGACCGTCGTTGACCAGGTTCAATTGCATCTCCGCGCCAAATTCGCCCTGCTCCACGCTAACATCGCGCAGGCGTGCGCGCGAAAGAAAATACTCATAGAGCCGTCGCGCCTGGTCGGGCGGCGCCGCGCCGGTAAACGAGGGGCGGCGCTGGCTGGTGTCGGCGTGCAGGGTAAACTGCGAGACTATCAGCAGGGTGCCGCCGACCGCGCCTATCGGCAGATTCATCTTGCCGGCCGCGTCGGCGAAGACGCGCAGGCCGATGACGCGATCGAGGATGTAATCGGCGTCGGCTTCGGTGTCATCGCGGCCAACGCCGAGTAGAACCGCGAAGCCGCGGCCGATTTTGCCGAGCGATCGGCTGCCGGCGCTGACCTCGGCCCGCGCGACCCGTTGAACAATTGCACGCACATCTGCGTCCTATGATCATCCGCGATGGCGGGCAAGGCCCGGCGCCAATCGTGGTGTCGCGCAATTGGCCGGCATCCTATAAAATCGTGACCCTATGTTTCCGGTTTTGTTACATCTCGGCCCGATCACTCTCTACAGCTACGGCCTGATGATGGCGATCGGCTTTATCACCGGTGATTTCGTGTTGACGCGCGAATGCCGCCGGCGCGGAATCAGTCCCGATTTCGCCAATGCGATCGTAATCTGGGGCGCAATCGGCGGCATCGCGGGCTCACGGATTTACGACGTTTTCGATAACTGGCCGGCCTATGCCGCCAACCCGTGGTCGATAGTTTTCTCGGGCGCGGGATTCGTCTGGTATGGAGGGTTTATCGGCGGGCTGACCGCCGCCGCGATCGTCTCGCGGTACTACAAGGTCCCGATTCTGCGCTCGTTCGACATGTGCGCGCCCGCGTTGATACTGGGGCAGGCGTTCGGCCGCATCGGATGCCTGCTTTCGGGCGACGGCGACTGGGGCCTGCCGTCAACCTTGCCGTGGGCAATGGCTTATCCCAATGCGATCGTGGGCTGGAACGCCCGCACGGTGCTCAAGCTCGACGAACATGGGCACCTGGTCTCCGGGTTTTTCCCCGGCGTGCGGGTGCATCCGGCGCCGGTTTACGAATCAATGCTCTACGTGGCGATCTTTTGCCTGATGTGGTCGATGCGAAAGAAGGCGCCCGAGGGGCGGCTGCTCTGCCTCTACCTGATACTGGAGGCTCTCGCGCGTTTCACGGTCGAGTTCGTGCGGATCAATGAGCGCGTGGCGTTCGGACTGAGCGAGGCGCAACTGATCTCGCTCGTGATGATTACGATCGGTCTGGCGGCATGGCCCCTCACCGCGGCGCGGCCGGTGCCGGTCGAGGCTTCCGGGGCGCAGCGGGCATAAGGCGATGGCAAGCGACGCGAAAATACTCTCGGCGATTGCGGCCGGCATGCTGGTGGTCGCGATCGGGCTGATCGCCTACAACGATTACCAGGCGCCGGGCGAGGGCTTCGCGCCGACGATGGACAACGGCCACGTTTCGATCAACCCATTGCCCGGGGGCCCAGTCGCGGCGGGCAAGCTGGCGGCCGATTTCAAACTGCCCAATCTCAGCGGCACCGCAATTTCGCTCTCGTCACTGCGCGGCAAAGTGGTATTCCTTAACGTATGGGCAACCTGGTGCGCCCCGTGCCGCGAGGAGATGCCGTCGATCGAAACGCTTTACGAAGAATTCAGCAAGGATCCCGACTTCGTGGTGCTGGCGGTGAACGAGGACAGCGAGGGGCGCAGCGTGGTGGATTCGTACGTGCGCAGGAGCCGCTTCAAGTTTAACGTTCTGCTCGATCCGCAGAATCAGGTCGGCGACGCCTACGACGTGAGCGGCATTCCCGAAACTTTCATAATCGACCGCACGGGACGCGTCGTTGCGCATCACTTGGGACCCTACGATTGGGCGCAACCGAAGATGCGCGACGCGCTGCGCGAACTGATCGAGAGCAAGGATAATCAGACGGCCAAGGCGGAATAATCGGCCGCCGTCGCGCGAGCGGACGGGGCCCTATGTAAGCGAGTCCAGGCGGATATTGAATGTCAGCAAAAAAGCGAAACCGACTGATCGTGGCGATGGCGATTGCGCTGGGCGTATGTGTCTTCGTGATCGGCGACCTCGCCGTGCAACGCGCGCAGGCGCTCCCCGACGATACCTACAAGGAGCTGCAAACCTTCGCCAACGTCATCGCGATCGTCCAGAAAAACTACGTCGAGCCGGTCAGCACCAAGGACCTGATCAATGGTGCGATCACCGGGATGCTCGCGTCGCTCGATCCGCATAGCGCCTACCTCACGCCCGACCTCTACCACGACCTCGAAGTGGAGACGCGCGGCAGCTTCGGCGGCCTCGGCATCGAAATCACCGTCAAGAACGACATTCTGACCGTGGTCGCGCCGATCGACGGGACCCCGGCAACCAAGGCCGGCATCAAGTCGGGCGACGAGATCGTCAAGATCGACAACGACTTCACCAAGGGCATGACCCTGACCGACGCGGTGAAGCGGATGCGCGGGCCCAAGGGCAGCAAGATCCACCTGACCCTGCATCGCGAGGGCATCCCGGATTTGTTTACGGTCACCGTTACCCGCGACGTCATCAGGATCGACTCGGTCAAGGCCAAGGACCTCAAGGAAGGCTACGATTACATTCGCATCTCGACCTTTCAGGACGGTAGCGACACCGACATGGAACATTCGCTGGAGAAGTTCCGCAAAGAAGGTCAAGGCCATATAAAGGGGCTCGTGCTCGACCTGCGTGATAATCCCGGCGGTTTGCTGAACCAGGCGGTATCTATCGGCGATGACCTGCTCGACGGCGGCATGGTGGTTTACACCCAGGGTCGGCTCGAGAATCAGCAGCAGAAATACTTCGCGCACAAGAAAAGGAACTTCGACGACTATCCGATGGTGGTGCTGGTCAACGGCGGCAGCGCGAGCGCCAGCGAAATCGTGGCCGGCGCGCTGCAGGACCAGCGCCGCGCGATCATCGTGGGCACGCAGACCTTCGGCAAGGGCTCGGTGCAGACGATTCTGCCGCTCGACGACGAATCGGCCTTGCGCCTGACGACCGCCCGCTATTACACGCCCAACGGCCGCTCGATTCAGGCCGTCGGGATCACGCCCGACGTCGTGATCGAGCCGCCCAAGCCGACCCTGGCGTCATTGGAGCAGCCGGGACTTGAACTCGACCAGAACGACGAGATTCACGAGCGCGACCTGCTGCATCATTTCAACAACAATCAGTCGCAGAGCAAGAGCAAGGTTCCGGCGAATGGCCCGGGCGCCAATCAGACTGGAACGCCCGGAAACGCAGCGCCTGGCAGCGCGGCGGGGAAAGCCGTCAAACCGGAAAAGGATATTCAGCTCGACAAGGCGATCAGCATCCTGGAGCACTGGAGCAAGTACAAGGTGCAGCTCGCCAAGGCCGATGACGCTCCGGCGGTCGGCGCGGCGGCTGCGAACAGTTCCAGCCCGGACGCGAGTCAATAAGGGCTAACCCGAATGCGGCTGCCGTCGTGCCTTGCGGCGCGGCGGTCGCCGCGATGGTTTAGTTCGCGGGCCGCGGCGCCGCGCCTGCTTTCCCGTCGATCCGCGCGATCATCTCGCGATGCTGCTCCTCCAGCCGGTCCAGCAGGTCGACCATCAGATCGTCCTGCGCCTCCAGATGCTGATGTCGGGCCATTTTTCCAGCGCAGCTGACATACCTCTTCCGGCGGCACGCACTACGACGCGCGCAACCCCGTAATCCTATCGGCTGTGTTGAGGGACATTCACGCGCGGCGCGGCTAGGTATGCGCGCGGCGCTTCTGGTAAGTTGCTTCAAGATGGATGGCCAACTCGAGTTCCCGCTCAAAGCCGCACGGCGCGTGGCGATCAACGTCACTCAGTTGGTGCGGATGGTGCGCGAGACGCTAGAGGCGAACCTCGACGAGTGCTGGGTCGTCGGCGAGGTCTCCAACGCGCGGCTGGCGCCGTCGAACCATTTATATTTCACGCTCAAGGATGCTCGCAGCGCGGTCAGCGCGGTGATGTTCAATTCGGCGTACCGACGCCTGCGCTTTCGCGTCGAGGATGGGATGGAAATCCTCGTGCGCGGGCGCATCAACCTATACGAAGCGCGCGGCGCGCTGCAGTTCTACGCCGAGGAGATCGAACCGCGCGGGGCGGGCGCATTGCAGGTCGCGTTCGAGCAGCTCAAGCAGCGGCTCGGCGCCGAGGGTCTCTTCGACGACGCGCGCAAGCGGCCGCTGCCGTTCCTGCCGCGCACGGTCGGAATTGTCACGGCGCTCGGCGGCGCGGGCTTGCGCGATATGCTGCGAATCCTGCTCGACCGTTATCCGAATCTCCACGTCATCGTGCGGCCCGCGCGCGTGCAAGGGCAGGGCGCCGCTGCCGAAATCGCATCCGCGATTGAGGATCTCAACCTCGACGGCCGCGCCGAGGTGATCATCACGGGACGCGGCGGCGGATCGCTCGAAGACTTGTGGGCGTTTAACGAGGAGGTCGTCGCGCGCGCCATTTACCGCTCGGCGATCCCGGTGGTCTCGGCGGTCGGTCACGAAATCGACTACACCATCGCGGACTTTGTCGCCGATCTGCGCGCACCCACGCCCACCGCGGCGGCGCAGATGGTGGTGCCCGACAAGCTGCAATTGCGCAGCCGCATCGATGAGACCGCCGCCACTCTGGACGGCGCAATCGAGAGCGCGATCGCGGCGCAGCGCAAAGAAATTGAACATTTCGCTGCGCGCCTGCGCGACCCTCGCGATCTGATCCGCCAGGCCCGTCAGCGCGCCGATGAAGCCGCCGCGGAACTCGGCGCGGCGGTCGCAGGACGCATCGATCACATCCGCCGGCGCGTCCGCGAACTGGGCGCGCGCCTCGGCAGCCCACTCGCGCGCGTGGCGGCAATTGCGATGCGCCGCACCCGCATCGAAACGCTGGCCGGCCGGCTCGAAACGGCGATCGGGTCGGCGGTCGAGACGCGACGGATTCAACTCGGCGGCATCGCCAAGCAACTCGACGCGGTGTCGCCGCTAAGGGTGCTCGAGCGCGGCTACGCGCTGATCGCGATGCGCCGCGACGGCCGCGTCGTCACGGACGCCGGCGCGGTCGAAATTGGCGATGAACTGGATATTCGGCTCAAGCGCGGACGGCTGAGCGCCCGCACAATCGGCCGGGAGGTTTGACCCCCGCAATGGCGAATCAACGTAAACGATCCGACGACGATGCGGCGCGCGCCGGTTCCGAGGTGCGGCCCGAAGGCGCCGGGAAATTTCCCGAAGGCGCTGAAAAATTTGAAGACCAGCTAGAAAACCTCGAGGTTATCGTTACCCAGATCGATTCGGGCGAGCTCTCGCTGGAGCAATCGATCGAGGCCTTCGAACGCGGCGTCGGGCTGGTGCGATCGCTCAACCACAAGCTCGACGAAGTCGAGCGCCGCGTGGAAGTTCTGATGCGTGGAGCCGGCGGCGATCTCAGGAGTACGCCCTACCAGGGCGAGACCGGCGCCGCGGACAACGGCGGCACGTCAAAAAAAGCTGACGACGAAGACGTTCCCTTCTGACCGCGGCAGCTACCGACGCCGCCTCGGCGCTGCGTCGGCACGTTATCCTTCATGCGTTCACGGCTCGATCTTGAGATGGCACGGCGCGGACTCGCCGAAAGCCGCGAAGGCGCCCAGCGCATGATCATGGCCGGGCGTGTACGCGTCAATTCACGTCCCGCCGAAAAGCCCGATCTCAAAGTTGACGACAGCGCGGACATTGAAGTAATCGGCAGCGCGAACGAATACGTGAGCCGCGGCGGCTACAAGCTTGCGGCCGCGCTCGACCGCTTTGCGATTGCCGTCGCCGGACGTGACGCGCTCGACGTTGGCGCCTCTACCGGCGGCTTCACCGACGTGCTCCTGCGGCGCGGCGCCGCCCGCGTGATCGCGCTCGATGTCGGTTACGGGCAGTTGGCCGATCGGCTGCGCCGCGACGCGCGCGTGACCGTGATGGATCGCACGAATATCCGCCACGTCGCGCCCGCAAATTTGCCCTATCGTCCCGATCTCGCGGTCATCGACGCGAGCTTCATCTCGCTCAAACTGGTGCTGCCGGCGGTTATCCAAATCATCGCGGCTCCCGCCGATATCGTCGCGTTGGTCAAGCCGCAATTCGAGGTTGGCAAGGGCAAGGTGGGCAAGGGCGGTATCGTGCGCGACGACAATCTGCGCGCGCAGGCGGTGGCCGGCGTAGTTGCGTTCGCAACGTCAATCGGACTCGAATGCGGCGGCACGATCGAGTCGCCGATTACGGGTGCGGCGGGAAATCGCGAGTTTCTCGCGCATTTCCGCTATTGCGTGGAGCACGGTTCTAAATAAAGCTCGATCGCGCGGCCAGGTTCGCCGGGGGCTTGCTACCGAGGCGTTTTCATCGCCGTGCTTTTGGACTAGGCTGGACAAGAAATCATTTTGCGTCCCATGCGAATCACCCCAACTAATTGGCCGTTGGCGCGGCTCTTTCAGGCGCTGTTTACCGCGCTGTTCGCGGGGGTATTTGCGTTGCTCCTGCTGGGTCCGGCAAACGCCGCCCCGGTCGAGGAGGATATTCCCCAGTCGGCGCCTCCTCGCCACGTGAAAGCACGACCGAACGCATCGGCGGAGGTGCCTGCCGAGGCGCCCTCGGCATCGTCGGCTACGCCGTCCGAAGATGCCCCCAGTCCGGCGGTGCGAGGCGCGACCGATCGGTCCGATGCGGCGGCTGCGGCAACGACGACAGCGCCCGCGGTGCACAAGTTTTTTCCCTATACGATTCGTTCGGGCGATACGCTCGAAACCATCGCGGACATATTCGGCGTGCAGGTTGCCGACCTCACGCGCGCCAACCGGCGAATCGCGGACGGCGATCTGATCGCCGGCGATACGATTCGAATTCCGAATCCGTTCGTGACCCGCGAGAGCGATCTCAACGCCGAAGTTGAGCGCTTGTCGATCGACAAGCAGGAGGCCGAGCGCAAGGCGGATCAGGCGACCAGCGCGCTCGCCTCATTACATACTCAGCTCGAAACCGCGGCGGCGAGCAATGCGCATTACGAATACGACCTGCATTCGCTGCCGTGGTGGCGCACGGCCGCATGGGCCGCGGCGATCGCCGGCGTCGTCATGTTCGGCATGATGATCGCCGCTCTGATCGAATGGTGGAATCTGCGCTCGCGCTATCGCGCGGTGGCCGAGATGAACGAGTCGCTGCGGCGCCTCGATTATCGTTATCGGATGGTGATGGCGAGGGCGGAACTGCGGCTGCAGCAGCTTTACGGGCGCCGGCGGCGCGGTTTCGAAGAGGGTCAGGAGCGGCCGAAGATTCCCGAGGAAGCCGAGATCGAACAGCTCGATCTGCAAATCAAGGAAATTCTCGAAAGCTACCTCGAACGGCTCGGACCGCCCAACAATCGCGCACGCCGCGCGCGTTGGCGCGAAGCGATCGGTGCGGTCGGCGCTCCGATCGAGGCCCGCACCGCACGCCGTTGAGGTCGGCGCGTTGCGGTCTCTAAATCTGTAAGCACATCGATCTATAATGTAACAATTTCGGCGCCATGGAGGTGCAACTGTGAACAAACTTGCGATTGCCGGTCTTGGTCTGATGCTCTCCGCGGGCGTGGTGGGAACCGCGCTGGCGGCTGAGAAAGCGGTCACCGGCACACTCGAAGACAGCTTCTGCTTCGTCACCACGGGAGCGCATGGCCCTGACCACAAGAAGTGCGCGATGGGCTGCGCCAAAAAAGGAATTCCGGTCGCCCTGGTGGAAGATGGCACCGACAAAATGTACATCTTGTTGCCGGTCAAGAACGACACCTCACTGCCCGGCGATGTGATCGACAAGATGGAGAGCGAAGTGACCGTGACCGGCGACGCCTACGACAAGGGCGGCGTCAGCTACCTCACAGTCAAATCGGTGAAGTAGGCCCCGATGGGGGGGATGGCGGCGCGCGCGCGGGAGTTGTTTCAGTTCCGCGGCCTCGAAGCCGTGCAAAATCTCCATCCGCTGGTGGTCCATTACCCGGTCGCGCTTCTGACCCTCTCGGCGTTGCTGTATGTTGTGGCGTGGGTATCGCGGCGCGATTCGTGGGCATGGGCCGCGCTCTGGATGCTCGCGTTCGGGACGCTGGGTGCGGCGGTCGCGGTCTGGACGGGACTGCGCGCCGGCGCGGGCGTGATGGTCGCGCAATCGGTGCGCGATCGCATCCTGATACATCACAAGCAGGTGATGATCGCCGTCTTCGCGATGAGCGCGGTGTTGTCCGCGTGGGCGTTATCCGCGCGTCCGATGCCGCGGCGGGGACGTGCCGGCTTTATCGTGCTGATGGTCGCGATGGCGCTGCTGACGGCAACCGGTGCGGATTACGGAGCGTGGATGGTGTACGGCTACAATGCCGGCGGCAGCTTGCCCCAACCAATCGAATTCTCGCAATAGTATGGCGCGACAGGATAGGCGTATTTTCAAGGAGCGGCGCACAGCGGCGGTGATGAAGCGGCGGAACATTGGCGGATCGCGCCATCTCGATTTACGGCGATTGCGGGCGATCGGGGCATTGGCCTTGACCATCGGATTTGCCGGATGCGCCTTGTATGCGAAGCATTCGGCGCAGGGGCCGGCGGCATCGCCGACGCCCAGTCAGTCCGCAGACGCTACGGCGCCGCCCGGGCCGGAAGCGAAAATTCAAATCAGCTATTCGCAACCCAACGACTTCCTCAACACCCTCTCGATGACCAAGTATTCCGGCGCGACCGTGCTGGCGACGTCGCCCGCGGGTTCCAATGGCACCGCCTCGGTGGTGCGCTTCGACGGTGGAGCGCCGACCTGGCAGATCAAGGTCGAGCCCGGCATGTTTTCCGAAATGCCGCTCGGATCTTCGGCGAAGAACTACGCCGTCAGCGAAGTCAAATATGGGACCGTGCCGCCCCACTTCGTGCAAATCGTTCCGGATTTGGGACCGCCCGAGCCGCTCGAGCCCGACCATTTCTATATCTTTTCGGTAACTCGCAAGTCCGGCTCGATCAGTTACGACGCGGTGAAAGTCAATGTCGACGGATCGCTCACCGCCTACGAAGCTGATCCGCGCGCCGGCAGCAGCTTTAGATTGTGTTGCAATCTTTCGTCCGATTTCACCATCGTCGCGCCGCCCTCGGCGGTCGAGGCTCCCGCATCGCCGCCGGACGCCCCGGGACCTTAGCGAACCGCCCGCGAGAATTTGCGCGCGAGATCTTGCGGGGGATTTTGGCCGTGGGCAATTTCCGTTTCTATCGGCGAGTGCACATCTTTCCGGGCCTTTCGATCAATCTGTCGAAGTCCGGACCGAGTGTGACCGTGGGAATCCGGGGCGCGCACCTCACGCTCGGCCACCAAGGCGTCACGCGTACGGTGGGACTTCCAGGCACCGGTATCTATTACACCTCGCATAGTGGCTACCACAGCGGAATCCACTCGGCGCATACGGAGAGCCCCGCCGACCCTTCGACCCGGACGATCGCGGAACCTGTCATTGGCCTCGTCGTGATTGCGATAATCGTCGCGGTCGCGCTCGCGATCGGCATCGCGATCGCGCCGCAATCGGAATTCACTGACGAGCGATCTTGCGAACGACCGCGTCTGGCAGGGTGTTGAATGAGGGAGGGAAGCCGGCTGTGAAAAAGTCTTCTTCAACAGCCTGCTAGCCGTACATCCGTGTAGCTTCGGCCGTGAGTTCCGCGCGGAAATCCGGGTGCGACACGGCAATCAACTCACGCGCGCGTTCACGCAACGACTTGCCCTTGAGCGTCGCGATGCCGAATTCGGTTACCACATAATGGACGAACGTGCGCGGCAGCGTGAACACCGTCGCCGGTGCGAGACTGGTCGTGATGCGCGAAAGCCGCCGGCCCTGCGCCATCGCGGTCGCCGGCAGCACGATGATCGACTTGCCGCCCGCCATCGACGAGCCGATGCCGAAGGCGATCTCGCCGCCGGTGCCGGTGTACATCCGCGGGCCGATCGATTCGCTGCCGACCTGCCCCGTGAGATCGACCGCAAGCGCATTGTTGACCGAGATAAGCCCATCCTCGCGCGCGATCAGCCGGATGTCGTCGGTAAAATTGAAGTCGTAGAGCTGGAAAACGGGATTGCCGTCCGCATAATCGAGTTGTTCGCGCGGCGTTCCCACCGCAAAGCCGCTGCCGACCACCAGGCCCGGAAAAAGCTTTTTGTACTTGCCCGTGATTACGCCATCGCGGACCAGGTCGGTCGTGCGCCACGGGATTATCTCGGTCTGCATCCCGAGGTCGTGATGGCCGGTGAGGTACGACATCAGCGCGCCCGAAGTTGACCCGACGCCAACCTGAAGCGTCGCGCGATCCGGAATCAGTTCGCGCGCAACGGCACCGCAAATCGCCTCAACTACGCGCCGCTCCTCCTCGGGTACGGGAGGCGGCGTGAGCGGCAGGACCGGCGCGTCCGGCGTGCGCTCGACGAACCAGTCGATCTCTGAGATGTGCAACGAATTGTCGCCGCCGATTCTGATCGAGCGCGGGTCGACCTCGGCGATCACCAGATTGGCATTGCGCGCCAACAGTTTCGACATAATCTGGAGGTCGCCGAAGTTGACCATGCCCTGTGCGTCGGGCGGCGATACGGTTAGGAGATAGACGTTGAAATTTTCGAGCCCGGGCGGCAACGTGCCCTCGCGGTAATAGGATACGGGCACGAATTCCGCGGGTCCTGAGGTGAACAGCTCGCGTCCGAGCGGCGACAGGTAGAACGACTCCAGGCGGAAACGCTCGCCCAAACCCGGCAGGTCCCAATTGAAGAGCGCCGCCGAATGGTTGACCACGACGTTCTCGAGTTCCATCAGGCGCCCCGCCAATGCGGCGCACAGCACGAACGGCGTCGCCTGCGCAATCGACAGCGTGATCCGGTCACCCGACTTGATATGGCCGACCGCCGTCTCCGGCGTCACCAGTTTCGATCCCAATTGCTCGCGCCAGTTCGGCGCATGGCCCATCTTCACCGCGTTCGCCATACCTGCTCCCGACTAACGAAATACTTCACCCGGCTATTTTCAAACCATTCGATCATCAAGGGCGCCGGATGCGATTGGAGTAATAGCAGCAGTCGGGGACTCGCGCATCCCCGTTCGGCCAGCCGCAAGATCGCGCTTCAGGCGGCGGCAAAGAAGTCGTCGCGGAAAATGCGGTTCTCGGGAATTCCCTTGGCCAGGAGCAGGGTCGAAACCGATTCGCACATTTCGGGCTGACCGCAGATGTAGGCGTCGTATGGGCTGGCGTCGGGAATCTCGCGCTGCAGGACTTGGGTCACCCGGCCGACGGCGCCGGGCCATTCGTCGCCGGCATCGAGTGCGGACAAGGTCGGTTTAAAGGAAAGCCGCGGCAGTAGTAACTCAAGCTGATGTATCTCATCCAGGAAAATCAAATCGCTTTGCCGCCGCGCTCCGTAATAGAGTTGGAAGGAACGATCGACATTTTGGGCCGCGCAGCAGCGCAGCATCGACAGCAGTGGAGCGATACCGGAGCCGGTAGCGACAAGCAGAACCGGCCGATCGGCTGCGCGCAGATAGCTCATACCATAGGGTCCGCGTATAGCCAGTTCGAAACCACGGACGAGCCGGTCGATTTGATCTGAGAATCCTCCGCCGGGGATACGCTTCACGATGAGTTCGATACGATCCGGGCTGCCCGGTGAACTGGCTATTGAATAGCAGCGCCAATGTCCCGGCTGTCCCGGTGCTTCAACCTCGATATATTGACCCGGATAGAACGTGATTGGAGTAGTCAATTCAAGCTGGAGTCGCCATAACGATTCGTTCAACCGATCGACCGACGCGAGCTTCGCGATGTGATCTTGAGGAGTGATGATAGCGGCGTCGTCCCGATTCGAACTGTCCTGATCGCGGATTACAAGATCGGACAACGCTCGCGCCTGGCATAGCAGCGCCCATCCTTCGTCCTTTTCATTGTCGGTCAGGCAGTAGGGTGAGGTCTTGCCGAAATCGACCTCGCCGTCAATCAAGAAATATTTGCAACTGGAGCAGCGCCCGTTGCGGCATCCGTACTGAAGCAGGATGCGCTGGCGCAGGGCGCAATTGAGGACGGAATCGTCCGCATCGAGAGAAAATTCCCGGCCGCTGGGCTCGAGCCGAGCCTTGAACGTCTTAACGGCCACGTGGCTGCGACTCAGATGGTTGACGGTTCGAGTTCCAGCATCTGAGAGGTGATTCGAAACACGTTCTCTTCGATGTCCACCCGACCGACATAAGTCGTCATTATGGTCAGCCACTGACCGAGATCGATCTCGCGTCCCAATTCTTCTCCGACGCGCGCGAGATCGACGACGAGTTCATCCTGCGCGCCGATTTGCCAAAACGTACCGTGGTCCTCGATCTTCGCGTCCGGCTGATCGCGGCGAATCACGCTGATCGTCGCATCCGCCTCGTCACCTTTCATGAGCACTACGAGGACGGATCGGCCTTTGGCCTTGGGATCTTGAGCGCCCATCGAATTCACCCATTACCATTACGGCCAATGCCGAGGTCGTCCAAAATTTTCGCTTGCGTGCCGCATGCGACGGCAAGGTCTTCATCGATCGACCGGGAGCGGGAAGGCACGCGATTATAGACGGGGGCGAAGGCTATGGCCGCGGCGCTCGCCAGTGGAGTCCAACGCTCAATCCAACTCCGAATGACCATTCGATTATTCTCGGCCGCGGGCAGGTCCGGCGCCGTCGTCATCCGCACCAGTTCCTCCGTCCAGGCCTGATTGCGCCGCCGATCGCGCTCGGTTGTGAGTATGATCATCGGTGTAGTCGGGTCGCCATGAGCCGGCCCGTGATGGCGGATCAGGCGGCTGACTCCAACCTCGGTCGCGATCGGATCGATAACCAGATTTACGGCGAAAGCGATCTCGGCCCAGTCATCGGTCGCCATCAGCGTTTCAACCAACCGGCGCAGCGGCTGGTAAACCGGATCGCCGAGCCAATGATCCTTGCTCGCATGATCCTTGAAACCTTCGACCCGCGCTTCGAGTTCCATCAGGTAGAGCACGGTCGATTGCGCGTGCCTGATGCGATCGACGGCCTCGAAACAAAGCGCGTTACCGAGCGTATCGGAAAGTGCTTCGCGTTGCGCACGTGAAAAGGCGCGGAAAAGCCCATACTCGAAGAATGACCATACCCGGTAGTGGATGCCGATGATTTCGTTGAGCCACACCGGATGGAACTCACTCAAGATGCCCGCGATGCCGGCGTCTTCGACGTTCCGTTCGATCGATCGCTCCTGCTCGGCCTGCAGCTTCACGTAGTAACGCTGCCACAGCCCGGATGGGTCGCGGAAATCAAACCAGTGCGGGTGCTGCAGGCGGGTCGATTCGGGGCGCCAGGCTGCGCGCCCCTCGGCGGACAGCAGGTACCAGCCCTGACGATCGAAAACGTTGGGGTCGGGCTGCGTATAGCAACTGACCGCCTCATATTCGGAAAGCCGGCGCTTGCGCGGCTTTATATAGTTAAAATCGCGGGGGGTCTGAGCAATCTCATTCATTACTGATTCCTCAACGGATCGCGAATCTCATAACGCGCGGCTCGGATGTCATCGATCGTCCACATCCGCTCCTCGTTGAGCCACGGTTGCGCGATCAGGGTCTTGCCGTCGGCTCTGAGTAATCCGTTTTCGACGATGAAATCCGCGAGGTCGTAGCCGTCGAACAGTTCGTAAAAGGAGGTATAGCCGAGATACCTCTGCGGCTCCTGATCGAAGAACAATTCACAGGAGGCCGAGCAAAACGCATGGCGCTTTCCGGCGAACTCTTTAATCCGGCAGGTTGAGATGTCGATGCGCGGGAATACGCACGGCATCTGGCACACCCGGCAGAGCGGCGGCAGGTTCGCGAACAAGGAAAGCGACAACTCACCATTGCGCGGATCGCATCGGCGCTGGTATTCGTCCCAGAACTTTCCGTAATAGCCATGCCAGCCGGGATATTTGCGCTCGAACCAGTCCATATCCTTGGCCGTCATCGGATCGAACCGCCAGAACTGGAGCGGCCAGGCGCCAAATGCGACCATCGCAGCGGTATGACCCAGCCACGGAACACGTTCGCGCGCCGCCGCATAACCGCTCGGAACCTTGAGCCCGAACGGCGCCAGGCGTTCGATATACGAACCGATCCAATCCACATCGATCCATTCCCGCCATTTCTCGTGGTAACAGGTGGTGCGGTTGGTTTGAAAATAATCCCAGACCGCCGCAACGAATGGATCGATGAAGGCGTGCTGGCGCCAGAAGGCGCGGTCGAAATCAAGCTGGAGTGCGGGCAGATTGTCGGGATTCGAAACCACTGCGGCCAGTGTCGAATAGCCATTAGCCATGTGCCGCGACTCGTCGGACTGAATACTCAGAAAAACCGAGGGAGTTACCTGGTCGCCATTTGAAGCGGCGATTTCGGTCAGCGCGACGAAGATCGGATTGGTATATGCAGTCTCGGCGACGACTTGCAGGTTGAGGGCGCCTTCAATCGGATCGCCCATGAAAAAGGCTTCGAAGGCGGCGCGGCCGGCGCGATTGAACAGATTGGTGCCGCGCAGCTTGAAGCCCTGCGCGAAGCCTTCCGGGTCGGCGGCGTGTTTGGCGAAGTAGCGCGCCAGGTAAGCTTCCTGATGGGTGTGCCGCACCTCGTCGAGCATTTGCGCCAGATAACCCTGGCGGAGTTCCGCATTGGCGATAGTTTCGATGAGCTGCCCAGTGGATTTCATCGCGGCATACTCACCGAAATTGAGGATCGGCAGCACCGCCTTCATGATTTCCATCCAGCGAGGCTCAGCCCTGGACGAAGCCTGTCCGCGTGCGAGCGCGTCCTCCATCGAGCCGTACTGGCGATTATCCTTTTCCTCTTCCATCGATAAGTAATCGCGCACGAGGTGACGGAACGGATCTTTGGTCTTGGCGGGTATCTTATATTTCGTCGGGTACCAATTGGGCTTTTCAACGTAGGAGGGTTCCCAGTCAAAATCTTTCACTCGGTTGTGAGCTTCGGTCAGGTTTCGCATTGCGTTTTTCCCCGAGTTCGATGATTTAATTCGTAAGACGAGCCACGGTGTAGCTCCAGATGAGCATATCGGCAAAGGCTGTCGCGATGTCAATCGAGGCCGCCTCGTGGGCAGGCCTCGGCAATGAAACGTTGTTTGCCGGACCAGTCTGGCGCTTCGAGCAGAATTGCACGGCTGACTAATCGGCGTGCGGCATCCCCCAGTTCCATCCGTCGTAGCCGGGCGCGTAGTCGATATTGCTCTGCGACGGATTGCGATTTACCAGCGGCCGCAGATAGATCGGATGTTTCATGCTGCGCACTTCGTGCTCGATTGTGTACAACACCTTGCCGGTCTCGGGGTCGACCAGGTCCTTGAAGCGGTATTGATGCTGGTCGCTCTCTTCGAAAATCAGGCCGCGCTTCAGCAACTTGCGATACGGACCGGAAAAGTCCGCAACATAGACCTGGACGTGATGGCCATCGTAGGGCGGCAGCGGACGATCGGTCTCGCGGAACAGCAGGTGCTGTCCGACGCCGACCGACACGCGGGCGTGCCGTCCTCGATCGTCTTCAACGACCTCCGCGGGCGTCGCGATGATCTCCCGATAGAAGCGGACGATGCCATCGGCGGTTCCGGCGGGTACGTCGAACTCCACGTAGGGAATTCCCAGCGTGATCGGGCCGAAGCGTTGGCTCGGCTCGTAGCAGCGGATGCGGTTGCCCCAGGGGCAGGTCGTGTCGACAAAGCCCTCGTGCTCCTCGAAGGCGAAGCGGGTGTCTCCGAGATACTTGCGCACCTTGGTCAGGCGCCGCACGAGCGCTTCCCGATCCGGCATCACGACGCCGACGTGGCCGCGCAGCACCTGCGCCTTGTTGCCCGGGAGGTGGAACTGACAGCGGCCCACGTTGATCCACATGTTCTGGGTGCCGGTCATCAGGAAGGGATCGCGCGTCAAGCCGAGGCCGGTGACGTAGAACACTGTCGCGACCTGCTGATCGGGGACCGTGACGTTGACATGCTCGAGCGCGACGACATTGCCGAGATCCTCGGCAGCGCGGTCGAATTTGCTTTCCATAAGCGCCTTCCAATCCGGTTTATTTCAGTTGGTAAAATTGTACCGAGTGAGTATGCGATCGTCCGGGCCGAAAACTCAGAAGCAACCCGCTGCATGTCCAGCGCACGAACCCGCCGGATTCGAACTAATCAGATTCGGCGGCGATCATCCCAGGCTCGTGCAAGGCCAGGCTTACGGCGCAACCCAACACGGGCACCAACGACAGCAAAAACATCGTCATACCCAGTCCATAATGATCGGCGATCGAACCAAACAGCGGCATCATCAGTCCACCAATCGTCATTGAAAGGCCAAGCGTCACGCCGGCGGCCAGTCCCACTCGATTCGGCAGATATTCCTGAGCCATAACTACCACTACGCTGGTGGCGGCCGCCAGCGCGATACCTACGGGGACGAGGAGAATGCCGGCGGCCGTCAAGCCGTGAACACTCAGGAACGTGAGCATTAGCGGCGCCAGCGCTCCAAGCGATACTACGATAACGATTTTGCGTCCGTAACGATCGGCCAGCCGCCCGCCGATTAACGTACCCACGGTCACCGCGACCAACAGCGTAGTTAGAGCGAGACCGCCGCCGGTCCTGGTTCCACCCAGGACGTGGGACCAGTAGAGCGGGATGAAGGTATTGAGTCCGAAGAAAACCATCGAGCGGAGCACCACCACGACCGTCAGCAGAATGAAATCGTTCCACTGTTCCGCACTATCAATCTGAGCGTGCGCGCGGGCTCCCACCAACAGGGAAGCATGTGCGGCAGCGAGGCGGGGTAACTGGTGGGTTAGCGCGACTGCCATAATCAAAACCGGCAGAGCGAGCACAATCGCGCCGCGAACACCGAAGGCAATCACGATTGGCGTGATCAGCAGCGGGCCAAGCGCAAACCCAGCCATCCCGCCGACCGTAAAGAGACTCATCGTGGTCGCTTGTCGCGAGCCGCTCAAATATCTGACGCGGCGCGCGGCCTCCGGATGAAACGCGGAGATACCCAGCCCGCTCAGCGCGATCGCCGCGAAGATCAGGCCATAGCTCGGCGCCATTCCCGCGAGCGCGACGCCAATGCCGGCGAAACTCAGACCCACCGGAATCAGCCACGGCGATGGGCGCCGGTCGGCGAGCAGACCGAACAGCGGTTGGACCACAGACGAAGAAAGCGTCTGCGCCAGGATCAAACCCGCGGCCGCGGCGTAGGTGAGGTGATTGGCCGCGATGAAAAACGGCAGCATCGCAGGTACGACGCCTTGATTGAGATCGTCGGTCAGATGCGCGGCGGAAAGCAGGGCGATCGATTTGTAGTCGATTAGTTCGGCTTGCGGGGAATCAACCGAGATCTGTGCGAGTGCTCTCATAAGACGCTTCCCTCGAAAGAGCAGACTCTAATGCGGCAGGCGCGGCGCGGTCTACAGCGGAAAGTGAAATCGGCTATGCGGAATCCACGAGGATAACGACTGAGTCGGGCGGCAACTCGATCGCGGCAGAATCGATCGCGATGCCGGCGTCGGACGTCATCGCAATACGGCGCGGCGCGCTCGACGCGAGCGGAATCGATTGCGTCGCCGATGCGAGATTGCAGGCGACCGTCACCCGTCCGCGCGCGATCGTCAGCCAGCGCGCGTCCTCGTCGAACGCGACGTTTACCAGGTCCATGCGGCCATCGCGCAATTCCGGCATCTGCCCGCGCAAGCGAATGAGATCGCGATGCCATGCGAAGATCGCGCGGTGCGGCTCGCGCTCGAGTTCGGTCCATTCGAGCTTCGACCGCATAAAGGTCTCGCGCGCCTGCGGGTCGGGAATTTTAGCGGGATCCCAGCCGAAAGCCGCGAATTCGCGCTTGCGCCCCTCGCTGACCGCGCGCGCCAGTTCCGGCTCTTGATGTCCGGTGAAATAGAGAAACGGCGTCGACGCCGCCCATTCCTCGCCGTGAAAAAGCATCGGCACAAACGGCGAAGTGAGTATCAGCGCGGCGGCAATCTTGAGTCGCCCGGCGTTCATCAGATGCGCGCTGCGGTCGCCCGTCGCGCGATTGCCAACCTGGTCGTGGGTCTGCGCGTAGCCGAGGAACTTGTGTCCCGATAGACCGGTCGGCGCGCGCCCATGCCGCCGGCCGCGAAATGTCGAGTAGCGGCCATCGTAAACCCACGCCCGCCGCAGCGCCTTGGCGAGATCGGCGAGCGATCCGAAGTCCGCGTAATAGCCAGTGCGCTCGCCGGTCAGAACGGTGTGCAGCGCGTGATGGAAATCGTCGCTCCACTGCGCGTTGATGCCGTAGCCGCCGAGGTCGGTCGGTCTTACTATTCTGGGATCGTTCAGATCGCTTTCCGCGATCAAAACGAGTTGCCGCCCGAGTTCCCGCCCGAGGCTGCCGACTTCGTCCGCGAGCTGTTCGAGGATGTGGGTCGCCGAGGTGTCAACCATCGCATGCACCGCGTCGAGGCGCACTCCGTCGCAATGATAATCGCGCATCCACATGAGAGCGTTGTCGCAGAACAGCCGCCGCACTTCGTCGCTGCCGCGATCGTCGAAGTTGATGGCGTCGCCCCACGGCGTCGCGTAGCGATGAGTCAGGTACGGACCGAAGCGCGGTAAATAATTTCCCGACGGGCCGAGGTGGTTGTAAACCACGTCGATCAGCACCGCGAGGCCGCGCGCGTGGCACCCATCGACCAGCCGTTTCAAACCGTCCGGACCGCCATACCCGCGATGCGGCGCAAAGATCTCGACGGCATCGTAGCCCCATCCGCGATCGCCCGAGAATTCGGCCACCGGCATCAACTGAACGTGCGTCACGCCAAGGTCGGTCAGATGGGCGAGTCGCTCGATCGCGGCATCGAAAGTCCCGGCGGTCGTGAAGGTGCCGACGTGAAGTTCGTAGATGATTGCCGATTCGAGCGCGGGTGAGTTCCAGTTCGCGTCGGTCCAATTGAAGGCCGCATGATCGACGATGCGCGAACGGCCGTGTACGCCGTATGGCTGCGACTGCGATCGCGGATCCGGTAGCGGAGGGTCCGCGCCGTCAGCCACAAAAGCGTAATCCGCGCCGGGCGTCGCGCGCGCAGTCGCGATCGTCCACCAGCCGTTGTCGGCGCGCGTCATCGCGATGCGATCGCCGGCAATCTCGAGTTGAACAGCGCGCGCTGCCGGCGCCCACACGCGCAGAATCATGCAGCACGCTCTTCGCGCGAAAGCAGGCAGACCGGAAATCGTGCGAGCAGGTTTGCCAGGAGCGTCTCACCGCCGTCGACGGCGTCGCCGGTCAATTCGTTGTGCCAGCGCCCGCGCGGCAGGGCAATCGCGGTCTCGGCCCAATCGCCGCCGAGCGTCAGCGGCAAGCGCGGAGCGATCGCGATCGCGCCATCGCCACGGCTGAACGCGATCGCGTGAGCGGCGCGGGTGCCGCGCGCGCGCAGCGGTTTGTAGTCGCCCTCGCGGCCGAAGAGTTGCGGCCGCCGCTGCCGCAAAGCGAGCGCCTGCCGCAGGAGCCAGAGCTTCGGCAGCCCTTCGTCGGCGCGCGCGATCACCTGCTCGACGGTCGCACAGCGAATTTCCGCGAGCAGGCGGCGCCGCAACGCGTAATCGACCGGCCGCCGATTGTCGGGATCGACCAGCGTAATGCTCCAGAGTTCGCCGCCTTGGTAAAAATCGGGGACGCCGGGCGCCGTCAGCTTGATCAGCGTCTGCGCGAGCGCGTTAACCCGTCCCGGCCAGACCAGCGGTGCCACGAACGCCGTCAGATCCGCCATGAATTCCCCATTGTCGAGTGCGCCTTCGATGAATCCCGCGAGCGATCGTTCGTATTCCTCATCGGGCGCGGTCCACGAGGTATGCAGCTTCGCTTCCCGCGCCGCCTTGCGCATGTAGTCCAGAATTCGATCGCGTTCGATCGGCCACGCTCCGGCGAGAGTCTGGTAAAAGAGATACTCGAGGTTGCGATCGGAAAGTCCGCCGCGCCACCACGGCCGATTCATTTCGGACCATCCGCGCACCGCCGCGATCCAGCGATCCGGAATTTCCGACAGCAGGCTCATTCGCGCGCGCAGGTCGTCGCTGCGCTTGGTGTCGTGCGTGGAGGTCGTCAGCATGCGCCGCGGCCAGCGTGCTTGTGCGTTTTCGCATTCGCGATGAAACTGAACGGCCGCAACACCGAAGCGTGCCGGATCGCCGCCGACTTCGTTGAGCGCGGCGAAGCGGTTGAAGCAGTAAAAGGCGGTGTCCTCGATCGCCTTCGCCATCACCGGACCGGTGAGCTGCTGAAAGCGCATCGCGAGTTCCACCTCGAGCGGACCGCGATGGTGCAACAGCAGAAGCTCGCGCAGGAAATCGAACAGGCGCTGATCGATATCGGGGCGATCGGCTTTGGCCCCTTCAATCGCCGCATCGATATGGCGTTGATCGTCGGGGTGTATCGCTGCGTCCTCGGCTGCGCCCGCAGCATCGCCGGCTTCGCGCAGGTAGGTGCGATAGACCGGCAAGTGCGCGACGGCCGCGCATAGCGCTTCGTGCAATTCGTGGCGCGTGTAGTCGCGATGGCGCGGATGAAGCTCGCAGACTTCCACAAAAAGCGCGGTCAGGCGATTGAGGTCGCTGCCCAAGATTTCGCGCATCACGAAATCTTTCTTGGCCAGGGCGATGCGGGCGAAGTCAGCCGGTTCACCGGTGAACTCGGTGTAAAAGCGCGTGAGCGGCCGCTCTCCCGCCGGATCGATCAGCAGCCCCCCGACGCTATTCATGAAGTCGTAGCCCGTGCTCCCGGCGATCGGCCAGGACTCGCGCAGCGACTCTCCAGGTTCGAGAATTTTCTCGACCACTACCCACGCCGCCGGCTGTGCCTGATGCAGCCGCCGCAGGTACTGCTCGGGATCGCGCAGCCCGTCTATATGATCGACGCGGACGCCGTCCAGCGTGCCGTCCACCAGCCATCGCAGCACCAGGAAATGGGTGTCGGCAAAGACGTGCTCGTCTTCCATGCGCAGGCCGACGAGCGTGTTGATATCGAAGAATCTCCGATAGCCCAGATCGTGCGCGGCCGCACGCCAGTATGCGAGCCGGTAATTTTGCCGTTCGAGCAGGAGGTGCAGGGCGTCGCGTCGCTGATTGATCTCCTCGATGACCGCGTCGATCGCGGGACCGACTTCGCGATGCTCGCGGATCAGCCGCGTCAGGAAGGTACGCAGCACATCCTTGTCCCGATGGCGTCGGCGAGCCGTCTCCAGGCCGGTCGCGGTCGGCAATGGCAAACGCCCGAACGCGTCGGCGAGGAACGCCAGCTCGTCGGAACCGCAACGCTCGGCGGCGGCGGACAAAATCGTGTCCAGGGATCGTGGAGCGACCGGGAACCGATGTTCATGATAGCGAAAGGTGAGCGCGGCGCCGTCGCGCTCGAGCACGATCTCGCCGGATTCCAGCACGACGCCGTATTGGTCGCCGAGCATCGGGATCAGCACCGAGTTGCGCAGCCGCTTTTCCGGCGTCTCCCAGTCGACGTCGAAGTACGACGCATAGTTACTGGCCGGCCCGTTCTCGAGTACGTCCCACCACCAGGGATTATACGGGCTGACGATCGCCATGTGATTCGGCACCAGGTCGAGCACCTGCCCTAACCCGTGTTCGCGCAGTGCCGAATGCATCCGCGCATGTCCCGCCGCACCGCCCAGATCTTCGTTGATGCGGCGATGATCGACGACGTCGTAGCCGTGGGTGCTGCCCGGAGTGGCCTGCAGATACGGTGAGCAGTAGAGATGGCTGATGCCGAGTTCGGCGAAGTATTCGGCCAGATTCGCCGCGTCATCGAAGGTGAAGCCGGAATGCAGTTGGACGCGATAGGTAGCGCGCGGTTCGACCATCTGAAGGCCCAGCGTATTTCAGAATTGCGGGACTTCCAACCAGATTATCGCTAGCGGCGGAAGTATCAGCGACAATGAAAACTCGAGGCCGTGATGGGCGGTATGCTCGGCCATCACCGCGCCGGCATTGCCGACATTGCCGCCGCCATAGCTATTGGAATCGGTATTGAGAATCTCGCGATAAAGTCCGGCGGCCGGAACCCCCACGCGATATCCATTACGCACTACCGGCGAGAAATTGCAGACGCAGATTATCCGGCGGCCGCGCTGCGGCGCGATGCGCATAAACGCGACCACATTGTCGTCCACATTGTCGGCGTCGATAAAGCGAAACCCGCTCGGGTCGCCATCCGCTTCCCATAGCGCCGGCTCTTCCCGATAGATGCGGTTCAAGTCGCGCATCAGCGCCTGCAGTCCGCGATGGTCGTCGTATTCAAGCAGGTTCCAGTCCAGGCTCTCGTCGTGGTCCCACTCGCGCCATTGGCCGAATTCGCCGCCCATGAAGATCATCTTCTTTCCCGGACGCGCCCACATATAGCCATAGAGCGCGCGCAGATTGGCGAACTGCTGCCCGCGATCGCCCGGCATCTTCGAGAGCAGCGATCCTTTCCGATGCACGACCTCGTCATGCGACAGCGGCAGGATGAAGTGCTCGCTCCAGGCGTATAGAAAACCGAACGTCACGTCGCGATGGTGATAGCGGCGGTATATCGGATCCTTCGAAAAATACTCGAGCGTGTCGTGCATCCAGCCCATGTCCCATTTGAAGCCGAAGCCCAGGCCGCCCAGGTAGATCGGACGGCTGACCGCGGGCCATGCGGTCGATTCTTCGGCGATCATCATGATTCCCGGATTGCGCGCATATGCCGCGGTGTTGAGCGCCTTGATGAAATCGACCGCCTCGATATTTTCGCGACCGCCATACTGATTCGGAATCCATTCGCCCTCGTTGCGCCCGTAATCGAGGTAGAGCATCGAGGCCACCGCGTCCACGCGCAGTCCGTCCGCATGATATTCGCCAAGCCACCACAGCGCGCTGGCGACCAGGAAGTTGCGCACTTCATCGCGGCCATAGTTGAAAATGTAGGTATCCCACTCGGGATGATGGCCTTTGCGCGCGTCCAGATGTTCATACAGCGCGGTGCCGTCGAAGCGGCCGAGCGCAAACGCATCGGTCGGGAAATGCGCCGGTACCCAATCCAGGATCACGCCGATTCCGCGCCGGTGCAGATAGTCAATCAGATAGCGAAAATCGTCGGGACTGCCGTAGCGCGCGGTCGGCGCAAAATAGCCAGTCACCTGGTAACCCCACGAACCGGTAAACGGATGCTCCATCACGGGCATCAACTGGACATCCGTGAAGCCCATCTCGGTGACGTAGTCGGCCAGCATCGGCGCCAATTCGCGATAGGTAAGCGTTCGGTTTTGCTCTTCGGGCACTCGCCGCCACGACCCCAGATGCACCTCGTAAATCGATAGCGGCGATCGCGCCGCATCGCGCCGCCCCCGCGCCTCCATCCACTCGCCGTCGCCGAAAACAAAGTCCGATTGATATGTCACCGAAGCGGTCGCCGGTGGCGCCTCCGCCGCCGCCGCAAAAGGATCGGCCTTCAGCAGCAGGTCGCCGTCCCGCGTCCGGATCTCAAACTTGTAACGCGCGCCGACTCCAATTCCCGGTATAAACAGCTCCCAGATTCCCGACGGACCGAGCGATCGCATCAAGTGGATGCGCCCGTCCCAACCGTTGAAATCGCCCACCACGCTGACGCCGCGCGCGTTTGGAGCCCAGACCGCAAAGGCGAAGCCCGCGGCATCGTCGATCTCACGCGCGTGTGCCCCGAGTTTTTCGTAAATCCGTTCGTGCCGCCCTTCGTTCCACAAATGCAGGTCGAGGCTCCCGATCGTCGGCAAAAACGCGTAAGGGTCGCGAAACGTCACGATCTCGCTGTCTGAGTAATGCACGCGCAGTTGATACGGGAAGACTTCGGCGCGATCCTTGATTAGCACTTCGAACAGGCCGCGCGGATCGATGCGCGCCATGCGCCACGAATGTGCATCGCCGGCGATTACCGAGACCTGCTTTGCATCCGGCCGAAACGCCCGAATCGTGACACCTTCCGCGCCTGGATGCGCCCCGAGAATCGAATGGGGATCCTGATGGCGCAGCGTGATCAGCCGTTCCAACTCCGCGGTCGCAATGCCGCCGCGATTCACCTCGGTGCCGGACTCCTTCACTGCCCCTCCTCGCCCTCCATGAATTCCACTTCGACCAGCGCTGGTTGCGCGCCTCCGCTCTTCTCACCCAATGGTATTATATCCGTGATGCGCGCGCTGCGGACCTTGTCGGCATAATCCCGCAGCCGTCGACATTGCCGCAGGCAAAGCTTGGATTGCGCCATCGTTGCGTTAAACTCCCGCTCAAGAGATTTAGCAGGGTGTCAAGCAACCGTGAAAATGCCAATTTCGGCGACGCGCTATCCCACCTCGCCCCCGAACTGATGCGCCGCCCTATGAGGATATTCGACAATCCAGTGATGCTGCTCTATTGCCCACCCGAAGGCGTGCGTCAGATTAAAGGCTCGCGCATGATCGCAATCGCCCTCCGAATGTGCCCGTACCCCGATGGCCACGCGCGGTAACCCTCGCCTCGTTCCGGCCGGGGCCTCGTCCGCGGCCTTCGAGATCGCGGGCGACGAGGTCGCCATCGGCAGTGCGCCCGGCAACGATCTCGTCGTTGGCGATCCCACCGTATCGCGCCGTCACGCGACCATCGCACGCCACCATAATCGCGTGCGGCTGACCGACCTCGGCGCGACCAACGGAACTTACGTCAACGGCAGCCGCATATCGAAACCGGTTGACCTCAAGGACGGCGATGAGCTTCGCTTCGGCGCCGCGATCTTTCGCTTTGCCGCGAGCGCCCCCGCGCGGCGTTCGGGTCCGCGCGCCATCCCCGCAATCGTCGCGCTCGTGCTCATTTTCGCCGCCGGCTTTGCGGTTACCCTGCATATGGTTAATTTCAACCGCCTCCAGCAGGCCGCCGAAATCTCGCCCCCGCCATCTAGCTCGACCAACGGAATTTCGCCGCGCGTTGCAGGCTCATCCGCCGCCGGCCCCGCTGCCGGTGCGACCGCTCGACCCGAGGCTCCCGCTATACCTCCACTGCCCGCGCCGACTGCATCGCCCGTTACCGCCGTCCACGATTCTATCCCCCTCGCGGATCGCCTGTGGCTCGACCCGCTAAATCGGTATCGCCAAAGCGCAGGCGTCCCTCCGGTGACCGCTAATTCGAACCTCAGTCGCGGCGATTATCTGCACTCGCGCTATATCGTAAAGAACTTCGGCGCGCGTCTCGCCGCCCGTGAGAACCTCGGTCCCGAGATGCACTTCGAAGATTCGTCAAAACCCTGGTACAGCGTCGCGGGAGCGGCTGCGGGCCGCGCCGGCGATGTCGACGAGATGTGGAATCCGCGTGGCACCGCGTCGCCCTCATGGGCGCTCGACAATTGGATGCAGTCGCCCTTCCATCGGCTACCCATCCTCAATCCGCATCTGCACAGCGTCGGCTATAGCTACTATTGCGAGGGCGCAATGTGTATCGCCGCGCTCAATCTCAACAGCGACGTCGACCCCATATTGTCCGCGCCGGCGCCTTTCGCGACGCCGATCGAGTACCCGCCCAACGGCGCCTCGATTGAGATGAATTCGTTCGATGGAGAATGGCCCGATCCTCTCGCGAGTTGCTCCGGCTACTCACTACCGGCCGGATACCCAATTACTCTTCAGCTCGGTTCGATGGTTAATCCCGGCTTCACCAGTGTCTCTTTCAAGCGTACGGCGCCCGCGTCCGCCACGCTCGAAGCCTGCGCGTTCGACGGCAATTCCTATCGCAATCCGGATCCGGGAACACAGAAGATGATCCGCTATCAACTGATCAACTTCGGCGCGATCGTCATCATGCCGCGCGCTCCGCTCACGCGCGGTACCTACTCGGTGTCGATAGTCGCCGGGGGCCGCGACTACTCATGGTCCTTTGCCGTCGAACATTGACCATATTGATCATAGCCTCATCCCAAGCAGGCGCAGTGTCCTACTCACTTGCGCCCTTCGCATTGCGCTCGAATACGCAGTTAATCAGCGCCTGGGCTTCATGCTGAATCACCCGCAAATGCTCGATGTCCCGAAAACTCTCCGCGTAAATCTTGTAAACCTCTTCGGTCCCCGATGGCCGCGCGGCGAACCACCCGCTCTTGGTCACAACCTTGAGTCCGCCAATCGCCGCTCCGTTGCCGGGTGCGGTAGTCAACTTCGCGATAATTTTCTCTCCCGCGAGTTCATCAGCCTCCACCTGTTCGGGCGCCAACTTCGCGAGGATCGCTTTCTGCCGTGGAGTCGCCGGCGCATCGATACGTTCATATACCGGCGTGCCAAACTCGCGCATCAGCGCGGTGTATAGTTCCCCCGGGTCGCTGCCCGTTTTCGCGGTCATCTCCGCGGCCAGCAGCCCCAGGATGATTCCGTCCTTATCGGTCGTCCACACGCTGCCGTCCATCCGCAGGAACGATGCGCCCGCGCTTTCTTCGCCGCCAAAGCCTAGCGAACCATCGCTCAGTCCATCGACGAACCACTTGAAGCCCACCGGCACCTCGACCAATCGCCGTCCCAGCTTTGCCGTCACGCGATCGATCATGCTGCTGCTGACGACGGTCTTGCCCACTGCCGCGTCTCTCGGCCAGCTTTTACGGTTCTCGAACAAATATGCTATCGCTACTGCCAAATAGTGATTTGGATTGAGCAATCCCGCCGTGCGAGTGACTATTCCGTGCCGGTCGTTGTCGGTGTCGTTGGCAAACGCTACGTCGAAGCGATCGCGCATGCTCACAAGTCCGGCCATCGCGTAGGGAGAAGAACAATCCATCCGAATCTTGCCGTCCCAATCGACGCGCATGAAGCGAAAGGTCGGGTCCACGCTGTCGTTCACCACCGTCGCGGCGATCCCGTAACGATCGATGATCGGACCCCAGTAATGCACCCCCGCCCCGCCCAGCGGATCCACGCCGATTCTCACGCCCGCACTGCGAATCGCCTCCATATCGACGACCTTGCCCAAATCGGCGACGTAATTATCAATGAAGTCGTATCGATGAGTCGTCGGCGCAGCGAGCGCCCTGGTCATTGGCACTCGCGGTACGCCCAACAGGTCCGCGGCCATAAGTATATTGGCCTGCTCCTCGATCCATTTTGTGGCCTTGCTATCGGCGGGTCCGCCGTGCGGGGGGTTGTATTTCAAACCGCCGTCGGCCGGTGGATTGTGTGACGGCGTTATCACGATGCCGTCGGCTAGTTTCGATTTTCGACCGCGATTGTACGTGAGGATTGCGTGCGACACCGCCGGCGTCGGCGTATAACCGCGATTCCGATCGATCATGACCTCGACACGGTTCCCGGCCAGAACCTCCATCGCGCTGGCAAACGCCGGCTCGGAAAGCGCGTGCGTATCGATGCCGAGAAACAGCGGCCCATCGATACCCTGGCTCTTGCGATAGATGCAGATCGCCTGCGTGATGGCGATGATGTGGTATTCGTTGAAGGCGCTGTCGAAGGCGCAGCCGCGATGGCCCGAGGTGCCGAACGCCACTCGCTGTGCTGCGATCGACGCGTCCGGCCGCTCGCTGTAATATGCGGTTATCAGGCGCGGCACGTTCACCAGCGTTTTCGGATCGGCGAGCTTGCCCGCAAGTGGACTGATATTCATAAGTGAAACCTGTTCGCGTCGATATCGTGTCGATATCGTATTCCGGTTCTAGTACGGCCACCGCCAATTGGTGATCTCGGGCCGATCGATTCCATTCTCCTGCGCGTATTCGAGATGCCCGCAAATCTCGTCCTTGAGCCATTCCTTTATGTGCGCTCCCGACGATTGCAGCTTCGGTACGCGGTCGATTACATCGATTGCCAGGTTGAAGCGATCGGCCTGATTATTAATCGCCAATTGTAGCGGTGTATTGATGTTGCCTTTTTCCTTGTAGCCCCGCACGTGCATGTTGTCGTGATTGCTGTGCCGATACGCGAGTTTGTGTATCAGCCACGGATATCCGTGAAAATTAAAGATTACCGGTTTATCAACTGTGAATAGGCTGTCGAAGTCGCGCTCGGAAAGACCGTGCGGATGCTCGCTCTGCGGCGCCAGCCTGAAAAGATCGACCACGTTGACGAAGCGAATCCGCAAGGCCGGAAATTTATCGCGCAGGATCGCCGTCGCCGCCAACGCTTCGATTGTCGCCACGTCCCCCGCCGATGCCATTACTACATCGGTCTCGCCGTTCTGATCCGTTGACGCCCAGTCCCACAGCCCGATCCCCTTCGTGCAATGTTTGACGGCTTCTTCCATCGTCAGGTACTGCGGATGCGGTTGTTTGTCGGCCACGATCACGTTGACGTAGTTGACGCTGCGCAAGCAATGGTCACCGACGCTCAATAGGCAGTTCGCGTCCGGCGGCAGATAGATGCGCGTCACCGCCGGGCTCTTGTTGGTGACTACGTCGATGAAGCCCGGATCCTGATGCGTGAAGCCGTTATGATCCTGCCGCCACACCGTCGAGCTGATGAGTATGTTGAGCGATGATATCGGCGCTCGCCACGGCACCGACGTGATGCTCTTCTCGATCCATTTTGCGTGCTGATTTACCATTGAGTCGATGATGTGCGCGAACGCTTCGTAGGTGTTCAGCAGGCCGTGCCGTCCGGTCAGCAAATAGCCCTCCAGCCAACCCTCCAGCGTATGCTCGCTGAGCATCTCCATCACGCGCCCGTCGGGCGCGAGTTCGCTGCCGTCGCTGTCCTCGGGCTTGTATTCGGCGAGCCAGGTCTTCTTGCTTGCTTCGTAAATCGCGTCGAGTTTGTTGGAGGCGGTCTCGTCCGGCCCGAAGACCCGGAAGTTGTCCATGTTCTTGCGCATTACGTCGCGCAGGAATTGCCCGAATACATAAGTATTCGGCGCTTCCGAATGGCCGGGGCGCGTGACCTTCACCGCATAATCGCGAAACCGCGGCAGCTTGAGCGGTTTGCGCACCAGCCCACCGTTGGCGCGCGGATTCGCGCTGATGCGGCGATCGCCGGCCGGCGCCATTTCCCGCAGTTCAGGCATCGGCGCCCCGCGCTCGTCGAATAGCTCTTCCGGACCATAACTGCGCATCCACGTCTCGACCATTTTCAGATGAGCCGGGTTAGTCACAGGATCCGTTATCGGCACCTGATGCGCGCGCCAGAAGCCTTCCAGCCGCTTGCCGTCGATCTCCTTCGGACACGTCCAGCCCTTCGGCGTGCGCATCACGATCATCGGCCATCGCGGACGGCTCGCGCCCGCCGCACCGCCTTTGCGCGCATTTCCCTGGATCTCGCGAATCTCCAGGATGCAGCGCTCCAGCGTCCCGGCCATCATCTGATGCACCGCCCGCGGTTCGTCACCCTCCACAACGTAGGATTTATAGCCATATCCGGAGAGCAGGCTGTCCAGCTCCTCGGGCGCGATACGCGCCAGGATTGCAGGATTCGCGATTTTGTAGCCGTTCAGATGAAGAATCGGCAGCACCGCACCGTCGCGCACCGGATTGAGAAATTTGTTCGAGTGCCACGATGTCGCCAGCGGACCGGTTTCCGCTTCGCCGTCGCCAATCACCGCCACTGCGATCAGTGCGGGATTGTCAAAGACCGCGCCGTACGCGTGCGACAAGCTATAGCCGAGTTCTCCCCCCTCGTGGATCGAGCCCGGAGTTTCGGGCGTGCAATGGCTGCCGATGCCTCCCGGAAATGAGAAAAGCTTGAAGAACTGCCGCATCCCCTCGGCGTCGAGACTGCGGTCCGGATAGACTTCCGAATACACGCCCTCGAGATAACTGTTCGCGAGCGTCGCCGGCGCACCGTGGCCGGGCCCCGACAGATAGAGCACGTCCAGATCGTAATTCTTGATGAGGCGGTTTAGATGTACCCAGACTAGCGACTGGCCGGGGTCGGATCCCCAGTGGCCGAGTAAGCGATTCTTGATGTGCTCGGGCTTCAGCGGCTCGCGCAACAGCGGATTGTCCTGCAGATAGAGCATCCCTGCGCTGAGGTAATTGCAGGCGCGCCAGTAGGCGTTGAGCCTGCGCAATTCGTCCGCGCTCAACGCCGCTTGCGGCGTTTGCCTGCCCATGTTCGATGCCATCTGGCTTCTCCTCGATTTTCCGTTCGCTCATTCGTGCCGTCGCGATCGGTTGCGGCTCCGTGAAAGCGCAGCGGCGCGTCGCCGTCCCTCGAATGCTGACGCGGCCCGATGATCTAGGCAAGCTTGAATTCCCGCGCGCCGCGAACGCACAAGCACAATTCATGTTCCCGAAATGTGACTATTGCGGCACGACACCCCGCCTCGGCAGTTCCCCTCGCGGCCGGCCCCGCGCGACGAATCGTAGCGCATCGGCGACAACGGCCGTTAGCCGATCCGGTGCGACGCGCCGATCGCAGTGCCCGCCGCGGCCTGCCGGCCTGCCGTTATGCATCGACAAATGCCGGACCGCTTATCCGTGCGTTACTGTTGCTGGCCGCCGGGAGATCCGCCGGAGGTGCCACCGTTGTCGGTGAATTCGACGCGAAGATCGACCGTCATCAGCGCCTCGCCGCCGCCGTTGCGGTACACCCCCCGCAATGGCGGGACGTCGGCGTAGTCGCGTCCGATCGCAACTACGATATGGCGTCCATCTGTAGCGCATCGATGCGTCGGATCGTAGCCGCACCAGCCGAGGCCGGGTAGCCACGCCTCCAGCCACGCGTGACTCGCCTGTGCCGTCACGTCCAATCCGCTGCTCGCCGCCAGCGGCGCAAGATAGCCCGAAACGTAGCGCGCCGGGACTCCCGCCAGGCGCAAAATTCCGATAGTGAGATGGGCGAAATCCTGGCATACGCCGCCGCCGCTATTGAGTATGTCGTTCAGACTCGAATGGACATGCGTCGACCTGGTTTCATATTCAAATTGGTCGCGTACATACTCCACCATCCGCATCACGTAGCTTCCGATGTCTTCCTGTTCCTGCGGACGCGCCATCCAGAAAAATTTTCGCAGCCGTTCGCTGAACGGTATAAACTCACTTGGACTGAGATACTCACAATAGACATTGTTGCGGACCGCGTCGCCGCGCAAAAATTCGGCCAAAGTGACGCCGGTTGTCGCAGGTGTCGCGGGCGGCTCCACTTCGACGATCGATTTTGCGACAATCTCCAGCTTGCGATGCGGTACGCTCACCGAGATCGAATGTGCTCGATTGCCGAAGAAATCGCTGTATTCCACCGTCGACGCCGGCTCATTGACGCTCAAATCGAAGGCCAGGCAGCGCTGGCCGTCGCGATCCCACGGGCGCATGCGCAACTCGTTCTGCGAGTCGGAGGCCGGCTCCGCATACTCGAACCGCGTCGTATGGATTATACGGTAGCGCATCCGGGCCGCCTCAGCCAAGCGCCATATACTCGCCGTATAGCGAATCCGAGATGTTCGAACATTCCTGCTCCACCTTGAGCAGAAATTCGTGCAGCCCCTCGCTAATCGCCTGGCTGGCGCTACTGGTACGCAGCAGCGCGAGCAGGCTGTCCGAGACCAGTTGATGGGATATATGAGAGGCGCCCTGCGCGGCCACGCGTTCCACCGCCGCCGCCAGCCGCTCCGCACTGAAGCGCGCCGACCGCGGAAAGTTCGGATCGAACAGCAGGATCTCCACTACCCGATCGACGCGAATCGAATAGCCATAAAGTTTCCGAAATGCTTCCAGCGCCGACGCGCTGCGCAATACTGCCGCCCATTGACGCCCGTCCGACGGTCCGCCGATATCCTCTAGTTGCGGAAGCAAATAGTGGTACTTCACATCGAGCAGCCGCGCGACGTTGTCCGCCCGCTCCAGCATCGTCCCGATCTCAAGGAAATCGTACGAAAGATCCCGCGGCATCGTGCTGCGGATAATTCCCGTAATCGAGTAAAAGTGATTGCGCAGATCCGTGAAGAAAGTCGAAAACCCCTCGCTCGCGAGCAATCCCGGCGACCAGTTCCGCGAGTCCAGGTATAGCTCGTTCATCTGCAGCCACATCTCCGACGAGATGCTATTGCGCAGCGCGCTCAAATTCGTCCGCGCCGCTTCGATACAACTGCGAATCGACGACGAGTTCTCGCGATCGAACGTGAAAAAATCGACCACCGACGCCTCGTCCGCATGCGCATAGCGCTGCGCGAACAGCTCGCGCTCGCCGGTTATCCCGAGCAGCGGCTCCCACGGATCGGCCGCGCGCGGCGGCACCTCGAGATTCAAATTGTAATTGACGTCAACCAGCCGCGCCCGCCATTGCGCCCGCTCCAGATAGCGCGCCGCCCAATATAAGTGATCTGCGATGCGCCGCAGCACTAGTTTTCGAGCACCCAGGTGTCCTTGCTGCCCCCGCCTTGCGAGGAATTGACGATGAGCGATCCTTCGCGCAGCGCCACCCGCGTCAGTCCGCCCGGCAGCACCCGCGGCCTCGCTCCCAGCAGCACGAACGGCCTCAGATCGACATGGCGCGGTACCAGGCTCGCATCGCTACTCCCGGCCAGCGTCGGATGCACCGAAAGTTGAACCACCGGCTGCGCGATGAACCCCGCCGGGTCGTGCTCGATTCGCGCGCGCGTCTCGGCCAGCTCCTGCCCGCTCGCCTTGGGTCCAATCACCACCCCGTAACCGCCCGAGGCGCCGGTCGGCTTGATCACGTAGCGTTCGAGGTCGCGCAGCACGTGCTCGCGCACTTCCGGGTCGCGCAGCAAGTGCGTCTCGACGATCGGTATTAGCGGCGCCTCATTGAGGTAGTATTTGATCATCCGCGGCGTGTACGCGAAGACCGCCTTGTCATCCGCGATCCCGGTGCCGATCGCATTCGCGACCGCGACATTACCCGCACGCAGCACCCCCGTCAGCCCCGGCACTCCCAGCAGCGAATCGGGCCGAAACACCACCGGATCGAGAAAGTCATCGTCAACCCGCCGGTACAGCACGTCGATTTGCCGCAGGCCGTAAACCGTCTTCATGAATAACTTGTGATCGACGCAGACCAGGTCTCGCCCCTCGACCAGATCCACTCCCATCTGCTGCGAAAGAAAGACGTGCTCGAAGAACGCCGAATTGAACGGCCCCGGCGTCAGCACCGCCACCGTCGGATCCGATGAACTCGCCGGCGAGAGTTCCCGCAATGACGCCAGCAGATCCGCCGGGTACCGCTCGACGCTGCGCACCTTCAGCGCGCGTATCAACTCGGGCATCAGCCGCGTCATGATCACGCGGTTCTCAATTACGTAGGAGACGCCCGACGGCGTCCGCACATTGTCCTCGAGCACGTAGAAGCGCCCGTCCGATCCGCGCACCAGGTCGATTCCCGCGACCGTCACGAACGCCTGATGAGGCACCTTGATTCCCACCGCCGCGTGGCGAAATTGTCCCGACCCCACTATCAGGTCGCGCGGCACCACCCCGTCTTTGAGAATCGCGCCTTCGCCGTAAATGTCCGCCATGAAGGCGTTGAGCGCGCGCACCCGCTGGATCAACCCCGCCTCGATTCCCGCCCACACCTCTGCCTTGATAATTCGCGGTACCGGGTCGAACGGGAAGATCCGCTCGCTGCCGTCCTCGTTGCCGTAGACGTTGAAGGTGACGCCCATGCGCAAAAACATTTCGTGCGCCCGCTCGCCCAGCTCGGTCAGCCGCCGCGCGTCCATCGACAACAGGTAATTCACCACGCGCGCGCATTCGGGCCGCGGACGGCCGTCGAGTTCGAACATTTCGTTCATCGGCAGAGTTGTCTCTACCGATGCCTTCAATTCCGGCATCTGATTGCTCAAGAGCTGTGCATCCATGACCTTGCGTCCATCCGCGCGGCGGCAAAATGCCGCTATCCACGCTACTGTGCGATCACGACAGCAAGTCGTGTGCCCCGCTCTATCCACGCTTCCGTGATTTCAGTGTCGCCGTGAAGCGCGTCGCATACCCGGGCGCCCGGGCAGCGATTCCGTTGGCGGGCATACATTTGCGCGACTTACGCTCCCGCGGGCAGGCCGTATTGCCCCGCTGCGGACGTGGCCCTGAGCGGCCCGTCCGCCTTCGCCGCTAAATCCGCGCCGAACTTTTACGCGCGGTCGAGCGCGGTCCGATTGTGCTTTGAGGAAGTGAGGCTGGAGACGAGCGGGTCGGTTCCATACAACCCGCGCATCCGTCAGAGCTCGATCCAGAACGTGTCTTTAATCCCGTTCGCGTACGAGATGCGCTTGGGTTTCACCCGCACCATGCGCAGCGTGTCGTTGCTGAAAAACGGCGCCTCGAACGGGTTCTTCTTGAGAAACGCCGCCTTCATCTTTTCCCATTCCGAGGTGTCGCGCGGGACTTCGATCGCCTCGCCCTGCACCGACGCCCGCGCAATCTCGAACGTCGCCACCTTGCCGACGTCGCGCGTGTCCACCAGCACCGTCACCTTGGGATGTTTGGTCAGGTTCTCAAACTTCTCGGAACTGAAGCGCATGATAAACAGCAAGTCGAGGTCCGCGGTCTCGGCGAACGCCTGCATGGTGCCGGTCGGCCACTGGTCGCCCTGCGTGATCAGTACCGCTACCTGCTCCTGGCCGAACAGTTTCAACAATTTTTCTTTCTGCTCAGCGTTCACGGTTCCTCCTGCTCTGCGCTTCCCGTTATCAGCGGCGTAATCCTAAAACGCCCGCCTCGCCGAGTCCATCCGATCCCCCTACGCCCTTTTGGAAGAGGTCGTTGAGGAGCGCGAAACTATAGCTTTTTCGGAAACTGAAACCTCACGAGGCTACAGACTTCCCATCTGCTTGAAGAGAGGACCGTTCTGCACACGATGCCGCCATTCCCGCAGGACTTAGCCGGCTTCCCGAGCATCGCGAGCAGTCCGAAAAGTCAGGTCAAGACTGTTGGGCTGCTCGTCAATCATGATGGTTTCACAATTTCTTTTCGCCCCTACTTTTCGATCCGCAATCGCCAGACTCCATCCGCTTCCTCGATCCGCATGATTGCGTAACCCTCGGCCTCGGCCGCGCGCGGGATATCGCGGGCTCCGCGCGGGTCATCGATAGTCAGTTCGATCGTCTCGCCGCGGCTCATCGCTTCGAGCCGGACCTTCGCGTGCGCCCAGTTCAGTGGGCATTTGAGGCCGCGCAAGTCGAGCCGAATGATGCCGTCAGCGTCCATCCCCGTCATTATACCGCATACCGCTCGCGATGCCTGGGAAGTCGGCTAAGTCCTGCGGCAACCGAGTAACGCAAGCCACCAACGATTATGAGATTTTTACAGGGCGTAGCCCGCATCTTTACCAACGGGAAGTCTGAAACCTCGATGAGGTTTCAGTGAAGCTAATGTTTTGCGCTCCTCAACAACTTCTTTCAGGCGCGAGGGCGCTTTTGACGGCGCGCGCACGCCCGGTATATCTTTTAAGCGAGGTCGCCGCCATGCCGTTTAAGATCACGATGTATTCCGATTTCATTTGCCCCTTCTGTTACATCGGCTTTGAAGTTTTTCGCAAGCTCAAGCCGGAATTCGATCTCGAACTCGACTGGCGCGGCTTCCAGATACATCCGGAATGGCCGGCGGAGGGTATGCCCGCGGCCCAGTGGCGCAACGGGATGGACGCGGACACGCGCCGTGCGATTTGGGAACGCATCAAAGCGATGGCGGTGGCGGCCGGCTTCGAAATGAAGGCGCCCGAGACCCTGACCAATTCGCGGCTCGCACTCGAGGCCGCCGAGTTTGCCAAAGAGGCGGGTGCCGGCGAGGCCTTCGAGGAGCGCGTCTATCGCGCGTATTTCTACGAGGGGCGCAATATCGGCAGCCAGGCGGTGCTCGCCGATCTCGCCGCCGACGTTGGCCTTTCGCGCGACGACCTCAATCTGGCGCTCGAGTCGAATCGCTATTCGCTGCGCCTCAAGAACAACTCGCTGATCGCCCACCGCAACGGCGTCAGCGGGGTGCCGACGTTTTTCATCGGCGACTATCCGTTGGTCGGAGCGCAGAGCGAGGACGTCATGCGCCAGGTGCTCCAGCGCGTGAGCCAGCGCCTTGCGGCGGCCAAATAGCGAGCGCCAATCGTGGACCCTTACCGCAAGATTTGGCGGATTACCCGGGCGATGCGAGCATCGATCAATGATGGAGTTTTCACAGGGCGCAGCCCGCATCTTATAACGGGAAGTCTGAAACCTCGTGAGGTTTCAGTTTCCGAAAACCATAAGTTTTGAGTTCCTCAACCACCTCTCCCGCAGCAAGTCCGGGGTAAGATGATGATTCTCGATAGCTTCAAGCTCGACGGCAAGCTCGTGCTGATCACCGGCGCCGGACGCGGACTTGGCCGTGCGATGGCCGTGCGCTTTGCCAACTGCGGCGCCGATATCGTTGCCGCCGCGCGCACCGTCGCCCAACTCGACGAGACCGCGGCGCTGGTCCGCAATATCGGCCGCAAATGCCTCGTCGTGCCGACCGACGTCGGCAAGTCCGACCAATGCAATGCGATGGTCGCGGCGGCGATCAAGGAGTTCGGCCGGGTTGACGTGATGGTCAATAACGCCGGCATCGGCGAGGATTCCTTCGGCAAGCCGATCGAGCAGATCACCGACGACGAATGGCATCGCGGCATCGACGTCAACCTCTCGAGCCAGTTCTATTGCGCGCGCGCCGTCATTCCGCATATGGTCGCGGCCAAACGCGGCAAGATTATCAACGTCGCCTCCGGCTATGGCCTGCGTGGCGGTAAACATAACTATATGTATGCCTGCTCGAAGGGCGCGGTGCTCCAGCTCACGCGCTCGCTCGCGCTGACCTATGCCGACAACAACATCCAGACCAACTGCATCGTGCCCGGCATTTTTCCGCACAACGAGGCCATGATGAGGTTCTTCAAGGGCGGCAAGTTCATCCCGATCGGACGCCCCGGCCAGGACGAGGACGTCGGCCCGCTCGCGATCTTCCTCGCCTCCGACGCCTCCAATCATGTCAACGGCGAACTCATCATAATCGACGGCGGCGGCTTGGCCGGCGGCGTCGTCCCAACCGGTGTCGCCCCCGGCAACCCCACGTAACTGATCGGTGCACTAATATGGTGAGTCTCGAATTCGATAAAAAATTCTCAGCCGGTCATCATCCTTTGGCTCCTTCCGTCATCCTCATGTACCGTCATCTTGGACGGCGGCCACCCTCGTCCGACCGTCCCTGCCGACAATCGAGCAACGCGAGCAGTCCGAAAAATCAGGTCAAGAGTGTTGGGCTGCTCGTGGCCCACCGTCGGCCTGGAATGCCGTGAAACCTCGTGAGGTTTCAGTGAAGCTAATGTTTTGCGTTCCTCAACCACTAAATTACGCGCGCAGGACCGCGCGAGATCCTTCACTTCGTTCAGGATGACACCGGTGCTGAACGAATGCGGCCTGCGGCAAGGATAGCAATGGCAGACACGAAGACGCTCCCCGAAGGACTCAAGGTTTTTGCGCTCAACGGCAAGGTCGCGCTGGTAATTGGCGCAGAGCATGCGCTCGGCCGCGTCGCCGCGCTCACGCTCGCCGAGGCCGGGGCCAAGGTGATGATCGCGTCGCAGGACGCCGGTACCGAGGAGGCGCTCAAGGAAGTCGCCAAGGCCATCGAAGCCACCGGCTCCAAGGCCTTGATCCGGGTCCAGCGCGCGGCCTTGCGCGCCGATTTGAGCGCCGCGGTTGACTTGGCCGTGACCAAACTCGGCGGCCTCGACATCCTCGTCACCGCACTCGATGAGCCATTTTACGGGCCGGCCGAATCCGCCGATGATTCCGTCTTCGACCGCGTCTTCGAGAATAACTTCAAGACCGCCTGGATGGCGTTTCAGGAGGCCGGCCGCGTGATGCTCCAGCGCGGCGGTGGCGTCATCGTTAACATCAATTCGGTGCTGGCCGAGCGTGGCGTCCCCAACGCGACGCTCTACTGCGCGGCCAAGGGCGCCGTGCGCAATCTGGTCCGGGCGCTTGCGCTCGAATGGGCGCGGCGCGGCATCCGGCTCAACCTGCTCGAATGCGGATGGACGGGGGAGGAGGGCAGTATCGCGCTCGAGCCGGGCGACTTCAGCGAGAAGCTGATCAAGTACCTGCCCTATCGTCGTTTGCTCAAGCCCGAGGAAATCGCCGGCGCGCTGCTCTACCTGGTGTCACCTGCGGCCGGCTTCGTCACCGGCGAATCGATCGCGGTTGACGGCGGCCTCCTCTGCCGCGTCTAACCGCGGTGGCGTCCCGCAAATACCCTTACACAGCCCAAGCGGTCCGGGGTTTTCGATCAGCCCGATGAAGTCGAGGTATCTTCGTTGCAGCTCCAGGGCGCGCCAAGGTGATCGGCTGGACCTGCTCGCGACGCTCATCGATGCCTACGAGCGCAAGCACTTTCCGATTGACCCGCCGTTATTATTTCAGGACCGCAGTTAGCATCAACGCGCTTTCCTCGAGCGCCTCGACCGCGTGCGGCGCCTCGCGATCGATCACGGCGACCATGCCCGCATTCAGAGTCGCGCCGTTGAGGCGGATCGCTCCCGTTACCACCGTCAGCGCGACCGTGCCGCGCGCACGATGCTCCTTCAGCGCCGCGCCCGGCTTGAGCACCAATAGCGTGACGCTGAGCTCAGAATTCTTGGCCAGAGATTCCGCCGCGCGATCGCCTGCGGCCCATTGCGGTCCGCGTTTGAGGCGTGCGATTTCGTCGGCGATTTTCAGGCTCGCGATACCGTCCACGGGATGACCCGCGGTCCATTCCGATTTCGTCGCATCAGTCATAACTCACACCTCGAACGATCTCTCGATTTGAGTGTATGCGCGGATGGCTTACTCGGCGAGCGGCGAGGCCAGCGTCAGCCCGCCATCCACCATGATAATCTGTGCGGTGACGTAGCGCGCCTCGGGCGTGCACAGCAGCGCGACCACCGACGCGACTTCATCGAGTTCCGGCAGGCGTTTGAGCGCCGTCCGTTCAGCCGTGACTTTCATCGCGCGCTCGAAGTCGTCGCCGAAGTAAATCCGCGAGGAGTCGCTGTCGATCATCCCGAAGTTGACGCCGTTGACCGTGATCCCGCGCGGGCCGAGTTCGAATGCGAAGTCGCGCACCATCGCTTCCATCGCGGCTTTCGCCGCGCCCAGCACGCCGTGTCCAGGCAGATAGCGCATCGAATCGATTCCGGAAATCATCAGGATACGCCCGCCGTCGCCCATGAAATTGCTCGCCTCCTGCACCGCCGCCACGAAGCCGCCCACGCTCAGGTTAAACGTGCGGGTCAGGTGATGCGGCTTGACCGCGAGCAGCGGTTTGAAGGCGGTGGCAGCCGCGTTGACGACCAGGATATCGATCCGCCCGAGTTGCCGGCCGGCACTTTCGACGAGCCCGCGCACCTGCGCGTCATCTTCCATATCGGCCTTGAGCAGGATCGAGCGCGGCGCGAGTTCGCGCACCTCCGCCAGCGTGCGCAGTGCGCTTTCCTCGTCGCGCCGATAGTTGAGCGCGATCGTCGCCCCGCCCCGCGCGAGCGTCATCGCGATCGCGCGTCCCAGCCCGCGCGTGCCGCCGGTGATCAGCGCAACCTTGTCTTTGAAATCGAGCATCCGACGAAGTTACCCGGTTGATCGATGGCTTGCCACAACTTGACGGTCACGGAGCGCGTCGTGTTTTCACCCATCGTTCACCTATGCAGAAGAGCTTTGCGTGACTGCGCCGGACGCCCGCTTCGTCACCCTGAGCAGTCCGAAAAATCGGGTCCAGACGGTTGGGCTGCTCGAAGCGAACGGGTCCCGGTGTTGGCTACTCCTACCCGCACCGATTGCTCCACGGCCGGTTTCCGGTCATCATTCCCCGTCGAATCCGGTCGCACGCTCAAGGGGTGGATTGCATGGCAGTTCTGGACGAAAGCGCTTTTCAGTCTCGCATCGGCAAGGGCACCAAGGTCTCGGGCAAGCTCAACTTCAAATCGCCCGCCAAGATCGAGGGCGAGGCCGAGGGCGAGATCACCGGCGACGATATCTTGATCGCGCAGGGCGCTATAGTGACTGCGCGGATCGCCGCAACGCGCATCACGATCGCGGGCTCGGTCAGCGGCGAGTTGATCGCGCGCGAGCGCATTGAAGTGCTCGCGACGGCCCATCTGCGTTGCACCATCAGCACGCCGAGCCTGGTGCTGAACGAAGGCGCGGTGTTCGACGGCGATTGCAAGATGCCGCGCGAGAAAGCGGCCGCCTGACGCGGCATTCCACGCCTGCGAACCGGCCGCGAGCGGCATTCCATGCCGCCGGTGGATCACGCTCGCGTTGCTCGATCACACTTTGCGCCGGAGGTTCAGGGTTTGGGCGCGACGAAATCGACCAGCACCTTATCGACGCCCCAACTGTCGCGCTGACGGATAATTCGCCCGGCGCTGTCGAGTTCGATCTCATCCGCATCGCCCATCCGCGCCTCCCAGGCCCAGCGCAGGCCGGCCTCGTCGCGGCGCCGGCAATTCTGTTTGAGCGCGGCGGCAACCAGAGTGTTCGGATCGATGATCGCGACCCTGCCGGTCCATCGCACCTGCCCGCGCGCGCGAACATGAGCGAGGATCAACGCGCGGAACAGCACGAGGTCGGCGTCGATTTCGCGAAAGCGCCCGAGTTTCACCACGACCTCGTTGTGGCTGGCGACGGCGCTGACGCTGCCGCGCAAGGTTTCGCCGGCCGCCTCGTAAACGGCGCTGCGCTTGAATAGACCGCGGTTGTAGCGGACGCTCACGCGCTTGACGGTTTCATCGGCGTCGAGCAGCGCCTCGACCTCATGCACATTGGCGCCATCGATGGTGCGGCGCGAACCGGTGATAGCGCCGGGGGCGTAGCGTTCTTCCTCGACCGCAAGTAGCGCGCCGTCGCGCCGAATCTCATAACGATAGTCGCCGGGCGCGATCAGCATCGCGATCGCTCTCCCGCGCGGTCGTGCCGTGCAGGATACTGCCGGCCAGCGTGATGGCGCGGCACGGTTGCGGGAAACCTCGCTGTGGCGGCGTCGCGATACCGATCGAAACCGAGATGTTGCGAACTCATATAATGCCCGCGAATCAAGCGTGATCCGTCGAATTTCATAGCGCAACTCCTGTGGCGAGGGTTTTTTCGCCGACCGGTCTCGCGCGTTCTGCGGCGTCATGCTGGCGCGTTCGGCCTGGACGCGCAATCGCGGCAGTAGCCGTCCACCATTAGTTCGAGAGACTAAGGCGGCAAATGCGTAAATAATCGGTAGGCAGCCTCGCGAGATAATTGGAAACACTTCAGAATTTGACCTTTAAAAGCGATTAAAGATAAAGTAAGATGATACCGAAGCAGATTCTAATCCGTGACGGTTGATACCATAGGTGCTGGCGTGAATAAGTTCGCCGTTCATAGCGTCATAAGGAGCAGCCGTTCCTGCGGGCAGTTCCAGTTCTGTCACCGGCCCTCCGAGCCGCTAGTGGAGCGGGTGGTTGGTTGGGTCCTAAGCGTGACGATTAGGGCTTAGAAGCTTGAAGTTGGCTTCGTGACGCGGGCGGGAGCCTTGAAGGGGGTTTCAAACGTGAGCTGGCGTTTAATTAGTTGAATGGATGGCCAATCTTAGGAAATTTCAAAAGGAACCGAACCGATATGCTGGCAGACGCCAAGGTTTTGACCGTGAGCGAACTCTCCGATTACCTGCGGGTTCATCGCTCGACGATTTATCGCCTCTTGAAAAAGGGGCAACTGCCGGGGTTCAAGATCGGCAGCGACTGGCGCTTCAATGTTGAGGCAATCGATGAGTGGCGGCTGCACCAGGGTGCTACTGCGCTCGAGGAATTGCGCAACGCCAACTGAGACTGCGCCACATCATTGAAGGCCATCCGCCGCGGCGGTCGCGAGTCGCCGCATGGGTGCGCCGCGGACGATAAGATTATTAAGAACGCAAAACTGTTATTTTCACTGAAACCTCGCGAGGTTTCAGACTTCCCGTTTGTAAGATGCGGGCTGCGCCGTCATGATCGACGAGCAGCCCCACAGTCTTGACCTGACTTTTCGGACTGCTCGCGACGCTCGGATCGGCGGCCAAGTCACTGGCGAGCGAAGGCCCCGGTCTCGTAGACCCTAGTTATAGGTCGGCTTACAAACGTCCCCCACCCGCACGCACCATCACGGTCATCCTGAACGAAGTGAAGGACCTCGCGCGGTCCTCCGCGCGTCATCCACTGTGTTCAGGATGACAGAGGAGCCACGTTATTCGGCGAGGAGGCGGCGGCGGACGAAGACTTCGGCGAGCAGCAGGAAAATCGCGAGCGGCGCCAAGATGGAATCGATCGAGCGGTAATCGGTCACGGCCGCGCCCGCGGGATGAGTCATGCGTGCGATGCTGGCGTCGAATTGGCCGCCGGTCTGCGTCGCGATTTGCCTGAGCAATGACAGATTGGGCGGCTGGATGCGGAGTTCGGCGCTATTGGCGGATTCCGATCCGGTGACTGCGATGTCACGCCGCAGCAAGACCCGTTCGGTATCGCCGGCTTTGAACATCAGGGTGACGACGTACTTGCCGCGGGGCATCGGCGCAGTTTCGCCGCGATAGAGCGTCGCGCCCGTCTGCGTCATCGCAACATCCACGGCATGGCGCGGTCCGCTGATGCGGGCGAAGAGATTGCTGACCGGCATCGCGTCGGCCTTGTCGGCGTCGATGGTCAAGGCGCCGTCGGGGGCGTTGGCGACGCGCAAGGAGAACGGGCCGGAGTCGCCGGCGCGCGCCACCCAGTTGACCAGTTGCGACCAGAATTCGGCGTAGCGGTTCCATCTGATCCACGCGAGCGAGCCGATCGAGTCGGGATCTGCGACGAAGACGGCGCTGCGTCCGAGTTCGTATTGCCATGTGGTCAGCAGGGGCGAAGTCCGCGTAGGGCTGCGAATGACGAGGGGAACCTCGGCGCCGTCCTTGGTGTGGGTGTCGGCAAAGAAGTCGATGGGTGGGATCTCGGCGGGCCGGATGCCGTTGAGGATGGAGCTGGGTGCCGCCAGATCGACGTGAGTGCGATTGCGGCGCTTGAAGTTCTGGGCCTCGTGGGTGAGATGCACGAGCAGTTGCGGCAGGCGCTTGATATCTTCGACGCGGTAAAAAATCCCGCCGGAGTTATGGGCGAAGTCCTGCAACAGTCGCAGGTTCTCAAGGTCGGGACCGATGCGGATGGTCGAGACGGGTATATTGGTCCGCGCATAATCGGCCATCAATTGGTCGTGATCGTGGTATTGGCGATTGGTATCGCCGTCGGTAAGCAGGATCACTTCGCGGACCGGAAGCCCGGTCGCCAGGATTTCGCGCTGGGCGATTTCGAGCGCTTCCTTGAAGTCAGTGCCGCCGCCGGGCGCGAGGCGTGAGACGCGGCTGAGCAACTCGTCGCGGTCCTCGCCGAGCGGCCGCAGATGGCCCAGCACATAAGGCTCGGAGTCGAAGGCGATGACGCCGGCGTAGTCGGTATCGTCGAGCTGGTTGAGCAGCGCGATGGCGGCTTCCTTGGCGTAATGGATGCGTTCGCCGTCGCGCACTGCCGGGAAGCGCGAGTTGTAGCTCATCGAGTTGGATCGATCGATTAGCAGATAGACCGCGATGGGTTCGCGCGAGGGTGGCGGGGGTTGCGGCTGGAACTCGATGGGTAGAGTTTTTTCGAGCGCGCCGCCATGAAATTTGGAATCGCGCAGGGTGTCGCCGGTGACGATCAGACCGCCGCCGTAATCGGCGACGTAGCGATTGAGAGCGGACTGGACTTCGGGGGCGAGCGCGTCGGCGGTGACGTTGGCGATGATGACGGCCTGATAACCGAGGTAATCGGCGGCGCGCGGCGAGAGCCCGTGCGGGCCGGCGTTGGCGACGTCGAAATTGCGCAGTTCGAGCGCTTTGACGAGGCTCTCCGGCGGCGAATTCGCAATTAGCAGGACGTGCGGGGGCGGCGCGACTGAAACGGCCGCCACCGCGCTGCCGTTGACCAGTGCGAGATCGGGTGCGACCTCGATCGCGGCTTTTAGAATGTAGGCGCCGGGCCGATCGATTTCGTAAGGCAGCTCGAAGCGATTGATCCCGGGCCGGAGCTGGACCTGCCGGCCGCCGAGCGCACCGCCTTCGCCATAGAGGCGGATGTGCGCGTCGACGGGATAGCTGGCCTCGCTCGCAATATCAAGATGGAGGGCGAAGCTGGTCTGGGCGTGCACGGTTGACGGCGCGTCGAAGCCGGTGAGCGCGATGCGGGCGACGGCTGACGGTGGGGGCGCGGTGGTGAAGACACGGACGCCGGCCTCGGACAGGGCGGGCAATTCGTCGGTCGCGCGGTTGGTGGTTTCAACGCCGTCGCTCAGCAGGACGAGGCGTTTCTCGTCGATCGGCGGGAAGACGCCGGCGGCGGTGATCAGAGCGCCGGCGATATCGGTCGCGCCAGTGTCGGCGCCCGCGGCGGATAAGGTGAGCAGGCGCGGATCGCTCAGCGGGGCGAGCAGTTGGGCGTCGCGGCCGAAGCCGATGACGGCCAGGCGATCGCGTGGGTCCATCGCGCGACGGATCGCCGCGATCCGTTGGAGCATCCATCGGCGCTGGTCGGGGGCGATCGACTGCGATTGATCCATCGCAACGACCACGGTCATGCGATGTGCCGCGGCCTTGAACGGCAGGCGCGCACCCGCGAGCATCAGGATGAGCGCGGCGAAGACGCCGATGCGGAGCACGGCGGAGAGAGCGCCCGCGAGCGGACGTCCCGCGCGAATCGCGAGGACGCCGGGAACGGCGACGATCGGCGCGAGCGCGAGCAGCCACAGGAGCAGCGGCCGTTCAAACATGGGACGCCCTCCAGCGTATCGCGCGCTGGGTCAACATGATCGATTCGCCGAGCAAGGCGAGCAGGGCGAGGATCACCAACGGGATAGCGATCGGGCGCACGCTGAGGCGCGACGGGCCTGCCGCGGCGATGGGCGACGGCGACGATGAAGTCGCGGAGGCGCTGGGCGGCGCGGATAAGTCGGATTCGCCGGCGTCGTAATAGTTCGCATAGACAGCGACGGCGGGGACGTTACTGGTTACCAGGTAGCGCCCGGTCTGGAGCGTGCGAAAGCGGACGCGGCCCCATTGGTCGGGCACGAGAGACCGCATCGTGCCGTCGGGCGCGGTGAGCCGGGCGTGCGCCCCCGCGGCGACGGTGACAAACGAGCCGGTCGGCTCGATGAGGACGTCGCGCGGGGCGACCAGCCGGCGCAGCAGGTCGATCGCGAGCACCAGCGCGTCCATGCGATCGGGATCGAGCAACAGATGGTCGCGCACGTCGAAGGCCAGCACGCCGACGAGAGCGTCGCCGTCGAAGCCGAAGGCGGCGAGCGGGAAACTCTCATGTTCGCCGACGCTGACGCCGCGCGCGATCGGTTCCATCCAGGGGGGCGGGGCCAGCACCCGCGCCGGCCCGAGCATGACGGGCGCGCTCAAGGTGCCAGCGTCGGCGCGCTCCTGCAGCTCGGCGAGCGCGACCGAGCGGGTGACGGGCACCAGTTGCGGACGCTTGGAGCCGTCGAGCGGCGGCTCGGGAAAAATCAGCAATCGGGAATCGGCGTTGACGCCTTGATCGGGGCTGTCATGAATAATGGCGAGATCGAAGTGTTGGGAACGCTTGAATGAATCAGGGTCGGCGGCGGTCACGAGAAAATTTGGATTAATCGCGAGCACGATGCGGGCGAGGTCGTCGCGCACCGCCGCGTCGCGCGACAGCACCAGCGCATGCGCATGCGCGATGCTCGGGGCGAGGGCCCAGCGCTGATTGTCGGCGGCGAGGGCGTCGGGCGTGGCGATGCGCGCATTGACGAGGCCGCCGGCGGCCAGCGGGCCGAAGGGCACCACGATTTCGGCGCGCGGCTCGGCGATGAGCATCGAATGGAAGACCTCGCGGCCGGCGGCTTCGATCACCAGATCGCAGTACTGCGGGCGATTGGAGAAGTTGCGCACGACGCAACGGCCGACGGTCGAGCGGGGCACGCCGGCGTCGAGCGAGACAATGGCGAGATTGGGCGCGGGTGTGCCGACCTGATGGAAATTGAGGCGGCCGGCGAGGCCGGCATCGTCGATCGCGGCGGCGGGTGGCGGACGGTCGGCGAAGAGATCGATTTGGTCGGCGGCACGCGCACGCATCAGGGCGGCGCGCAGGGCCGCGGGCCGCGCGGCAACGGCGGCGGGCGTTAGCGCAGCCAGAGCATCGCGCGCTTCTTGCGGGCCCGAACCGGCGGCGCGGAAGGTCTCGGCTTCGAGCGCATAGCCGGAGACGGTGAAGCGATCGCCTGCGGGAGCGTTGGCGATAATTTGCGCGGCGGCGTGGCGAGCTTCGTCGAGGCGCGAGCTTCCATGATCGCCGGTGGTGGCGCCCATCGCGGCGCCCAAATCGAACACGAGGGCATGGCGATGATTGGTCCCGGCGGGTTGATTGACGCGGACATAGAGGCCCGCGACCGCCAGCGTAATCGCACCGAGCGCCAATGCCTCGAGCCAGAAGAGTCGATCGACGCGCAGCAGCCGGCTCTTGGCGACGGGCGCCGGAACTTCCTCGAAGAGCATCAGGCTGGACACCTCGAGGGTCGGGCGAGAGCGCGCGCGCAGGTAGATCGCGAGGAGAGCAGCGAGGCTCAGCGCATAGAGCAGATTCAATGGATTGAGCAGGCCCACGGTCAGGCAATCACTCCGAGGCGCGGGAACTCGCGCGCCATGATTTCGTCGAGGTGCGAGGCGCCGAAGGCGGGCGCATACATGATGCCGCGGCGGGAGCAGAAGGCGCTCAGGCGCGCGGTGTGATCGGCGACGCGGCGGCGGCAGGCTTCGGCGGCGGCGGGGCCGAAGACGACGTCGCGCAGTTCGCCGCTCTCACAATCGCGTACGCGGTAATTGCCGGGCGGATAGTTGCCGGTGGACTCGCGATCGCCCATCACGTTCAGCACCTTGACTTCGTGGCGGGCGCCGAGGAGGCGGTCGAGTGCCTCTTCATAATCGCCGGGGCTGACCAGGAAATCCGAAATCACAATGACCATTCCGGGCGGGCGCCGCTCATGGAGCAGATCGCCGACGGCCGCGGAGATGCGGGTCGCGCCGCCGGATTTAAGCGCATTGACGAAGGGGCGAAACTCGACATAGGTCTCGCGGCGGCGGCGAAACGGCGTGGTCTCGAGGCGCGATCCGCCGTGGCGTCCCGCAAACGCGACGAGGCGGACGGGATCGTTCTCGTTCATGCCGATGAAGGCGAGGCCGGCGCCGAGGGTGAGCGCGAGACCGAGCTTGTCGTCGTCGGCCGGCACTGCCATCGAAGCGCTGGCATCGACCATGATGGTGATTTCGAGCTGGCGTTCGGCGCGAAAGGTGCGGATGGTCAGGTCGTCCAGGCGCGCGAAGGCGTTCCAATCGAGGAAGCGGAGGTCGTCGCCGGGGGAATACTCGCGGAAGTTTTCGGGCTCGATGCCGCCGCCCTGGTGGCGTCCGATGATGCGCTGGCCGGCGCGATGCGTGCGAGCGCGCCGAGTGCCGAGCATCAGACCGTCGAGCTGGTGGAGAAATTCGGGCTCGAATGCGCGCGCCTCGAGCATCGCTGGTGTTTCCCTCAGGTGCGCGTCGCGCGCACCGCCTTGACCACCTGGCGCACGATGTGCGCGGCGTCCACGTTGTCGGAATGGGCGGCATAGTTGAGCATGACGCGATGGTCGAGGGCGGCCGCGGCGACGCGATCGATATCGTCGTAGGCGATATTGGCACGGCCGTCGAGCAGCGCGCCGACCTTGGCGCCGAGAATCAGGGCGAGGGCGCCGCGCGGACTCGCGCCGAAGCTGACGTAGCGATTGACCTCATCGACCAGAATCGACGCGTGCATATCGCCGAGCACGCGCGAGTTGGCGGGCTGCGTCGCGCGGACCATGCGGGCGGCATATTGCTCGATCGGCGGCGCCACGATGACCTCGCGCACGAGGCGCTTGAGGCCCTCGATGCGCAGCGCGGCCTCGTGTGGCTCGAACACCGGTTCGACGCCGGCCTCTTCCGGCCCCGTGGTCGAACTGATGATGCGCACCAGTTCCGCTTCATCTGGATAGCCGAGGCGCACCTTGAACAGGAAGCGATCGAGTTGGGCCTCGGGCAGCGGATAAGTGCCCTCCATCTCGATCGGATTGAGCGTGGCCATCACGAAGTAGGGCGGGACCAGCGGATAGGTGGTGCCGCTGACGGTGACCTGCAGCTCCGCCATCGCCTCGAGCAGGGCCGATTGGGTCTTGGGCGTGGCGCGGTTGATCTCGTCGCCGAGCAGGATGTGGCAGAAGATCGGGCCGGGCTGGAAGCTGAATTCGCGCCGGCCGTCCACGCTGGAGAGGATAACGCGGGTGCCGGTGATATCCGCGGGCATCAGGTCAACGGTGAATTGAATGCGGTTGAAGCTCAGGTTAAGGGCGATGCCGAGGGTCTTCACGAGCGTCGTTTTGCCGGTGCCCGGAACGCCTTCAATAAGGACGTGGCCACCGGCAAAGAGCGCGGACAGCAGCTCCTGCACCGCTTGCTCGTGGCCGATAATCACCTTGTGAATTTCGGCCTGGATACGGCGAAAGGTGCGGGCGAAATCGGCGATGGTCGGGAGTTCGGCGATGGCGGTGGATTGCGCTTCGTTCATCGTTCAAAGACCCGCTTGATGGTGGTGCGGTCGGCGGCGGGCACCGCGGCGCGCGCCAGGGGCTGATCGGGGTACTGGTTGGAATTGAGCGGCACGCGGATGCGCGGTGGCACGTAAGTCGGGCTGCCGGCCGAGGTGGATTCATTCGAGGGCTCGGCTTCGATCGCAATTTTGAAACTGTCGCTGCCGAGCGGCCGCGCGCTCGCCGGTCCATAGAGGCTGGCGGGATCGCTGCCCGCTCCATGCATCAAGCCGCCACCCGAATTCGGATCGCCGGTGTTTGGGGTCTCAGGCCCGGCCTGCGGCTGATCGGAGCCGGCGCCCGGAGTCGAATTTTTTGCGGCCAGTTCGTCGGCCTGCTGCGGCGGAATCGAGGTCATCGGCGGCGAAATGGGCGCCGCGCCCGGCTGCGACGTCCCAGCCGCGCCGTTGTGTGAATTGTCGGCGAGACCGTTACCGTCGCCGGAGTTGCCGTTTACGCTGGGATTGGCGTTGTCGTTGCGCGGCTTACCGGGCTGGCCGGGATTGCGATCGGTCAAGCGCATCCGGGTCGGATTGCGGGCGTGATCGAGGCCGTTGAGCTTGTCCTGAAAGGCGTCGGCGAAACTGCGCGCCTTATCAAGGAGCTTTGAGAGGCCGGGGCGATTGCGATCGGCGTTTTCCGCTGCTGCCAGCTTGTCGGCGAGCTTCCTGAGGGTTTCTGGATCGGCGTAGATTTCGGCGTTGGGCCGCAGGGCCGGGTCGGCCGGGCGAATATCGAGATTTCGGATGTCGGCGGTGATCTGGCCAGGGCCGCCGGGACCGAGCCGGGCGGGGCCGCGCCGTGGAGCATTACTAAAGCGCGCGGCGGGAACTGCCAGCGCCGCCAACAAGATCGATGCGATCAATGGATAGAGCGCGCGCGAGAGCCATCGCGGGGCGACCCGCGCGGGCTCGAACTCCTCGCGCCGGCCGTAGGTATCCTCGACCAGGTAGGCCCACAGCGGCGAGCGCTTCGGAGTTGCGGCGAGGGCGAGCACGGTTGTCAGCCGGCCCTTCATCTGCGAGCGGGTGTCGGCGATGGCGGCGGCCCGCGCCGGACTGGTGCGCATCGCGCGGACGAGCATGGTCTCGCGGATTATTCCGACAATCGCGGCCAGCAGCAGGAAGATCGCGACGCCGAGGAAGGTCAGAGGTCCAAGGCTCGCGGCGGCGAAGAAGGTCAGAGCGACAGCACCGATCAAGATTGCGATGCCGGCGAAGAGCCAGCGTTGCATCGCGAGGAAATTCAGACGCGACCGCACGCCCTTGATCTGAAATAAGATCAGCCAGAGTTTCTGTTCGTCTCGGCGAGTTTCAGACACGGGGTGTCTCAGCCGGGCCCGATTGCGGCGGCGGCGCTGGTCAATTGACAATAGTTAAGCCGTATTCCGTGCGCAATGTATAAATTCGCGGCCGCTTCGGCACAGTCCAGTCTCATCCACGATGCGATCTACGCATGGCGGGTTTGGATTGGGTTTGCCGCGGGGCGTAATCCAGCGGTTGAGGAGCGCAGAGCTTTTGGTTTCCTTCTGAAACCTCAACGAGGTTTCACGGCATTCCATGCCGACGGTGGGCCACGAGCAGCCCAACAGTCTTGACCTGACTTTTCGGACTGCTCGCGATGCTCGGTAAGTAGCGAAATCGGGCCGGAACTGTCGTCGTCCATCGGCTCCTTTCCGCACGTCTCGGCGGCCCACTTGAGCATCGGGAGCGTCTAACCATAATGGGAAGTTTGAAATCTCGTGAGGTTTCAATGAAGTTAAAGTTTTGCGCTCCTATACGACTCTATTTTATTCCCGCGTCGTCGAGGACGCCGAGGGCAAGCGCCGACCAGTCCATCTGATCGCGCCCGTGCGCAAGGCCGGCGAGGAGACGGTCGCGCACGACTGCCGCAACCGGCATCGGCACACGCGCGTCGCCGGCGGTTTTCAACACCAGCTCAACGTCTTTGAGACCGAGCGCGAGGGCGAAGCCGGCAGGGGTATGACGTTTCGCCGCAACCATCTCGCCGTAGCGCTGGTAAACCGGGCAGGCGAAGAGGGTCTTGCCGAGCATCTCGGCGACTTGCACGCGGTCAACGCCGTTGCGCTCGGCCATGGCGAATGCTTCGGCCATCGATTCGAGCGCCGCCGCGATCAGAAAGTTGCCGGTGAGCTTGGCGACGTTGGCTGCACCCGCATCTTCGCCGTAATCGAAAATCGCGCGCCCGACCGCATCGAGCAGCGGACGCACGCGCTCCTTGGCGGCGGCCGGCCCCGAGGTGCAGACCACGAGCTGGCGGGCGGCCGCATTGTCGGGGCGCCCGAAGACCGGCGCCGCTACATAGATGCTGCCGTAATCGGCGTGACAGGCGGCCATCCGGCGCGAAGTCGCGGGGGCGATGGTACTCATCGAGACGTGAATCCCGCTTGGCCCGAGCCGAGCCGCGATGCCGTTGGCGCCGGTGACGACGCTTTCGACGGCGGCATCGTCGGCCAGCATCGTCATAACGATGCCGCCCGGTATGGCCGCATCGCCGGCGCTCGATGCGCGCGTGGCGCCCTTGGCGAGGAGCGGTGCGGCCTTCGACGCGGTGCGGTTATGCACGCGCAATTTGATTCCGGCGGCGGCGACGTTCGTCGCCATCGGCAACCCCATCGCGCCCAATCCGATAAATCCGGCTTCTGTAATCATCGCGAACTCCTTTCGATATGCGGCTAGCGCGAACGGGTGACGCCGATGCGCGGGCACATCGTCGTCAACGGACAGCGCGAGCACCACGGTGACGTCGGGTGGCAGATGGTCTGCCCGAACGCGACCAGCAGGCTGTTGTACTCGATCCAATAGCGCCGCGGGAGGACCCGGCGCAAAGCGGTCTCGGTCAGGTTCGCGTTTTTGGTCGCGACCAGGCCCCAGCGGTTGGAGATCCGATGGACGTGGGTGTCCACGCAGATGCCGGGCTTGCGAAACGATTCGGTGACGACGAGGTTGGCGGTCTTGCGGCCGACGCCCTTGAGCGTCACGAGCTGATCGATGTCGTCGGGGACGCGACCGTCGAAGCGGTCGATCAGGTCGCGGCAGATTTCGCGAATCCCGCGTGCCTTGGTGCGATAGAAGCCGACCGGGTAGATGAGCTCCTCGATTTCGCGCGGGTCCATCGCAAGCATCGCGACCGGCGTGCGCGCCCGCGCGAATAATCGCGGCGCCGCAACGGCAGTGGTTTTATCGTTGGTGCGCAGGCTCAGGATACATCCGATGAGGGTGAGGAACGGGTCATGTTTTTCGGCGGCCATCAGGGTGAGCACGGGGGCATTCCAGCCGCGCGCCTCGCGCCGCAGGATCGTCAGTGCCCGTCCGATGGAAGCGCTCGTGAGGGGGCCGGGCGGGTCGGCATGCGTAAGCGGGCCGGGCTTTCGGGCGCGGCGCTTGCTGCGCGCTTCGTCGCGAACGTCTGTATTTGCCGATTGCACCATTAAGAGTTACGGGCATGTTTAGCGCGATGGTGCGGGCGATAGAAACGGCGAATTCACAGGCCACGCAATATCGCCGCGACAACTGCGCGATCATTTGACGATCGGATAGCGATGGGAGCAGATTACCGGCCAAGACTCCGGCCTTGACGCGCGAGGTTAACGACATGGATCTCGGCAAAGACCTGCTGCTCGACATGTATCGCTCGATGACGCGGATTCGGTTGTTTGAAACCAAGGTCCGCGATCTGGCCACGGCCAACGAAATCCCGGGCTTCGTCCACGTCTCGATCGGCGAGGAGGCGAGCGCCACCGGAGTGTGCGCGGCGCTGCGCAAGACCGATCGCATCACCTCGACTCATCGCGGTCATAGTCATTTGATCGCGAAGGGGGGACGGCTCGACCGCATGATGGCGGAACTGTTCGGCAAGCGCACCGGCTACTGCAAGGGTAAGGGTGGCTCGATGCATATCGTCGATTTCTCACTCGGCATCCTCGGCGCCAACGGGATCGTCGGCGCGGGTCTGCCGATCGCGACCGGATCGGCGCTGGCCGCCGTGATCGCGGGCACCGAAGACGTGACGGCCTGCTTCTTCGGCGACGGCGCGTCCAACGAAGGGACCTTCCACGAATCGCTCAACTTGGCGGCGGTGTGGAAACTGCCGGTGGTCTTCGTCTGCGAGAACAACGGCTTCGGCGAGTTCACGCCGATGCAGACTGTCACCTCGGTCAAGGATATCGCGGTGCGCGCGAAGGCCTACGACATCCCCGGCCATATCGTCGATGGCAACGACGTGCTCGAAGTCTATCGCTACGCCAGCGAGGCGATCGCACGCGCCCGCGCCGGCGAAGGGCCGACGCTGCTCGAATGCAAGACCTATCGCTGGGAGGGTCACGTGGTCGGCGAGCAGGCCTTTCTCGGCACGGGGTCATATCGCTCCGAGCAGGAGGTCAACGAATGGAAGGCGCGATGCCCGCTGATTCGCTTTGACAAGTTCGCGGCCGAGTCGGGCAAGATCAGCGTTGCCGACCTGCAGAGGATCAAAAAAGAGACCGAGGCCGAACTCGAAGAGGCGGTCAAGTTCGCGCGGGAAAGTCCGCTGCCCGACGCGTCGGAAGTCACCGAGGACGTGTTCACGGATTAGAGTGAGACAGTGACGGGTCCAATTGTTGAGGAGTCCGAAACTATAGTTTTAGGAAACTGAAACCTCACTGAGGTTTCAGACTTCCCCCCTGTAAAGATGCGGGCTTCGCCCTGGAACAACCTCATCACGGGTAAAAGCACGCGATGCTCGGGTAAGCGGCCGTGTCGGGCGGGAACGGAGAGAGCGAATGAATGCGGAGACCTTCGCGGTCTTCTCGCAAGCAGAAAGAGCTGGGGCGTCGCGCGATCGAGCAACGCGAGCGTGGCCCACCGGCGGCATGGAATGCCGTGAAACCTGATGAGGTTTCAGAAAACTATAAGTTTTGAGTGTTTCAGCCAATTGGTCAATCTATTCGAGGTTTGAACGATGGCGGTCACGACATATATCCAGGCGATCAACCAGGCGCTGGCCGAAGAGATGGAGCGCGACCCGCTCACCTTCGTGATGGGCGAGGACGTCGTGCTGAGCGCGTTTGGCGCGACCAAGGGGCTGATCGACAAGTTCGGGTCCAAGCGAGTGCGCAATACGCCGATCGCGGAAGCTGGTTTCGTCGGCGCGGCGGTGGGCGCGGCGATGGCGGGGACGCGGCCGATCTGCGAGGTCGAGTTCGCGAGCTTTTTCTATTGCGCGTTCGACCAGGTGTGCAATCAGGCGGCGAAGTTGCGCTACATGTCGGGCGGGCAGGCGCGGATGCCGATCACGTTTCGCTGCGTGTACGGCGCGATGGGTGGCGCCGCCGCGCAACATTCGGAGACGGTTTATGCGCAGTTCCTCAGCGTGGCGGGACTCAAGCTGGTGGTGCCCTCGAATCCCTCCGACATGAAGGGACTGCTGAAGAGCGCGATCCGCGACGATAATCCGGCGATCGTTTTCGAACACGGCGCACTCGGGGGCCATCGCGAGGAGATTCCGGCGGGCGAACACCTGGTGCCGCTCGGCAAGGCCGCGATCAAGCGAGTCGGGGAGCACGTGACGGTCGTCGCGATCGGCGCGATGGTCCCGCGTGCGATGAAGGTCGCCGACCGCCTCGCCAAGGAGAATATCAGCGTCGAAGTGGTCGATCCGCGCACGCTGATTCCGCTCGACGAAGACGCGATTCTGTCGTCGGTCGAAAAGACCAATCGCGCGGTGGTCTTCGACGAGGGACATCTGCGCGGCGGAGCGGCCACCGATATCGCGGCGCTGATCGGTGAGAAAGGGTTCGACTTCCTCGACGGCCCGGTCAGGCGTGTGACGACGCTCGACGTGCCGATCCCGTTCAGCCCGCCGCTCGAGAAGGCCGCGCTTGCCAATGAAGCGCGCCTCGAAGCTGCGATTCGCGAACTGGTCGGGCGCTGATCTCACTGCGGTGCGCGAGTGGTCGAGGAACGCAAAACCTATATTTTCTCTGAAACCTCATAAGGTCTTAGAGTTCCCCTCTTGTAAGATGCGGGCTTCGCCCTGTCGCTACTGAGATGTCGATTGAACTGACGATGCCCAAGTTCGGGCTGACGATGCATGAGGGCACGCTTCAGCGCTTCTTCAAGGCGCCGGGCGAAGCGGTCGCGGCGGGAGAGCCGCTCTACGAAGTCGAAACCGAAAAGGTGCTGTACGTGGTCGAGGCGCCGGCGTCGGGCACGCTCGCGGCGTGGTTTCACGGTGAGGGCACAATCGTCGAATGCGGGCGTGCGGTCGCGATAATCGCGGAGGCAGGGGAAGATGCAGTCGCGCTGGCGGCGGGGACTCCCGCAGGTGCGGGCGCGGCGGCGCGGAGCGCCGCCGCGCCTTCTGCGCCGTCCGCGCCAGCCGCCGGCGCAGCGGCGGCTGGCGCGGATGGGGATGGGGCTCACGGCGCGGCGTCCGCAGGACGCCGCGCCGTGAGCCCGGTCGCGCGCAAGCTCGCCGCGCAGCTCAGGGTGGATCTCGATCGCGTCAACGGCACAGGTCCGGGCGGACGGGTGACGCGCGAGGATGTCGAGCGCGCCGCCAAGGGCGGCGGCGCTCAGGCAGCCGCCGCGGCGGGGAGGCCCACGGGCGCTCCGGCCAGCGGTGCGAAGCCGCAGCTTCGCACCGTGCCGATGCGCGGGATGCGCCGCACGATTGCGGCGCGGATGCAGCAGAGTCTGCGCGAGACCGCTCAACTCACGATCACCACCGAGGCCGACGTAACCGCCGCCACCGAGCTGCGCGCGCGCCTGACGCGCGAGTTCGATTTCACCTATACTGACCTGCTCATCCACGCGGTCGCGCGGGCGCTGTTGCGCCATCCGCGGATGAATTCGCGGCTTTCGGAGGAGGCGATTCTGCTGCTGAACGAGGTGAACATCGGGATCGCGGTGGCGCTCGAAGAGGGACTTATCGTCCCTGTCGTAGCGGGCGCCGATCGGAAATCGCTTCGGGAGATTGCGGGCGCAACCAAGGACCTGGGGGAGCGTGCGCGAGCGGGTCAACTCAAGCTCGAGGATGTGAGCGGCGGAACGTTCTCGATCACGAATCTCGGTAACTTCGGGGTGGACGCGTTCACGCCGATTCTCAATGCCGGCGAGACCGGCATCCTCGGCGTCGGGCGCATCGTTGAGAAGCCGGTGGTTCATCGCGGCGAGATCGCGCGGCGCTCGATGCTCACGCTGAGCCTGACCTTCGATCACCGGGTGATCGACGGCGCTCCCGCGGCGAATTTCCTCCAGACCGTAATCGATATATTCAATTACGGAGACCGCTGAACGCCCGGCGCGAATCGCGACTCAATCCGGTTTGATGCAGCACAGATGAAACGCAAATCTATCGCAAAGCTGCGCGCTGCAATGGGCCTCGCAGCTTGTTCGGTGATCGCAATCGCAATCGCGTTCATCCCCGGCGTGGGAGCACAGGCCCGCGAGCACGAGGAACCCGGCTTGATCGAAAAGGCGCCACCGCCGAAGCCGATCAATTACGACAAACTCACGCAGGAAGCGGTCGCGCTGCTGCAGCATTACGTGCGCATCAATACAACGAACCCGCCTGGCAGCGAACTCGACGCGGCCAAACTGCTCAAGGAGAAATTCCTGGCCGACGGTATACCGGCAACGGTATGGGAGCCGGCGCCGGGCCGCGGAATCGTGGCCGCGCGACTGCGTGGGATCGGACGTCATAACAAGGCGCTGGTGCTGCTAAGCCACATGGACGTGGTTCCTGCCAATCCCAAGGAATGGCAGGTGCCACCGTTTTCCGCGCAAATCCGTGACGGCGAAATCTGGGGCCGGGGGACGCTCGACGACAAGGGCCCCGGGGTGATCGAGTTGATGGCGATGCTCGCATTGAAGCGCGCCGGCGTCCTGCTCGACCGCGATGTAATTTTTCTCGCGACCGGTGACGAAGAGGAGGGCGGCAAGATCGGGGCGGCCTGGATGGTCGAGCACGAGGCCGGCATCTTCGGCGATGCGCACTATTTGCTAAATGAGGGCGGCGGGATAATGAGCCGCCCGAACGGGCGCAAGTATTACGCGGTCTCGCTCAGCGAGAAGACTCCGTTATGGCTGCGGCTCACGGCCACCGGCGAGGCTGGGCACGCCGCGGTGCCCCCCGCCAAGACGGCGGTGACGCGGCTGGTCGCGGCGCTCGATCGATTGGCGGCGTATGGCGCTCCGATTCGCGTGGTCAATCCGGTGCGCGATTACTTTCGCGCGATCGCGCAACTCGACGGCGGTCCGCCCGAGTTCGCGAATCTCGCTACCGCCCTGCGCGACGATGACTTCGCGAACAAATTCGTCGCCGTGCCGCGCCAGAACGCCCTGGTGCGCGATACCTTTACGCCGACTGTACTGACCGGCAGTCAAAAGACCAATATCATTCCGGCGAGCGCGTCCGCTGAAATCGATTCGCGCTTGCTGCCGGGCGACAATCCGCAACAGGTCATCGCGAATCTGCGCAAGGTGATCGCCGACGACGGCATCAAGATCGACGTCATGCTGAATTTTTCCGCGCAGTCGTCACCGCGAAAATCCGAGTTGATGACCGCTATCGGCAAGCTCGCCGCCGCCGAAAATACCGTCGTCGTGCCGATGATGATCGCGGGCTTTACCGATAGCCATTACTTCCGCCAGGCGGGCCTCGACGCGTACGGCTTCATTCCGATCGAGGCTTCGACGGCCGAGGCGCGCGGCGTTCACGGCCTCAACGAGCGCATCGGGGTGAAGGAACTCGGGGCTGGCGTGCGCCGCATGATCGACTTGCTGAAATTGATGGGCACGCGCGAATAGAATCCAGCCAGGGAGTATTCATTATGATACGTGCCGGCACTGGCTATTCGACCGCGGCCAATCCGCGCAACGCCGCGCTCGAGGCGACGGCCGCCGCGCTCAAGCAGGCACGTTTGCGCAGTGCGGATTGTGCGATGGTTTTCGCCAGCACCGCCTATGGCGGCGCGTATCCGATGATCGTGCGCAGCGTGGCGGAGGCCGCCGGTACGCGCGAAATCGCCGGCTGCGGCAGTATCGGCGCGATCGCGGGCGGTCGCGAATTCGAATCGGGGCCGTCGCTCGCAGTGCTGGTCCTCGGCGGCGGCACGATCGCGGGGACGCGGCTGTTCGTGCCGCAATTGCGCGGGCGCTCGCGCGAAGTCGCAGAGGAGATTGTTGCCGCGGTGCGTCCGCAGCTCGGCGCAAACAACCTGCTCTGTCTCTTTCCCGACACCTACAACCTCGATCCCGAGCCGCTGATCGCGACGCTGGCGCGCGAGCTGCCCGGCGTCACAGTAGTCGGCGGCGGGGCGACCGAGGACGGCTCGGTCGGCGAGACCTTTCAATTCTGCGGCGACGTGGTCAGCACCAACGCGGTGTCCGGGATGCTGCTCGCGGGCGAATTCGCGATCAACCTCGGCGGCGCCAATGCGTGTGCGCCGCTCGGCCCGACCCATCGCGTGACCGCGGTGCGCGACAACATCATCCTTGAACTCGACGGCCGCCGCGCCTGGGACGTTTTCGCCGAGGCCGCCGGTCAGCTTGCCGGCGATCTGGCGCGGGCGCTCGCGTTTGTGTTTATCGGGATACCGCTGACGCCCGGCGCCGAGCGAATCGATCGGGGCAATTTCTATGTCCGCAATATCTCGGGCGCGAGCCCCGAGCATGGCGCGATCGCGGTCGCTCATCGCCCCAAGCTTGGCGACAAGATCGGCTTCGTCCTGCGCGACGGCGAGCGTTCACGCGTCGAATTGAAGGCGACGCTCGCGGCGATGGGCGACCGGAATGCGCGACCGCCGGCGTTCGGCCTCTATTTCGATTGCGTCTCGCGCGGCAACGGTCTTTATGGCATGCCCGATCACGATTCGGCCTACATCGGTCAGTACTTCGGCCAACTTCCGCTCGCCGGCTTCTTCACCGGTTTCGAGATCGGCCCGATGGGCGATCGCACCGGCCTGTTGCAGTACTGCGGCGTGCTCGCGCTGATTTCCGACCCGCCGGATTGAGCCGCGATGGACGCCGATCTGCGCGACGACCCGCGCGTTTACATGGCCGCCGAACGAACCTACCTTGCGTGGATCCGCACCGGCCTCGCGATGATAGGGTTCGGCTTCGTGGTCGCACGGTTTGGCCTTTTTCTCCGCGAATTTTCCGAGCACGGGGGCGGCGGCAAGTTCACTTCCACGGGGTTTTCACTCGCGGTCGGCGTCGGGCTGGTCGTCGTCGGGGTCTTCGTGAATATCGCCGCGACAGTCAATCACGTTCGCCTGACCAGGCAATTGAGCAGCGGTGAGTATCAACCCGGGGGCCCATCGCTCCTGGGCGCAGCGGCCTCAGTTCTGCTCGCGCTGGTCGGCATCGCGATGGCTATCTACCTGATGGTCGCCGGGTGATACCGATGCGGAACGCGACCGAGCTTCACATCTTGCGGCAGACAATCGCGGCGATGCGCTGGATGAAATTCACGGCACCGTCGCGCACGAACGCCTGCATCCCGGACAGATCCTCACGCAGGTCCGCCGCGAGCATCTGACGCACCTCTTTAGCACGATCAGCCGGAGTCTGCGCGCTGGCGAGCCAGCCTTCGAGATCGGTGGTCAGACGGTCCGAATGGACGCTTTCGACTTCGAGCCCGGCCCGCCCCATCATCGCAATCAGTTCGCTCAGGGCGAGCGCCCGCGTATGCGAGGTATCGCGCAGTTGCTCGATGCGATTGCAGCGGGCCGCCCGCGCGCGATTCTCGTTGGCGTAGAGATCCTGGACGGCGACCGTACCGCCGTTGCGGCAGACGCGGCACATCTGCGCGAGGATCGCCTCGGGATGCAGGAAGTGATGGAACGCGAAGCGGCAGACGACCAGGTCGAACTCGCCATCGCCGTACGTTAGATTATCGGCCTCGCCGACCTCGAAGCGGACGTTGGCGAGTCCGCGCTCGCGGCTGGTGCGCTGGGCGATCGCAATCGGCGCCGCGGTCAGGTCGAGGCCGACGACTTCGCGGCAGCGTTGCGCCAACGCCATCGCGACGTAGCCGGGTCCGGTCGCGATCTCCAGGGCGCGGTCGTCAGGCCCCGGATCGATGGCGTTTACAAGTCGAGCCAACCGTTCGGCGTCGGTGATTACGGCCGCACTGGCGTAAGCCTGCGCCTGGCGCGTGAACTCTTCGCGCACGGTGGCCTTATGGTCGTTGGTTTCGGCAGCCGCCTGTGAAGCCATGGGCGTGGTCTCCGGTCTGTGAGCATCAGTTGTTATGCCCCTGCATTATCGCCTTGCATCATCATCTTGGCGCAGGCTCGCCAGCCGCATCAAGTACAGCGTTCGCCTGGGCGGCGCGCGCTTGCAGCGTCGGGACCGATAATGGTAGCTCAGATCAATCTAAAAATTGCGCAATTTCGAGCCGGATCGATCAATCCATCCGGGCCACGGAGGATGAGAAATTGGACTTCGGTTTTTCAGAAGAGCAAGAGATGTTGCGGGATTCGGCCAAGCGGTTTCTCGCCGACAATTGTTCGACCAAATTCGTCCGCCAGATGATGGCGCATGACACCGCGCACGACGCCGCATTCTGGGACAAGCTGGTCGGCCTCGGCTGGCCGGGGCTGTTCGTGCCCGAGGAATTCGGCGGACAGGGGGGTACATTCCTGGACCTGACGGTAATCGCGGAGGAGGCCGGCAAGGCGCTCGTTCCGGGGCCGCTGTTTACCGCGGTCGCGCTTGGCGTTCCGGTTTTTCTCGAAGGCGGATCCGACGCGCAGAAAAAGGAATTCCTCACCAAAATCGCCGCGGGCAAGTTTATCGCGACGGTCGCCGTGGCCGAAGCGGCAGGCCGCTGGGATGCGGGCGGTATCGCACTGCAGGCGACCAAAAAAGGCTCCGGCTATACCCTCACGGGTGAAAAGTTTTTCGTCCCCGACGCGCACGTGGCCGACGCGATCGTCGTCGCGGCGCGTACCGGCGAGGGCTCCGGCGAGGACGGCATCACGCTGCTCTGCATTCCCGCCAACGAAAAGGGCGTCACGGTGACGCAGCTCAAGACCGTCGATATGACGCGCCGGATGTGCCACGTGAAGTTTGACAACGTCGCCGCCAGCGAAGTTATCGGCAAGGCAGGCGCCGGGTGGCCGGTGCTGCGGCGCACGCTCGAAGTCGCGACGGCAGTGCTGTCAACCGAGATGGTGGGGACCGCGCAGAAGGCGCTGGACATCGCGGTCGAGTACGCCAAGACGCGCGTTCAGTTCGGCAAGCCGATCGGTTCGTTCCAGGCGGTCAAACACAAGTGCGTCGATATGATGGTCTCGGTCGAGAATGCGCGGTCGCTGACGTACTACGCCTGCTGGACGGTTGACGAACGCGTGGACGAATCGGTGACGGCGGTTCCGATGGCGAAAGCGTACGCCTCCGACATGGCGAAGAACGTGACCTCGGAGGCGATCCAGGTTCACGGCGGTATCGGCTTCACGTGGGAGCACGATATGCATTTGTACCATCGGCGCGCGCTCGCGGGCGAAGCGAATCTCGGCAACGCGCCGGTCCATCGGGAGGTCGTCGCGCGCAACCTGCTCGGCTAACGCGCAACGGAAAGGGGAAGTTCTCAAGGAACGCGGGACATTGGGCTTTTAAGGAAACTGAAACCTCAGTGAGGTTTCAGACTTCCCATCGGGATTGACGCTCGCGTTTTTCTATTGAAAAACGCGAGCGTCAATCACTGAAAAAAATTATTGCGCCATGAAACCGCCATCTACCGGCATCGGCAAGCCGTGCACATACGATGCGCGATCGGAGCACAGCCAGGCCACTGCCTCACCGATTTCCGAGGGTTCGCCGAGGCGCTTGAGCGGTTCCGCGCGCGCCATTTTTTCTTCGTTGCCGGGCTTCGCGTCGAGCAGCCTGCCGAGCATCGGCGTGCGAATGGGTCCGGGGCAGACCGCGTTGACGCGAATCTTGTGGCGGCCGTACTCGAGCGCGGCGGCCTTGGTGAGTCCCGCGACGCCGTGCTTGGCCGCGACATAAGCCGGCATTCCGCTGACCCCGATCAAGCCCGCGTCCGATGACGTATTGACGATCGCGCCGCCGTGGCCCTGCTTGAGCATCTGATCGATTTCCGCCTTCATGCAGAGCCATACGCCGGTGAGGTTGATCGACATCACGCGCGCCCAATTCTCTTCGGTGCATTGGTGGGTAAGTGCGCTCTTGCCGTCGATACCGGCATTGTTGAAGGCGCAATCGAGCCGCCCGTAGCTTGCGACGGCCTTGGCCACCATTGCTTCGACGTCGGCCCATTTCGAGACGTCCACCTTGACGAAGATGGCGGTGCCACCCGCATCCTTGACCATTTTAACGGTCTGGTTGCCGCCATCCTCCTGCACGTCGCCGAGCAGCAGTTTGGCGCCCTCGCGCGCGAAAATTTGCGCGGTGGCGCGCCCGATCCCCGAGGCTGCTCCGGTGATGATCGCTACTTTGCCGTCAAGTATTCCTGCCATTCTGTATAAGACCTCCGTTTATTGATGCCGCGAGCGCTGTCACCGATATGGGCGAGCGCGCTTTGCGCCGACGCCATTCAGTACATAGGCGATAATAGCAGGACCCGACAAGGAGAAGGCCCGACCAGGGGGAGAACATCTGAAGGAATTGAGCCGACAAGAAACGGACGCAGGAAGGGATAAACCGGCATCAAACGGTCAGTGCACTTCGCACAGAATGACAACGTGTCTGAGCCGAGTCAGGTGAAGGACGCGATCCGAGCCATTGAAGATAACCGCGTCGCAGGGGTCACCTTAAGTAGGCTCCCGACGACGCGGTCCCCCTCTTTCAGAGCATCCGCGCGCGTGGCGTCAACCCGATTGTCTCTCCCCGCAAGCCCTTCCCGGAAGAGCCTTTGGCAGCGACATATACGACCGGCGCGCCGGTCGCGCGGAGGGGTCAGCCCAGTCCGAGAAACTTCATTACGGACAAGTAATCGCTGCGAGTGGCGACTGCTGCGTCCATCACCTGCGAGAACATTTCGGCCTCACCGGCGACCACCGGCTGGTCCTTCATCGAGTCGAAAAAAAGCGGATCGTCCGGGCCGGGGTCGCGGCCAAACCGGTTGCGGAATATCTGGTAGCGCACACGCGCGATTTTGAGCATCGCCATGCCGATGTCTTCGCCGTAGCGCGAGCCGACGCGCCGGCAACTTCCCATTGAGCGCACCGGTCGCCGTGCCTGGAACTGCTTCATACGCATAACCACTCCCCCGCTGATGACGGAGACTGATGGAGCAATTGCGGTGCCGGTCGCAATTGTGGTTATGCGACAAAGCTAAGTATCTAATTTTATTGAATAAATGGAAAATTGAACAAATGACAAGAAATGGACATCGAAGGCTGCTGCCAAGTTCGATTGGCACTCGGTGCCAAGTCTGCTTAGCGCAGACGATAGGTCTTCATTTTTTCCTGCAGGGCCGGGCGCGAGATTCCGAGTGCCTGTGCCGCCCGCGATACGTTCAACCCATGGCGCCGCAGGACGTCGGCAATATATTTTGCTTCGAACTCGGCGCGCGCCTCGCGCAATGGTCGTGGTGAACTCACCGCCGCCCCGGCCTCGGCCGTGGCGGGCGCCAAACGCGTCACTGCTGCCGTTCGCGTCATCCCGGGGCGCTCGGGTGCGCCCCGCAGATTTGCCGACAGATGACTGGGCCCGATGGTGTCGCCGTCTTGGGCCAGGGCCACGGCCCGCTCGATTTCATTGCGCAACTGGCGGACGTTTCCCGGCCAGTCGAACTTCGCCAGCAGGTCAATCGCGGCCGGTTCGATTCCAGCAATACGTTTGCGATGACGCTCGGCGGCGCCCGCGATAAAGCGGCTTGCCATCAATTCGATATCGTCGCGCCGATCGCGCAGCGGGGGTATGCGAATCGGAAAAGCCGAGAGCCGATAGTACAAGTCTTCGCGAAAGGTGCCTTTCTCGACCTCCTGCTTCAAGTCGCGATTGGTCGCCGAGAGAATGCGCACGTCGACCTTGACCGGGAAAGTGTCACCCACCGGGATGACCTCTTCCTGTTCGAGCACGCGCAGCAACTTGGCCTGCATCCGCGCCGGCATCTCGGCGACCTCGTCGAGGAAGACCACGCCGCCCGCGGCCGCCCGGAAGACGCCCGGACTGTCGCGGACCGCGCCGGTAAACGAACCGCGGCGATGTCCGAACAGTTCGCTCTCGAGCAGGGCCTCAGGCAAGGCCGCGCAATTCACTGCGACGAACGGCCCCTCGCTGCGGGCACTGACGCGATGAATTCCGCGCGCCACCAATTCCTTGCCGGTTCCGGTCTCGCCTTCGATCAAGACGGTAATGAAGGACGCCGAGGCGCTCTCCATCAGACGGAAGACATCCTCCATTTCGAGTCCGCTGCCGACGATTTCGGTGAAGCGGTTATTGAGGGCAAGGTCGCGGCGCAACACGCCGACCTGAGTGAGGAGGGTGGCCTCGGAATTGCGCAACTGTTCGTAGAGGCGCGCATTTTCGATCGCGATGGTGACGCTGCCGGAGACCGCCTCGATCAGCGCGAGATCGTCGGCGTCGAAGGCGGTGCCACCGCGCCGGTTGAGCACTTCGAGCACGCCGATGACGCCGTGGCCGGAGGTCAGCGGGACCGCGATGATATTGCGGGTGATGGCGCCGGTTGCGGCGTCGACGTTGCGGTAAAGGCGCGGATCGCGTTGCGCGTCGGCGACGATAATTGCTTTGCCGCTTTTCAGCGCCGCGCCCGCGATTCCGCTTTCAGCGGGCACCCGCAGTTGCGCCAGGACGCCCGCGACCGCGGCGTTCTCGTCGGACACGTAAGGGAAATAGAATTCGTTGCGATCGCGATCGAGCAGCAGGATCGAGGCGCCTTCGGCGTTGAGGGCCTCGCGGCACTTCGCGATTACGAAGGGCACCAGCTCCGCGAGGTCGGTTTTCGCGACGAAGGCGCAACCGAGCTCATAGAGCAGTTTGAAACGTTCGCCATCGGTCGAATCCGTCATCTTCGCGGTCAACATCTATTGCACGTCTGCGATGCCGCAATCGTGTTCAGGCCGGTCCCGATAGTCATCTGGCGTTGAGTGACGCCGTTAGCACTATCACGGGATCGTTTGGGCCGGATACACCAATTACTGCGGGCCGGAATCACCACCGAGCGCATTGGACCATGCGATTTCGCAGCATGCAACCGAAGAAGCGCGCCGCGTCAGTATGGACTGGATAAGGCGATAATAGGGCGAGGATGCGCTTGGTGATTCTGCGCACCAACTGTCGCGAATAATTCGAACGGGCGGTCGGAGACACTGATTCGCCGCCGGCCAGAAATGACCGAATGGCCTACCTGAGGCGGAATGCACCCTGAGCGCAGCGCACGGTTGCCGAGGCGAGACTGCTAGCTCGAGCGCCGATGCCGCCGCCGGGCGCTGACCGACTCCTGCTCTTCCTCGGAGCGCCAGCGGTCGATCATATCGATGCTGAAACGCCATTCCGAACCCACACGAAAGCCCGGTAGCTGCTTGGCACGCAGCAGGCGGTATACGGTGGTCGGATGTACGCGCAGGTACTCCGAGAGCTCGCGAACCGTCAAAACCTTTGGCGGCGTGGGGGCTACGCCAGATTTCTTCTTCGAACGTTTGTCTTCCACGAGCTCACTTTAGACCATTTTGGTTGCTAAATACCAGCCCCACGATACTCGTGCTACGCATAGCCGCCAAAAAATCGTTGCATGGAGGCTCGGCCGAATCGCCGGTTTTCACCCGGCGCTCCGGCGTTGCAATTTCGTGCTATGCAATCCGCGCCGCCGTTCTTCGCTACGTATCGTTACATTTTATGACAAAGAGACGAAGCTCATGCGAACGTGAGTAGGCGCTTGCAGGTGTTCGAGGATTTTCTTGAGCGATCCGAGGTTCGGCCGGGAGTCTAATGGTTGCGGGGAGAGGATTTGAACCTCTGACCTCCGGGTTATGAGCCCGGCGAGCTACCAGACTGCTCCACCCCGCCCGCGAATACTAACGGCCACATGGCGGGCGGGTCAATACGATACCGCAAATGGGATGCTGCACGCTGCCAATGGGATCGACCAAGATCAACTCGCAGAGCGATTTTTGGTCGCCAAGATCTTCATCGAGGTCTGCGCCAGGGTCTTGGCGACAATCTTAACGACCGCGACGGCCTCTCGAAGACGGCGTGCGAATTCGCCGAGCAGGCGGCTAGTCGGCGAGGACGCGGAGGTTGCAATCGCGATGGAGCTTGCCGAACTCGATCACTTCGAGCTCGATCGGGGTCGGATTCGGTTTGGGCTCGCTCAACATAAGATGGCGCGCGGTGGCGGGGTCCATGCCGTCGGCCTCGACGGAGAGATTATGGGAGTCGCAGAGAATAAAGGCCATTGATGAAACTCCTTGAAGCCCCTCAAGCTACACGAAGCACCGACGCCTGTCAGCCTCGGTGGGCCTCGATGCATTAACCGGCGCGCAAGCTTTTGTGCTACTCCAAATTTCAAATCTTCAAACAGGAGCGCGTATTTGCCATGAGCCTTAAGAATCAGGCTGCGGCGATCGGAATCGCCGAACTCAAGCCTTGGAAGGAACCGCCGCCCGACTTAACGCCGTTGAGCCTGATGGCGCGCCTGACCGCCGAGGCGATCGCCGATGCCGGCCTCGCCAAGAGCGACATCGACGGCTTCCTGGTCGGGATGCCGACGGCGGACCCCGGCTTTATCTATCCGGCCAGCGCCGCCGAGGTCCTCGGGATTAATCCGCGGATGCTCAATGTGGTCGATATCGGCGGGGCGAGTCCGGCCGGGATGATCTGGCGCGCCGCCGCGGCGATCCAGGCGGGCATGTGTTCGGCCGTGCTCTGCATCGTTGCGGATCTGAATCGCGTCGGCGATCAGAGAGTGCCGGTAATTTCAGTGCAGCGCGAGTTCGAAGCGCCCTACGGGAACATCGGGGCCAACTGCGGCTATGCGATGATCGCGAATCGCCACATGTACGAATACGGCACGACTCCTCAGCAGATGGCGAAGGTGGCGGTCGATCAGCGCAAGAACGCGCTCAAGAATCCGCTCGCCGCGTTCGGGGACAAGCCGCTGACGATCGACGACGTGCTCAATTCGCGGATGATCGTCGACCCGCTGCACCTGTTCGAGATCGTAAGTCCGTGCAGCGGCGGATCGGCGGTTATAATCGCGTCGCCCGAAGTCGCCAAACGGGCGAAGAATCCTCCAGTGTGGCTGCTTGGCGCGGGCGAATACTCCAATCATTCGTCGATCACCTACGCGCCGTCGCTGACCGAGTCGCCGATCAAGCCCGCCGCCGACACCGCGTTCAAGATGGCCGGGGTCGAGCGCAAGAACATCGATCTGGTCTGCCCTTACGATTGCTACACGATCACGGTGCTGGTCACGCTGGAGGACGCGGGCTTTTGCAAGAAAGGGCAGGGCGGACCCTTCGCCGCCGAGCACGACCTCTCATACGCGGGCGATTTTCCCTGCAATACGCACGGCGGCCAGCTTTCGTTCGGGCAGCCCGGCCTGGGCGGCGGTATGAGCCACGTGGTCGAGGGCATCCGCCAGTTGATGGGCCGCGGCGAAGGCCGTCAGGTGAAGGACGCCGCGCTGGCCTACGTCAACGGCAACGGCGGCATCATGAGCGAACAAGTCAGTCTGATCCTGGAGCGCCGGTCATGAGCGATTACATCAAGCCACTACCGAAGCCGTCGCCGACCAGCCGTCCCTATTGGGAGGCGGCGCGGCGCCATGAATTGCAGCTTCAGCATTGCGGCGCCTGCAACAAGTACATCTACTATCCGCGTCCGCGATGTCCCAACTGCATGTCCGACAATCTGAAGTGGGAGCGCGTGAGCGGGCGCGGCAAGCTCTACAGCTATACCATCGTGCGCCGCGCCTCGACGCGTTCGTTTGCCGACGGGCCATACGTGCTGGCGATCGTCGAGCTCGACGAGGGGCCGCGCCTGACGACGAATCTGATCGCGCCGCAGGATCAGTTGAAGATCGGAATGCCGGTGGCCGTATATTTCGACGACGTCACGCCGGAACATACGCTGGTGAAATTCAAGCCGGCCTGATAGGTGAGGGGCCGCACCCTTGCCGTGCGGCTCCTCCTATAACTACCGCCCAGGCCGGATCAGCCAATCGGCAGCTTGGTCAGAATCGTCAGAACCTCGTCCTCGACGATATCGTGGATGCGCGGGCCCCATTTCTGGAAGTCGGGATCAGTTAGCAGCGCGGTGACCGCGTTGGCGTCCGGCACTTCCCACCAATCGACGACCGTGTTGAGACGGCCGACGAGGCCCCCGTAACTGCCGAGCAGCTTCCAGCCGTGCTTCTTGTTGATGAACGGAGCGATCTCGTTGATCAGCGAAATGAAATCCGGAAGCTTACCTGGGTGCAGTTTGATCGACGCCTGCAAATACATCATGAGCGTGGTCTCCTTTTATACGGCTCGACTAACGCCGCGGGAACGCAAAGTCAAGGAGCCGACCTTTAGCCGCGATTATGCGAGCAGGACCGCGACGATGCCGGTGAGGAAGACGCCGTCGAAGGTGCCCGCGCCGCCGATCGATGCGACCGGCGCGCCGAGACTGCCGAGCTTGTCGAGATTCATGAGGTCGGCGCCAATCAGCGTGCCGAGTACGCCGCTGACATACGCGACTGCGTCCACGTGCGTTCCGCCGCCCAGCAGCCCGGTGAGCCCAACGGCGACCAGCGCGGCGACCACTGGCGGGATGAACATCGGCGTTGCGATGCCCAGTCCGGGCACTGGCCGCGCGCAGCGATTCACCACCAGCGCGACGATTGCCACGCCGATCGCCGCCGGCAGAATCGCGGCGGGCTGTTTCAGCAGTGCGTATAACGAAATCAACACCGGCACCAGCGCACCGCCGACATTGATCGCGAGCGTGGTGGTCGCGCCCGCATAGCGCATCGGCAGCCGATAGCGCATACCGAAGCTGTCGACGATCTCCTGCGGATACGGCCGCCCGCTCGCGATCTTCGTCAATGGGATATTTATGTAGCTGCCGATCAGGCTCGCGAACAGCGCCAGAAACGCCATCTCCGGCGGCAGCCCGACCATGAGGAAGGCGTGTTTGATCACGCCGATTTCGAGCAGCACGAACAGGAACGCGAGAATCAGGAAGAAGATTATCGCGTAGAGGATTAGAAAGGGGGCGAAAAACATCGCATGTCTCATAGCACGGGCAGGGCACACGCCACGAGCCGGCGAATTTCGCAGGCGGTCGGTTACGCGGTCGGAAAAAAAAGACGAGAGGGGGCGGCGGTCCCTCTCGTCGCTATGCCAACGACAGTCGCAACGAGGCTGTGCTAATCAGCCTTTGCCGCGGCCGTGATGATCGTGCGCTATTGTTCCGGCTGTACGAGCAAGTAAGATTGCGCCGGGACCAAAGAAACATGAATGCCACCGACCGTATCGAATTGCTCCGGCTGCTCGCCCGCGAATCATATTTCGAGCGCGAACTGACTCTGGCCTCGGGCCGCGCCTCGAATTTTTACATCGACTGCAAACGCACGCTCTATCTGCCGCGCGGCGCTCATCTGGCGGGCGCACTGATGCTCGAACTGGTGATGGCCGAGGGCATCGGGCAGATCGGCGGGATGGCGGCGGGCGCGTTGCCGGTTACCGACGCGATCGTCAACGCGGCCTTCGACCGCGGCTACGACGTGACTGGCTTCTTTGTGCGCAAGGAGACCAAGGCGCACGGTCTGCAGCAGCAGATCGAGGGCGTGTTCAAGAAAGAGCGCACGACGGCCGTGATCGACGACACGATTACGACCGGCGGCTCGAGTCTGCAAGCGGTTACGGCGATGCGTGCGGCCGGCGCGACGGTGCGCGTCGCGTTCGCGCTGGTCGAGCGCGGCGAAGGCGCCGCCGACGCATTCGCCCGCGAAGGCTTGAAGTACGTCTATCTCTACACGGCCGAGGAAATCCGCGCGGCGCGCGCGACCGGCCGATGACCGCGATGGACTCCGCTCACGTCCTAAGCGGACGCTCGCTGCTGACCGCGATCTTCGGCGATCCGGTCGCGCATTCGCTTTCGCCCGCGATGCATAACGCGGCCTATGCCGCGCTCGCGATGGAGCATGCGTACGCGGCCTTCCATGTGACGCCGGAGCGCCTGCGCGAGGCGATTCGCGCGATCCCCGCGCTCGGCATCCTCGGCGTCAATCTGACCGTGCCGCACAAGGAGCGGGCCTTGCGGATGATGGCGTATCTGAGCGACGAGGCGCTCCTGCTGCGGGCGGTCAATTGCGTAATCAACCGCAATGGGGAACTGCACGGCGACAACACCGACGCGCGCGGCCTCGAGGCCGACCTGCGCGACCATCAGGTGACGATCGAAGGCGGTCTCGCGATCGTAATCGGTGCGGGCGGCGCGGCTTCGTCCGCAGTGCTCGCGATGTTGCGGCTGGGAGCGGCGCGCATCGTGATTTGCAATCGCACGATCGCGCGCGCGAATCGGCTGGCCCGCGGCTTCGCGCGCTACCTGGGTGCGCGGGGCGGCGGACGTCCGCGCCAGACGATCGAGGCGCGCGGGCTGGATACGCTGGTCAACGCGGCTGCGATGAGCGCGGCGGCGATCGTAATCAACGCGACGCCGATGGGGCTCAAGACCGGTGGCTTCGCGCCGCTCAGCTATGCCGCCACGCCGACCGCTTGCGTCTTTTACGACGTGATTTACGCGCACGAGGCGACGCCATTTATCGCCCCGGCAATTGCGGTCGGACGGCGCGCGATCGACGGCGCCGGGATGCTGCTGAATCAGGGGGAACTCGCGTTCGAACTCTTCAACGGGGTTGCGCCGCCGGCGGGTGTGATGCGCACCGCGCTGATGTCGGCGCTCGGCCGCCGGGAGGGATAATGTGGAGAGTTGTTGAGGAACGCAAACCTTGCGCGAGCGCGTTTCCGCCTGACTTGGCCACCGACCGAGCATCGCGAGCGTCAATCATGATGGTTTCAAACTTCCCATCTGTTAAAGATGCGGGCTTCGCCCTGTGGAAAATCGAGTGATGGAGCAGCTACATCGTCTTCGTAAGAAGACGCCCGCTTGCGCGCTCGCGCAAGGTCTCCTGGACGCGATCCGCAAGACCCACTTAATTAGTTCACTGTGGGAAGTTTGAAACCTTTCAAAGGTTTCAAGAAACTAAGATTTTGCACTCCTCAACAACTGGATAACGCGCGGAGGGCCTTGAGGCTGCGGTTTAACCGAACATCTCTTTGAGCTTGTCGACGAAACCTTTCGACATCGGATGGTGGGTGTCTTCGCCCGAGACCTTTGCGAATTCCTCGAGCAGTTCGCGCTGGCGCGCGGTCAGGCGCCGCGGCGTTTCCACCACCACGCGGACCAACTGGTCGCCGCGTCCGTAGCCGTGCAGATCGACGAAGCCCTTGCCCTTGAGCCGGATAACTTTGCCCGACTGGGTTCCAGGCGGAACCTTCAACTTGATCTTGCCTTCGAGCGTCGGGACCTCGATTTCAGCGCCCAGCGTGGCTTGCGGGAAACTGACGGGAACCTCGATCACGACGTCGTTATCCTGACGGACGAAGAGCGCGTGTTCCTTGACGTGGACGACGACATAAAGGTCGCCGCTGGGGCCGCCGCCGAAGCCGGCCTCGCCTTCGTTGCGCAGTTTGAGGCGCGAGCCGTTATCGACGCCCGGCGGAATTCGCACCGAGAGCGAGACCGCCTTGCGTACGCGGCCCTGGCCCTGGCACTTGGGGCACGGGTCGGCGATGATCATGCCCTCCCCGCGGCATTGCCCGCAGGTGGTCGAAATCGAGAAGAAGCCCTGCTGCGATCGCACCTGTCCGGTGCCACGGCAATTGGGGCAGGTGCGCGCCCCTTCGCCACCGCCGCGGGCCCGGCTGCCGTTGCACGATTCGCACAGCGTCAGGCGCTGGAACTTGACGATTTTCTCGGTCCCGCTCGCGGCCTCCTCGAATTCAACTTCGAGGTCGTAGCGCAGGTCGTCGCCGCGCCGGCTGCGCGAGCGCGAACGGCCGCGGCCGGTGCCGAAGAAATCGCCGAAGATGTCGGAGAAGACTTCCTCGAAGCCCTGGGTGAAATCGAAGCCGCCAAAGCCACCGGCGCCCGCGCCTTGAAACGCCGCGTGCCCGAACCGGTCGTACTGAGCGCGCTTTTCCGGGTCCGAGAGGACCTGGTAGGCCTCAGCGAGCTCTTTGAATTTTTCCTCGGCTTGTTTGTCGCCAGGATTACGGTCGGGATGAAACTGGATGGCGAAACGGCGGTACGCCTTTTTGAGGTCGTCTTCGTTGGCGCCGCGCGCGACGCCGAGAACTTCGTAATAGTCGCGCTTTTTATCGGAGGGCATCGCGGAGCAATCTTAATCCACTTCCACTGGAGAAGTAAGGGTCAGACAAAATAAGCCTCATGGGCTGAAAATCACACGCGACGCCCTCATCCCACGAGGGTAAGGGCGTCGCGGCGAATTATTGATAGCGGCTGGACTTCAGGGCCAAGCGCCGCGGCCTATTTCACTTCCTTGAAGTCGGCGTCGACTACGTCTTCCTTGGGAGTTTCGCCGCCCGGTCCGGTCGCGCCGCCGTGGCCGTCGCTGGGACCGCCCGCCGCCCCAGCCGCGTCGCCGCCCGCTTGGCGGGTCTTGCTGTACATCGCCTCGGCCAGCTTATGCGAGGCAGTCGAGAGCGCCTCCGCCGCGCGATCGAGCTCTTCGGGCTCTTTGCCTTCGAGCTTGCTCTTGGCCGTCGCCAGCGCGTCTTCGACGCCTTTGCGCGACGCTTCGTCGAGCTGCGCCCCGTGCTCCCCGAGGGTCTTTTCGGTGGTATAGATGAGGTTGTCGAGCTTGTTGCGCGATTCCGCCAACGCACGCCGCTGCTTGTCGTCAGCCGCATGCTGCTCGGCCTCGTTCACCATCCGCTTGATCTCTTCCTCGTTGAGTCCCGAGGACGCCGTGATCCGAATCGACTGCTCCTTGTTAGTGCCAAGGTCCTTGGCGTGGACGTTGACGATACCGTTGGCGTCGATATCGAAAGTCACTTCGATTTGCGGCAGGCCGCGCGGCGCCGAGGGAATTCCGATCAGGTCGAACTGCCCGAGCAGCTTGTTGTCGGCGGCCATCTCGCGCTCGCCCTGAAAGACGCGAATCGTCACGGCTGTCTGATTGTCCTGCGCGGTCGAGAAGACCTGGCTCTTGCGCGTCGGGATCGTGGTGTTTTTGTCGATGAGCTTGGTGAACACGCCGCCGAGGGTCTCGATTCCTAGCGACAGCGGAGTCACGTCGAGCAGCAGGACATCCTTGACCTCGCCCTTGAGCACGCCGGCCTGAATCGCGGCGCCGATGGCGACCACCTCGTCAGGATTGACGCCCTTGTGACCTTCGCGGCCGAAGAGTTTCTTCACCCGCTCCTGCACCGCCGGCATGCGCGTCATGCCGCCCACCAACACCACTTCGTTGATGTCGCTGGTGCGCAGACCCGCATCCTTGAGCGCGGTCAAGCAGGGCGCGTCGAGCCGTTCCAGCAGGTCGGAGCAAAGCGCTTCGAGCTTGGCCCGCGTGAGCTTCATGTTGAGATGCTTGGGGCCTGACTGGTCCGCCGTGATAAACGGCAGATTGATGTCGGTCTCCATCACGGTCGAGAGCTCGCACTTGGCCTTTTCGCCGGCTTCCTTGAGCCGCTGCAGGGCCATCCGATCCTTGCGGAGATCGATAGCCTGGTCCTTTTTGAACTCGTCGGCGAGATAGTCGATGATGCGCTGGTCAAAGTCTTCGCCGCCGAGGAAGGTGTCGCCGTTGGTCGCCTTGACCTCGAAAACGCCTTCACCAAGCTCCAGAATCGAGATGTCGAAGGTGCCCCCGCCGAGGTCGAAGACCGCGATCTTCTCGTCCTTCTTCTTGTCCAGACCGTAGGCCAGCGACGCCGCGGTGGGCTCATTGATGATGCGCAGGACGTTCAGCCCCGCGATGCGTCCCGCGTCCTTGGTCGCCTGGCGCTGGCTGTCGTTGAAGTAGGCCGGGACCGTGATCACCGCTTCGGTGACCTTTTCGCCAAGATAATCCTCAGCCGTCTGCTTCATCTTTTGCAGAACGAAGGCGGAAATTTCAGCCGGGCTATAACGCTTGTCGCGGATTTCGACCCAGGCCGCCCCGTCGTCATTCTTGAGCACCTTGTAGGGCAGAACCTTGAGCGCCTTTTGCACTTCCGGGTCTTCGAAGCGACGCCCCATCAAGCGTTTGATTGCGAAAATCGTGTTGGTCGGGTTGGTAATCGACTGGCGCTTGGCGATCTGCCCCACCAGCCGCTCGTTCGAATCGGTAAAGGCTACGACCGAAGGCGTGGTGCGTGCGCCCTCCGAGTTGGCGATCACCACCGGATCGCCACCCTCCATGATAGCTACGCAACTGTTGGTCGTACCCAGGTCGATTCCAATTACTTTGGCCATTTTTAAGCAAACCTCTCAGACAGATCGATAATCACGTTTCAGCCGTTTTCAAGGCCGCCGTCGCCCGAATTGTTGCCAGGCTTCGGTCCGCCACGGCTGTTAGCCACGGCTACGCGCGCTGGACGCAGCGTGCGATCGCCGATCAGATAGCCGCGATGGAATTCGCTGACCACGGTGTTCGGCGGATGCTCCGCGCTGTGCACCTGATCGACCGCCTCATGCAGTTGCGGGTCGAATTGCTGGCCCACCGCGCTGACCTGCGTGACGCCGTGGGAGCGCAGAAAGTCGAGCAGCGACCGCAGCACCATCTCGACCCCTGCGACGATCGGCTGATCCGCGCCACCCCCGGCGCGCGCGGCCTCGACCGCACGCTCGAGGTTGTCGATGTTCGGTAGCAGGTCGCGCAGAAAATTCTCTCGCTGGACGCGGACACTTTCCTCGCTCTGCAGGCGGATCCGTTTGCGGGCGTTTTCCGCGTCCGCCAGAACGCGCAGGTATTTGTCCTTCAGCTCGGTCAGTTCCTTGTCTTTATCGGCTAGCTGCTGCTGCAAACGATCGACCTCTGAGCTTCCGGCAGCCTCGGGATCCTGCGGATTTTCGGCCCCCGAAGCATCGGCAAGGTCGGGCGAGACGGCATCTTTATTATCGTTATCCACTTCAGACCGCTTGTGCATCCTTCGAAAATTTCACCTGCCTGAAACCTAAGCACGATACCGCGTTGCGCCAAGTGCGGCATCGTGAATTCTCGCAAATAAATCGCTGGTAGTGGCGATAGACGGCTGACGCGGAGTCGCGCGGCCCCGACTAATGTTCCAGGACGCGGGAGAGGGCGCGAGCGGTATAGCTCACCAACGGGATAACGCGGTCGTAGTCCATCCGGACCGGGCCGACCACCGCAAGGCTGCCGAGCGTCATCGAGCCACTCGCGTAGGCCGCCGCGACCACGCTGAAGCCGGCCAGGCGCGCGTCGAAATTCTCCGAGCCGATCGAGATCATCGGGCCGGGATGGCTCAGGCTCTGTTCGAGCAACTCGAGCAGGGCGGTGCGGTCCTCGAGCGCGCGGAGCAATTCGCGCAGGCGATTGGGATTGGCGAACTCGGGCTGGTCGAGCGCCTTGCTGCTGCCGTCAACATAAACCTCGGTCGGCGCGGTACCGCGCGCGATCGTCCCGCCGAGAATCAGAGCGGTATGCATGAAGCGATCGTAATTCGCGCGATCCTCCTTGAGCCGCTCCTCGATCCACATACGCGCCTGCTCGAGCGTGCGGCCGCGCAGCGATTCGTTGAGATAGCCCGCCATCCGATCGAGCTCGGCCTGGCTGTGATCGGCGTCGGTCTGAACGAAGCGGTTTTGCACCCCGCCCGCAACCGCGACGAAAACCGCCAGCACCTCGCGCTCGCGCAGACGCACGAACTGCACGCGTTCCAGTACGACGGCTTCGAGGCGCGGCGCCATCACGAGCGCCGCCTGCCCGGTCATCAGGGTGAGCAGGCGGGAGGTATCCCGGATAATTTCGTGGATGTCGCCGGTCAGCGCTGAATAATGCAGCTCGATCTGACTGCGGTCCTCGAAGCCGATGGGCGGCTGAGGCATCAGATGATCGACGTAGTAACGGAACGCCTTGTCGGTCGGGATGCGGCCGGCGGAGGTATGCGGTTGCGAAAGATAGCCCGCGTCTTCGAGTTCGGCCATCAGATTGCGGACCATCGCGGCGCGCACGCCCAAGTGATGGTGGGCGACGAGTTGCTGCGACCCAACCGGCTCGGCCGTCGTTATGAATTCCTGCACTGCCGCCAGCAACAGGATGTGCTGACGGCGCGTGCGCTCTCCATGTGAGTCGCCGCTTTGCATAACCGGCCTCGGAAGGGAATCGCGATGCGGCGTCGGTGGCGAAAGAAATGCGGAAACAACCGAACGCGTTCCCGAACAAACCCCCTGTTTCAATCTTGTTACGTCGGGGGTCGCCGCACAAGCGGCGGGCCAAGATCGTCAGTCGTGGCCGTGTTTGCGCATGACGAACTGCGAACGGCGTTTGAAGATGCGCCGCGCGCGCCCGCTCGCCATAAATTCGTCAACCGCGCGGGTAACGCCGTCGTCCCAGAAGCCCGCGTGATGATAGTCGTCGCACACGATAAAGCCGCCCGGCTTGAGCTTGCGGAAGTAAAGCTCCAGGTCCCGCTGGACAAATTCGTAGCTGTGATTACCGTCGATATAAACCCAATCGAAGAAATTATCGGGAAATTCCGCACCGGCGACTTCGGAATTCGCGCGATGGAGCACGACGCTGCCGCCGGCGATGTCGCTGGAAAAGCGATCGCGAACGACGTCATAGCGCGCGACCGAATCGAGCTTGCGCGCGGACTCGGCGGCCGTCACCGCGCCGGCAGTCTCGCGCTGGCGGTACTCGCCGCTCTCGATCGTCCACGGATCTATGAGGTGAAGCTCGCGCGGTCGGTTGAGCGCGAGGATTTTTTCGGAGAAGTCGCCGAGGTCAACGCCGATTTCCGCGACTACGCCATGCCTGGGCATGCGCCGCACGATGAACTCGCGGACCTCCTCGCGCTCGGGGCGGCGCCCGGCGAAACGCCATCTCCAGAAAATCGGATGCATCGCCCAGAGGTTGCCGACGCCGCTCTCAATTGGCAAGCGCTCAATTGGCCTGCGGATGATAGCCGGGGACTGGCGGCAGGCGTTCCTGCGGCGATTGCCTCAACGGCAGACGGCCATGCGGCCGATGGACCGAAGGCGGCGGCATCGGCTTGGCCGGCGCGAAGGTGAGGGTGGCGGGATTCCAGACATAGCGGACGACGCCGAAGCGCGGTCGCGCACCCGGTGGTGCGTCGCGATAGTAAGCGCCGACTGCCGTCAGATAGCCGGACAGGTCGTGTTCGTAGTGCAGCCCGGCTCGATATTCGTCCACGTCTGAAGCGTCTCCACTGGCCGTTTCGCCGATCCGCGAGCCGGGCCGTTTGCGTGCGGTCACCAACGACAGTACCGGCTTGGTGGCGCTGGCGGAATTGGCGATTACGACGAGACGGTTTTCAGCCGGGCCATCATATCCAGCACGATCTCGCCCTGCGCTATCTTGCGCCGCAGGATCGCGTTGCGGAGCGGCCGCCGACGCATCGCGGCTCGTGCTGCCGCGGGCGGGATTGAAGCTGACCGCGAATACCACGAAGGCGGCTGAGTTCTCTGCTCCATGCAGCTTCAACGTCGCGGCCAGGCCGACATGGTAGAGCGTGGCGGCGGTGTCTTCGTTCGCCTTGAGGCCGAGGAACTGGATCGTGCCGCGCGCCGAATTGAAGGCCGCCAGCCGCTCACTGTAATTGCCGTCGAACTGCGGCAGCCGCGAATCACATCGATAGGTGACCCACGCGCTGCCACCGGCCACGCCCAGTATCCGCAAGGAGACGCGTGAGCTGCCGCGCGCCGTCGCGCCCCAGCTAGCGACCATCGTTGCACATTGGGCGCGAAGATCCGCCGGGGCGTTGCGCAGCAGAATTTCCTCGAGCGCGGGCGGCAACGGGCCGGCCTGATAGGGCGGCGAGAAATAGGTGGACAGACGGCGCGCGTCGGCCGGCGCGGGTGCGACGACTTGATTGGATTGCACGAGATTGACGGTGGCGGTGACGGCGTGCGTGGCGGGCGCCAGCGCCGCGATCAGCGCGGTCGCGGCAAGTAAAATCGGGAGGCAGCTAGGCGATGGCTTCATTCGCGAGCCTAGCTTAATCGTCGCGGCGCTTGAAGTCTCGCTGTTGTGCGGCACCCGGGCTTGCTACGATCAAAGCATGTTGTTGACGAGCGCAGAACTAATTTTCCGGAGACTGAAACCTCCTTGAGGTTTCAGACTTCCCATTGGTGAAGATGCGGGCTTCGCCCTGCTGAAAACCCTCGTAAGGTGACGCGCGCGTGTTTCACCGATCTATCCCTGCGACGCTCGGTGGACGGCACCGTCCTCCGCGCACGAGGCGAACGAGCGATTTGCGAAACGCCCAGCCACTTTCACAAAGGCAGGGTGCTCATAGACGTGCCCTTATACAAAAGGGAAGCCTGAAACCTCGTGAAGTTTCAGTAAAAATAATAGTTTTGCGTTCCTCAACAAATGAATTGCGCGTCGTGAGAGCGCTACCCTGAAGGAAAGCCGCGATGGCGCGCAAGCGCAAAACCGTCAAACCCCGCCAGCTTTATATCCCGGTCGTGCCCACCAACGCGTCGTGGATCGAGAGCGACAGCTACGACCGGCGGGCATGGGCGGAGCTTGGGCTGACCGCGCCGACGATCGGCGAACTGGTCGAGTCGGGCGAGCGGCTGGTGCCGGATTTCGGGGCGCTGCTGCACGACCTCTTTCTCGGCCTGTTCAAATACAACCTGGTATGGCTCAAGCCCGACGCGGTGCGCCGCAGCGCCGTGCTCAACCGCACGATCCTGGAAAAACTGATCCCGTCGCCGGGCTTCGAGATGCTCAAGACGCGCACGCTGCTGGAAGAGGACAAGGCGGTAATCGCGGCGCTGGTGCTGGGCGAGCAAGTGCTGGAGCTGGTGCGCTCGGAGAAGCTGATCAACCGACGCGAGATGCTCGATTTGTGGGACTTGAAGCATCAGGAGGAAAACCTCGCCGAGAACGCCGCGGCGCTGAAGAACGCGGTCGAACTGTCAGAGCAGAATCAGCAGGAGGCCGACGCGACCGAAAAGACTCCCGGCGACGATGCGCAAAAGTCGGGCGAACAGCAAAACAAGGATGACCTGCAAAGGAAAATCGACGAGCTCAAGGAGGCGGCCGAGCGCGCGACGCGAGTCTCCGAGGCGCGGCTCAATCAGAAGGCGCGGATGTTCGAGGATCAGCTCCGTCACAGCGACCAGAGCGAGCTCAAGCGAATGCAGTTGCGCAGCGCGCAGCTTGCCGAGGAGATCGATCGGGTGGCGCAGGACAGCCACGATTTCAGCCTCGAATTCGGCCAGGGCGGGCGGCTTTCGGCGGGCGAACGGCTCGAACTCGGACGGCGGCTGGCGCGCAATCGCAAGCTCGGGGAACTCGCGCGGCTGGTCGGGCGCTTCAAGCAGGACGCTCGCGCGCTGCGCCGCAAGACGCTCGATCGCGGCGTGGCGGAAGCCTACGACATCGAACGCGGCGCCGACCTCGGCCGCTTGATTCCGTCGGAACTGCTCGCGCTGCATCATCCGCAATTGCGCGCCGATTTCCAGCGCCGTCTGCTCGAAGGCGCGGTGCTCCAATACCGGCTGCGCGACGACGAGCAGAAGGGCAAGGGCCCGATGGTCGTGTGTATCGACGTGAGCTCCTCGATGCAGGGCGACAAGGAGCTGTGGGCCAAGGCGGTGAGTCTGACCCTGATGGATATTGCGCGGCGCCAGCGGCGGCTGTTTCGCGCGGTGCTGTTTTCGTCGGGGCCTGAGAGCATGAAGGTGATCGATCTCAACCGCGAGCGCCGCTACCAGCCTGAATTGCCGAAGGTGATCGAACTGGCGGAATACTTTCCCGGCGGCGGCACCGACTTTCAGGCGCCGATCGACGCCGCCATCGAATTGATCGCCGACAAGAAGCTCAAGCGCGCCGATATCGTGGTCATCACGGACGGCGAATGCCAGGTGGCGCCCGAATGGCTGGCGGAGCTCAAACGCCGCAAGGACGATTTGCAATTCTCGATCTTCGCGGTGCTTGTCGATGTGGGTTCGAGCGATCTATCGACGCTGGCGCAATTCAGCGACCGCGTGAGCTCGGTGACGAAACTGACGGTCGAAGGCTCGCGCGAAATCTTCCTGAAGATTTGACGCGCGCTCAACCTTGCGCGGTCCCCCGCGCGCAAAGAGGGTGGGAGGGTGGTCGAGGAACTCAAAACCTTGATTTCATTTGAAACCTCGGGGAGGTTTCAAACTTCCCTTTGTGGAGAGACCCTCGCGATGCTCGAGTAGGTGGCTAAATCGTGCAGGAATCAGGTCACTTGGCGTCAATCGATGTGGTTTTTAAAGGGCGAAGCCCGCATCTTGCAAATGGGAAGTCTGAAACCTCGGGGAGGTTTCACGGTATTCCATGCCGACGGTGGGCCACGCTCGCGTTGCTCGATTGCGCGATAGGCGGCGCGCGGAGGACCGCGCGAAATCCTTCGCTGCCGGTAATCGTTCTCTAGCGGCGGGTGCGGAAGAAGTCGCGCAGCAGCTCCGCGCAGGCCGATTCCATCAGCCCCGCGTAAACCTCGATGCGATGGTTGAGGCGGCCGTCGCGTCCGATGTCGTACACCGACCCAAGCGCGCCCGCCTTATCGTCGCGCGCGCCGTAGTACACGCGTGCGATGCGCGCGTTGACGATCGCGCCGACGCACATCACACACGGCTCGATCGTGACATAGAGCGATGCGTCCTCGATCCGGTACGCGCCGAGCGCCGCGCCGGCCGCGCGAAGCGCTTCGACCTCGGCATGCGCTGTAGGATCGTGCGACGAAATTGGTCGGTTGTGCCCGACGCCCACGACGATGCCGCCGATCGCGATCACGGCCCCCACCGGGACTTCGCCGGCCTGTGCCGCTTTGTGCGCCTCGGCGAGCGCCAGCATCATCAGATTCAGATCAATTTGCGCAGGGTTGTCTTCGTTCGTCACGCTTTCGATGGTAAATTCTTTACGGCAGGCGCGAAACCTACTTGGGCCGCGCAACCTAGATACCAGCAGCGGCGGTATTAGCGGATAGAGATAAGATGGCGGAAATCGGTGAAATCGAGCCGGCGGAATTGAAGGCGCGCCGCGATCGCGGCGATCAGGTGCTCGTGCTCGACGTGCGTGAACCCGAAGAGATCGCGATCGCCCCCTTCCCTGACGCGACGCATATACCGATGGGCGACATTCCATCGCGTCTGACCGAGCTCGCCCCCGACGCTCAATGGGTGGTCGTATGCCATCATGGCGTGCGCAGCGGGCAAGTCGCGATGTATCTTGCGCGGATGGGCTTCGAGCGGGTGAGCAACCTCAGTGGCGGGATCGACGCATGGTCGCTGACGGTCGATCCGGCGACGCCGCGCTACTGATAGTCCCACATCATGAAATCACTACGCTTTTGGGCAATGCGATTCGGTCTGGCGGGGAGCGCTGAACGATGACCCACCTCGTGGCCGCGATCCAGATGTCGAGCGGCGGCGACAAGGCGGCCAATCTCGAAAAGGCCGAACACCTGATCCGGCTCGCCGCGGCGCGCGGTGCGCGGCTGGTCGCCCTGCCGGAGGTTTTCAACTGGCGCGGCAAACGTGCGGAGGAGGCGGGCGCCGCCGAATCGCTCGAGGGCGTGACGCTCACGCTGATGGCGGGGCTGGCGCGCGATCTCGAAATTCATATCGTCGCGGGATCGATTACCGAGGATGCCCCCGGCCAACCCAAGCGCTACAACACCTCGGTGCTGATCGGCCCTGCCGGCCGCCGGCTCGCGGTTTATCGCAAGATTCATCTGTTTGACGTTGACCTGCCGGGCCGCGTCACGATCAAGGAGTCCGACGCGAAACTCGCCGGTGCGGAGGTGGTCTCGGCAACGATCCCGCTTGCCACTATCGGCCTCAGCGTGTGCTACGACCTGCGCTTCCCCGAACTCTATCGCCGCCTCGCCTTCGCCGGCGCGCGCATCATCACAATTCCGAGCGCCTTCACCTTCCCTACCGGCGAGGCCCATTGGGACGTGCTAATCCGGGCGCGCGCGATCGAAAACCAGTGCTACGTGATTGCGCCGGCGCAATTCGGTCCCAACGTCCACGGCTTCAGCGATTATGGTAATTCGATGATCGTCGATCCATGGGGACGGGTGCTCGCGCGCGCCGCTGATATGGAGGGCGTGGTGATTGCGCCGGTCGATTTGGAATATCTCGAACGGGTGCGGCGCGAATTACCGTCGCTTGCGCATGTGCGCTTACATTGAGGGGAAACGACCCGGTATAAGCGAAGTTTGACGAGCTTGGCTTGACGCCCGCAAGCGGGCGGGTTAAGCAGGCTTTTCACCTTAGGAGATTTGCCGCCCAAGCTGGATGCAATCCGGTATTTGAGAACCGCGCTCGCATCCCGGACGCAATCGCGGATTGCGCTGCGAGAACGAGGCGGGAACAGGGCGCGCAAATCGTGGTGGACGAGGGAACAGATTATGGCTGAGGGACCGCTGGCCGGCTTTCGCATCCTGGACCTGACACAGGTCGTATCGGGACCGTTCTGCACGATGCAACTGGGAGATCTCGGCGCCGACGTGATTAAGATCGAACCGCCCGAAGGCGACGCCACGCGGTTGTTCGGCCGTCCGACCAAGGGCGGCGTCACCGCGAGCTTTCTCAACTTCAACCGCAACAAGCGCAGCGTGGTGGTTGACCTCAAGAAGGAGCACGGACGCGACCTCGTGCGCCGGCTCGCGGTCAAGGCTGACGCCTTCATCGAGAATAATCGGCCGGGTGTGGCAGATCGCCTCGGCATCGGCTACGCCGACATCCGCCGGCTCAATCCCAAGATCATCTACTGCTCGATCTGCGGCTTCGGTCCCAAGGGGCAATACGCCAACGCCCCCGCCTACGATCCGGTGATCCAGGGCTTTTCCGGGATGGCGTTCCTGCAGGGCGGCCGCGAGGGCAAGCCGACCGCGGTCAAGATGGCGCTGGCTGACAAGATCAGCGGGATGACGGCGGCGCTCAGTGTCGTGAGCGCGCTCCATGCGGCGCGCAATCGCGGCGTCGGCCAGTACATCCGTGTCGCGATGACCGAAGCGATGATGGCGTTTACCGCCAACGACGCGACCTATCTCGGCTACACCTTTCAGCCCGATGCGGATTTCAAGGACAAGGTACCGAAGAGCGGCAGCCTGGATCCGTTCAAGACCAGCGACGGCTGGGTGACGATCGCGCCGTTTACCGATGAACAGTGGGAGCGGTTGTGCGCCGGACTCGGTCATCCCGAGTGGTGGCAGATTGAGAGCCGCGCCGATCGCATGCGCGCGGCGCTGCGCGGAATCGCGAAGCTGCTGCCGGAGCGCGAGACCGCCCATTGGCTCAAGGTGTTGGAGGAGGCCGACGTTCCGCACGGTCCGGTGCACAGCTACGACACCCTCTTCACTGAGCCCGAGGTCGTCGCCAACGAGAACTTCACCGTGTACGAGCATCCGCAGGGCGGCCAGGTCCGCACCGTAAATCCCGGGATGCGCTTCAGCGAGACGCCCGCGCGGATGTGGCGGACGCCCCCGCGTCTCGGTGAGCATTCGGAGGAAGTACTGCGCGAGGCCGGCTTCGAGCGGGGTCAAATCGAGGAACTGCGCGCGGAAAAGGTCATCAACTAGCGCGCACGGCGGACTTTCGCGACGACACAGTTGTGTCGCATCAGTGCGCCGATCGTCGAGCGACGCGCAGCCATGGCGGCTTCAGCCGTTCGATTTTCCGATACACCGGACAGCTCTCCTCATGCGCGCCCGGCAAATACCCGGTGCTGAGCAGAAACTCGCCGGTTATTTCGCCGCCGGTAAACGCGAAGGTCTGCTTGAACAGCTTCACCCACGCGGCCTTGTCCAGCGGATGGTGCGCGTCGAGCCATCCGGCGAACGATCCGTGACTGCGGCGCAACTCGATCAACCGACCCGCGTTCGTAATCGCGGCGTCAACCTTCAATCGATTGCGGATGATGCCCGCGTCGGCCAGCAATCGCGAGCGCTCGCGCGATCCATAGGCCGCGACTCTGTCGATGTCAAAATTGTCAAAGGCGGCGCGGAAGTTCTCGCGTTTGGTCAGAATCGTCAGCCATGAAAGCCCGGCCTCGTTAATCTCGAGCACCAGGCGCTCGAACAGCGCGGTCTCGTCACGCGTCGGGAAGCCATATTCGCGGTCATGATACGGGCCGTGCACCGGATGGTCCGGGGCGATCTTGCAATAGCTCATCCGCAATAGCTCATGGGTTAGATGTCCATCCGCGGCGCGCTTCGATTTTCTCGCCCACGCGCGCTTTGGTCGCAAGTCGGCCGCCAGTTGGGATTAGCCTGAAACGATCGCGCGGGCAAAGGGGGTAGCCTGATGAGAGATTCCCCTGCCACGACCGGTCGCCCCGAGGACGATCGTAATCGTCGGCTACCGGTTCTGATTTCGCTCGGGCGCCCTCGCGATTTGCTCGCCTCCGCAGCCGGCTAATCGGCCATCCTCGCCCGCTGGTTTTTTCATCATGTTGGAACGAGCATTCCACCGCAGCCGCGATCGGTCTGCGCAACGATGGCGACTCCTGCTCAGGCAACCGCCGTCGCTTGTCCGCGAGTGCGGTCTTTCGTTGATTGATCGTTCCAGAATCGCTACGGTCGGCTGGTAGGAACAACCTCAACCCACGTGCTGGACGAATTGCGCCCCGACCGAGGAGAAATCAACGATGAGTTCACCGCAAATTGACCTATACACTGCGTCCACGCCCAACGGCTGGAAAGTGTCCGTGTTCCTGGAAGAAGTCGGCATGCCGTACAACGTCCACAAGATCGACTTGGGCAAAGGTGACCAGAAAAAGCCCGAGTTCCTGGCTATCTGCCCCAACGGCCGCATCCCGGCGATCGTGGACCGCGGCAATGGCGACTTCGCCGTATTCGAGACCGGCGCTATCCTGCTCTACCTTGCGCGCAAGGCGGGCAAACTGCTGCCCAAGGACGAAAAAGGCGAGTCGAGGGTGACGCAATGGCTGATGTTCCAGATGGCCGGCATCGGACCGATGATGGGTCAGGCCAACGTCTTCTATCGCTATTTCCCGGAAAAAATCCCCTCGGCGATCCAGCGTTACCACCACGAATGCCGGCGCCTGTTCGAAGTGCTGGAAGGGCAGCTCAAGGGTCGCGAATACCTGTGCGACGAATACAGCATCGCCGATATCGCCAACTGGTGCTGGGTGCGCATCTACGAGTGGAGCGGCGTCAAGATTGACGGGCTGACCAACCTGCAGGCCTGGATTGCCCGGATGGAAGCGCGCCCGGCGTGTCAGCGTGGTATCGCGGTGCCGGAACCGCTGGTATTGAAGGAACCCACTCCGGAGATGGTGAAAACGGCGCAAAAACTTGTGACCCGCTAGCGCCAACCGTCAAGACCCGAGGAGGGTACACCATGCTGGAATACCGCAGTTTCAAGGAAATCGTAGAGCATCCCGGACTGCGCATTGTCCTCGTCAAAGGCATGCCCAGTCCGTGGGGGCAGGCCGCCAAAACTATTTTCGAAATCAAGGGCCTCGACTATGTCGCCGCGCCGTGGATGCCCGGCGAGCCCAACGCCGATATCGTGGCTTGGGGCGGCGAAGCGAGCGCACCGATCGTCACCTGGGCCAAAGAAAAGCCAATTCATCGCTGGATCGACATTCTCTATCTGGCAGAGCGGCTCGCGCCCAAACCCTCGCTGATTCCGGCGGACGCCATGCAGCGGGCGCTGATGATTGGCCTGTCGCACGAAATCTGCGGGGAAATGGGCATCGGATGGAACCGTCGGTTACAACTGTTCGCCCCGGCGTACGCTTCGGGCAGCCCGCCGGCGGGAGTCGCGCGAATGGGCGGTAAGTACGGCTTTAGAGAAAGCGACGCAAAGGCCGCCGGTGAGCACACCGCGGCATCGCTCAAAGCGCTGGCGACGCAACTCAAATCGCAGCATGCGCGCGGTGTGCATTACTTCGTCGGCGACGCCCTGAGCGCGCTCGATATCTACTGGACGGCCTTCGCCAATTTGCTCGACCCGCTGCCGAAGGAACAATGCCCGATGCCCGAGGCCTATCGCCCCGGCTTTACTGTCAGCGACCCGGTCGTCAAAGCGGCGCTGGACCCGCTGCTGCTGGAACATCGTTCACGAATCTTTCGCGCGCACTTCCGCGATCCGATGGAGCTATAAGCCGCGAAAGGCGCGCCCCCTCCGTCAGGAGAGGCGCGCCCCGAAGATTAGCCTGCGCCGGCATTCCGTCCGATCAATAACTTTACTGTACCCCTCCCGCTTAAAGTAAATGCGCAACTATATAAATTACTACCAGCACCGAAATAGGCATTAGAAAGTCCATTTTGATTCATTATCAAGCAGCGCACGCGTTTCTTATACTCAATTGCGGCGCAATCGGTGTCGCCGGTTCCGCCGGTGACGAAAAGAGAAAACGCGGCGTCGTTGAATCAAGTTGTGAGTTGTCGGTATTGGCTATGTTCCACGCACCGTCAGCCTTTCGAGTGACAGTCTCGAATCAACGGTCTTGGTACTGCACGTAACCAAATAAAACCCATTGCTCGTGGCTTATCCTGTAATGTCCTGATACAGATTAAGAGTCGGTATCGAAATAGGAATCGAGTCCGATTTTGATCCAGCCCTAATGTGGCCCTTTCGCTCGCCTTCGACCACGTCTCGCTAGACCAACGCAAAGCGTATGGAACCAAGGCTTGAGCAGGAGGAACCTGTATGCTCCCCATTTCTCTGGGAACAGTTGTTGTTATCGTGCTTGGACTCTGGCTGCTCGGCGTCGTTTGAGCCACCCGCGACGTTGGAATCGCAGTCCGGTTGTTTGACCAATCGAACGCATCAACACGCCGAGAATTTGATACCAGTGATATTGGATCGGACAAGGCCGCGGATGATCTTTCGCACGCAGCCGCGTTGTGCTCATTCGGTGAGCCACGCGCTCTCAGTAATGAGTAAGAGGAGGACAGAGCAATGAGTAGTGGAACAAGTGACAAGATTAAAGGACGCGTCGAGGAAGCAGTTGGCGTTATAGCGGATGATCAGCGGCTCAAAGACCAGGGAAAAAAAGATCAGGCCGCCGGCAAGGTCAAGAAGGTTGTTGAGCAAGTGATAGACAGGCGAAGGGCTAATGGAGACTTGCCGTGAAAAAGGCAATATTTGGCATAGCCGAGAGCGAGTCTCAGGCCGTTAGCATTGTCAACCAGCTCTTGGGGACTGGTTTTTCAGACGATGATATTTCGGTGCTGTTTCCCGACAAAGAAGGAACGAGACATTTCGCCCACGAGCGGCACACCAAGGCGCCTGAGGGCGCGGCAGGCGGGGCCGGCGCCGGCATAGTTATCGGTGGCGCGCTGGGTTGGTTAGTCGGCGTCGGGACATTGAGTATCCCGGGCATCGGAGCGTTCCTGGCCGCGGGTCCTATCGTGCTTGCACTTGCGGGCGCCGGGGCTGGCGCTGCTGCCGGAGTCTTGTCGGGAGCTCTTATCGGCATGGGAATGCCGGAATTTGAAGCGAGGCAGTACGAAGGAAAAATGAAGGGCGGTAATATTCTGATCTCCGTCCATACCGAGGACGCTGCGGAGCGCACCCGGGTTAAGGAGATCTTCAAGAACGCGGCCGCGGTCACTGCCGCCGAAGACCTGGTGGATCGGGCGTACGGTAATCCATTTGCGCCCGCGCGGGCCACGGTGAGTCCCGCAGTTCAGGAGGTAAGGGATCCGACCTTGCCCGAACCCGGTCCGGCTGTCTGAGAAACTCCGCGCCGCCGAAAATCGTCGCTACCCGTGAATCCGCTCTGACGGATACGCGGCGCGGCCCCACCCGAGGTATGCGGCAAAGGCAATGAATTCGATAGTTCGTAAGAACCGATGGCTATATGCGGTTGAGGGAGCGGCGACCGTCGCCGGGTTGCTGCTCGCCGGATGCAGCACGAATACAACCGCAGTCTCCATGGTTCCTTCACCGACCCCAACCTATTCTAATACTTTCACCCAGCCGTCCGGCACGGTACGGACTCAACCCAGGAAAGCACACGTGGTAACAGCCTCGCGGTATGACCCGAGGTTGGCCGGTGATTGCACGAGCAACGGCGAAAGCTACGACCCGAAGGGTCTTACGGCAGCGTCGCGCACCATCCCGATGGGTTCGACGGTGAAGGTGACAAACGTGGATAACGGGCACTCGGTCGATGTTCGAATTAACGACCGCGGCCCATTTGTAAAAGGGCGGAGTCTCGATCTCTCGGATCGCGCCGCCCGGGATATCGGTCTAAACGATAAAGGCCTCGCCATGGTGAAAATTACGCAACCGGTTGCGGCAATCGCCGTCCCGTCCGCGCCTTGCGATTAGCACCGGGCCACGGTCTCAGTTGAGCCAAGGCCTTCAAACAGTGTGCCGTGGGGACATCAATTTCTGCACGGTGCGATGCGGCGTCGCCAAAGGCGGGCCGCGCATGTCAAACCGCACTACGCTCTCGGCGTGACTTCGTTCAGTGCCATTTGCGAGCACTGGTCAGCTCGCATTCGTCACACCCAAACACATTGAATTGACTCATATCACTCCAAAACACTAAGCTCTCATGCATGGAGCTTGAGGGGGCGAGAACCAGGTGGATGGGCACGAACGAACTTGTGGAGGCTACGGCCTCCGCTACTGCAGCCATGCCCGCCGCCACTGATCCTGAAGCTCCGTCAATCCTCGCCAAGCCCGATGCCGAATTGCCGCGGAGCACGCGCCTGCGCCACGTCCGCAACATCAGTCTCGCGCTGCGGAGCGCGCACTTTCGCAACACCTTCGGCAACATTTGCCTTGCGCTGCTCTTCTTCACTGCCTTGTTACCATTCTTCTTCACTGCGGCGTCGCCAACCGCGAAGGGGCAGTACCATTCACCGCTGGCGAACGATATCTTTCTCGCCGGTGCGGTCCTGATGGGCGTGCTGTCGCTGGTGCGAGTGCCCCCGCGATCGTCGATGGTCAACCTGCGCTCGATCCTGGCCACGGCCGCGATGATGACGATTCCGGCGCTGATGCGGCCGGGAATATCCGCCACCGGATTACTCTTCGATCTTGCAATCGCGATCGAACTGATCGGAATCGCCTTTACTCAAATATCGAGAATCTATCTTGGCCGGCGCTTCGGGCTGCTGCCCGCTAATCGGGGTATCGTCTCGGGCGGACCGTTCCGTTGGATGCGTCATCCGATTTATTCCGGATGGCTGGTGCTCACGATTGGCTTCCTGATGGCCTATCCGACCCCGAGGAACATCGGGATGCTCTTCCTGTCGCTCCCGTTCCTGGTCTGGCGGATGGACCTGGAAGAAGAGCATCTGAACGAGGATCCTGAATATCGGGCGTACGCCGCGAAAACTCCCTATCGTCTGATCCCCCGCATTTACTAACGCGCTGCGGCACTCGGCATCTCGACCCGCAGCTGCGCACGTCAGTCCTATCCAGCCGCGGAGGGACTCTTGCGCGTGCCGATCAGGTAGATGCCGCCGGCGAGCGCGGTCGATAGAATCATCGCGAACGCCAGCCCGCCAATTACCGCCAGCGCCAACGGCTGCTGCACCTTCGCGCCCGCGCCCAATCCGAGTGCGAGCGGGAACAGTCCAGCCGCCGTCGCCAGCGTGGTCATCAGGATCGGCCGCAGCCGGACCTTCGCGGCTTCGATGAGCGCCTCACGCGGCGACGCACCGCCCGCGACATCGTGCTCAGCTCGATCGAGCAGCAGGATCCCGTTCTTTGCCGTTATTCCGACCACCATGACGATGCCCATGAACGACGAGATATTGAGACTGATGCCGGTGAGGTCGAGCGCGATGAAACTGCCGGCGAGGCATGAGAGGGCGCCCAGCAGCACTGCGATCGCGGGCGCCATCCGCGCGAACTCCCAGACCAGCACCAGGAACATCGCGATCGTCCCCGCGACCAGTACCAGCGCCAGTTGGTGAAACGACTTCTGCTGCTCGGCGTAAAGGCCGCTGTATTCCAGCGATACGCCCGGCGGCAGGTTCAGCCCGGCGAGCCGCGCCTTGACGCGCGCGATCGCGGTGCCGAGATCGATGCCGTCCACGCGCGCCGTCACTCGCACCAGCGGCCGCAGACGTTCTCGCGCGAGCTCCCTGCCGGCGCCCAGCGTCTGCATTGTAGTGACCGCCGCGAGCGGTACGCGCCCGCCGTCAGGCGTCTTCAACAGCACCTGCGGCAGCAGGTCAAGCTGGTGATGGTAATCGTCGGGGTAGCGCACGCGTACATCGACCAGGCGGTCGCCGACGCGCAAGTTGGTCGCCACCGTGCCTTCGATCACCGCGCGCAGCGATGCGCGAATATCTTCGGCCGAAAGTCCGTAGCGCTCGGCCGCGGTCGAGTCGACCAGGACCTGCTCCTCGGGAATGCTCAGCACCAGCCCGTTGAAGACGTCGACCACGCCCGGAACGCCGTTGATGCGTTTGGCCACATCGATCGCGGTGGTCTCGATCGCGGACTGATCGGCGCCGAAGACTTTAATCACGACCGGCTGCGGGGTGCCCGAAAGGTCCCCGATCATGTCCTGGAGCAATTGCGAAAAATCGATACTGACGCCGGGCACAGAGGCCAGAGTTCGCTCGCGAATCGAATTCATCACCTCGTCGATGCTGCGGGTGCGATTGCTATGCAGCCGGACCGAAAAATCGCCGACGTTCGACTCGGTGAGAAAGCCGCCGAGCTGGGTGCCGGTGCGGCGCGAGAACGCGGCGACTTCGGGTGTGTCCTTGATCACGCCTTCAATTTTGGCGAGCAGCGCCTCGGTATCGGCGAGCGTACTTTCGGGCGGCGTGATGTAGTCGAGCACGAAGCCGCCCTCGTCGAGCGCGGGCAGATAGTCGGTGCCGACCATGCCGTAGAGTGCGTACGCGGCGGCAATCGAGAGCACGGCTCCCGCCAGCGCGAGTATCGGCATCCAGATGAACGGGCGCAGGCTCAGCAGAAATGCGTCGCGGACCAGGTTGAATAGGCGGCCCGGCTGGTGTCCGGGACGGCGCCAACGCTCGGCCATCAGTTCGAGCGCCGGCGTGAAGTACAGCGCGAGCAGCAACGAGACGAAGAGTCCACCGCCCAGCGTCAAGGCCAGCGCGCGAAAGAACGCGCCGGTCACTCCCGAAAGAAACACTAGCGGCAGGAACACCACGATGACGGTCGCGGTCGAGGCGATCAGCGGTCGCGTCAGCTCGGCCGTGGCCTCGCGAATCGCGAGGTCGGCGCTGGTGCCGCCGGCATGCGCGCGGTGGATCGCCTCGATCATCACGATTGCGTCGTCGATGAACAGCCCGATGCCCGCGGCCAGTCCGCCGAGCGTCATCATGTTGAAGGTCATGCCGAACGCCGCCATCGCGGCGAACGTGATCGCGATGGTGCAGGGCACCACCACCGCGGCGACCAGCGCGCTGACGATCGAGAGGGTGAAAAAATAAACTACTGCGACGGCCAGCAGGAGTCCAAGCACAATGGCGTCACGCACGCTGTTAAATGATTCGCCGACCAACACGGCCTGGTCGTACGAAAATGAGAACGCGACGTCGGGGTAGCGCGTGCGAAATTCGTTGACGATGGCGTGAGCGGCGGCCGAGATCGCCTGAGTGTTGCCGTCGGGCTGGCGCGATAATCCGATCAGAACCGCGGCGCCGTTGTGGCTCGATCCGCGGAGGTAGTCCTCTCTGATTCCGAGTTCGACGGTGGCGACGTCGCGCACGTAGACCGGCTGTCCGTCGACATTGGCGAGCGGAACCGCGGCAAGTTGATCGGCGTCATGAAGGTCGCTGCTGACGATGGTCAGCAGCATCCGATGGGCGTCGAGCACGCGCCCGGCCGACTCGATCACGTTGGCCTTGGCCAGCCCGCTGACGACCTCCTCGGGCGCAAGCTTGTGCTGCAGCATCCGCGCCGGATCGAGCCGGACGACATACTCGCGGTATTTCCCGTTGACGATCTCGACGCGGTAGGTGCCCTCGATGCGATGGAGGCTGGGCACCAGGTCGTACTGCGCGATATCGGTCAGACCAGCCAGATCGCGGGCCGACGAACTGAGGTCGATGTCGATGATCGGAAAGGTTCCGCTGTTGAGCAGGCGCGTATCGATGACCGTATCGGCTGGCAACTTGCCGCGGACCTCGCCGAGTGCCGCGTTGAGCAATTGGAAGCCGGTGACCGGGTCGGTGCCCTCGTTGAAGTCGACGTCGATTTCCGCGCTGCCGCGCGTAGTGGTCGATCGCACCAGCCTGACCCCGACGACACTGTAGGCCGCCTCTTCGAGCGGGCGGGTGACCGCGACCAGCATCTGTTGCGCCGGCAGGTCGCCGGCCTCGGCGGTGACCAGTGCGCGGTTGAATTGAATTTCGGGAAAGACTGCGCTGGGAATTGTGCGCGCCAGGATGATTCCGAGCGCCGCGGCCGCGACGACGAGGCACAGGGCCAGAATCGAATTGCCGCGTGTCATTGTGGTGCAACCGTGGGCGGCGCGACCGTAGCCTTGACCTTGAGGCCGTCGGCCAGCGCGTAGCCGCCCGAGGTGATCACCAGATCGCCGGCGCTGACTCCCGAGGTCGCCTGCATCAGGTTGCCGCTGCGGATGCCGGTGGTAATCGCGATGCGATGCGCCCGGCCGTCGGCGCCGGCGATGAAGACGTGATAGCCGCCATTGCCGGCATCCGCGAACAGTGCCGCCACCGGAATGACGATCGCGGCGGGCACCGAAGCGGTGGTGACACTGACTTCGACCGGCGCGCCGGCCTCGCTGATGCGCTGACCGGAGGTAAACTCGATGCGCGCGGGCGAGGTCGCGCCGTTGGGGCTGAGGCTCGGCGAGAGCGCGGCGACCTGCGCGGAGAGTGCGACGCCGGGAATCATCGGCGAGGTCACCGTCGCCTCCATGCCCGGACGAATCGAGGCAAGCTGGTCGATCGCCACCGCCGCCTCAACATAGACGCTGCGTGGATCGATCAGTTCGGCGAGCGGGTCCATATCGTTGACCATCTGGCCGGTGCTGACGAGCCGCTGTGAGACGATGCCATCCTCGGGCGCGATGACCGCGACGCCCCCGCCGTGGCTGTAACGCCGGACCGATCGCGCCAACGCCGGCGCTTCGGCCGGCTCAAGCCGCTCGGCCACCGCGAGTCCATTGGTGGCGGCCTCGACTTCGCGATTGAGCACGTGCGCGATAACTTCTCCGCGCCGCACGCGGTCGCCGTTCTGCAGGTTGAAGCCAAGCACCCGCCCGGCTGAGGGTGCGCGCAATTGCAGATGGCGGGTGGCGACGGTGGTGCCGAGCATGCGCAATTCGCGGCGCATCGGGGCGACCGTGACCTTCGCTGCCGACACCGCCATCGTGACGGCGCTTGGCGGCGGCGCGGCGGAATCGTCCTCGCTGTCGTTGGCGCCGTTGCCGGAACGGCAGCCATCCAGCGCAAGAATGAGCGCAAGCATAAGCAAGATCGCCACGCCGGCGCGCCGGCGCCTCATCGTGCGATCCCCAGGACCAGCGCCGCCTGTGCCGCGGCCTGTCGCGCGGCGAATTCCTGGTCGAAGCGCGTGAGGCGCAAAGTTTGAGCCTGCTGCCAGGCGTCGATTACTTCGAGAATCGTCACGTTGCCTCCACCCAGAAAACGCGTCCAGGTGAGCGCGAACGCATCGTCAGTGGTGGACTGCGATTGCTCCAGGAGATCGAGTTGCTTGCGTGCGTTGGCATAGCGATCGTTGGCGTCGGCAAGGTCGCGCGTCAATTCGAGTTTGATCTGCTTCTGCTGCGCCTCGGCCACGTGCTGCAACGCCAAGGCTTCATCGATATGCGATCGCACCAGACCGCCCTGGAAAAGCGGCACCGAGAGCGCCGTGTCGTAGGACGCGCCGAGATGGTGTCCAAAAGTTTTCGGTGGATCGATTCCGAGCCATCCCGCGGTGGCGCCGAGCTTGAACGTGGGATAGCACTCGTCGTGCGCCGCAGCGACCTGCATTTTGGCCGCGCGGATCTGGCGATCGGCCGCCTTGTAGGCCGGACTCTGCTCGAGGTCGGCGCTGGGCGGCGCCGACAAATCGCTGACGGCAGCGACTTGCAGGTCGTTGGTTTCGTTGCCGCCAATCAGCGAGGCCAGCACGATCGAAGCGTGTTCGGCGGCCTGATGCGCGTTGGCCAGCGCGAGTTGCGTGCTGTTGCGAGCCGAGCGGATGCGCAAGACGTCGTTGTCGATCGAGCGTCCGCTGCGTTCCAGGGCTTCGACGATTTTAACGTAGCCGCCGAGCCGTGCGAGATTCGCGTCGAGCGCCTGTTCCTGGCCGCGCGCGCGCAGCAGGTCGAAATAGGCGACTGTCGTTTCGAACACGATCTGCGCCTGCACCGCGCCGACGCCGAGCATTGCGGCTTCGGCGGCGTAGCGCGCTGCGCGCACCTGGGCGTTGCGGCGGCCGCCGTCGAAGACGGTGTATTCGAACACCAGTTGGCCGAGTGTCTGGCCGCGATTCGTAATCACCTGGTCATAACCCGGCGACTGGGTGTAATCGCCGGCGCCGAACACGCTCGGATAGAGCGGGGCGCGCGCCTCGTCAACGCGGGCGCGATTCAAATCGCTGTTGGCGGCGGCGCTCGCTAGCGCAGGCGCGACTTCGAGGGCGCGTCCGATCGCCTGCTCGAGCGTGATCGTTTCGCCGCATCGCGCGGGCGGCGCGATCGACATCATCATGCAAATCGCGAAAGCGAACAGGATGCATCGGAAAAGTCGGCGCATGCCGCGGATCGTACCAACGGCCGTCGGCACATTCTAATTAACAAACGTTAAGGATCGCGGTACGGGGCGAGGGGGAGCGTCACCACGAATTCGCAGCCGCCACCGGTGCGATTTGCCGCCGCGATCGCGCCGTGATGGAGCCGCACGATTTCGCGGCACAGGCTCAACCCGAGTCCGTTGCCGGATTCGTCGCGCGCCTTGCCGCGAAAGAAGCGATCGAAGATGAACGGAAGGTCCGCGGGCGGAATTCCCGGGCCGCTATCGGCAACGCGAAGGATCGCGCTACCGTCGCGCACGGACAAGCCGATCTCGACGCGTCCGTGCGCCGGTGTGAACTTGAGCGCGTTGTCGATCAGGTTGATGACGAGCCGCCTCAGATGGATCGGATTGCCCTCAACGGTGGCGATACCGGTGCCGGCGGTCGCGAGCGTAAGTTGCTTCGCCTGCACCAGTGGTTCGACTGCCTCGACGACCTCCCGGATCAGCGCGCCGAGATCGAGCCGCATACGTTCCAGCGACGCCTCCTGATCGAGTCGCGCCAGCGTCAGTAACTGATCGGCCATTGTGCACAGCGCGACAACTTCGCGCAGGGCCGACGCTACGGCATCCGAGTATTCGGCCGGCGAGCGCTCGCGGCCGAGGGCAACTTCGAGCCCGGTACGCAGCACGGCCAGCGGCGTGCGCATTTCGTGCGCGGCGTCGGCGGCGAAGCGGCGCTCGGTGTTGGCGGCCCGTTCGACGCGATCGAGCAACGCATTGATGGCATCGGTCAGGCGCGCGACCTCATCGTTGACCGGGCCCGCGTCGAGGCGGTGGCTCAAGTCGCGCGGGTCGATGCGGGAAAGTTCACCGGCGAGCGCGATGATTGGAACGAGCGCACGGCCGGCGAGCAGGTAGCCCCCGGAAACGGCGATGCTCAGAATCAGCGGCAGAATCAGCAAGAGACTCGTGCGCAGCCTCGCGATCGATTTCCGAACAGCGCCGGCATCGACGCCGTTTTCGAAAATCGCGGACGTGTCCCCGAGTTGAAACGGCACTAGCGCAAAGCGTAATTTCCCGCGCGCGCCGTCGCGCACACCGCGATCCGGAGCCTTGGAATGCCCCGCTCGCTTCTCGGGCAGGTCGCTGGTGGTATCGCCAAAATCGGCGATCACGCGATCTCCGCTGACGATTCTGACGCGCCGGCGCGGTCCGAGATCGCGTTCCTCGCTCAAGTTGCGCACGATCGAATCGGTGCCCGCACCCGGACCGAGACGGCTGATAGTGGCGGCGGCAGTATCCGCCTCCTCGAGCAGAGCGCCGTCGAGCGCGCCCCATTGTTGGCGTTCGAAAAGGATCAACACGGCGACGCCCGCGATCACCAGGATGAGGCCGATGATGGCCGCCCAGTAGATCGTCAGCCTGAGGCGAATACTCATGATTGGTGGTGCAGCGAATTTCGTGAGACGGTCGAGGCAGCGCTAGTGCGTGCGCATCGAGTAGCCGACGCCGCGCACCGTGACGATCAAGGAGTCGCCGGCGCCATCGTTGATCTTCTGCCGCAGCCGGTTGACGAAGACTTCGATCAGGTTGGTGAAGTCGTTGTAGGCCGAGCCCCAGACGACTTCGGCGATCATAGTGCGGGTGACGGGCTGGCCGGCGTTACGCATCAGCAGCTCCAGCAGGATGGTCTCCTTGGGCGAGAGACCGAGGTCGCGGCCGCCGCGCGCGGCACGCCGCCGCACCGTGTCGAACTCGAGGTCGGCGATTTTGAGCGTCGATTGCGCGATGTTGGCATGGCGGCGAAGCAGCGCGCGCAGACGGGCAATCAACTCGGCGAAGGCGAACGGCTTGGTGAGATAATCGTCGGCGCCGCTGTCCAATCCGATAACGCGATCGTCGAGTGATCCGCGCGCCGTCAGCGCCAGCACCGGAGTCTGATTGCCCGCCGCCCGCAATTCTCGCAGCAGATCGATTCCGTCCTTTCCCGGCAGTCGCAGGTCGAGCACGATGGCGTCGAAAGTCTGATCCGCAAGGATTCGTTCGGCGCTTTCCGCGCTGTCTGCGCACGTCACTGTGAAGCCGTCCTCGGACAGTCCGAGCCGGAGGCTCTTTTGCAGATCGGCTTCGTCTTCAACGATCAGTAATCGCCCGTCGCGCATCAGTCACTTGTGTTGGTGTCGCCTTCGATGAGCGAAACCTGAGGATCATTGTGATGCAGGCGGGCGCGGGCCGAAAGAGGGCGCGGGCGAGCGTCGAGCGCGAAGTTAAATAATTAGTGAGAGGAGCCCGGCGGCAATCAGCGCGACGGCCCAGATCGTATCGAGATTGATCCACGCGCTGCGAAGGATTTGCAGCCCGATCCATTGGTACACCGCGATCGCGACCGTGCCCATCACCAGCAGCATCGCACCCGTATGCACGAGGACGACGGCGACCGCCTGCATCAGGCCGAGGTGACCGTGGGCGGCTATCGTGGGCATGTGATGATGATGCATCGCGGACATGCCGGCGTTGGCGGGCATGTCCATCAGAATCGGAAAGAGCATCAGCCCGGCGCCGTGTGCCGACGCCATCAGAAAAGACCAGATCGCGAGATCGCGCGCATTGACGCGCATCGCGACCCAGCGCGGATGGGCCTGCGGCCGCCACAGGCGGAACAGGCCGAAGGCGATTAAGGCCATCGCGCCAAGCGGCCGCAGGATCCATGCGCCACTGGCGATCGCGCCCGCGATCAGCGCGACCGTCAGCCCCACCGAAACTAAGTGGCCGAACGCGATCGGCAACAAAGCCTCGAAGACCTTGGCGCGCCGGCGCTCCTGCAGCCCGAGCGCGACTGCGAACAGCCAGCCCATCGAAGGGTCGATGCCGTGATAGGCGCCGAGCAGCGCGACCGCGATCCACGGCCACGCGCCGGTCACGGATAGCAGTACGAATCCGACGAGGAGTCGCCGCCCTCGAGGCGCAATTGATGCGGCCGCTCGCCGGTGAACGGGATGAAGAAGTCGGGGTCGATTGTCATCGCGCCGTTGGGGGCGACGTTGACCAGCGAAATCCATCCGCGGATGCCTTCGGGGTAGAACGCCTTGTCCCACGCGCCGTAAAGCGAATTGGTCACATAGATGCGCCGGCCGTCGCGGCTGATCTCGAGCATCTGGGTGCCGCCGTTGAGCGGGCCGGCCTTCGGATGCGGGGCGTGGGTGACGACGCCGCCGAAACGCACGGCGCCCGTGAACTTGGGGCTGAAAGGATCGCTTACGTCATACTGGCGCAATTCGCCGGTGCCGAAACACGCCGCGTAAAGATATTTGTCGTCGGTGCTGAGTGCGATCTCGGTAACCAACGGCGGCACCGCCTTAAAGGCCTTCAGCGCGGGTGGCAGCAGGGTAGGATCGGCGGGTTCCGCCGGGATATCGATAATCTTGCGGACGTTCCAATCGCCCTTATCGCGATGCCACATCCAGATCGATGCCGAGAGATCCTTGGTCGAAATTACCACGCAGACAAAACCGTAGGGTCGCGTCGGGTCGTGCGCCGGGCGCAATTCCAGCACGAGCTGATGCTCGGCACCGAGGTCAAACGCCTTCAGATGGCGACGGCGGCGGAGATCCCACAAATGCAATTGATGGCCGTACTTGCCCTGCACCAGCAGGTCGAGGTCGGGGCCGCTCTCGATCATGTTGGGCGTGCCCCATTCGCTGGTGATGGCGACGTCGTAGCCGAGATGCCACCAGAAGTCGTAGGCGAGGAACTGCGGTCCGCGATCGACCTCCCAGCGGCCGAGCACGTTGAAGCTTTCATGGTCGAGCAAAAAGATTCCGCCCGGTCCCCCGCCCTCGGCATTGCCGAGCGCGCTGACATAGATGGCGTCGGGTCCGCAGTGAATCGTATGCGGACGGCTATAGCCGGTGCGCGCCGCGATCTCCTCGGCTTCGATCACCTTGACCAACTTCGGATTGCGCGGGTCGGGCTTGGTATCGATGATATGCAGCCGCGAGGATCGCAGCCCCGGCGCCAGCAGGTAGCGCCGCTCGACATGCGGATGCGGTGCGTACGGGCACAGCGCCGCGCTGCACGCGTTCCAACCGAAATGATGAATCTCGTCGCCCACACCCGGCATCTCGAGTCGGCCCACGACCTGGCTGTAGCTCGACGACTTGGGATCGGTATCGATCACGCACATCGAGTCGTGCTTGCCGTTGGCGGGATCGGGATTGAACACCCCGACGTACGCGAGCTTCTCGCGCGGCCCTTCCGCGGCCATGCGCGGCGACGGATAAAAAGTCGGATCGGGTTTCCACAATGCCATCGGGGGTAACCTGCCGGGTTGGAATTGAGGCCACGATAATGCGCTCGGCGTTCGGGTTCAACCGCGCACCCTCAGGCGCGCCCATAGTCCGCCTTGCAATTCTGCGCGTGAATATGGTGACCTGCGGACCAGATTGCGGGCAGCGCGCGAACGCCGCAGTGATTGAATGCTCATACGATCGCAACCTGACCCGACTCCGGTGGCACGGGGAGTCACTTCGACGGAGGTGAGTTATGGAGGGATCTCGTAACCTGACGGCATTGGTTGGACGACTTTTGCTCGCTCTGATCTTCGTTATGTCGGGCTTCGGCAAACTGACCAATCTGGCAGGAACCGCCGGCTACATGGAGCATGCGGGCATGCTGCACGCCCTCGTTTACCCGGCGCTGCTGGCGAGCATCGCGGTGGAACTGGGATTCGGCGTGTTGCTGATGATCGGATTCAGGGCGCGGATGGCCGCCGTCGTAATGTTCCTGTGGTTCATCCCGGTAACGATAATGTTTCACTTCCTGCCCTGGCGCGAAGCGGTCGCTCACGGCGATAAGATGGGCGCGATGATGCAGCAGATAAACTACATGAAGAACATTTCGATCATGGGCGGACTCCTGTTGATCGTGAGCTTCGGTTCGGGCGCATGGAGTGTCGACGGCGGGAAGTAATCGGCGAGAATAGTGGCACTCGCGAACGCGCGGGATGCGTCGCGCCAGCGAAGCCGATCGCAAGACGGCGAGAGCGATCGCGGATAAACGAAGGCGCGGCGGAACCGATGCGAGGCTCCGTCGCGCCCGTTTAATCGGCGCAAATTTCGACGCGCGAAATCAGTGCGTGGCCGCGTGGCCGTTCGCACTCTTGACCATGGTCTGCAGCTCGCCGGTCTCGTAGAGCTCACGGACGATATCGCAGCCGCCGACGAATTTGCCGTCGATATAGACCTGCGGAATCGTCGGCCAGTTGCTGTGAGCCTTGACCTGGTCGCGCACTTCGGGATCCGAGAGCACGTCCATAGTTTCGTACGGAGCGCCGATTTGCTCGAAGATTTGGACGGTCGCCGCCGAGAAGCCGCATTGGGGGAAATTGCGGTTCCCCTTCATGAAGATCATGATTCTGTTGTCGGCGATTGCCGATTTAATTCGTTCAAGCGCGTTCGCCATCGTAACTCTACCTCCGATTCTGATATTGGGCCGGCGTTAGCGTCTTGAGCTGCAGCGCATGCACGCGTGCGCGCATCGCGTCGCCCAGAGTCGCATAAACCACCTGGTGACGTTCGACCAGCCCCTTGCCCTCGAACTTATCGCTGACCACCAGCGCTTCGAAATGGTCGCCGCCGCCGGTCGTGTCCTGCACCTCGACATGGGCGCCGGGCAGGCCGCGTTCGATCAACTGTTGCAATTCCGTCGGATCCATCGTCCGCCTATTCTAGCGATTCCGTGCCGGCAAATTCCACTGGTCGTAAACCCCGCGTCGAAACCGGCCTCACCGGGTACCCGAGCATCGCGGTCGGAAACCGGCATGACTTGGCCGGGTACCGCGCATCGCGAGCAGCAATCCCTAAAACAACTCGAACACGGTGGTGATTCCCTGCCCGATCCCGATGCACATGGTCGCGACTCCCAGCGGCGTTCCGCGCCGGAGCATCTCATGGATCAGCGTGACCGTCAGCCGTGCGCCCGAACAGCCCAGCGGATGCCCAATCGCGACCGCGCCACCGTTGACGTTGAGCCGCTCCTCGTCGATACCGAGGTCGGTGTTGCATGCGAGCACTTGGGCTGCGAAGGCTTCGTTGATTTCCCATAGCCCAATATCGGCCGGCTTGAGACCGGCGCGCGTGAGCGCCTTGTGCGACGCCGGCACGGGGCCCCATCCCATGATTTCCGGGCGCACGCCGGCGACCCCGGTTGCGCGAATCCGCACTTTCGGCTTGAGCCCGAGCGCCTTCGCCCGCTCCGCGCTCATCATCAGTACGGCCGCCGCGCCGTCGCTGATTTGCGATGAATTGCCCGCCGTGACCTGGCCGCTCGGGATGAACGAGGGCTTCAACGCTGCCAGCTTTTCGATCGTGGTCTCGGCACGCGGCCCTTGGTCAACGTCCACCATGGCTCCGCCCGGCAGCACGATCGGTACGATCTCTTCCTTGAAGCGATCGCGCGCCGCCACCGCTCGCTGATTCGACCTGAGCGCGAACGCGTCCGACTGCGCGCGCGTAATCTTGTGCATCTCGGCCAACCGCTCCGCCGTCATCCCCATGATGTACATTTCGGGCGGAAACATCTCGAGCAGCTTCGGATTCGGATTCACGCCCGCACCCATCGGCACGTGCGACATGTTCTCGACGCCACCGGCAATCACGACTTCGCCGGCGCCGCACATGATTTCCTGAGCGCCGAAATTCACCGCCTGCAGGCTCGAACCGCATTGCCGATCGACGGTCGTGCCTGCGACTTCCACCGGCAGCCCCGCGAGCAGCGCGATCATTCTGCCGATATTGAGGCTCTGCTCGCCCGACTGGTTGGCGCAGCCCCAGACCACGTCCTCGATTTCCGCCGGATTCAGCGCCGGGCTGAGTTCGAGCAACCGCTTGATGCACGCGGCAGATAGGTCGTCGCCGCGAACATCCTTGTAATAAGCCTGATCGCGTCCCGCGCGGCCAATCGGCGTCCTCACGGCGTCAACGATTACAACTTCACGCATTGCTGTGACCTCCGTCTTCCCCGACGCTTTCGCATCCGGCACTCACGCAACCCGATCATAACGTTCCCGCGTTGCCCCCGACAGCGGGCGCCATCAAACGAGCGAAGCGAAACGAGGTGAGGAGTCCGCGGCGTGCGCATCAAACTTCGAGATTGCAAGGTGCGTTAAAATTTCCTTAGATGATTTTCTGCGCACGCAGTTCCGCGATGCGCGCTGCGTCGTAACCGAGCAGCGATTCGAGCACGCTCGCCGTATGCTCGCCCAAATCGGGTGAGCGCGTGTCGGGTACCGCAACCACGCCGGCCGTTTTGAGTGGCGACCCCGGCACGATCAACTGATCGAAGCTCGGATGCGCCGCATGGAGAATCATCTGGCGCTGTTCGAGATGCGCATTATGGGCGACCTCTGCGACGGTCGCGATCGGTGCGCACGGAACATTCGCAATTTCCAGCCGTTCGAGCCAGTACGCGCGCGTGTTGGTGTCGAAATGGCGCTGCAAAATCGGATCGAGCAGCGCGTGATTCGCGGTACGATCGGCGTTGGTCAGGAAGCGCGCGTCATGCTGCAGTTCGCCCATGCCGATCGCGTCGCAGAAACGCTGCCAGATCGATTCGTTGCCACAGCCCGCGACGAAGTATCCGTCGGCGGCGCGAAAATGCTGAAACGGCGTGATCGATGGATGCCGCGATCCGATCGGACCCGGCACCTTGCCGGTTGTCGAATAGCGCGCAAGCGCATCTTCGAGCCATGCCACCTGGCAATCGAGCATCGCGATGTCGAGATGGCGTCCTGCGCCGGTCAGGTCGCGCTCGCGCAGCGCCGCCAGAATCGCGATGACGCCGTAGAGCGCCGCCGCCAGATCGCCGATCGATACGCCGCAACGAGTCGGCGCGCCATCGGCCTGCCCGGTAATGCTCATGGTGCCGCCGAGCGCTTGCGCGACAATATCGTAGGCCGGCGCCGCCGCCATCGGGCCGGTCTGCCCGAAACCCGAGATCGAGCACAGGATGATCCGCGAGTTGGCCGCGCGCAGCCGTTCCCATCCGAGCCGGAAGCGATCCATCGTGCCGGGCGAGAAATTCTCCACCATCACGTCGCAATGCCGCGCGAGGTCGAGCAGAATCTCGGCGCCCTCGGGTTTGCGCAGGTCGAGCGTCACGCTGCGTTTGCCGCGATTGACGCTGTAGTAGTACCCGGAATCGGTCGAGTTGGGGATGCGCGGCGCGTAACCGCGCGAATCGTCACCGCGGCCCGGCACCTCGACCTTGATCACGTCGGCGCCGAGATCGGCAAGATTCATCGCGCAGAAGGGTCCGGCGAGCACGCGGCTCAGGTCGAGCACGCGGATTCCGCGCAAGGGCTTTTGATCGATCATTGGTAGTGATTTCCCGGGTGGTGATTTTCCGCGCGCCTGTTAGCGCTGGCGCTGACGCGCGCGCGCGGCCTGCCCGGCCCGCATCGCTTCGGCGGGGGTCATGATCAGGCGCGGCTCTTCGCGCTGATGCTGCTCCTCCTCGGCGATAATTGCGCCGAGTTGTGCGCGCATGAAAGCCTGGAAAAATGCGCCTCGCTTCAAGTCCGCGCCGTCACGCAGCCGCGCCGCCGCTGCCGCCGCCCACGCCGCCTGCGGTCCGCGGCCGGTGCGTGCGAAGTAGTACGCGGTGTCCTCCAGATGGCGCCGCAGGCGCGTGCCGATTTCACCCCCGAGCAGCTCCGCGATCGCGCGCTCGACCACCGTCACCACGCGCTCTTCCTGCTGTACGCGGCTGAGCACGATCACGCTGTTGCGCAGGCTCCCGATCTCGTCCGCATATGGTTTCACGGTCGCCGGCGCGATTGGCCACGCCGCGATTTCCGGCTCTTTCATCAGATCGGGCGATGGCTCGTGCGCCAGTTCCGCCGCGAATTCATCATAAACAGGATGCTTGAGATCGCTCGGCGGCGACTGCGCGATCAGTTCGGTCCTGAGCGCGAAGAAGTTTCGGACTTCGCCGCGATGCGACTCCGGTGTCCGCCGCCACGCGTCGCACAGAATGAAATCGGCGACGCGCCAATCGGCATCGATCATCAAGACACCCGCGCGTCGTTCCAGATCAGCGCGCTCATGGCGCAACTCTTTTCGGTTAAGGTTGGCGAGATTGATCCCGAAGAGACCGTCGCGCTCCGAGACCAGGCCCCATAGGCGTCTCAACCCCGCGCCGGGTCGCGCTTTCATGATCCAGACCACGCGCGCACCGTCGGCATCGGCGGGTGAGAGCAGGGCGCTCAGCCCGATTTCAGAGGCCGCGGCGCTTGCCGCTGAAGTGTCCGGCGCGGGCGTCTCGCCGGCCGGCGGCTCGATTCCGCGCTGGCGCAGCTTGAACAGCGCGCGCCGAATCTCGCGGCGGAGCGCGCCGGCCGCATGCGCCTCCAAGCGGAGAAGCGCCCCGGCGGAATCCGGCGTGGCGATGCTCGCGAGTGCGCGCACAATCGCGGTGTCGGAGACGCCGGCCGCGCCGCGTAACGCTTCGAGCTTCGCGATCGCCACCGCCGGCGTCGCCGCCGGGTCGAATCCGCACTCACGCAACTGCGCGTCGGCGCCGGCGATATCCTTTGGGCTGATTTCCTTTACACTAGCCATCTTCACCAAGCATTTTGCGCGGTTCCAAATCGATAACGGATCGTGCGAGCCTATTGGCCGGTTTCCGCGGCTGTCAAGCTTCGTGCGGGTGCGTCAGGTCACTTGCAAGAACCTGGTCGGCGCGGCCGAAATCAATTTCGCAGGAGCCTGTGCGATGCGCAACCTGGAGGCAAAATTCCGCCTCGATGACGCCGTGTTGGCGCGCCGCCGCGCCGAGGCGATCGGTTTCTCGATGCGAGCGACGCTCGACCAGCGCGACACCTTCTTTCGCGTTCCGAACGGCAAGCTCAAGCTGCGCATAGAGCCAGACGGCGCCGTGCTTATCCGCTACGGCCGTGTCCATGAGGGCGAGCTTGAGGTAAGCGATTACGAAATCGTGCCGGTCGCCAATCCCGGTCCGCTGCGTGCGATGCTCGCGGCCGCACTCGGTATCCTGGCCGAGGTTCGCAAGCAGCGCACGCTCCTGCTGCGCCGCAATGTTCGCTTGCACCTCGACCGCGTCGATGGCCTCGGATCCTTCGGCGAAATCGAAGCGGTGATCGCCGCCGGCGAGACGCCCGAGCTTTATCGCCTCGAGGTCGCAGAACTTCTGTCTGCGCTGAAAATCGATGACGACAATTTAATCAGAAGATCCTACTTCGAGCTGATTACCGACGGATGAGGTGCTTGGGATTTCCTGTTGATCAATTGCAGGAACGTCAGCGTAAGCGAGAAGGTCAGCCCCCAAATCACCTGCCCGGCGAACAGGATTGCCGGATAATCGCTCGAGGTCCCGTTGCGCTTCCAGCGATACGATCCGCGATAGCGCGGATCGCTCAGCGCCTGCAGCGGCACGCTGAAAATCTCTGCGACTTCTTTCGGGTCGGGTTTGAGCTCGGGATTGCCCTCGATAATACCAACGTACGGAGTCACCGCGATGTCGGTCGCGTTGGTGCGGCGCCCCGGGAAGGTGCCGATCACACGCACCTGATGCGGCTCAATCCCGACCTCCTCATGAGTCTCGCGCAGCGCCGCCGCCAGCAGGTCCGTATCGCGCCGATCGTAGCGGCCGCCGGGAAATGCGACCTGCCCGGAATGGCTCGCGAGCCGATCCGACCGCCGCGTGTAGAGCACCTCGAGCGCGCCGTCGCGATGCATCAGCGGAACGAGAACCGCGGCCGCCTTCTTGTCGCCGGGCGCGGGCTGCCGAACCGACTCCACCGGCTCGAGCTTGTGCCGCAGGCTTTCCAGGTAGTCGCGGATATTCAGGATTTTGCCGGCTTGGTCCATCGCGAGGTTGCACAGGGCTCGGATGATAATCGCGCCCCGCCTCTTCCAGCGCAAGGCCATTGCTGCCAGTTTGAGACGCCTGATGTCCGCTAACGAACAATCGGCGCCGTCTGCTGCTCCCGCGTTTCCGGCCGCCGTCCTGCCGGCGAAGCGCAATCTTATCGGCCGCTATCACGAAATTGTGCTCAAGGGCGGCAACCGCTGGCGCTTCGTCGAACAGATGAAACGCAACGCCCGCGCACTGTTCGCCGATTGCCGCATCGGTCGTATCCGTGGCGAAGGGCCGCGTCTGATTATTGAAATTCCCGCCGCAATCCCCGATGACCTGGTGCGCGAGCGCGCGGGGCTGCTGTTTGGCTTTCAGAACTTTACCCTCAGCCGCCCGGTGCCGCTCGATATCGAGGACCTCAAGCGCGAGGCGGTCGCCGCCGCTCGCGGTCAGCGCGCCAAGACGTTTCGCGTTGCAACGCGGCGTGCCGACAAACGTTTCCCGCTCAATTCGATGGAGATCGATCGCATCGTCGGCGCCGAGGTAGCCGCTGCGCTCGGGCTCAAGGTGGACCTCAACGATCCCGAGTTGACGATCACCATCGAAATTCTGCCCGACGCCGCCTACATCGCGGTCGGCAAGCATCCCGGTGCCGGCGGTCTTCCGGTGGGGGTCAGCGGCCGCGCGATGGTGCTCCTCTCCGGCGGCATCGACTCGCCGGTCGCGGCTTACCGCATGATGCGCCGTGGATTGCACGTTGACTTCGTGCACTTCCACAGCTATCCGCTGGTTTCATCTGCGAGCCGCGAAAAAGCCTGCGACCTTGCCGCTCATCTGACGCGCTACGAGGCGCGATCGACGCTCGCGCAGGTGCCGTTTGCCGACGTTCAGCGCGAGATCGTCGCGCGAACCCTGCGCCCGCTGCGCGTAGTCCTCTACCGCCGCTTCATGCTGCGCATCGCGAGCGCTATCGCGATCCAAAATGGTTCCACCGCGCTGGTTACCGGCGAAAGCCTGGGCCAGGTCGCTTCGCAGACGCTCGAAAACATGACGGTGATCGAAAAGGCTGCCGCGCTGCCCATCCTGCGGCCGCTGGTGGGCATGGACAAGAACGAGATCATCATCGAGGCGCGCCGTCTGGGCACGTTCGAAACATCGATTCTGCCCGATCAGGATTGCTGCTCGTTGTTTGTGCCCGCTCATCCTGAGACCCACGCGCGCTTGCACGATGTCCTTGCCGCTGAAGCACAATTCGACCTCGAGGCGATGGTTTCCGCGGCCGTCGCCAAGACCGAAATCGTACGCCTTGAATTTCCCCACGTCGTTAGGCGCTAGATCCGGCTTCGCGCGATCGGGCTGCGCGCCGGTTCAACCTGCGCGCGGGTGGCGCTATAGTCTCGATTCGGTCAGGGTCGGAGGAAGCGCCGCCGTGCGCTTCATGGAGAATGCTTGCAGTGGACGCACCGCTTAAAATCCGCGAGCTCGATCACGTGGTCCTTAGATGCCGTGACCAGGAGCGCATGCTCGACTTCTACATACGCATACTCGGCCTTGCCGAAGAGCGCCGCATCGATCAGATCGGCCTGATTCAGCTTCGCGCCGGCGCCGCCATGATCGACTTGGTGCCGGCCCCGGAGCCGCGCGTCGAGAGCGGCCTCAACGTCGATCACTTTTGTCTCGGCCTCGAAATCGCCGACCTGGGCGACGCCGTCCGCTATCTCCGCGCGAACGCCGTCGAGATCGTCGGCGAGCCGGTGATGCGCTACGGCGCGCGCGGGATGGGCCTCTCGATCTACCTGCGCGATCCCGAAGGTAACGTCGTCGAGCTCAAGCAGATGCCGCCCGCGGGGTCCGCCTGATGCGATCGGCCGTCCGCGGGATATGTCATCGTTCCAGTCCGCTTCGTCCCCGCAAATCCGCTTCGTACGCGCACGCGCGAAGCGTGATTGCCGCGCTGATCGCGATCGCGACTCTGATGCTCCCCGGCTGCGAACGCAATTCGCCGCATGGCATCGCCCGCCGCTATCTGGAAAACTTGCAGCGGTCGAATTATGCCGGCTGTTACGCGATGCTCGCCGACCGCGATCGGAAGAATCGCACCCTGGCGGAGTTCCTGACTGAAATCCCGCTCGCACCCGATGTCGGTCCCGCGGTGTTCCGTCCCGTGCTCCGGAATATCCAGTTCGAGCTGGGCGACATCCGTATTGACGGTGATAACGCCTTCGTTGCGCTGAAGGTTACGGCGCCCGATCTACCGCTCTGGGAGCGCACGCTCGACGCTGCCGCCGGCACCGACCATTTCGGCGGTCAGAACGCGGAACGGTCGCTGGCCTCGGGTGATTTTCCGAAACATACTTATGACGATGGAATATTTCTGACCAGGGAGCGCGATCGCTGGCACGTGGTCGCCGGCTTTACTGATCGCGATCGAATCGTCGATCTCCATCGCGAAGCCATAGTCGAGTACCATCAGTTCCAGTACGCGAAGGTCGTCGTTGACTACAAATCGATGCTTGCCGACCTCGATAAGCTCAGGTTCACCGGCGCGCCTGGACTCGCCGCACGCTATCGCGCCGAACTCGCCGGCGTGCAGCGTGCGCAAGGCGACGTGCCGGCCGCGATGGCGTATGCTGCCAAATCACTGAGGCTCGGCGACATCGCGATGAGCATGTCAGAGGAGCGCGTCCCCGCAATCTTCGGCTCGATTACCAACACTGGCGCCCGTGCGCTCGACGCCGTCCAGATTGCCGTCACCTGGTACCAAGGCCGCGGCAAGGATTTGAAGGTCGCCTACGCCGAGAAGCATCCGGTCGTGACGACGCCAATCGAATTCACCGACTTCAGCGTCCCTGTGATTCCGTTCGTGCCGGGCGAGAAGCGTCAGTTCGGCTTCATCTTGACGGCTCCGGTTCAGGTCCAGCAGTATGCGGCCCCGTATGTGACCATCAGCGCAATCACCTTCACTTACCTGAAGGCGCCGTTGCCGAAACTCGCCGGCACTAAGGCGCCGAGCGGGCCCGCCGCGAGTACGCCTGCACCTTCGTCGCCGCCGGGCGTCGCAGTGAACCAGCCGGCTTCCCTGCCAACTCCGCCGCCGCCGTCTCAATCCCCGGCGAAGAAAGTTGCTCCAGGCAAAAAATAGCCCCGTGACCACCAGCTTAACCATCGCTGTCCCGACTCATAACCGCGCGCGCCTGCTGTCGCGCACGCTCGCAAGTATCGCCGCGCTTAAATTCCCCGAGGGCATCGTTCCCGAGTGCCTCATCGTGGATAACAATTCGCCCGACGACACGCGCGCCGCCGTCGAGGTCTTCGCCCGCACGGCGCCGATCGCCGTGCGCTATGTCGTGGAACCGACGCTCGGCTCAAGCTATGCGCGCAACCGCGCCATCGCCGAGGCGCGCGGCGAATACGTCTTTTTCATCGACGACGATGCCATCGCCGAACCCGACTGGGCGATCGAGCTGCTCGCCGAGATCGACCGCCGCCAACTCGACGTGGCCTGCGGTCTCGTGCTCCCCAACTGGGAGGCGCCGCCGCCGCGATGGCTCGGGCCCAGCCTCTACGTCCGCCTGGCCGTCCACGACGAGGCCGCCCTCGCCGAAGCTGATTTGCGCCGGCGCGATCACATCCACAATTATTTCAGCGCCAACGTCGGCTTTCGGCGCGAGACCTTTGAATTGTTCGGCCGCTTCCGCGAGGACCTTGGCGTGGTCGGCAACAATCCAATTTCCGGCGAGGATACCGAGCTCTTCGCGCGCATCGCGATGCGCGGTGGCGCAATCGGCTTCGCCCCCCGCGCCCGCGTTCATCACATCATCGGACGTGAACGGATGACCCGCCGTTATCTGCGCCGCAAGGCCTATGCGTTCGGCTTCGGCAGCGCCATCGCGGGCGGTCCCACCCACAATCATCTCGACAAGCTCACGCGCAACGGTCTGCGGATGCTTGCCGCCGTCGCCCTCGGCAATCCCGAGCGCGCCGTCTATCACGAGCTCGAATGTGCGAATTTCTTCGGCTATTGGCGCGGCCGCCTCGCCCTGCGCCGATAATTTTATCGCGTCACCCAATCGAGCATTCCGCGCGCGATTATCTGATCCAGGTACGGGATTCGCTCGCCCAGGCTGGCAATCTCGCTCAGCCTAACCCAGCGCCAATCGAAATGTTCATACGGCCGCAGCGTCACTGCACACTGCGACCCGGTCGGGCGACACGCGAAAAGCAATTGCACGTAGGGTCCGGGCGTTTTGTTGGCGCCCAACATGCGATCGATCGCGATCGTAAGGCCGGTCTCCTCCGCGACCTCGCGCGCCAGGCATTCTTCGAGGGTCTCGTCGGCTGCCAGATGGCCGCCCGGCAGATCCCACGTCCCCGGCTTGTAGGTCATCGAGGGCGCACGCCGGAGCACCAGGATCTTTCCCCCATCCTCGATCACACCGTGCACGCCGATCCAGAATTGCAGCTCCGCCATACTTATCGTCCGAGCATCCTACGCCTTAAATCAAGCATCCTAAGCACGCAGCGATTCGATGAAATCGAGCACCGCGGCGGCGCAATTCTCGGCCCGGTCGGCGTAAATTTCGTGGCCCTTGCCGTTGATCACGGCGATGCGAGCGCCCGGGATCGCATCGCGCATCGCGACCTGCGCCTTCAGCGGCTCGTAGGCGCTGTTGGCAGGTGCGAGGATCAAGGTCGGCACCTTGATTTGAGCCAGGAGCGGCGCAACGTCAACGCTCGGCACGGCGCGACACAATCCCTGCAAGACGTGTGTCGGGATCCGCGCCCATTCGTCGATTACCCACTGTGTGCGCGCCGGATCGCCGCCGGTCAGGCCGCCGCCGGATTCCATCAGCGCTTTGGCCCATCCGCCGGAACCGAGTTTGCCGAGCGCGCTCGGCCAATCTTCGTAGCCAAGCGCGAAGAGCTTTTGCACGCGCGGCGGAATCGAGGTCGGAGTTGCGAGCAGCGTCAGGCTCTTCAGGCGCTCGGGCCAGCGCACGGCGAATGCGATGCCCAAGGTTCCGCCAATCGATTCGCCCAGGTAATGAACCTGCTCGAGGCCCAGCGCGTCGAGGAAGCCTTTCATATCGAGCAGCAATTCCTCGGCCGACCATTTGTGATCAGGTCCCGGATCGGCGGACTGTCCGTGGCCGCGCATATCGCGCCTCAACACGCGAAGATGGCCGGCAAGTAGCGGCACCCAGTGCTGCCAGAAACGCAGATTGCGGCCAAACCCGTGCTGGATCCAGAGCGTCTCGGATTGCAGCCACGGAGTAGTGAAGTCGTCGAGTTCGTAGGACATCTCACAGTTGTTCGCGGTGATCTTCGGCATCGCAGGCCACTCTCCTAGCCGTCTGTACTACTTTGCGGACGGCCATAGAAGAGCAGAACAGTCCGCGGCAGATGCGGTAACGAGCCGCGCACAGCCCGAAAGCAATGGCCGCTGGCGCTTCTCGACTGACTGAAACCCGACTAATGTTTTTGTGCGGCTTGAGCAGTTCTCCAGGATCTCGAGGTCACAGCAGAGGAATCGCGAAGAAGAGGTTGCAAAGCCCAAGCTCGCGCCGCTGAAAGATTCGGTCCTTGAACCGGGCTCTGCGAGATGGATTCGCGTTCCATTGCTAAACCGATCGAAAACCCGGCCCGGCCGGCTCATGCGGATTGCTTCATCTGACCCTATCGGCGCAAGACGCGCGGGAGAGAGTTCAACGATGGGCGACAAGCCTCGGCATCTACTCGACGGATACAAGGTTCTTGACTTTACCCACTTCGTCGCCGGCCCGACGACCACCCGCCTGATGGCCGGTATGGGCGCCGAAATTATCAAGGTTGAGATGGCGCCTCATGGCGACCATGCTCGCGCGTTCGATTACATTCGGGACGGACGCAGTGCTTTCTTCGTTCAGCAAAATCGCGGGAAGGAAAGCCTTTGCGTCGATCTGCGCAAACCCGAAGGCGTCGCCCTCGTCAAACAACTCGTGCCTCAAGTCGACGTCGTCGTCGAGAATTTCGCTCCGGGCGTGATCGGCAATATCGGCCTCGGCTATGAAGTGCTCAAAGCCATCAATCCCGCAATCGTGATGTGCTCGATTTCCGCGCTCGGCCAGACCGGTCCGCTCGCACACGACGCCGGTTTCGATTTCATCGGTCAGGCTTATGCCGGAATCACGTCACTGATCGGTGAAGCTGAGGGGCCTCCTTACATGCCAATGGTTGCGATCGGCGACGTCAGCACTGGAGCGCATGCGATGGGCGCGATCGCCTGCGCGCTGCTTTACCGCGAAAGAACCGGGGAAGGGCAGTACATCGACGTCTCGCTGCTCGATAGCTATTTCCACTGTCAGACCATCGGCGTCCAGCTCTACAGCGCCAGCAAAGGCGCGCGCGAGATGAAGGCCTCCGGACTCCATCACTCGCTCGCTTGTCCCGCCGGCGTTTTCAAAGGCCGCAAGTGGTGGATCATCATCCTCGCAATGACCGACAAACAGTGGCTTGGCGTTTGCGCAGCTATCGGAATGCCCGAACTCGGCACCGATTCCCGCTATGCACGTGCTCGCGACCGCTCACAGCATCGTCTCGAAATCATCCGGATAATCGAAGATTGGCTCGCTGCGATGCCCAACGATGAAGCATCAATCGAAGCGCTACGGAGCAACCGCGTGCCCGTCGCGCCGATCCTTTCAGTGCGCGAGGCGATGGAACATCCGCATCTCATCGCGCGGGGAACGGTGCGGACGATCAACGATCCGATCCTCGGCGAATTCAAGATTCCCGGCTTTCCTCTGCGCTTTTCCGGCTTCCCCGAAGAGCTCGAGTTCGACGCGCCGATGCTGGGCGAGCATAACGCTGCGGTGCTCGAAAGATATCTGGGATTTTCTGCCGCCCGCGTAGCTGAACTCGAGACCGCGGGCGTGCTGCACCGCGCGCCGCACTGATTCATCCGCGACTGTGCGATGCCCTTTCAGATGAAGAAAGAAATCGCGTATCATGCAGGCTCCGCAGATCGATGGCCACCGGCCCGAGCTAACGCCCGCTGATGTAGTCCGCCCCACGATGAACGTCGCACGCCTTTCACCTTCCGCCGCCAACATCGTCGTCCCCACCATCGTCGGGTGCGCCCTCTTCATGCAGACGCTGGACTCGACCGTCATCGCGACCGCGCTACCCGTCATCGCCCGCGCCATGCACGAACCTCCCATCCGCCTCAACCTCGCAATCACTTCTTATCTGCTCAGCCTTGCCGTCTTCATCCCGATCAGCGGATGGATGGCCGACCGCTACGGCGCGCGTTCCGTGTTTCGAACGGCGATCGCACTCTTCACACTCGGATCGATCTTCTGCGGACTCTCCTCGACGCTCACCGCACTCGTCCTCGCCCGCGTGCTGCAAGGCTTCGGCGGTGCGATGATGGTGCCGGTGGGCCGCCTCGTCGTACTGCGCATCGTGCCCAAATCCGGACTTGTCGATGCGATGGCGTACCTCACTATCCCGGCCGTACTCGGCCCGGTGCTCGGCCCGCCGGTCGGCGGCTTCATCGTGACCTACAGCTCCTGGCGCTGGATCTTCTTCATGAACGTGCCGATCGCGATCCTCGGGATGATTCTCGTTTCGCTCTACATTCCGGACATCAAGGAAGAGGAAACCGTCCCGTTTGATTTTCGCGGATTTCTATTAACTGGAATCGGTCTCGCCGGCCTGGTTTTCGGCTTCGAGACCATCGGACGCTCAATGGTCCCGGCTGGCGTTGTGATGACCGCGATGACCGCGGGTGGCTTGTGCACGGTACTCTATGCTCTCCACGCGCGGCGTATTGCCTATCCGATCGTCGATATGACGCTGATGAGGATTCCCACCTTTTCCGCCTCGGTGCTCGGTGGCGGGTTCGCGCGGATGGGAATTGGGGCCTTGCCGTTTCTGCTTGCAATGCTCCTGCAACTGGTCTTCGGGCTGAATCCCTTTGCTTCCGGGCTGATCACCTTCACTAGCGCGGTCGGCGCGTTGACCATGAAGTTCACCGTCGGGCCGGTCATCCGCCGCTTCGGCTTCCGCTCGGTGCTGATCGGCAATGGCATCATCAGCGCACTGATCCTGATCAGTTACGCGATGTTCCGTCCTGGGATCCCCAAGAGCCTGATGATCGGGGTCTTGCTGACTGGCGGCTTCTTCCGCTCCCTGCAGTTCACCTGCCTCAACACCGTCGCCTACGCCGATATCCCCCAAACGATGATGAGCGGGGCCAGCACGCTCTCGAGCATGGCGCAGCAACTGTTTCTGAGCCTCGGCGTTACGGTCGCCGCGCTCGTGCTCCATATAAGCCTCGCGATGCGCGGAAGTTCGACGCTGAATGCCAACGATTTCGCCGCAGCGTTCATCGTGATCGGGATTTTGGCGCTGGTCTCGACGCTGTTCTTCGTGCCCCTCGAGCATCACGCCGGCGCGGAAGTCAGCGGCCACCAGCCCCTCGGGGCACTTGCGCGCGAACCGGTCGTGCACGCGGATTGAGCGGATTGATCGGATCGGCGAACCTTGATGCTCAGCCGGCATCAGGGGCTTTTGTCGCGCAGAGCATCCCCGCAACTGCGCAACGGCCATCCACTACGGTCGCACCTCGTAATACGCGTTAATCGGGTTTTCGAAATCGCGCGTGGTGAACCGCGTAAAGCCCGCGGCTGCCGTCATCTTGCGCGCCACCGGCTCGGGGAATCCAAGCGTGCCCAGGCCCAGACCGCCCGGTTCCGACAACGCCGACGACATGCAACAGAGCACCGAGAATCCATACATCACCGGTGCCAGCGGATTATCCGTCAGATTTCCCTCGAAGGTCGGCTGGCCGTGAACGTCGGCGATTAGCCAGGTGCCGTCGGGCTTAATCGCCTTGCGGATCGCCTGCATCACCAGGTCCGGCCGCGTCATATCGTGCAGGCAATCAAAGGTCGTGATGAAGTCGTGGCTCGCATCACCGGGTAGTGGATCGACCTTGGCATCGTGAAAGTTGATGTTCCCGACGCCCGCCTGCTTCGCGTTTTCCGATGCGCGCGCGAGTGCGATCTTCGCGATATCGTAGCCGTGGAAAGTCGATCGCGGGTAGGCCTTGGCCATCTCGATCAGCGCGACGCCGGAGCCGCATCCAACGTCAGCGACTTTCGCCCCGGTCTGCAGCTTGCCTACGACTCCATCGAGCTTGGGCAGCGCGCTCGGGACCAGTTGTGTGCGGAACCACGGAGCCAACAGCCGCTCGACACCGCGATTCACTTCCGGACCGAGTTGGTCGTAGGTCAGTCCCTTGCCGCTCTTGAATGATTCGGGAAGCAGATTGAGCACCGCCATCTGCTGCGGCAGCGCACAGAATCCGCCGGCCAGAAAGAACGGACTGTTCTCGTTCGCCAGCACCAGCGCGCTCTCCGGACTCAACTCAAAACGTCCTTCGCCCTTGTAGTCGATCAGCTTGGCCGCGGCCTGCCCCTGGAGCCATTCGCGAATCCAGCGCTCGTGCAACCCGGTCTTTTGCGCCAGCGCCTCGCTGGTCATCGCGCCCGCTCCGCTCAACGCCTGATACAATCCCATCCGGTCGCCGAGATAGATCATTGCCGACACCAAAGCACCACCCAGAATGTCGAAAACCTGCTCAGCGGTCTCCTTCGCTTTTTCAATGTCGATTTTCTCGGATGTGCTGGCCATATTTATCTGAATCTCCACGCGGTGATGTGCCTCTCGTACACTCGCGAACCGATTGCTGTCAATCAAGACCATCTGTCATTCCCCGGTAGACGAGGGAACTACCGAAGCATTCCGGAAAGCCAACTGGACCACGCGGGTGCACCGGCGCATCATGTGGCTTTTCGCGTGTGCTCGCCTGCACTCTGCGCGGGATCGGGATCGAGCGAAGCCGAGACGTACAGGACGCCTCCGCACATCGGTGCAACGTTGCGTGGAGAACGACTGCGCAAATTCACACGACGTCTGGATAGGACGAATTCGCCCGCTGCGCCTTTGCAGCGAGCGATGCACCATCGCGTTGCGATAACGCACGCACGCGCCCCGTCATCGCAACGCGGTGAGTGCCTTGTTCGCATTGCCGATCACCTTGCATGCCGACTCGTGGGATTCGATGCTGCTCCCCGCTTCGCTTCGTTGGTCCTGACCCCTTAGCTATACGAACCTCCGCAGAGACATCGGGCGGTTGGCACGCATCTGGCGATACCCCTCCTTCAACGGGAATCGCTGGTGCACTCATGAACGCATCCGAAACATCCAAGGTTCTGTGCGAAATTGCATCGAGCTGGTTCCCGCGCGTTATTGGGCACGGAAACCTCCAGCATTTGGAGGAGTTCGGATCCAACGGCGCGTGCTTGGTGGTTGCAAGATTACGACATTGAATTTGCGAGGCTGTAAGTACTTGAGCACGACCTTGAAAGGGCCTGTTGATATGTGGACACCGCTGCGCAGTTATGCAACATTAAGCGCAAGTAATCGCGCATCTTTGAGTCAGCGGATGATGTCAGACCCGGTGGATACCCTGAAAGCGCGCGTGTTGGTGGTGGATGAGGCAACGGTTGCTCAACTTACCATCAACGCCCTGAGAAAAGCCGGATTCGAAACCGAAGGTTGCTCCAACGGCAACACCGCCCTCGCCACCGTTGAAACCGGCGGCGCCGATGTTGTCGTCTGCTCGATGCAGATGCCCGGCGTTGACAGCATCGAGCTACTGCGCCGGATGCACGCGCGTCGGCCCGACGTTCCCGTCGTGATGCTGGCCGGCGACCCCAGCGTACTTTCCGCGGTTGCCGCGATGCGCCAAGGGGCCTTCGACTATGTGACCAAGCCGTTCGACGATGAGGCGCTCGCCGCGATCGTGGAACGTGCGCTCGAGATGGGCTGTCTGAAGCGCGAGAATCGCCGGCTCCGCCAGCAACTCGATGTCGTCAGTTCGGCCGCCAGCTTCGTCGCCGAAAGCTCGCAGACCAAGCAACTCGTTGCGATGGTTCGCCGGGTGGCCCCGGCCCGCTCCACCGCCCTGATCGAGGGTGAAAGCGGCACCGGCAAGGAATTGATCGCCCGCATGCTGCACTACTGGAGCAATCGCGCGGAAGGTCCATTTGTCGCGGTCAACTGCAAGGCGTTTGCCGATGGCGTGGTCGAGAGCGAACTATTCGGCCACGAAAAGGGATCGTTCACAGGGGCCATCGCGGCTCGGGCCGGATGCTTCGAGCGCGCTTCGAACGGCACCCTGTTCCTCGACGAAATCGCCGAGGCGGGCCCCGACTTCCAGGCCAAGCTCCTGCGCGTCCTCGAAGACGGCGAGGTCTTGCGCGTGGGCGCCAGCAAACCGCGCAAGGTCGACGTCCGCATCGTCGCCGCAACCAACCGCGTATTGCGCACCGAAGTTAGCGGCGGACGTTTCCGCGGAGATCTCTACTTCCGCCTCAACGTCATCCCGGTGCGTATTCCGCCCCTGCGCGAACGTCCCGAAGACATTCTTCCGCTCGCACGCCATTTCCTCGCGTTCCATTCCGCGGAAGCCGGCCGCCCACTGCAGCTCTCCCCTGACGCCGAACGTGTACTCCTCGCCTACCCATGGCATGGTAACGTGCGCGAGCTTGAAAACGTGATCGAACGCGCGGTCGTGATGAGTGGCGCTGAAGTCCTCACCCCCGATGCATTTGCACTCGAACCATCTGCGGAGCCGGTCGATGCGTCCGACGACCTTGCGGACCTGCTCGAGCCGCAGCCCGCCAAATCGGGTGAGACCCTGCAGGAATGCGTCGACCGCGCCACGAGCGCGAAGATCAAAGCCGCACTTGCTCAAGCCAACGGTAATCGCGCCGAGGCGGCGAGCGCACTGCGTGTCGATCGCACCACGCTCTATCGCCTGATGAAGCGGCTCAATCTGCAGTAGCCCGCGCCTGCGACATTAATTGTATTCAGGTCGTCGAGCAGGCGATTGAGGGGCATCTCTGAACCGCCTGCTGTCTTGTTCCGATCTCTCCCGGCACATCAACTTTGCGTAACCGGAATCGTAACAGCTTGTCATTCTGAACGCTGCCGAAGAATCCCGGTATCTATTATGCTCGCGGAGCGGGACCCATGCCCCTTCGGCGGCCTTCGCTCGCACGCCCCAAACGAAAAGCGGCGCGCCCGCTTTGGGGCGTGCCGCCGTTTGCTTATGATCGTGAAATCCGGGCCAGCGATCAGCGCCCAACCGTGTGAATGATCTGAATCACTGCCGGTCCGACGATTACCGCCAACATCGCGGGCAGGACGAATAAAACCAGCGGGAAAAGAATCTTGATCGTGGTTTTCTGCGCCGCTTCTTCCGCGCGCAGGCGCCGGCGAACGCGCAGTGCGTCAGAGCTTGCATGCAGGGCCGGCGCGACTTGCGCACCGAGCTGTTCGCTCTGAATCAGGGTCGCGGCGAGCGGCTTGATGTCTTCAACCGCCGTCCGCTCAGCCAGATTGCGCAGGGCCTGTCCCAGCGATGAGCCCGCCGAGATCTCCGAGGATACCAGGCTGAGTTCGCGGCCAATCTCCTGGTTCTGACGCAGGGCCTCGGTGCCAACGATTTTGATCGCCTCAAACAGTCCCAAACCGGCTTCCACGCAAACCACCAGCAGATCGAGAACGTCCGAAAGCTGGCTCGCGATTTCGGTCTGCCGTATGCGCGCCCGCCGCTTGACGTAATAGGTCGGGATCATCGCACCAATGATCACTCCGACCATCCCCATCAACGCGATCATGCCCGTCGGCTTGCCGAAAATCACGGCGAACACCACCAAGATCAAGCCGAAGGCTATCGCCGCCATTACGCGAAACACCTGGAAGGCATGGGCGGCAGTGCTGCCCATGAACCCGGCATGTTGAAGGGTCTCGGCGAGCTTCTCACCGGACGGAGATTCGAGATCGGGCGCCGGCACCCGCGACGAGGCCCACTTGAAGAGCATCCGGCCCAGACTCTCGTCGTGATTATCCTCGTCTTCAAACACTCCTTGGGAAGCGCGAATCTTCACTGCCAGATCGGCGAAGCGTTCTTCAAGCACGCGATGGCTGCCGTAGAGGGCCACGTAGATCGCGATTCCGCCGGCGCCGAGCAGGCTGAACACGCAGAGACTGACAAATATTGACGATGACATCGCAGTAGCTCCCGCGTGATCGCTAGTATTTCAGCTTCAACAGTCGTCGGATCGTGATGAACGCAAGTCCGTCCAGAATAATCGCCGTCTTCAGGATCTTCTGGCCGGTAGGATCGGTGAACAGCACCGCTGCATAACCTGGCTGGACCAGGCTGAACGCGGCTAGCACGACGATCGGCAGCGAGCCCACGATCATACCGCCCATCCGGGATTGTGCCGTCAGGGCGCGAATCTGCAGACGCAGGCGCTGGCGCGTGCGCACGATTTCGGCGAGGCGGCCAACGATTCCCGCGAGGCTCGAACCGACATCCGTCTGAACCTTTACCGCCACCACCAGCAAGCGCAGGTCGTCCTCGGGCACGCGCTTGAGCATATCCTCGAGCGCTCGCGGCAGCGGCAAACCGATTCGCGTCTGTTCGAGCACGGTGCGAAATTCACTGCCCAGCGGATCGCTGAATTCCTGGACCACCACCTGCAAACCGCGGTTTAGCGAATGGCCCGCTTCGAGCGAAGACTTCATCAGATCCAGCGCGAATGGAAGTTGCGTGATAAAGGCCCGCATGCGCCGTGTCCGACGAAATCGGATGTAGATTATCGGCAGTAATCCGAAAGCGAAGCCGAAGCCCACCGCAAAGAGCAAGTCGTGCCATAGCGCCTGTCCGAGGAACAGGCCGGCAAAAAACATCAGCAAGACGATCAGCATCATCTCCGAGACGCGCATGTAGATGCCGGCCTGCCACATGTTCTCTTCGAGTTTGCGCAGAATGTTCAGCTTCCACAGAATCGACAGAAGCTGGCCCGATTCGCGCACCCGCGTCCTGCGCGTGATGTCGACATCGACGTCCTCGTCGGGTCGCGCCATCCGCCGAATCAGATTCTGCTTCTGATCCGACTCGCTACCCCTCATGGTCATGATGATCAGCGCCCCGATGAAGACCAGGGCAAAAATGCCGCTTGCGTAGAAAAAATCCATGGCCTCACCTCACCGCGATTGATTCGGCTGGAGATCGATGCGGTAACCGGCGGCGGCTACGCGATCGGTGTACATCGAGCGGATTCCGGTGAAACGGAACTGGCCCAGGACCTTACCGCCCTGACCAATACCGGTGCGCTTGAATTCGAACAGGTCCTGCATCATGACCATCTCGCCTTCCATGCCGGTAATCTCGGAGATCTTCATCATCTTACGCGTGCCGTCGGAAAGGCGGCTCACGTGCATGATCATGTTGAGTGCGGAGGCAACCTGTTGACGCATCGCGCGCTGCGGTATCGATGCGCCCGACAGCAGCATCATCATCTCGAGCCGCTGGATCGCGTCGCGTGGGGTATTCGCATGGACCGTCGCGATCGAGCCGTCGTGACCGGTCGACATCGCCTGGAGCATGTCGAAGACTTCACCGCCACGAACCTCGCCGACGATGATGCGGTCGGGGCGCATGCGCAGGCAGTTCTTGACCAGCTCACGCTGCGTCACTTCGCCCTTTCCTTCGACGTTGGGTGGCCGCGTTTCGAGCCTTACCACATGCGGCTGCTGCAGCAGGAGTTCAGCCGAATCTTCGATCGTCACGATGCGCTCGTCCGAGGGGATGAACGACGACATGCAGTTCAGCATCGTGGTCTTGCCCGAGCCGGTTCCGCCGCAGACCAGCACGTTAAGCCGGGCCTTGACGATTGCCTGCATGAATTCGACCATGTCCGGCGTCAGGGTCTCTTTGTCGATCAAATCATCGACCGTGTAGCGCTTCTTGCCGAAACGCCGGATCGACAGTGACGGACCGTCGAGGGCGAGCGGCGGTATGATCGCGTTGATACGCGAACCGTCGGCGAGGCGCGCATCGACCATCGGTGATGCTTCATCAACGCGCCGTCCGACTTGCGACACGATGCGGTCGATGATCAGCATCAAATGCTGGTCGTCGTTAAAGCGCACGTCGGTCAGATACAATTTGCCCTGCCGCTCGACGTAAACCTGGTTCGGCCCATTGACCAGGATGTCGCTTACGTCATCGTCCCACAGCAACGGCTCCAGGGGGCCGAGTCCGAGCAGTTCGTTTTTGATCTCTTCGATCAGGCGCACGCGATCAGCATCGGTCAACAGGCGCCCTTCCTCGTTCAGAATCTCGGTGATTGCCTGCGTCACCTTGGTCGAGGCCATGTTCTGTTCGAGGCTTTCGAGCCGCGACACGTCGAGGGTTTCGAACAGGCGGTTGTGAACCGCGAGCTTGAGCTGCTGAAAGCCGTCGGCCATCGTGTCGCGCTGGCGGCGCGGGCTGCCACTCATCAGCGAGGTGCGCGCCGGCGTTTGCCCGGTTTGCGCCGTTTGTGAAGAGATCCGTTCGACCAGTTTCATAATCGGTTAAATCCTTTTAGGCGCGTCCGCCCAGAGCAGATAGGAGTCGTGAAACCAGACCGCCGCTTTGCTCCGCCACCACCTCGCCGCCTGTCGCCAATCGCCGCGCTAACTCTTCTGCCGCCCGGGCCAGCGGAGAACCCGAGCCCACTTGCCATAAATCCTGTGCTCGCAGTTGCATTCGCTCGAGCACTTTCTCATCGCGTGGAATCTTTGCGTAAATCGGACGTCCCAGCGTGTGTGTAATCTGCTCCTCGCTAATCGGATGATTCTGAACGAATTTGCTCAGCATGAAATTCGGCTCGACACCCGACAGTCCCAGCCGGCTGAATAGATCGACGAAGCGCCATGCGCACCGCGCTGCCGAAATGGATTGATCCAGCAGGTAAAACAGATGATCTGATCGCTCCCACGCGGCCACCGCGTTCTCATCGATATAGCCGCCGCAATCCACCACCACGAAGTCGAACAGCTGGCGCATCAGATCGAGCACCGCGCCGATGGTCTTATCCGACACCAGTTCGCTGTCCTCGATTCGCTTGGGCGCCGCCAATAGGTAAATCCCCGACGGATGCTTGGTCAGCGCCGATTCGAGCTGTATCGAGTCGAGCTTCCGATCGCCTTCGCACAACTGCATAATCGTGTGCTCGGGCTCGAGGTTAAGGAACACCCCCATGCCGCCGGTCTGCAGATCAAGGTCAACCACCGCTACCCGCTTGTTGAGCGTATAGCGTAGCGCCAGTGCGAGATTCCCGCCCAGGCTGGTGACCCCGACGCCGCCGACCGTGCTCACCAGCGAAACGATCACACCGCCGGTCTGGCGTTCCGCGCGGCGGCGGGTCTCGCTAATTTTGAGTAATGCGCGCGTAGCGTCGCCCGCATCGAGCGGCAGAAACAAAAGCTCATCGGCCCCGGCCCGCAATATCCGCCGCATCAGCACCGGTGAACGCTCGTGCACCAATGCGAACAGCACCGGGCGCGGTGCGGCCTCGGCCTGCGCCTGCAGGAAATTAAGCGACGCCTCCTCGTTGCCGCCGTTGAAGAGCACCATCGTAACGTCTGGCGGCGGGCCTCCATTGAACCCGCCGCCACCCGGGGCGACTTCAATTATCTCAAGCAGCGGATCACCAAGAGCATCGAGCGCGACCTTCACTTCGGTACGGCGATCTTCAGCGTCGCCAACCAGCAACACGCGAAGCGCGCCGCCACGCTTGCCCTCAGCCTTTGTCCCTATCCCTGGCACTAAGTAACTCCTGCTGCCATCAGCACCTACCTACCTAAAATCGCGGCCGACTCGCGTCTTCCGTGGACAACCGTTTCGTTTCAATATCCCCCTGCGTCAATTGCGGGTGATCGGTTGGGAGCACCGGTTCTCCGAAACCGGGCATTGGCGATACGATTTGTGGCGTCACCGACATTACCAGATCGCTCCGCTGATCCTGATAGGTCGTCCTTTTGAACAGATAACCGAGATATGGAAGGTCGCCCAGGTACGGCGTCTTGTTTATTTGCGAGGTCCTGGTCCGGAGCAGCAAGCCGGCAATGATCAGCGTCTGATTGTTCTTGAGCCGAACGAAGGTTTGCGCCCGCCGCGTAATGAACGCCGGTACCGTGAATCCAAACAGATTTACTCCGAGCGAAAAATCGGGTTGCGAGACTTCCGGCTTGACTTCCAGCGCGATGTCATCGCGCCCGATCACCGTCGGGACGAAAATCACCGAGACGCCGAACTGCTTGAATACAATTGAAGTATTCAACGCCTGTGCGAGCACGATTGGAATCTCACCGCCTGACAGAAATTCAGCCTTTTCGCCCGAATTTGCCAGTAAATGCGGCTCGGCTAGAACCTTGGCAAGACTATGTTGCTCCAGGAAATTGAAAAAAGTCTGAGTATTTACGCCTTGGCCCCCCGCCACAAGAGCGTAGTTGACGTTGGTGGACAACAGCAGCGGAATTATCCCGCTGGGCGGCAGCACTGATCCTTGACTGACCGACGACAAACCGCCGGGCAGGCCCAATATCGAAAAATTGTAGTTCGAAAATTGCAGCGACCAGTCGATTCCCTGGGCCTCCATGCGGCTGCGGTTAAGCTCGGCCACGATTACATTGAGCATCACCTGCTGGCGGCCAAACGAATCGACGCGAATCTGCCGCTCCTCATATTGGCCGTGGATATCCCACACGGCGAGCGTCGTGAACCCCTCCTTGTGCCCAACCAGGTTGATTTGAAACGGATTGACCACCTGGAGATCCGCTACCCCCGTATCCGCGATCGAGATCCGCCGAATGCGCCGGGGAAAATCGTAAATCGCCGACGAACCTGCCGACAACTCGACCACGTCGTCGGGCAGATAATGGGTCCCGCCGTTCACCGCATCGCTCGGCGTCGGAGCCGGAAGATTATTCCGGAATCTCCTCTGCCCTTGTGGTGGCACCTGGCTCGGCAGCAGCATTCCGGAACCCATTGTATCACCAGTGGCCGTAGATTCGGTTTCGTTGCTGATCGCCGTGGGGCCGTTGCTCGTCGCTGCGGATCCGCTATACGGCACGGGCGGCAACGTCGACGCATCGGCCAGCGTCGTGGGCGCCGTCGCTGGCGCCGCGGCCCGCGCACTAGCCGCAGCAATCGGCGCTGCGCTCATCGATGCGGATGTACTTGCACTCGATAAGGAGGCGTCCGCTAACTTCATCGGAGCGGCCGCCGCCGGCGTAATCGCCGCCGCCACCGAGTCCGCCGCCGCACTTGCCACCGGCCGAATCGGAGCGATCGCCATTGCCGGCATCGTCGGCGCGACCGGGCCGCTGCCAGCATCGAGCGCCGCGCTCACGACCGGCTTATCGGCGGTACTTCCGAGACTGGGGACCTCCGCGGGCGTCGCTTCGGACGTGACCCTCGCGCCGCTGCCGGCTTTGTCGACCGCGGCGACTTCAACTCTGTAAGAAACCTTCTCGCCGTCCGCGGTTTCAACGTCGATCTTCCATTTCCCGGCTGACTCACCTACCAGCGCCAATTCACCCGGCTTCCCGCTGTTCACGATGAGCGCGCTCGGATTGTCCTCGACGTGGACTGCGGGCGTCGCGCCGGCACTTAAATCCTTGATCACATACGTCTCGCCTGCGTCGAGCGTGACTGCAACCTGGCGTCCTTCGGAGGCGGCTGTCAAACCTGCCGCAAGCGTCAAAAAGCCGAGCCCCCCCAGCAATGAACCAATTAGTCCTCTGCCGCTTCTTGCCTTCATTTTCATTATCCTCAACCTTCTTCCCGCCGTCCTCACGGAACGTCAATCGTCTTGGACCGGGGGCCGCTGTACGCGGATTCCCCAACTGCGCCGGCCGGCGCAGACGATCCTGCCCCCGCTGCTGAATTCAGCAACACCGGCTCGGTTGCCGCCGCCGCGGCGATCCCGCCTGTCGTCGCCATGCCGCTTGTCGCATTCCCGCTCTCCGATCTATTTGCCGCGGCCGGCGCCCCCAAGGGCATCGACGAACCAGCCGGAACGAAGTTGTCGGAGCTACCTGAATCCCCGGCGGGCGCAGCCGCGTCATTTCCTGCCGGTGCCGCCGGCTCAGATGGGGCTGGTTGCATCGACTCGCCACCCGTGCCCGCGCCCGAACGGACAAAGGAAACCGACTCGCTGCTCTTGCCGTCGCGCAGCACCTCGACGTTGACCGGCTTGGGTCGCGCGCGGGCGCGAGGCCGCGGGGCGTAAACCACGTGCTGTTCGGCGGTCATCGGCGCCGCCACTGGTTGCGCACCCAACAATTGCGCCACCGTGATGCCATTGGTCGCGATCACGTTCTTGTCGTCGTAATTCCTCAATGCCAAGCGCAGGCCGCCCTGCCCACTGGCCAGGGTCAGCCGTTCAGCCTGATCCGGAGTCACCAGCATGGTCACCACGTGCACCGGCTGAGGCTTGTCGTTGACCTGCTCGATGTCCTGCGCAATAGCCAGTACTTCGACGTCCTGCAGTACAATCTTGGTGAGCGGCTTATCCCCGCTCGCGACTGTCACCAGCACGTCCACATGTGCGTGCGGCAGCACGAAACCCGCGATGTCGCTGACTTCATCCACCGGGACCGAGAGCGCACGCATCCCGGTCGGTATCAGTAGCGGCAGCACCCCGGCGTTCTTCTCACCACTGAAAAGCCAATCTGCGACGATCGGCTGATTTTCGACGAAGCTGTTCTTCGTGTACTTGTTGAGTACCCCCGACGCGTCAGTGAACGCCCCGGGCGGAAGCGAATCCCGCGACCAGCGCGCAGTCTTGACCGAGGACGGATCGAGTTTGGTCCCGATTCCGAGCGCGTGCGCCGCGACTACTATGTCCACCGATTGCAGCTTTGCCTGCTGGACCTCGGCCTCGCGCTTTTTCAACGCCGAGTACACCACCATGGCGGCCACCAGCGCGGCGAAACCAGCGAGCAAGACGAAAACAATTGGACGTCTCATCTATCCTCTCCCCCCCCCCGGACCGCTCCCTGCCACCCGGGTCAACATTTGAATGACCAGTGAATGACGAACGACCGCCCCTACACTGCCATCGCGGTCTCTGTGCTCGTTAGCGTTGTCGGAAGGTTAATCAAGCCCATCCATGGCTTGCTGGTAGCCCCACCGGCACCGTAAAGAAAAATCGCCTTAGTGGCGTCGAAGTTTACCTGTATCTTTACCGGATTGCCGAAGGTTCGCGAGGTTGGAGCTGGACTCCCCGCGCATGACGTTGGCGTCGGTGTCGTGCAGGTCGATCCCGAAATACCGGGGGACGAGTCAGTTCCCAGATCGTCGGTGATTATGAATTTTAGCTGAGTTCCGCAACTCCCACCCGACTCTGTCACCGAAGGCGACCCGACTGACAGCATGTACTGGACGACCTGTGCGTGCGTCGCACACGTGTTGACCGCCGCCCAGCGCGCACCCTGGTAATTCATCTGCCCCAGCGCGAGCGCGTCCTCGCCGATCAGTGCGAGCTGCACCGCGACGAACAATACGATCATCGCGACCGTGGCCACCAGCGCGAATTCAACCGCGGCCTGACCACGCCTTGTGACAAAAAGTCGCAGCGATCTCATCCGCGAGCGCATCACGCTTGCCGCTTTTGGGGTTGTATAGTTCTGTTTCATATCGTACCCGACGGGCGGTCCTCGCTCGCGACCCATTCGCCGGCCGGAAATCGCTCGCGGGAAATCGCCGGAAACGTTATCTCACCGGTGTCCTAAGTTACGCTCTGTAGCTCGCCGTGAGCAAGCGTACAGTTCTCGGCTGATTCAAACCTTTTATCGCCCCTTCTGGAACGATGAAAGTCGTCCGTCTTCAACCGAGAGAATCTCGCCTCCCGGTGAATTTCGTCTGTCAAGAATTGCGGGGATGGCGCGCGTTCGTTATCTCGAACGCGACTAAAGGATCTGCGCGACACCCTCGCGGCGAGGGCGCGATTCAACGGGATTTCCGAACACTCGAGGACACTACACGCTACGACTGCTTCAGTAACGGATATAATCCAGAACCTCGTTGCGGCGTTCGCAACGGCTGACCCAACCTCGGCACCCATCTTCCCCCCCCCGGGTCTTTCGTCAGGAACTCAGCAGGTCGTTATGGATCGTTCCCCATTCGACCATGCTTTGGATCGACTGCCCCATGGTCTGATAAAATACAAAGACTACCAGCGCTACCGCTGCAAGAATCAACGCGTATTCGGTCATCGTCTGGCCGCGTCTTAGCGCTTTGCGCGATCCGAGCAGCCGCACATACAATAGGGCGGGACGCTCCCACATAGAGTACTCTCCCGTCGCTAAGAAATCATTACGAAACCGCTCGTTTTTGTCCATCGCTGATAGCACTCCATTTGCGGTATCGCACCCAATCTCCAGTTGCACAGTCTCGGCGTCAATCGCGAAACTCTCTCAGGTTTTGCTATGCCTACGGCGGTCTGGCCGTGTCTGGATGCGATGCTACGTCTCTGAATATACTAAGTCAACCTGATTCCTGAAACCGTTAATCAATTTCTATTGGGCACTGTTATGCAAATCAGAGTTCACGCAGCCGCCACGCGATCGGAACCCCCACGCGACGCGCTCGACCGATCCGCCTTGTAGCCATTTCCAGTTGGAATCGCCTGTACCATCGCAGTTGAATTCGCCGCGATATTTCCCAGCCTCAAGCCAAGGAATCGAGTGAATCAGCCTAATCCTGCGCGTTACCGTCTTCGAAATCGTGCGACGATCCGAGCCTACCAGGGTTGCCACGATCTCCTCATTCCTGATGCCGCAAATTCGAGCATAACTCCTGGCTGTGCTGATCGCCCGCGACGGATCCGACGGCAGATAGACTGCCCCTGCCACCACCGCCATATTCATGCTCTTCCGCAATTGCGCCCAATTCATATAGAGCACCGCGATATCGGTGCCGAAGGCGATTGAGCCAATCAACGCGGGAATTGCCAGAGTCAGGATCACCGCTATCCGTCGCCGGCGATGAGGTATTTTTGCTTTCATCTTGATCGAGTCTCCTCCGGCATCCATCTCATCGCAGGTCCCTGCGCCAGGACCGACCACCTTCAAGACACTGGGCTGGCGCGAGCCGGCACTACAGGCACGATTTCACCGGAGCATTTATTGCGCCAAGATGAGAATATGCCCTGACTGATGCTTACACACGCTGCTCTTATCGGAGACCGTCGCCCATGCAACTACTCGTTGCGGAGGCGCAACAGAAGGGCCTATGGAATCAACTATCCAAGCATCACAATTCTTGGATAGAGAAGAGCATTACTTCGTTGCTAAACTTGAAAGATCAAGTTCAAAGCCCGATTAAAATGACTGAGGGATGTCTAAAGATTCCGTAGCGAGGCCGAGGGAAGCCCACGTCCCGGTATTTGGTCACAACCGTTACTGGTGAAACGACTTTTATTGAAGTGCAGTGGCGGGTCACTGACGAGGAGCCGGACGGGGAAATAACCCCGTCCGGCTCGATCCCACTCATCAGGTCGTGGTGAGCGCGCTGTCAACGTTGTTGACCAGCTTGCCGATGTCCTGTCCCATCACTTCGTACGTGATGAACACAACGATCGCGACCGCCGCCAGGATGAGAGCGTATTCCATTTCGCGCGCCTTCAGGTACATCCGCGTGATCTTTTCCATCTACAGTTCCTCCTCGTTGCCTTTACGGCTGTACTTGGGTACGCGGTTGGTCCGCGCCTCCCTTGATGACAGTCTCCAGTCGCAGGTGTTGTGCCAGCTAAGATAGCCTGATTAAGACCGATATAAGTAAGTCTAGTCCAAAAGTGTGCCCGGCCTGGTGCAGCAAAGCAGCGCGTTATGTTGCCAATGCGCAACAAAGCTGAGGAGAATCTATATTCTACTGCCTAGACCGCAAAAGAACTCTCCTGACCCCTCAAATCATCTGTCAGCGGGGTTTACTCGATATCGACTTCGCCGGCCGCCGACGAACTGAACGTGCCGGCCGCGCCCGCTCAAACGCAAAGCGGCGGGCGCCGAAGCGCCCGCCGCGATCATCACCGAAACTATTGGACCGCGATCAGGTCGTGGTCAGCGCACTGTCAACGTTGTTGACCAACTTGCCGATGTCCTGTCCCATCACTTCGTACGTGATGAACACTACGATCGCGACCGCCGCCAGAATGAGCGCGTATTCCGTCATCGTCTGGCCCTTGGCCATGCGGGAAAGACGCTCGCGATTCTTCACATAGAGCTTGGTGCTGACATGCTGCTGTTCTCCTTTCTTCTGCGCTACATGAGCGCTTTATTCGATCATTCTAACGCCAAGGCCTTTAGCCGCCTGACTCGATTCTCTCATCGTCGTCAGAAGACGGTGAATTTGGCGACCTCGGCACTACTTAACAGTAAGCGTCGAGATTAGTCAAGACATAATTCTTCGGTGAATCGTGTGCATCGTTTGTGCTAGTAGACGTTACTGGAGCTTTGTTACTTTTTCTAACTAATCCACACAGAGCCGCACTAAAAAGGGTGACTATGAATTTGCTGTGAAGCGCCACAAGGCCTTACATCAATCGATCGGAGGCTATAGCGCATACCCAAGCTTTCGCGTTCAACGGAACGTCGCGTCGAGGAAACATTAGCAGCACAGCAACGGACGATCGATTAGGTGGACTCGAACGCAATCGAATCGCCTTCGCGAGTGTCGCTGAGTAGCGCGGCGCCCGCTTCAAGTTCGAGTGCTTTGCTGGCGCCGAAAACCACCGCCGACACGCGCCACGGCTTGAGCGCATGACTGATGCGGACAACGCGGTCGTCGCGGTCCAGGAATACGATATCGATCGCGAAGCGCATGAAGAACATGTGCATCCACATGAAAGGCTCGAAGCGGCCCCGAATAAACAGCATCCCGTGCCCTGACTCGAGGCCATCGCGCCCGAGCAGTCCGCGCGATTGGCCGGCAATACCGCCAGCGTCCTCGAGATGCTGGCACAGGGTCGTGCCGCGAGTACGATTGATCGCGCGAATGCTTGCGCCGCTCATCCCATCTATACCTCCGCCTGCGCTCCATCGCTTCCGCTGAGATTGCGCCTGGGCGCCGCGTCAATTGTTGGCGGCGTGCCGCATCAGGATCAAGATATTCCGCACCGCCAGCCGGCGAGAACCCCGCGCCGATGATGTTTCTGGTAGATCGCTGTATTAAGATAATCCGAATCCGATGGGATATTTGCCGATATTTGTCGATGCGGGCGGGCGCCCTTGCGTCGTGATTGGCGGCGGCGAAATCGCCGAGCGTAAAACCCGCTCGTTAGTCGACGCAAGCGCCGAGGTCACCGTGGTCAGCCCGTCATTGACCGCCGGGCTGGCCGCGATGGCCAGGCGCAACACGATTCGGCACCGCGCCCGCACCTATCGGCCGGGGGATCTGGAAGGCGCGTTTCTCGCCTTCGAGGCTAGCGGCAAGGTCGAAACCGAGCGCGCCGCCGCAGCCGAAGCGCGCGCACGCGGCGTGCTGATCAACGTCGCGGACGTGCCCGATCTGTGCAGCTTTATCGCACCGGCTGTGATCAAACGCGGCGGCCTGCAAATCGCCGTCTCGACCGGTGGCGCGAGCCCGGCCTTCGCCCGCAAAATCCGTGAAGAACTCGAAGACCGCTTCGGCCTCGAATACGAATTGATGATCGATTTACTCGCGGCGGCGCGCCAATGGCTGCAAGCCCGCGAGCACGACCTTGGCGCTCGCACACGGCTGCTCACCGCGCTGGTGCGATCGGATTTGCGCGAATGCCTGCACCGCGCCGACCTCGCTGCCGCCGAGGCGACCGTCCACCGCCTCCTCGGTGCGAGTTTCGCCGAGCTCGGCTTTGACCCGGCGCTCCCTTCTGCCGCGCTGGATCGCCCATCATCCGCAACTAATCGCCGCGCGGGCAAATCGCGATGAATATCCGATGAACACCATCTGGCTGATACCCGCATTGGTGTGCTATGCGTTTTCGGCCGCGGGCTTCGCGATGGAGCGGGGCGGACTGCGCGGCCGCCTCGCGCGTTCGGCCACCCTGCTGCTGGGGGCCGGCGCCGCAATGCAGACTGGCGACCTCCTGATGCGCGGGATTCAGGCCGGCAACGTCCCGGTGACCGACTTCGCCCAATCGCTGGTGTTCCTGGCGTGGCTGACCGCGCTGGCCGGCCTGGTCGTAATCATCCGCATGCGCATGCCCGTGATTGGCGTGTACGTCGCACCAATCATATTCGTGGTACTGGCGCTGGATGCCGCCACGACGCGCCAGGCCCGCCTGACGATGCCGCAAAGTCTGCGCAGCGCGTGGCTCCCCATACACGTGACCCTCGCCCTGCTAGGCTACGCGCTGTTCGTGCTGGCTGCCGGCGTCAGCCTGGTTTACCTGGTGTACGAAAAGCGGCTCAAGGCGAAGCGCCCGCTGCTGCCCACCGACGAGCGCACGCCGAGCCTCGAGAAGCTCGATCGCATCAACTATCGCTTGCTCGGCTGGGGCTTCCTGATGCTCAGCCTGGCGATCGTCACCGGAGCAATCTGGGCCGACGCCACCTGGGGCCACTTCTGGTCGTGGGAACCGGCCGAATCCTGGACGCTGGTCATCTGGTTCCTTTACGCGGGATTGCTGGAGTCGCGCCTGACGGTCGGATGGCGCGGGCGCCGCGCGGCGGCTCTCACGATCGTGGTCTTCACGGTCCTGGTCGGCTCTTTCGTCGGCATCAGCCTGATGGCGCCGGGCAAGCATGGGGGTAATTTCGGTTAGACCCCCATGCGCGAGACACTCTTCATCTTCGGTGTGAACCATCGCACGGCGCCAGTCGCGGTGCGCGAACGTCTGGCCTATGCGGACGGCGAGATCGTCACGGCCCTCGCCCGCCTCAAGCTGGCCGCACCCGCGATCCACGAAGTCGCCCTGATTTCCACCTGCAACCGCGTCGAGATCATCGGCGTGACCGAAGTCGCTACCCGCGCATATGACGAGGCGACCGAATTTCTCGCCGCCGATCGCGCCGTCGATGCCTTTGCGTTCGGCCCGGCGCTCTACCGGCACGAGGCGCGCGCCGCCGTCCGCCATCTCTTTCGCGTCGGCGCCAGTCTTGACTCGATGGTCGTGGGCGAACCACAAATCTTAGGCCAGCTCAAGAACGCATACGCTCAGGCGGCCGCGGCGGGCACTGCCGGGCTGGTGCTCCATCGCGCGTTTCATAAGGCCTTCTCCGTCGCCAAGCGGGTGCGCAAGGCCACCCTGATCGGTCATGGATCGGTCTCGGTGAGTTCGGCCGCCGTCGGCCTCGCGGCGAAGATCTTCGACACCTTGGCCGACAAGACCGTCCTCTTGATCGGCGCGGGCCAGATGGCCGAACTGACGGCCCGCCACCTGAAACGCCTCGGCATCCAATCGTTGCTGATCACCAGCCGCACCTTTGACAACGCCGTCGCCCTCGCACGCAAGCTCGACGGCACCGCGGTCCCATTCGACAGCTTCCATCCTTATTTGAAAATGGCCGACATCGTCATCGGATCGATTTCGGCCGCCACGCCGGTCATTGGGCCCGACGAATTCGAAGGCGTCATCCGCGATCGGCGCTACCGGCCGGTCTTCATGATCGACCTCGGCGTGCCGCGCAATTTCGACCAGCGCCTCAACGCGCTCGAGAACGTTTACCTTTACGATATCGATGATCTGAGCACCGTGGTGCGGGAGTCGATCGGCGATCGCGAACGCGAGGCGGAGAAAGCCGAGGGCATCGTAAACCTCGAGGTCGAATCGTTTCTGAAATGGCTCGACGGACTCGATCTGGTGCCTGCTATCAAGGATATCCGCTCGAGCGTCGAGCAGTTGCGTGAGCTCGAACTGGAACGCCATCGCGCGTGGCTCGAGAGCCTGGCGCCCGGCGAGCGCGAGCGCATCGAGTCGATGACGCGCGGGCTCGTCAATAAACTCCTGCATCGAATCTTGTCCGGGATTCGCGACGGCCGCGCCGGTATTGGCGACGGCGTCCATGCCGCCGAAATCGCGCGGCGGCTGCTCAGCGCCGAACTCGCCATCGAGGGCGGCGGCCTGATCGACGACGATAGCGACGAGGACGACGACCTGTGACGCCTCGCGCTATCGCCGGTATCAAGTGATGAGTTTTCGTTTGCGTATCGGCTCGCGTCCGAGCCCGCTCGCCCTCGCCCAAGCCAATCTGATCAAGGGACTGATCGAAGCGGCGCTGCCCGGCCTGATCGCGGAGATCGTCGCGGTCAGCACCAGCGGCGACAAGTTGACCACGGCTTCACTCGCGCAAATCGGCGGCAAGGGACTCTTTATCCGCGAGCTCGAGCAGGCGCTGGCCGCCGGCCAAATCGATATCGCGGTGCATTCGATGAAGGATCTGCCCGCCGTGCTGCCCAGTGAGTTTCGCCTCGCGGCGGTGCCGCAGCGCGAGAATCCGCGCGACGCGCTAATCACGCATGCAGGCGGTGGATGGAATGAATTGATGCACGGCGCCCGGTTGGGGACATCGTCAACGCGCCGGCGGCTCGAGGCGCTGCGCCTGCGACCCGATCTCGCCGTGATGCCCTTGCGCGGCAATGTCGATACGCGGCTCGCGCGATTGGCGGCCGGCGACTTCGACGCGATCATTCTCGCCATTGCGGGGCTGCGCCGCCTCGGCAAATTGGGCGCCATCGAATTCACCGAACTCGACGTGCGCGAGTTCGTGCCGTCGGGCGGGCAGGGCGCCCTCGCGATCGAGGCGCTTGCCGCGGGCCCGATCGCCGGCGCGCAGGAGATCGATGCCGCGCTGGCCGCGCTCAACGACGCTCACGCGCTGGCGGAAGTGGCGGCGGAGCGCGCGTTCCTGGCGACCATCGGCGCGTCGTGCGTCTCGCCGGTCGGAGTCAAGGCCAGCGTCGATGGCGCCACGCTGAAACTTAACGCGCTGCTGTTCAGTGTTGACGGCTCGCGCAACCTCGCCGGTGAAATCGCGGTGCCGTATCGAATCGAAGATGGACGCGACGGATTGGCCCCGGCGGCTGCCGCCATCGGCGCGACGCTCGGCTATCGGATGATCGATCGCGGCGCGCGCGAGCTGATCGCGAGCGCTTGAATGTGTGCGCCGTGAAGCGTCGGCCTACCCCTGCCAATCAAGCTCGCGGCCGAGTCTTTCTGGTGGGCGCCGGTCCGGGCGCGCCCGACCTGATTACGCTGCGCGGCGCCGCCGTGATGCGCACCGCCGACGTGATCGTTTACGACGCCCTGGTGAGTCCCGAACTGCTGCGCCTTGCACCCTCCGCGGCCGAGCGCATCTTCGCCGGTAAGCAAGGCGGCGGGCAGCGCAGCGCCGAGCAGGCCGAAATCAACCGCATCCTGATCGATCGCGCTCGTGCGGGCCGGCGCGTGGTGCGGCTCAAAGGCGGCGACCCTTTTATCTTCGGGCGCGGCGGCGAGGAGGCCGAGGCGCTGGCGGCGGCGGGTATCGCCTTCGAGGTGGTGCCCGGCGTGACCTCGGCGATCGCGGCGCCGGCCTTTGCCGGGATCCCGCTGACCCATCGCGATCGCGGATCGTTCGTCGCCTTCATCGCCGGCCATCAGGATGCGGCCAAAGACGCCCACGGCGCGATTCCGTGGGACGACCTCGCCCGCGCGGCGCAGGGGCACGGCACCCTGGTGATCCTGATGGCGACGGCGCGGATGCGCGCGAACCTGGCGCGGCTGACCGCGGGCGGACTCCCGCCCGAGACGCCGGCCGCGGCGATTCAGGCGGGCTCGACCGCCGCCCAAAAGACCGTGGTCGCGACCCTGGCGACCCTCGCGGATAAAGCCGCACAGGCGGGACTCAAGGCGCCGGCGGTGATCGTCGTCGGCGCATGCGCCGCGCTCGGCGATCGACTCCGATGGTTCGAGGCGATGCCGCTCTTCGCTCGCCGCATCGTGATCACCCGCGCATCCGCCGAGGCGAGCGATTTCGCCGCGCGCATCCGCGCGCTCGGTGGCGAGGCCATCGAATTTCCCACAATCGAAATGGCGCCGCCCTCAAGCTACGAGATTCTCGACCGCGCGATCGCGGAGCTCGGATCGTTCGACTGGGTAATCTTCACCAGCGCAAACGGCGTCGAGCGTTTCGTCGATCGCATGCGCACGCGCGGCTGCGACCTCCGCGAGCTGGGACGCCCGCAGCTCGTGAAGATCGCCGCGATCGGGCCCGCGACCGCGGATTGCGTGCGGCGCTATGCCCTGACCGTAGCGGCGATGCCGTCGGAATATCGCGCCGAGGCGGTCATCGACGCGATCGGCGCCCCACGCATCACGGGTGCGCGAATCCTTATTCCTCGCGCCGAGGTCGCGCGTGAAATCCTGCCCGACTTGCTGCGGCATCATGGCGCGCGCGAGGTCGTGGTCGCGCCCGCCTATCGCACCGTGAGGCCGGCGGCCGCGGACGCCGAAGGGCTTCGCGCGCTGATCGCGGCCAACGCGATCGACCTCGTCAGCTTCACCAGTTCGAGCACAGTCACGAATTTCGTAGCGATGGCCGGCGTGCCGGTCGCGGGCATCAAGGCGGCGGCGATTGGGCCGATAACTGCCGAAACCGCGCGGGCGCATGGCTTCGAAGTCGTCATCGCGCCCACGCAGTACACCGTCGAGGCGCTGCTCGCGGCGATCGTGGAGTACTATGCTTGACCGGCGCGGAACTGGCATCGCACGGTTTCAACCACGACAGAGTCGCTAATATAATCAGTCACCAATAAGGCTGGTCACACGCCGGGAGTATACCTCGATGGCATTTCCGATCAATCGACCGCGGCGGTTGCGCCGCACCGACACGCTGCGCCGGATGGTCCGCGAGACCCGGCTCTCGCCCGACGATTTTATCCAGCCCTACTTCGTCTGTCCCGGACGCGACGTGCGCAAGCCGATCGGCGCGATGCCGGGCGTCGCACAGATGTCCGTCGATAACGTGGTCGGCGCGGCGCGCGAGACCTTCGCGGCCGGCGTGCCGGCTGTCATTCTGTTCGGTATTCCCCCGCATAAGGACGCGACCGGTACCGAGGCCTGGAACGATCAGGGCGAGGTGCAGCGCACCATTCGCGAGCTCAAGGAGCGCGTGCCCGGCCTTGTCGTGATCACCGACGTCTGCATGTGCGAGTACACCGATCACGGCCATTGCGGCGTGGTCCGCAATCAGGACGTGGACAACGACGCGACCCTGGAACTGCTGGTGCGCGAGGCGCTTTCCCATGCGCGCGCGGGTGCGGATATAGTCGCCCCTTCCGACATGATGGACGGGCGCGTCGGCGCGATTCGCACGGCGCTCGACGACGAGGGTTTTGCCGAGGTCGCGATCATGGCGTACTCGGCCAAGTTCGCCTCGGCCTTTTACGGACCCTTCCGCGAGGCCGCCGAATCGGCCCCGCAATTCGGCGACCGCCGTTCCTATCAAATGGACCCGCCCAACGGCGACGAAGCGATGCGCGAGGTGGCGCTCGATCTCGAGGAGGGCGCCGACATCGTGATGGTCAAGCCGGCGCTGCCCTACCTCGACCTCATCTACCGCGTGAAGCAGGAGTTCAACGTGCCGGTGGCGGCCTACAACGTGTCGGGCGAGTACTCGATGATTCGGGCAGCGGGAATCAACGGCTGGATCGACGAGGAACGCGCGAGGCTTGAAGTGCTGACGTCGATCAAACGCGCCGGCGCCGATATGATCCTTTCCTACTTCGCAACCGCCGTCGCCAAACATCTGCGCTAGCGTGGTGTCCCATTAATAAGTTGCATCCATGAGCTAGTCATCCTGAGCGAAGCGAGTCTGCGAGCGGAGTCGAAGGATCTCGCGGTCCGCCGCGCGCACTCTCGAGCGTCCCTGCCGACCATCGAGCATCGCGAGAGTCAATCGATTATGGGTTTTCACAGGGCGAAGCCCGCATCTTACAAACGGGAAGTCTGAAACCGTCATGATTGACGCTCGCGGTGCTCGGGTAGTTCGCCAAGTCTTGCGGCAACATGATTGCCCAGGGGCTTGGATAACGCGCGGAGGACCGCGCGAGATCCTTCGCAGGCTCAGGATGACGGAGCACGCGGGCGCAGGTGCGTCTCGTACCACGGGCGCATCGCCGCCAGCGCGCGACGCTGATGGTACTCGAGTTCCTCGTCGGGATACCGATGCTCCGGCCCGAGCACGCATCCGGCGCGCGCGTGGCATCGCAGGGCGCAATCGGTCTCCACTTCCACGCGATGGGTGAGGCACTTCGGAACGTCCCAGCCGGCCGGGAACGCGACCGCGCTCGCGGGGCATGCGGCGATGCAGCTTCGCGGCACACATCCCGGACACGGGTCGAAGCCGAGCGCCGCGCCCGGCGAATCCAGATCGACGTCGACGATCAGCGCCGCGCGAAACGCGATCCACGGGCCGTAAACCGGATGGACCACGACCCCGATGATGCTCGGACCGCCGAGGCCGGCGAGCTTGGCCAGTTCGATAAAGTTGAGCGTCGGGCCGCCGTCCATGAACGGATAGACGGTGCGGCATCGCGCACCCGACTGACGCACTGCGGGAACGACGTCGCGCTCGATTACTTCGCGGGTGAAATCGTCAAGCGGATTCGCACGATCGCGCCATCCGGGATTGCGCTCGGCGAACTCGCTGAACGCGCGCCAGAAATCTCCGCCGCCATTGCCGACGACGACGATCGACCGCGCTGCCGCCGGCGCATCAGCGGAGTCGAAGGCATCGGTGCGCATCGCGGCCGTGACCGCACGATCGTACCGATCTGCCGAAATCGCGGCGATTAGATTGAAGCCGTGGCGCGTGGCGGCGCGGCGAATCTCGCCCAGCGAATCGTTCATCGTCGAATCGAGTGACGCGCGCTCAATCCCCGGTTACCGGCACCGCGAAGATTGTGCCGAGTTTGTTGGCGCCGCCCTTGGTCGTCATGCCGTAGAGCATACCGTTAATCTGGATAACGTTGTCGATCGGCCGCTCCCCATCCGGCTTGCCCGCAAACGAATGAAGCACCGTGTACGGCGCTCCCTCGGTGCTGATATGAAAAACCGTGCCCTTGCCGAAACTGCCTCCGTTGGCGGTGGTGCCGTAAAGATCGCTGCCGTTGAGCATTAGCGAGCCGTACGGATTGCTGCCGTCACCGGCTTTCGCCCCGAACGTGTGCAGGATCGTGAAGTTGCTCCCATCCAGATTCATCGAGAAGACCACGCCGTCGTTAGCCGCACCGCCCTTCGTGGTCATCCCGTACATGATCGGCCCGGAGATGACGACGTAGCCGTGGTCGGTGGCGGCGCCGTCAAATTTGCCGCCCTTGAAATCGTGCAGGCGCGTGTAATCGCTGCCATTCGGATTGATCGAAAAGATGACCCCAAGCCCGCGCTTGCCGCCGCTGCGGGTCATGCCATAGAAGACGCTTCCCGAAAGCGCGAGGGCGCCGTGCGGCTCGGCGCCGCTGCCCGCCTTGAAACTGTAGTTGTGATGGTACCCGCTGCCGTCGGGCGCGATCTGAAACATCACGCCGTAGTCGCGCCCGCCGCCTTTCGCGGTCATCCCGTAGAGCACGCCGTTCGACTCGACGAAGCAGCTATGCGACTGGACTCCCGAGCTGCGACGGAAATCGTGGAGGATGCTGTAGCTGGTGCCGTCCGTGGCGATACTGAAGATCACCCCGCCATTATGCGCGCCGCCCTGCAGCGTCGTTCCGTAGAGAACACCGTTAATCAGCGTCATCGCGTCGTGACGCGGATTCTCGCCGTCGTCGGGCGCGCCGGCGAAACGATGCAGGATCGCGTAGCCCGTGCCCGTCGGATCGATCGAGAAAATTACGCCGCCGTCATTGAGCACGGTCGTGGTGGTGCGCCCGAAGAGCGATATCCCATCGAACGTGAGCGAGCCCTTCGGCACCGTGCCGTCGTTGCTGCCGATCTCGCCGAACGAATAGAGCGCCGAGTTTACCATCGTCAGCGGCAGTGGCGATGCAACGGACTGCGCGCCCGCGCGGTCGGCGGCGCCGACGATGATCGCGGCAGCAACGGCGAACAGCAAAAACATGCGGGTGATTCGCGGGATAGCGATCGTGATCAATTGCGTCATGTATCCTCTCAAGTGCGGAGGTTGCGCGCGCCGCGGCGCCCGCTAGTGAATCGAATCGTCGCCGGAAAATCGCAAACGACGGTCATGCAATTTTGTAGGTGACCAGGGCGTCGGCCACGAGCCCACCGGCTTGGTCGTGAATCTCGACGGCGATGCTCGCGACGCGCTTGCCCTTGCTGCGCACGCGGGCGCGCGCGACCAGGTCGCTCTGGATCCCCGGCGCGGTGTAATTCACGGTGATCGAGATAGTAGCGCTGCGCTGCGTTTCGGGCATCGTCCAGATTGCGGCGCAGGCGGCGAAATCGGCCAGCGACGCGATCGCGCCACCGTGGATCGGCACCTCGGGACCGCCGTCGTTGAGCAGGCGTAAAGCGAACGGCATGCGCACGACCGCTGCACCCGCGGTCGCCGACTCGACCTTGAGCCCAAGGATCGCCGAAAACGGCGACCGTTCAAGCGACGCCAGCGCAGGGTAGGTCTGATAGATGGTGCTCATTGTCGAAGTCAATACCGATCTTCTTTCCTTCGATGAGAGAGCTTTGGCATGACTCTCAACGCCGCACCCCTCCGTCATTCTGAGCGCCGCCTCATGTTTGTCATTCCGAGCGCAGCCTCACCCCTGTCATTCTGAGCCTGCGAAGAATCCCGATCCCCACCTTCCGCTCCGGATGACGACCTCGGCGCCCCGCGGAGTTACGCATAGCTCCATTGGTAAGGTACTGACTCGATGAGATTTTTGAAACGGCCTGCTGCACACTCCCCGCCGGTGCGAGCGGGTCGCCGTTCGCCAACCCCCCAGCGGCGGCGCGCATTGGCTTTACGAAGGGCGACCGCTGGCGTTAAGATCCAGTTCGTGTTGACCACCCGCGAAGTGCTCGAGACTACGATCGCACTGGAAAAGCGCAGCATGGCGCTCTATGCGCGCTTTGCCAAAATCTTTGCCGGCCAGCCGCCGCTGCACGAATTCTGGTTCGGCATGGCGCGCGACGAGGCGCGCCACGTCGGCGCGCTCGGCTTGGTCGCGACCGTGCTTGAACTCGAGGGGGTCATCGACGGTCCCAGCCCGGTGCCCGTGAAGGAAGCCGGGATGACGCGGCTGCGCGAGACCATCGAGCATTACCTGGCGCAACCCGACTCCGCCTTCGCGATCGAACGGGCGCTGGCCATCGCGGTCGAAGTCGAGGAGAGCGAGCTCGAAGACCTCGTCGGCGATTTGCTCAAAGCGCTGCAGGAGCGTGGCGAGTACGAACGCTGCCAGCGCCTGCTGGTCCACGACCTCGGCGAGCTCAGCTACATGATCGAGCAGCATTGCCAGGACCCGGCCCTGCTTTCGCGATGCGACGCGCTCGTCAATCATCACGCCGAAACCCTGCGCCAAGCCGCCGACGCGCACTGACTTTCCGTAAGTGTGGGGCGAACACCATTTCACCCTTGCAGCTACACTGGCACCAGGGCTTAGGCGGACCGAGCATCCTCCTTGTTCGCAGCCCTTCCTGGAGCCGACTCGCAGCTTGACAGTGGCGTGATCCGATCTGGGACAGATGCAGTGCCGATGCAGTGTTCGCAGTGTCAGTCTGAGAACCCGCCGGGCGCCAAGGGACGTAGGTCGTGGGCCGGAATGACCGGAACGAACAAAATTCCGGAACGGCTCGAACGGCCTAGGTCTTACCAATGCAACGGACGCATTCGATGCCTGGCTACTCCCACCCCGGGGGTGACCACGATTTCACTTGAGATTTCGAGATTTCGAGATGGTCAAGGTTTCGGGACGGACAACGTATAGGGCATCCGCATGAAGATCGAGCTGATCACTCCCGAGTCTGGACCGTCACGGCGGTTGCGCAAATGGCGATTGATCCGGTTTCCGCAGCTCACAATGCCCTTGCTCGCAGCCTACACGCCGCCGGGCGTGGAGCTGCACCACACCGACGAGATCGTTGAGCCCGTCGACTTGGATCGCGACGCCGATCTGGTTGCGATCACCTGTAACACCCCGGCGGCGGCGCACGCGTATCGGCTGGCCAGGCAGCTGCGCGCCCGCGGCCGGCGCGTCGTTTTGGGCGGACCGCACGTCACCGCCATGCCTTCGGATGCCCTGCGCCACGCCGACGCGTTGGTGATCGGCGAAGGGGAGCTCGTCTGGCCGGAGGTCGTCAATGACTTCGCACGCGGCCGGTGGCAGGATATCTACCGCGGTCGGCCCGCCGATCTACGCGGCATGAAAGCGCCACGCTGGGATCTCATTCGCGGTCGACGCTATGGACGCGCAGTTACGATCGCCACCCGCGGATGCGTGCACCGCTGCGGCTACTGCTCGATCCCCTTCCTGTACGGGCGCGGGCAGCGTCGGCGTCCGGTCGGGGAGGTGGCACGGGAGGTGGCGCTGATGCCCGGCAAATCGGTGGTCTTCTGGGACGACTACCTGATGGCCGACCGAGCCTATGCGCTCGCGTTATGCCGCGCCATCGCTCCTTATCGCAAGTGGTGGACGACGCAGACCACGATGCGCGTGGCCTTCGACGAGGAGTTGATGGCTGTCGCCGCAGAGAGCGGATGCAAGGCATTGTTCGTGGGGCTGGAGACAGTCTCTCAACGCAGCCTCGACCTGCAAGGGAAGCGCTTCAATCAGGTGCGTCTATACGAGCGGGCGGTGGCCAACCTTCACCGGCACGGCATCGCCATTCAGGCGGGCACCATGTTCGGCCTCGATGGCGACGACTCGGGGATCTTCGAGCGCACTCTACGATTCTATCGAGGGATCGGCATCGACAGCGCAACGGTAGGCATCGTCGTGCCGATGCCCGGCACGCCGTTCTTCGACGAGATGGTCCGTACCGGACGCCTGCTGACGACGGATTGGGACCGCTACAACGGCAAGGTCGACGCGGTCTTTCGACCAAGCAACATGTCTCCGCGCGAGCTGGAGCAAGGGGTCGCGTGGTTCGCGGATCAGTTCTACTCGCTGCCGTCGATCTTCGATCGGCTCCTCTGCAAGTCGCGCGTCGGTATCTGGTGGAACCTCCCGCGTAATCTTGGCTACCGCCTGGCGCTCCATTGGCGCGCGGCCGTCCGCTTCGACGACGGGAGAGCGGCGGAGACCTGAGGGCATTTTCGCTATCCCAAGTCCGATAGATTCGTAGTTCTATGGAATTTCCGCTGAAACCCAAGGGCTCCACGATGGGTTTCGCGGTAGCAGCGAGTCGTTCAGGCAGCAGACCGTCCAGCGGCGTTCCCCCGCAGCTGCCTCCACTCGCGCGGCGTCAACTCCAACACGAGCCTGGCCGGATGTGTCGAAACCCGCTCGATGATGTCCCGCAGGTAGACGAACGGATTGATTTGGAGGCGCTTGCAGGTCTGCACCAATGAACACAGGATCGCGGTTCGGTGTGCCGCCGCTTCGCTGCCCGCGAACAGCCAATTTTTGCGCCCCAGCACGATCGGTCGTAGCGCCTGCTCAGCCCCGTTGTTGTCGATCTTGAGACTTTCCGCTAGTCGGCACGCGCCGCCTCTTGGAAGTGCGCGCGCGGGTGGTTATAAATGAAGGCGGCGCTGAGGAGTGGCCAAATTGGCAAGGCACCTGACTCTGGATCAGGGGATTGGAGGTTCGAGTCCTCCCTCCTCAGCCAAACGCGCCCGCCCTTGAGCCGGCGCCGCCATCCGATCGGTCCCATCGTCTAGTGGTTAGGACACCGGCCTCTCACGTCGGTAACGCGGGTTCGACTCCCGCTGGGATCACCAACAAAATCAAGCACATACGCAACCGCGCGTTTCCAGCCGATGAACTGGTGCCAAATGAGTGCCATCTTTTTCCCTTTTCGGGGGTTGAATCCGACCGTCAGCTTGCCGCGACGTTCGATGCTTCCTTGGCTCGATTTTCTTTCGCTCGCGTGGTGCGAAAGCACCGCGCTCGGCAGGGGCTCTCCCAAGAGGCACGCGGGCCTTAATTTCCCTTGTGAAAGTGTCTCGATCCGGCTGGCATGATAGACGGATAAGTTGTAACGGCAGATTGCTGAAGCGTCGAAGGGCAAGTAGGAGAAAGTGGACATGAACAAACAAGACAAAGCAGATGACAATCTGCCGAAGCCACAAATCACACGTCGCGCCGTCCTCACGCTTGCAGCTGCGGTGGCGGCGTTTGGTGCCGCCATGGGCATGAGAGCATCCACCGCATGGGCGCAGGGTAAAATTGAGGGCAAGTGTGAGCCGGAGTACGGGGAGTTCGAAGGAAAGATGGAGGGCAAGTTCCAGGGAAAGATGGAAGGCAAGTTCGACGGAAGGATGTGGGGCAAGTTCGAAGGAAAGAGGGAGGGCAAGGACGATTGCGACTAGATGTGAGCTCGCAGCGAAGCCAATTCGAGCGAGCAAAATCGATCGCGCAGCCCTCCTGACTCTTGCCTACCGGAGCCTAGGTCATGTCTTACAGCGACACTCTTGCCCGGGTCGATTTTGCTCTCAAACGCGACAGTGTGTTCTCCTATCAGTGCAACGCCTGCTCGCGTTGCTGTCACAACAAGGTGATCCGCGTCGGTCCCTACGAAATCCTGCGGCTTGCGCGACGCCTTGGCATGACGACGACGGAATTCATCGCGCAGCATACAGAGGCTGGTGGCACCGTCCTGCGCACACACGACGAGAACAATCGCGCATGCATTTTCCTCAATCAGCAAGGTTGTAGCGTCCATCCCGACCGGCCCCTCGCCTGCCGACTCTATCCACTTGCCCGCTGGGTTGATCCTGATGGACGTGAGAGTTTCGGTCATCTGACCCCTCACCCAAAGACAAAGGGCAGCTACGGCACGAGCGCCACTGTGGCAGACTATCTCGATGAACAAGGGGTCGCGCCATTCATCGAAATGGGTGATCGCTATGGGGTGGTCTACCAGCGCATGGTCGAGGTCCTGGGAAGTCTGGACCCGGAAGAACTTGACCGTCGTTCGAGTCGCCGCGATGACGTAGACGAGAAAGCACCTGGCTTGGCCGCGTCTTCGTGGATCGATATTGACAAAACAATTGCCGACTTCTGCAAATTGCATAGACGACCGGTTCCCGACGATCTCGAAGGAACGGTTGCAGTTCATATCGAGGCCATCGAATCGTGGCTTGCTTCACTCTGATCTCAGACGTGTTCCCGGTCAGCACAAGTTGGACAGAATGAAGTGATTGGTCACCAGACGACGGAGTGGTGCCACAGGCTTGAATCCGCCCCGTCAGCTTGCCGCCGCGTTCGATGCGACCTTGGCTCGATCCGGGTTCGAGCGCCCAAGCACGACGCCATCGACGGCTGCTTTGAGGTAGGCGTCCGACAGATGGCTGTAGCGCATGGTCATCCGCGCGTCTTTATCGCCGAGCAGAACTTGCAGGCCGCGCCCCGCGACGCCTGCCATTGCCTGACAGCTTGCGAACGTGTGCCGCAAGTCGTGCAACCGGCAATCTCGTCTATCGGTGCGCGCCGCGCGGCTTCGACTCCCGCTGGGATCGCCAACCCTTTCTTCGCCCTTATCCCTCACAAAAAGCGCGGGCCAGACCTTCACAGGCAGCGCGCGCCGATCCCTTCTCGAAGTCTAATCGGTCGGCATCGGCAGCAATCTCAGCTCCTGGAATCGCCGAAAGCACTTTCTCAACAGGTCCTCGCTGTCGATGCAATCATGAAAACCGGCCTGCCGGGCTTTGATCGTGCTCACGAGGATCGGATTTACCTCCTTCGCGCCGTAAGCGAAGGCGAAGTCGGCCAAGCCGAACGACTCGCCCACGAATTGATGCATGTCCGCCGGTGCCGCGAGACGATACTTTTGCACGATCGCCGCCCATTCGGCCGCGTGCTTCGGCATCTCCTGCACCAGCGACAGCGGCCGTGGCGGCCCGACCTCCATGCCCAGAGCTTCGGCGACCACCGGCCACACCTCCGGCCAGCGGAACACGTCGCCATTGGTGATGTTGAAATGTTCGTTGCGGCAAGCCGCGGTGGTGGCTGCCCATTCCATCGACCGCGCGAGCAGATCGACGTCAACCAGTTCGAACAGGTAGGACGGACCGCCGGGAAACGAAAGCGGCTGTCCCGCTTCCTTCAAAATCGCTCCATACACGCCGATCGCCGGAATCACGTTGAGATTGCTCGCGACGCCCGCCTCGCCTAGCACAAGCTGGGGCCGCAGGATCGTCCATGACCAACTGCGCCCGGCCTGCTTCTCGCGAATGTAATCCTCCTGGAGCCAGTAAAAGTTTTCGTGCGGATGACGTGGTGAGCGTTCGCGTGCCGGAGTGGCCATCGGGCCGATATGCGCTCCGTAGGCCTTGGTGCCTTGCAGCACAGTAACGTGCTTGAGATTCTTCGCGACCTTTTGCAGCGGATCGAACAGGTTGCGCAGCATCGCGAGATTTATTTCCATCTGCTTGCGTTCGAGCCAGCCCTCCAGCAGATTCGGCTTCTCGTTCACCGCCGCATAAACCACGTGCGTGATGTCGGACATCTGCGAAAAAATCTCGGCGCATTGCCGCGTATCGAGCAGGTCGATCGAGACAAATGTCGCCCCCTCGATCGCCGCGGGTGTCCGCCGCGAGACCGCTACTACTTCCCAGCCTTCGAGCTTCGCGAAATGGCGCACCGCCGCATAGCCCACCAGCCCTGACGCACCCGCTATCAATATTTTACGTTTCGCCATCTTGTTACCCCTGTCTTCTGTTAATGGAGACCTGCACTGCTCCGTTCGTCCGCATCGCCATGAACACAGATTATCGCCAGGCGATCGAAACCACCAATGAATCCAGTGACTCGCGGCGTCCGCGGCGGGCGCGATTTCGACTGCCCCGCGCCAACCGATATTCGGCCACGCAAGCGTGTGGGACCCAAGAAACATTGTTGAGTCTGGAGCGCCTGCAGGTTATCGTTCTTGCTGACTGGCAGTTAGCAGAAAATCCTTTGCAATTATGCACAGCCGTCGAAAAGAGCGCTTTTTATGGACTTTCGCCGCTTCTTCCGAATGCCGTCCGCGCCGGAACTTTGGCATACATGGTTGTCTATCTGCTCACATGTTGTTAACTTGAAACGCGCATGCATCAAGGTCTACCAAGCCACCTTGAAAGGGGGGCGGCGATGGCAAGAGTTTTGACGCTGGAGGAAGTTGCCAGCTATCTACGGGTGCATCCGTCGACGATTTACCGGCTGCTCAAGAAAAAGCAATTGCCGGCCTTCAAGGTCGGCAGCGATTGGCGCTTCAACCTCGAGTCGATCGATCGTTGGCGCGCTGAAGCGGAGCAGAGCGGCCGCGGACTGGGGATTATCCCGGTCGACAGTAAGGGGGGATCTTAGGCGTATGGGCGCCTGAGACCTCACTTCGTGGGCAGGCGGCGGGTGGATGTCAACTGATTCCTCCAGTGTATCCTGGAACACTGATCGGTCTTCGCAATGACGCGCGTCGAACGAATAAGGGCCTTTTCCCGGCTCCCGGACCCGTTCGCTGCGCTCAGAGCGATAGGGCAGAGGCCTGCTTTTTCGGTCCTTCTGTGCCTGGCATGTAGTTGGCGCTGAGCCTCTGCTTACGCGCCCGCCAAAGGGTCTCAACGGAGTCGCCCGCAAGACCGATCCTTTCGAGTCACCGTGGGCAGTTTGAAACCTTTCAAAGGTTTCAACGCTTCTTTCTCCTTCACCTTTTTCTGTAGATCGCGCATCGGTCGCGCGCCGTTTGCCGCCGCCCGCCGCCGCGCTAGAATCGAAGCGCCCGCGCCGGCTGCGGGACTTCGCAAAGGATCGACGCCCCGCATGATTCTCAAGGTCGCCCGCCTCGGCCATCCCGTTATCCGCACGCCCACGTATCCAGTGGACCCCGAAAAAATCGCGACGCCCGAATTCCAGCGCCTGCTCGACGACATGGTCGAAACCATGCGCGAGTATAACGGCGTCGGGCTGGCCGCGCCCCAGGTCCATCTGTCGCTGCAACTCGCCGTGCTTGAGGTCGAGAATCATCCGCGCTACCCCGAGATGCCGACCGTCCCGCTGACCTATCTGATCAATCCGGTCGTCACCATTACCGATACTGCCCCGCTCGACGAATGGGAGGGATGCCTCAGCATTCCGGAGATGCGCGGGCGCGTGCCGCGCTTCAGGCAATTGCGCGTGACGGCGCTCGGCCGCGATGGCGAGGCGCTCGATTTCGTTGCCGACGATTTTCACGCCCGCGTCATCCAGCACGAGACCGACCATCTCAAGGGCGAGGTCTATCTCGATCGGATGCCCGATATGAAGTCGCTGAGCCATCTGCCCGAATGGCAGCGCTACGTGATCGAGCCCGCCGCGCGCGCCGCGCGCAAAAGCTAGGCGATTTTGCGCAAGCCCAGGCGGTAAGCCTGGGTAATTTTGCGATAGCCCGGCCGAGAGGCCTAGGCGATTTTAATCGGCCCGCGCGATTTCGCCTTGGTCCGTGCGGGCGGTGACGCGGCGATCGCGGCGGCGCGCCCTTCGATCTCGTCGAGGTTGAGCAACGCCTTCTCGCGCAACAGCTTCTCGAGCGCCGCCAGCCAGCATTCGTAGTAGGGACCGCGCGGCGACGCCGCATCCGCGTCGCGAACCTCCGCCGCGTCCGCCTGCGCGATTTCCGCTATCAGCCGCTCGCGAAATTCGTCCCATGAGAATTGTCCGCTGCGGCTGAGCGTCACCGCCAACGCGAACGCACGCGCCTCCCACGGCTCGGCAAAGACCGCATCGACGCCGCCGGTAGCGCCAGCCGCGCGCATCGCCTTATCGACGCGGTTCGTCGGCGCAGCTGTCTTCATTTCGTCGCGGCCGGCTCCGCCGAGGGAACACCCGCCACCCCGGTCCCGATCATCGAGTCGCGCGTGACCAGCGCCGCCAGCTCTTCCTCACCGAGGTTTTCGGTACCGGCGGGGCGCATCGGCAGCACCATGTAGCGCAGTTCGGCACTGCTGTCCCACACCCGCAGTTCCACCCCGGCCGGCAATTCAATACCGAATTCGCGCAGCACGCCGCGCGGATCGCTCACCGCGCGCGACCGATACGCCGTGCTCTTGTACCACACCGGCGGCAATCCCAGCACCGGCCACGGGTAACACGAGCACAGCGTGCAGACCACCATATTGTGTACGGTGGGTGTGTTTTCGAGCACCGTCAGATGTTCCCCCTGCGGTCCCGCCGCCAGCCCTAGCTCCTCGATCGCTGCGACCGCGTCGTCCAGCAGCCGCGCCTTGAACGCCGCATCGACCCACGCGCGCGCTACCACCCGCGCGCCGTTGCGCGGACCCACCTTATGCTCATACGTGTCCACCAGCGCGTCCAGCGCGAGCGGATCGACCAGCCCCTTTTCGACCAGCAGTGTTTCGAGCGCCTTGACCCGCAGCGTCGGTCCCGTCTCGGGCGCGTTATGATCGTGGTCGTCGTGGCCCATGCCCTTATTCCTTCACCGGCGGTGTCCGCGTATCCCGCGGCTTCGGCGCCTTCCTCTTCGCGTTTGCGACTCCCATGCGCGCCGGTTTCTTCGGATGCGGCTTCGCGGCGGCTTTCGCGACCGGCTTGCGCGATCCGTTGGTCAACAACCTCGCGTGGGCCGCCGCCTCCGCCGGAGCGTCCAGATAATCTTCCCACAAATCAACGTAAACGCGCTCGCCCGCCGGATAGTCGGCGCCCCACAGTTCGCGCCCCTCGAACTCGACCGCATAGCAATGTTGCGGCCTCGCCCCTTCGCCATGCGCATGCGTGTCGGGAAACACGAACACGCCCCAATCCCGATGAATCACCCCGTGATGGCCGCGGACGTAGCGCGGCATCCGCGTATGGCCTTGCCGATTCATATTGCGCGCGATTATGCGATCGCCGGCCTTGAAGCGCGGGCGATAGCTTTGGTCGTGGCGCAGATCGCGAGCGCCGCCACCGAGGATCGTGGGTGCGGCCCCGCCTTGCTCGCGAGGCGCCGCGGTAGAACCCGGATCGTCCGCCGCGATTACTGACGCCTTCGCTGGCGATGCGCCCGCCCGCAATGCCGCCATCACCACGTCGATTTCCGTGCGCGCGACGATGCCCTTTTCGACCAGCATGTTTTCCAGCGCTAGAAACCAGCGTTCGTAGTATGACGCTTCAAGGTAATGCTGCGGCGGGATGCGCTCGATCGTGCGGCGGAATTCGTCGCCGTTGAACGCGCGGCGTCGTTGCATGGCGAGCCTGAGTGCGAACGTCCGCCGCTCCCATTCCGCATGAAAGACCGGCTCGTCGCGCTCGCGCACGACCGGACCGAACCCGTGCATCCCGCCCATGTCATGGATTCCGTTCACGCCCACGCCCTCTGCGGCCCCGCGATCGCTCGCGAAACCACGATCTTCCAGCCAAGTGTACGGTTACGAACCTAAGTCGCCGCCCCGCCGTCGGTCAAGCGTCGCCCGCTGAGGTTGTCACCCTGCACGACTGGAAAAGTTGGGCATGGAATGCCGCTCGCGCGGTCCTGCGCGCGCCCAAAGAGCGGGAGAGTCGTTGAGGAACCCGAAACCTTTATTTCATTGAAACCTCACGAGGTTTCAAACTTCCCATTATGGATAGACGCTCGCGATGCTCGGGTGGGGGCTCGGTCGTGCGGGAACCGTCGGTCATGTTCGGCCGGTCTCTTTCGTCATCCTGAGCGGAGGCTGCCGGAGTCGAAGGATCTCGCGCGGTCCGCCGCGCGCCAATTATCGCGCGATCGAGCAACGCGAGCGTGGCCCACCGACGGCATGGAATGCCGTGAAACCTCGGTGAGGTTTCAGAAAAAATCCAAAAGTTCACGCTCGGTCTCGACGGGGAATACCCGTCACTCTACGCATGCGCCGCCGCCGCCAACATAACGAGCGCCATCAGGAACAGCAGCGCAGCCCCTCCAAATCGGGAGTTCACCATCCAAGCCGCTTCTGCTCCGGAAGATCTTTCGGAGTTTGTCCAGCTTTGCTGCACGGCCGTTCCTCCTTCGTCGAATTGGACAGGCCAAAGGGTCGCTGTCCACTGGCTATTGCTGGTGTACGATCAGAGCTCATTCGCCCGGTCCATCTCAGCCGCTCGCCGGCGACCATCATATGCGATAGCCGCCGGCGAGGCCGCTGCGGCGCTTACTGGGCGCTGCGGGTCCCTTTGAGGTCGCTGACAGTACCACCACCAGACCCAGACTGCGCGGCGCGGGCTGCTTGGAAATCGCTGTGCGTGTCCTGATGCAGCGTCTGCTCTTCCGGGTGCAGGGCCTGCAGCTGACCATACAAAGTCTGAACTGCGCCGATGTTTGTGACATTGCTGCAGACTTGGGCCGCGAGGCTGTCCTTAGCGGACTGAAGTGTGCTCTCGGCCGTGGCCAGGGCGGCTTCGTCCGTAGTCACACTATTTCCGTAAAGGATGTCATGTGTAATCGCCGCTTTGGCCGAGCGCACAGCCTGAGAGTCGGTCTTCAGGGTTGCCCACGAGCTGCCCAGAGTCGACCGAAGAGCTGCTTTCTGGGTCGGCGACATCACGCCTATGCACAGACCCATCGCTGAGTCCCCATGATGACGCCCGTGACCTCCGCCTCCTCCGTACGCAAAGGCCGTGGCCGCAAGAAATCCAGTGCCAATCAACGCGGCGGCAATTGGGGCAATCCATCGCTTGTTCATAAAACTCTCCTGCTTGGTTGATCGAGCCGGTGGCGCGGCTGTTTCCATCGCGTCGTGGCCCGACAATTGTTTATCAATCCGTCAACACAGCCGACGACCCTTTGATGACGCAGCTCGCGGTCATCCGGTTTCATCTGCATTCCGTTTATTCGATCCACTGTGGCCTCGCGCTCCGATTCAGCAGCTTCGCGATCAGCCTGGCGCCCACACATCAATGACGCGGGACTTATGCGGATGGTTTCGTCGACGTTCTCGACGTAGGGAAAAGGCCCAGATGACGGGGGTTTCTTTTAGAGGGCGAGCGGGAGCTGGAGAAAAAGTTGGTGGCGGCGGTAGGAGTCGCATTTTCCCACCTCACTGATTCCATTAATCTATTTGGTTTTTCCTTAGGCTCGACACGCCAAAAACGGGGAATAAGCGGATATCAGGTACATAATGGGTACACACGTTTTTGAGTATACAAGTGCTACAATTTGCTTATGTCGAAATCTGGATGCTTTTTGCATCTAAACACTATCAATCCCGTCACGATGCGTTTCCGAAAATCATCTGCGTCATCACCCTCAAGGTCGATCCAACCAGCCTGAAAACAACCCGGCTGTTCGCATTCGACCCGATATTTAATCTTCCCGCCCTCGTTCACTTCTTCTAGAAGTTTGTTTTTCATTTCTGCCCCGACCCCGGCTTGTGAAGTCGCGGGTCATTGCTCTCGGCGCACAGTCCGTACGGAAATGCCGTTTCCATCCAAGGAGCGAAAATTTTCCGCTCATCTCCCGTGAATCCCGCTTTCGTTGCAATCTCATCCATCTTTTCCGGACTCAGCAATCTCTTCTCTTTCAAATATTCTTCGTAATATTCCTTGCTGGTACGATTGCAATCCTTCGCGGAATCGAATCCTGCCCAGACATTCCATTCGCTTAGCGGTGCATCGAGCTTGGCTCTTGCATTTTCGGGAGTGGACCCCAAGAAAGGAGGTATCAGCAGGTACCAACCCAGTAATCCCATGGCAATGACGTGCCACCGACCTACGCTCAAATCCATCCCCCCTTTATCCCCAACTCCAAACTTGCAGAGTTAACGACGTATTCTATGCTTAAAGTAATGACCCTCGAACAACAAGTCTGCTCCCTTAAGCTGGCGAAGAGATTAGAGCACCTCGGCATGAAGCAAGAGAGTTTAATCTGGTGGAAGAAGGTGTGAAATCCCGAGCGCGACGATTATGAGTTGGCGCACTGTCCAAATTTCAGCAAAGACGGGATAGATGAGGGATCCTCCGCCTTCACCGTCGCTGAACTCGGAGAGATGTTACCGATAACGATTCATGGCGATTTTGACCACCTCATCTGCGACAAAGCAATCGAACACTGATTCATCTATTACAGCAGTGACCGAGAGGGAAACCCTCGCCCAATGCGGGCTTTATATCTTCAGACTGGCGACACCGAAGCAGACGCGCGGGCGAAAATGCTGATCTATCTGACCGAAATAAGCTAGTGTAGGCGGCAGGAAACACTCGACCTACACCAAAAGCAGTCGGGTACATAATTGACACAGGTATTTTTGGCTTCCAAAAACCCTTTAGAATCAAATAGTTAGCGCAGAGAAAGGATGGCGGCGGTAGGAGTCGAACCTACGACACTGCGGATATGAGCCGCATGCTCTAACCAACTGAGCTACGCCGCCATCAAGCGCATCACAATAGCGGGCGCGATGCCCGCGCGGAAGAGTCTGCCACGAACGCAGTTCGGAACTCGCGCCCTCCTTCGTTCCAAACGTCGCTTACGCGGCCGCCTGAACGCCACCCTTTTCGGGCGGCTCGAAGGATACAGTGTTGAGAAGCGCAAAACCGATAGCTTTCCAGGACACTGAAACGTCAACGAGGTTTCAGACTTCCCGTTTGGAAGATGCGGGCTTCGCCCTATGAAAACCTCATCCTGATTGACCCCTGCGATACGAACCTTCCGCTTACGCGCCCGCGCAAGGTGTCAACGAAATCGCGCGCAAGACCTGCGATCCCTTGTTCACTGTGGGAAGTGTGAAACCTTTCAAAGGTTTCCCTGCTCTCGACTGTTGGGCTGCTTGAAACCTTTCAAAGGTTTCAAAACTCTTCTCTCCCCGCCCGGTTCAGCGCACGTCAACCTGCACCGCCTTGACCTGCCGGCTGCCGCGCGCCACCTGGTATGCGACCCCCTCGCTGAACTCCAGGCAGGTGAGCCGCCCGCCGTAAACCAGGCCCGTGTCGATCCCGAGCTTGTACGGCAGATCGACCATCACGGCGCGCATCGGCGTATGCCCGAATACCACTGTCGCTCCAATCCGATGGGTGTTGAAGATGAACTCCTGGCGAATCCACAGCATGTCTTCGACCGACTGCTCCTCGAGCTGGCGCGCGGGCAAAATCCCCGCGTGGACGAAGAGGTACGGCGGCCGATGATAGCTGGTGCCGAGGTTGTGCAGGAATTCCAGGTGAGGCGCCGGCAGGAATTCGATCGCGCGTCCGAGCGTATCCTCGGAGACGCCATAGCTGTCGAGCGTCTGCGATCCGCCGTTAAACAGAAACGATTCGCCGTAATGGCCGGGGAAGCCCAGGAACGAGAGCATCATGTCCTCGTGATTACCCTTGAGAAACACGATCTCGGCCGGCCCGCGCTGCAACTCGATTAGCTGCTCGATAACGTCATGCGCCGACGGACCCCGATCGACGTAATCGCCGACGAACACCACCGTATCGCTCGGCCCCGGCGCGATCGACTTCAGAATTGCCGACAACTCGTCGGGACATCCGTGGATATCCCCTATCGCAAACAGCCGGCCGTCCGGCTTGGTCTTGTTGCCCAGTATCGCCACAAACTACTCCCGGCCGGACGCTATTCCCGGACCGACTTCGGTCCGCCCTCGTCCAGCAACCGCGCGACCGCGGCGTGGTCTTCGATAATGCGCCGCGCCGCGCTGTAAGGATTGAGGTTGCCCTCGCGAATCTCACCCATCACCTGCTCGGCGCCGCCGCCCGCCCCATTCTTGAGCGCGCGCTCCGTGCGCTCCTCCAGCTCCGACGTCAGCACCTCGATAAACTCACGCGTCCGGCGTTCGCGATCGCGCGCTGGATCATGATGTTCCCGCTGGTAGTCGCGATGCCGCCCGATCGCCACGACCAGCGCGTCGATCCCGATATCGTTGGACGCCTGCGTCATCAGCACCAGCGGACGCCATCCGACGGCTGGCCGCAGATGTACGCTCAGCTCCAGTTCCGCCTTGATCCGATCCGCGCCGTCGCGGTCGGCCTTGTTGACCACGAACAGGTCGGCGATCTCGTTCAGCCCCGCCTTCATCACCTGCACGCTGTCGCCGCCCTCGGGCACCGTCACTACGACCGTGGTATCTGCCAGGTCCATCACGCTGAGCTCCGTCTGCCCGACGCCGACGGTCTCTATGATGATAATGTCGTGGCCGAACGCGTCGAGCAGCTTGACGATCTCGCGCGCGGCGCGACTCAGGCCGCCATGATGGCCGCGGGTCGAGAGGCTGCGGATGTAAACGCCGGTATCCCGGTAATGGTCGGTCATGCGCACGCGGTCGCCCAGCACCGCCCCGCCCGAAAACGGACTCGACGGATCGATCGCCAGCACCGCCACGAACTTGTTCTGCGCCCGATACTTGACCACGAGCTGGTTGACCAGCGTGGACTTGCCCGCGCCCGGCGCCCCGGTCACCCCGATAATGTAGGCGTGGCCGGTGCGCGCATAGATGCGCTCCATCACGGTGCTGACTTCGGCGGAGCGGTTTTCGACCCGCGTGATCAGACGTGCGAGCGCCACCCGGTCATGTTTGGCAAAGCGGTCGAGCAGTGATTCGAGTTTGGTATCAGCCATCGGAGATGTCGCGCACAATCCGGCGCATGCAGCATCCCCCATCGTATCCGCAAAGGAGTCCTTGAAAAAGAGCGCAGCGCGCGGTTCCCGCATCGCTCCGCCCCTATTAGTTGGCTCATCCTGATTGATCCCCTGCGATGCGCGAAAGAGCCGGGCTGATGCAGGGGTGTCGTTTCCGTTCGACCTTTGCTCGCCGAGCCTTCCGCTTGCGCGCCCGCGCAAGGTCACGACGGAATCGCGCGCAAGACCTGCCAACGCTGTTCACTGTGGGAAGTGTGAAACCTTTCAAAGGTTTCACCCACCGCAAACGGACTGCGAACATGTTTCACGTGAAACATCTTTGCGTTCTGTTTGCGGTGAAACCCTTCGCAATAATTTCACCCTGGCTCCCAACCGACCGCCAGCGGACCCTCTTCGAGGCGGTTTTCCCCTGTGCACAACTATGGTTGACAGCGTTGTTTTCAGGCCCGCCGGACCATATCCTCAGGGTTAACGCATTATGAAAATTCCTGATGTCTATCGCGACTGGCGCATCATGTTCGGACTCGCCCTGATGCTGCTTGGCGCGGGCAACTGGATCGTCGGCTGGCAAAAGACCCAGTTCTACGGCCGCCTCGTTGCCGCCGAATGGCGCACGCTTCCCGACTCCTCCGCGCGCGGCTTCGACGAGCTCGAAGCAGGCTCCAGCGACGTGCTCAAACCGTTCACCTCGCCCGCCCGCGAGATTTCGTACACCCGCGCGCGGATGGATTTCTATCACGCCACGTTTTTGACCGGCCAGGTGCTCGCGGTCACCGGCCTGATCGTGATGTTGCTCGGATTCTTGAGCGTGATTCGCCGCGACGCCCGTCGTGCGCCCCGCCGCCTGCCAGTGCGATCGCAGCCGCTCCCGCGTTAACCGCCGCTTCTCACGCCCGCGCGTTCCGATGCTCAAGTTGATCAGCGCCTTCGCCCCCGCGAAGCTCAATCTCTTTCTGCGCGTGGTCGGCCGGCGCGCCGACGGCTACCACCAACTCGATTCCATCTTCATCCCTATAACTCTCGGCGACCGGCTTTCGATCGAAGCGCGGCCGTCGCCCGGGCGCCTCGTCACCCTGCGCGGCACCTTCGGCGATCTGCCGTCCGACGATCGCAATCTCGCGGTGCGCGCGGCGCTCGACTTCATGGCCGAATTCGCAGTCACCGGCGAAGTGCTGATCGATTTGCGAAAGGCGATTCCTGCGGGCGCCGGCCTCGGCGGCGGGTCGAGCGACGCGGCCGCGGTCTTGCTCATGATGGCCGCGCTGTTCCGTCAGGAAGATCTCGACGCGTCCGCACGGCTCGCGCGGCTCGCGGTCAAGCTCGGTGCCGACGTGCCCTTCTTCCTTAATCCCGTGCCGGCGCGGGTGACCGGGATTGGCGAGAGGATCGCACCGCTCAGCGACCTGCCACAGCTTGCGATTGTAGTCGCGGTCCCGCCGATTGAAGTACCGACCGCGGCGGTCTTCCGCGACCTCAAGCCGGAGCATTGGAGCGGCGCCGCGCCCGAACAAGACGTGCGCGCGATTATTGCGGGGGCTGTCGCTCCGCGCCTCTTCGTCAATGATCTCGCGCGCGTCGCGATGATCCGATGGCCTGAAATCGCGCGGGTGAAGGTTTTGCTTGAAGAGGCGGGCGCGCGCGCTGCCGCGATGACCGGGAGTGGCGGCGGCGTCTTCGGCATCTTCGATACGCCCGTCGCAGCCGCAAGCGCCGCCGCCGAGCTGCTCCGCCGCGATCCCGCGCTCACCGCCGTCGCATGCGCGATCTACCATTCCAAATGAACCCTCTGATTTAGTCTCACCAAAGGGCCGAACCATATTTGCGCGCAGGTAGATCGGCGCCCAAGCTGAGGGATAAAGCGCCTGTGAAACCTTTGAAAGGTTTCACACTTCCCACGGTGAACAGGGAGGATCGGTCTTGCGGACGATTCCGTTGAGACCTTTCGCCGGGGCGTAAGCGGAAGGTTGACGTCCCGGTTAATTGTTGGTTGCCGTTCAGATTGACAGCGAAATGAGCCATAAATAACATCGTGATTCGGAATTCCTGGCAGCCGCGCTGGCGCTGGAGAGCAGGTGAGGCCGCTGCGCCAGAACTTCGTCTCCTGACAAGCTGCGGCGAGCGATCGCCATTCTGTGTTACGATATTCGCGTTGCCCGCCTCGCGGATTATGGCGGGCTGTCGGCATTTGGGATCAGGGTGTTACGCAGGACGGACTCGCGACGTCCTTGAATGACGAGTTCGGGAACCGAGCGCGCTTTTGCTGGGCGGTCGCCAAGCTGGTAAGGCACCAGGCTTTGGACCTGGCATTCGAAGGTTCGAATCCTTCCCGCCCAGCCAAAAATGCGGCCGACATGGGCCGCGGATTTGCCGATCGCCGATCGAGTGGGTGCATTCGGTAAGACTGACGCCGTGTGACCAACGCCGGCGCGGGTGAAGCGAGGTAAGCGAAAGAGATGTCTGAACGGGCCAAGGACGAACTGGAAATCTTCACTGGCAATTCAAACCCGGCGTTGGCCCGCGAGGTCTGTCAGAATCTCAAGGTCGAGCTCGGCGAGGCCGAGGTCGGCCGTTTCCCCGACGGCGAAGTGATGGTCGAAGTGCGCCAGAATGTGCGCGGCGGCGATTGCTTCGTGCTCCAATCCACCTGTTCTCCCCCCAACGACAACCTGATGGAGCTGCTGCTCCTGATGGACGCGCTGCGCCGCGCCTCGGCCAAGCGTATCACCGCGGTCATCCCGTACTTCGGCTACTCGCGTCAGGATCGCAAGGTGGCCCCGCGCGTGCCGATCAGCGCCAAGCTGGTTGCCGACCTGATTACGACGGCGGGTGCCTCGCGCGTGCTGACGGTTGACCTGCACGCCGGGCAAATCCAGGGCTTCTTCAATATCCCGGTGGACAATCTCTATGCGATGCCGGTGCTGGTGCAGTACCTGCGGCGCCAGATCGACGGCAAGAAGGTTACCGTGGTCGCACCGGACGCGGGCGGCGTCGAACGGGCGCGCGCGTTTGCCCGCCGGCTCAATGCCAACCTTGCGATTATCGACAAGCGCCGCCAGCGCGCGAGCGAGGTCGCCGAGATGAACCTGGTCGGCGAGGTGCGCGACTCGATTACGCTGTTGATCGACGACATGATCGATACCGCCGGCACGATCACCGAGGCCGCCAAGGTCATCATGGCCGCCGGCGCCACCGAAGTAATCGCCTGCGCGACCCATGCGATACTGTCCGATCCGGCATGCGAGCGAATCGGCAAGTCGGTGATTAAGGAACTGGTCACCACCAATAGCATCCCGCTCAAGGCCAAGGCCCAGGCGGAGCTGTCGAATTTGAAGGTGCTTTCGGTGGCAGGCCTTATAGCGGAAGCCATCCGCCGCATTCATAATGAGGAGTCGGTCAGCTCGCTTTTCAGTTGAGCGGCGCGCGGCCATTACATTTAAGAGGATCCAATGGAAACCGTAGATCTGGCTTGTGAAAAAAGAGAAGTCCGGCCCAAGGGGCTGGTGAATCGTATTCGCCGCGAGGGCCGTGTTCCCGCCGTCATCTACGGCAACCACGGATCGGCCGTCGCGGTCGCGGTGGGCGGCGCGGAGCTTAAGGCGCGGGTCTCGACCGCGTCGCGCCAGCGCATCATGCGGCTGCGGTCGGAATCGCCCGAGCTCAACGACAAGCACGTCATCCTGAAGGAAATCCAGAAGTTGCCGGTCTCCGGCAAAATCGTCCATGCGGATTTCTACGAGGTCGATCTGACCAAGCCGCTACGCGTGCCGGTGCCGTTTCGCTTCGTTGGCCGTGCGGCCGGTATCGCCGACGGCGGGATTCTCTCGCCGCTCGAGCGCCAGGTCGAAATCGAGTGTCTGCCGCTTGAGATCCCCGAGGCGATCGAAGTCGACGTCACCGCGCTCAAGATTCACGACGTGTTGCACGTTTCGACGCTGCAGTTCCCGGCGAACCTCCGGCCGATTTTCGATACCGACTATCCGGTCGTGACCGTGATGCCGCCGACGGTCGCCGAAGTGGTGACTCCGGTTGCGGCAGCCGTCGAAGGTGTGGTCGCCGAAGGCGCTGCAGCCGAGGGTGCTGCTCCGGCAGCGGGCGAGAAGGCGGCCGAGGGCGCCAAGCCCGCAGCAGCGGGCGCCAAGCCCGCAGCAGGCGCCAAAGAGGGTGGCAAGGAAGGCAAAGAGGGCGGCAAGAAGGGCTGACGAAGTATCGATTCGCCGGCAGCGGCTATTCAGCCGCGGCCGACATCGAGATGAGCGAACAGACGGCGCCGGAGCGATGCTCCGGCGCCGTCCGTATTGGCGGTGGGCAGCGCTGAGAACGAGCGGCTGTCAACAGCCCACGCGCAGGCGCACGTGATTCCGACCCGCGCCTGTGGGCATCCGTGCGCCGCCACGCATCCCGGATTCGCGGCGGCGCGCTATAATGCGGACGCGCACCGCGCCGTTCGCAAGACGGCGGATCGGGTGCGGCGAGGAGGGGTTCGCTGCCCGATGAGTTTCGTCCATCTTCATGTTCATACCCAGTACAGCCTGCTCGACGGCGCCAACAAGATCGGTCCGCTGATCGAGCACGCGAAGAAATCCGGCATGCCCGCGATCGCGATGACCGATCACGGCAACATGTTCGGCGCGGTCGAGTTTTACGCCAAGGCGAAGGCCGCGGGAATCAAGCCGATCATCGGCTGCGAGGTCTATCTCGCGCCGGGCAAGCGCAGCGACCGAATCCAGACCAACAAGAGCGAAGACTTCGAGGCGGGCGGCAACTTCCATCTGATCGTGCTTGCGCAAAACCGCATCGGCTACCGCAATCTGTGCCGCCTGCTGACGGCCGCATATAAGGAAGGCCTCTACTACAAGCCGCGCATCGACAAGGAAATCCTGGCCGAGCTTTCGGAGGGACTGATCGTGCTCTCCGGATGCCTCTCCGGCGAGATCGCGCGCGCTCTGAAGGCCGATCGCATGGACCGGGCGCGCGAGGCCGCCGCGTGGTATGCGCGGACTTTTCCCGGCCGCTTCTACCTGGAGCTTCAGGACAACGCGCTGCACGGCCCGCTCAACGATCGGCTGAGCGATATCGGCCGTACCGAGGGGCTGCCGCTGGTGGCGACCAACGACTGCCATTACCTGCATCGCGAGGACGCCAAGGCTCACGAGGTCCTGCTCTGTATCCAGACCGGCAAGACCATGGCCGACGAATCGCGCTGGCGCTTCGATACCGACGAGCTGTACGTCAAGACGCCGGCGGAAATGGCGGCGGCGTTCGGCGCGGATTCGGAGCCGGTGCGCAACAGCGTTGAAATCGCCAACCGGATCGAGTTCGAGTTCGAGTTCGGCAAGTTTCACTTTCCGATTTTTCGCCCCGACGCGACCGCTAGCGAGCTGACCGACAAGAAGCTCGAGGAATTGCTCGACCGCAACGTGCGCGACGGTCTGGCGGTGCGGCTGCAGGAGATGCACGCGCGGCGCGGCGACTTCGACGAGACGCCCTATTGCGAGCGCTTCGACCGCGAGATGCCGGTCATCCGCGAGATGGGCTTTTCGGGCTACATGCTGATCGTCGCCGACTTCATCAACTACGCGCGCTCGATCGGAATCCCGGTCGGGCCGGGCCGCGGATCGGTGGTCGGCAGCCTGGTCTCGTATGCCCTGCGCATTACCGAGGTCGATCCGATCGAGCACAAGCTGCTGTTCGAGCGCTGGCTCAATCCGGGGCGCCGCTCGATGCCGGATATCGACGTGGATTTCTGCTTCGAGCGCCGCGACGAAGTGCTGAGCTACGTGCGCAAAAAGTATGGCGACGATCGGGTCGCGCAGATCATCACGTTCGGCACGATCAAGGGCAAGCAGGCGATTCGCGACGTCGGCCGCGTGCTGGGGCTGTCGTTCGCCGAAACCGATCGCATCGTGAAGCTCTATCCGGCGCCCAAGCAGGGCCGCGATTTCCCGCTGAAGGACGCGCTCGAGATGGAGCCGCGGCTCGAAGAGGAGCGCAGGAAAAATCCCGAGCTGTTCGACTACGCCTTCAAGCTCGAAGGGCTGCTGCGTCACGCCTCGCGCCATGCGGCCGGCGTGGTGATTTCGGATCTGCCGCTGGCCGACATGGTGCCGCTCTACGTCGACAAGGAGCGCTCCGAGGAAGCGATGTCGATCACGCAGTATTCGATGAAGGGGGTCGAGGAGATCGGGCTGATCAAGTTCGACTTCCTCGCGCTCAAGAACCTGACGCTGATCGCCAACACGCTCGAATTGATCAACGCGAGCGGTCAGACCGCGCCCGACCTGACGCGGCTCGCGCTCGACGATCCCGAGAGCTTCCGCCTGCTCGCGCGCGGCGACACCGTCGGGGTATTTCAGATGGAAGGCTCCGGGATGCGCCGCTTCCTGACGGAACTGAAGCCCAACTGTTTCGAGGACGTGATCGCGGCGATCTCGCTGTTTCGTCCGGGCACCCTCGACGCCGGGATGGTCGAGCCGTTTATCCATCGCAAGCACGGCAAGGAGCCGGTCGAGTACGACCATCCGCTGCTGGAACCGGTGTTGCGCGACACCTACGGCGTAATCATCTACCAGGAACAGGTGATGCGCGCGGCGCAGGCGCTGGCGGGCTATACGCTCGAAGAAGCCGATATTCTGCGCGCCGCGATGGGCAAGAAGCAGCTCGCCGTGATGGAGCGCGAGCGCGAGCGGTTCATCTCGGGTGCGGTGAAGAACGGCGTCAACAAGGGGCTGGCGGAATCGATTTTCGAGAAAATACAGACCTTCGCGTCGTACGGTTTCAATCGGTCGCACGCCGCCGCCTACGCGCTGACGACCTACACGACGGCCTACCTGAAGGCGCATTTTCCGCGCGAGTTCATGGCGGCGCTGATGTCGCTCGACATGGACGACACCGGCAAGAGCTACAAGAATATCGCGGCGCTGCGCGAGATGCGGATCGCGATTCTGCCGCCCGACGTCAATCAGAGCCGGGTCAAATTCACCGTCAGCGGCGCGGCGATCCGCTTCGGGCTGGGCGCGATTCGCGGGGTCGGCCAGAAGACCGGCGAAGAGATTATCGCGATGCGCGAGGCGGGCGGCGAGTTCAAGAATCTCGCCGACTTCTGCATGCGCGTCGGCACCCAGATCGTCAATCGGCGGGTGCTCGAAGCGCTGATCAAATGCGGCGCGTTCGAGTTCACCGGGATGGCGCGGGCGGCGCTGCTCGCGCTGGTCGAGGACGCGCTGAAAATCACGCAGAAAGCCGAGAGCGATGCCGCGCGCAATCAGATTGGGCTGTTCGGCAAGAGCGGCGATACGCCGGTGCTGGCGCTGCGCGAAGCAGTCGAAGAGCTGCCGCAGAAGGAGATTCTGAAGTTCGAGAAGGAGACGCTGGGCTTTTACATTACGGCGCATCCGCTGGACAAATACGACCGCGAGCTGCGCCGTATCGGCAAGCTGACGACTGCCGATCTGCCCGCGGCGCCCGACGGCAGCCAGGTGCGGCTGGCCGGCGTGGTGCAGGCGGTCAAGCTCAAGAACAACAAGTCGGGCAAGCGCTACGCGACATTTTCGCTCGAAGACCGCGACGGCGCCGTCGAATGTATCGTGTGGCCCGAGGCCTACCAGAAGTTCGAGGCGGTGATCATGGGCGACGAGCCGGTGGTGGCCCGGGGCAAGCTCGACGTTGACGACGAGCGCGCGCAAATTATCGTCGATGACCTGCGCCCGATCGCCGCGGCGCTGACCGAGGCCGTGCGCGAGGTGCGGATCCGCGCGCCGCGCGAGCGGCTGGCCAACGGCGAGATGGCGCAGCTCAAGGATTTGCTGCGGCGCTATCCCGGCGCCTCGATCACCTATCTGCATCTGGGCTTCGACGACGGGCGCGAAGCGGTCTTCCTGCTCGGCGACGGCTATCGGGTCGCGCCGACGGAGGGTTTTGTCGCGGAGGTCGAGCAACTGCTCTCGGCCAACGCCGTCCAATTGCGCTGAGTCTGCGCCGGCGACGGATTCTCGCGTTTGTCGTTTCCGCGGGACTTGGCCCCTACCCGAGCATCGCGAGGCTCAATCCATGATGAGGTTTTCAGCCCGCATCTTACAGACGGGAAGTCTGAAACCTGCGTGAGGTTTCAGTTTCCGGAAAGAAGCTAAAGTTTTGCGCTCTTCAACAAATCTCCCAACTCCGCGTTCCTCAACCAACTTGCCCTTCTTTCCGGTTAGACGAATCCGGCGGTTCTGCTAGGATAGTGCTCGGGAATTACCAGGAGATTTGCCTCTGGGTCTTACGCACACGCCGTCATTCGACAACGCCGAACGCGCCATTCTGGTCGGTGTTGAACTGGGATCGCCCATCGGTATTGCCAGCGACGATTCGCTGGCGGAACTCGGCGCACTCGCCGCCAGCGCCGGTGCCGAAGTCGCCGGGCAGGTCCAGCAAAAATTAAAGAGCATCGACCCGCGCACCTTTATCGGGCGCGGCAAGGCCGCCGAAGTCCGCGAACTCGCGCACGAGCGCGGTGCGACGCTCGCGATCTTCGACGACGCGCTCAGCCCCGCGCAGGCGCGCAATCTCGAAAACGAACTCAAGCTGCGGGTGGTCGATCGCAGTCAACTGATTCTCGACATCTTCGCGCAGCGCGCGCGCACGCTCGAGGGCAAGCTGCAAGTCGAGATCGCGCAGTTGAGCTATTTACAGCCGCGACTGACCCGCCAATGGGGCCATCTGTCGCGCCAGACCGGCGGCTCGGGGGCGGGCGGTGGACGTATCGGCACGCGCGGCCCCGGCGAAACCCAGCTTGAAGTTGACCGTCGCCGTGTGCGCGAACGGTTGACGCGGTTGCGCACGCGCCTGCGCGACGTCGAGCGCACCCGCTCGATCCAGCGCCGTCGCCGGCTCGAAGTCCCATACCCGACCGTCGCGCTGGTGGGATACACCAACTCCGGCAAATCCACCCTGATGAACGCGCTGACCGACGCCGGCGTCGAGGCCGCCAATCGGCCCTTCTCGACGCTCGACCCGACCATTCGGCGCCTCAGCCTGCCGGGCAAGGCCACCGTGATGCTGGCCGACACCGTCGGCTTCATCCATCGGTTGCCGCACATGCTGGTGGAGGCCTTCAAGGCTACGCTCGAAGAGGTGCGCACGGCCGACCTGCTGCTGCACGTGGTTGACGCCAGTTCGCCGCTCGCCAGCGAGCAGATGGAGGTCGTCGATCGCGTGCTCGATGAGATTGGCGCGGGGGCGGCGCCGCGGCTGATCGTGATGAACAAGGCGGACCTGCTCGAATTCCCGCCGCGCGTGACCAACGGCTTCGAAACCGTCGCGATCTCGGCGCTGCGGCGCGAGGGACTCGACCGCCTGCTGCACGCGATCGCGCGATCGTTCGCCAACCTGCGCGAAGAAGTGAGCGTGACGCTCGCGGCCGATCGCGGCGACCTGATCGCGATGGCGCGGCGCGACGGCGAAGTGCTCAGCGAGGAATATCACGACGGCGTGGTCGCGATGCGTGCGCGCGTCAGCGTGCCGGTCGCCGGACGCCTGCGCAAGGCCGCGGTCGCGAGCGCCTGACGAAGCGGCGCATCGCGCGCACTTGCCGATGACTCCAGCGCCAACTCAACCCGCTCTGCAACCCCCGGTTGCGCGTGGACTCGCGCTCGGTCAGCTTCTCAACTTTCCCAACGCGCTGACTCTGCTGCGCATCGTTTCGATTCCGTTCTTTCTCGCATTGCTCAGCCAGCATCGCTACACGTCCGCGCTGTATCTCTTCGGCCTGGCCGCGCTGACCGACGGGCTCGACGGCGCGGTCGCGCGCTGGTTCGATATGCGCACCGAGATCGGTGCGTACCTCGATCCCTTCGCCGACAAGCTCCTGCTGGTCAGCGCATTCGTAGTCCTGACGCTCGAGGGTTCCATCCCGGGGTGGCTGCTCGGCGTTGTGCTGATTCGCGACATCGTGATCGTTTCGGGCTACTTTATGTTCGCGTTTTTCACCGCTGAACGCCCGCCGATGCGTCCGACCTACCTGGGCAAAGGGAGCACCTTCCTGCAGCTCTTATGCGTCATCGGTGCACTGGCCCGCGTTGGCGTGAAATGGCCGCTGTATTGGCATTGGTTGCTCTATCTGACGCTCGCGGTCACGGCGTCCGCAGGCTTGCATTACGCCTACCAGGGACTGCGCTGGTTGAGCACCCGCGAACCCGAAATGTTCGAATGAAGCGATGTTTATTTTCAAGTCTGACCGCGGCCGACATCCTCTACATCAACAAGTGCTCTATTCCCGCCCGGCCTAGCCGCCTGCCCGAACGTCGCGAGCGTCAATCCCTGATGGGAAGTCTGAAACCTCTATGAGGTCTCAGTTTCCTGAAAAGCTAAAGGTTCTGCGTTCCTCAACAACTCTCCGCTCCCTCTTTCATCCAATCAGATCTGGTACACGAAGACGTGGTTTTCGCGCGGGCTTAGAAAGACCTCGGCGTCGCGCTCGAGCTTGAGCTCGCGATAGCGATCGTGATCGATCTCGACCTGCACCGGATCGCCCCAATGGGTCGTCAGCTCAACCTTGACCTTGGGGCCGGCCGCGTTGATATGGCGCACGGTCGCGGCAAACGAGCCTTTCGCGATCGGCTGCAGATGAATCTCCAGCAGATGCGGCCGCACATAGACCATCGCCTCCTTGCCGTTGGAGTTGGCGAGGTCGGCGTAGCCGCTGACCGGAACCGAGGTCCCGCGGATATACAGCCGGCCGTTCTCAATACGCCCGTGGAACAGATTGACGTTGCCGAGGAAATTGTAAACGAAGGGCGTCGCCGGATGGTGATAAAGCTCCTCGGGCGTTCCGGTCTGCTCGATTTTGCCTTCGTTCAGCACCACCACGCGATTCGCGAGTTCGAGCGCCTCTTCCTGATCGTGAGTCACGAAAATACTGGTGACGTGAAGCTCGTCGTGCAGCCGCCGGAGCCATCGGCGCAGTTCCTCGCGCACCTTGGTGTCGAGCGCGCCGAAGGGCTCGTCGAGCAGCAGCACCTTGGGTTCGACCGCGAGCGCGCGTGCGAGCGCGATTCGCTGGCGCTGTCCGCCGGAGAGCTGCGACGGAAAGCGGTCGCCCGACCAGTCGAGCTGCACCAGCTTCAACAGGTCGTGGACCTTGGCGCGGATCTGATCCTCGGGCGGCCGAATCCTGCGCGGACGCACGCGCAGGCCGAAGGCGACGTTCTCGAATACCGTCATGTGCTTGAACAGCGCGTAATGCTGAAAGACGAAACCGACATTGCGATCGCGCACGCTGCGATTGGTCGCCTCCTCGCTGTCGAAGCGCACCTCGCCGCCGTCGGGCAACTCAAGGCCGGCGATGATCCGCAGCAGCGTGGTTTTGCCCGAACCCGACGGACCCAGCAGCGCGACCAGCTCGCCCGTTGGGATGTCGAGGCTGACATTGTCGAGCGCGACAAAGCTGCCGAAGCTTTTGCGGATGTTGCGGACTTCGATACTCATGCGGCCTCGCGCTCGATTCCGTCGGCGGAGACTGAGGGCAATTGCGCATGCTTGACCTTGCCGCCAATCACGCGTTTGGCCACCAGGGTCACCAGCGCCAGCGCGGTGAGCAGCGAGGCGACCGCGAACGAAGCAGTGAAATTATAGTCGTTGTAAAGGATTTCGACATAGAGCGGCATGGTGTTGGTCTGGCCGCGGATATGGCCCGAGACCACCGAAACGGCGCCGAATTCGCCCATCGCGCGCGCATTGCAGATTATCACGCCATAGAGCAGGCCCCATTTGACCTTCGGCAGCGTAATCCGAAAGAAGGTCTGCCAGCCGGTGGCGCCGAGCGTGATCGCGGCCAACTCCTCGTCGGTGCCGCCCGCCTCCATCACCGGAATCAGTTCGCGCGCGACGAAGGGGAAGGTCACGAAAGTGGTCGCCAGCACGATTCCCGGAACGGCGAAAATGATTCTGATATGATGCGCCATCAGCCATCCGCCGAACCATCCCTGCGCGCCGAACATCAGCACGTAAATCATGCCCGAGATGACCGGCGAGACCGCGAACGGCAGGTCAATCAGGGTCGTCAGCAGGTTCTTGCCGCGAAACTCGAAGCGTGTGATCGCCCACGACGCGGCCAGGCCGAAGATCAGGTTGAGCGGCACTGCGATCGCCGCGGTCAGCAGCGTCAACCGGATCGCGCTGAGCGCCTCGGGGTTGGTGATCGCGGCGAAGTAGAGCCCGACGCCCTTATTGAGCGCCTCGGCAAAGACCGAGCCGAGCGGGATGATCAGGAAGATGCCGAGGAAGCCGGCCGCGACCCCGATAATCAGCCGCCGCGCCCAGGCCGGATCCTCGGTCGCGCGGCGCACATTCGCGGTCGCTTCCGCCACGGGCCGCCAGCCCCCGCCCGCGGCGCCGCCCGAGCCGGTCTGCGCGCCTTCAATCGGTGGCATAGCGCGAGGCGCTCCAACGTTGCAGCAGGTTGATCCCGAAAAGCATCGTGAACGACAGCACCAGCATCACGAGCGCGATGGCGGTCGCGCCTTGGTAGTCGAACTCCTCGAGCTTGGTCATGATCAGTAGCGGCACGACCTCGGTATGCATCGGCATGTTGCCCGAGATGAAAACGACCGATCCGTATTCGCCGAGCGCGCGCGCGAAGGCCAGCGCGAAACCGGTGATTAGCGCCGGCAGCATCGCGGGCCCGATCACGCGCCGGAAGGTTTGCAGCCGCGAAGCTCCCAGCGTGGCCGCCGCCTCCTCCAGTTCCGCCTCGAGGTCCTGCAGCACCGGCTGCACCGTCCGCACCACGAAGGGCAGACCGATAAATGTCAGGGCCACGATGATGCCGAGCGGCGCGAACGCAATCTTGATTCCTAGGGGAACGAACAGCCGGCCAATGATACCGTTTTGCGCGTAGATCGACGTGAGCGTGATACCGGCGACCGAGGTCGGCAACGCAAACGGCAGATCGACCAGCGCGTCGAGCGCGCCCTTGCCCGGGAACTCGTAGCGCGACAACGTCCACGCCACCATGAAGCCGAAAATCGAATTGATCGCGGCCGCAATCAGCGACGCCCCGATGCTCAGCTTGTACGCAGCGATTACCCGCGGTGAGAGCACCACGTGCCAGAACCGCTCCCAGCCCATGCCGGCGGTTTTCAGCAGGATCGTCGAGAGCGGAATCAACGCGATCAGGCTGAGATAGGCGAGCGTATAGCCCATCGTAAGGCCGAAGCCGGGCAATACCCGCCGCTTGGTTTTGGTCATGCCCGCCATGCGCTTCGTCGTCCGCTCCGTGTGTATCCGTTCAACCTCATTTGATCGCGCTTCTCCACATATAGAATGAACCCGCGCAGTCCTCCGCGCGCAATCCAGTTGTCGAGGAACTCAAAACCTTAACTTTACTGGAACCTCACGAGGTTTCAGAGTTCCCGTTGGTAAAATGCAGGCTTCGCCATCATGGCTTGACGCTCGCGAGCAACGCGAGCGTCAACCCACCGCGGGAAGTTTGAAACCTCACTGAGGTTTCAATTTCCTGAAAGCTATAGTTCTACGTTCCTCAACAACTTTTTTCTCTCCGAGTCCTCTCCCTCTCCCGCGTTACGGCGAATAGATCTGATCGAAGACGCCACCGTCGGCAAAATGAGTTGCTTGCGCCTTTTGCCATCCGCCGAAAACGTCCTGCACGGTAAAGAGCCGCAAATTGGGGAACCCCGGTCCGTATTTCGCCGCGGACGCGAGCCGCGGGCGGAAATAATGTTTCGCCGCGATCCGCTGCCCCTCGTCCGTGTAGAGATATTTCAGGTACTCCTGCGCGACCTCACGTGTGCCATGGTTGTCCGCCACCTTGTCGACCAGCGCCACCGGCGGCTCGGCCAGTATACTGGTCGAGGGGTAAACGATCTCGAACTTGTCCTTGCCGAACTGGTTGAGGGCCAAGTAGGCCTCGTTTTCCCACGACAGCAGCACGTCGCCGACCCCGCGCTCGACGAAGGTGGTAGTGGAGCCGCGCGCGCCCGAGTCGAGTACCGGCACATTCTTGTAAAGCTTCGTCACGAAATCCCTGGCCGCAGCCTGATTGCCGCCGCTAGCTTGCAGTTCATAGCCCCACGCCGCAAGGTAGGCCCAGCGCGCGCCGCCCGAGGTCTTTGGATTGGGCGTGATCACCTGCACGCCCGGCTTCACCACGTCGGGCCAGTCCTTGATGCCCTTGGGATTACCCTTGCGGACCAGGAACACGATGGTCGAGGTGTAGGGCGAGCTGTTCTCGGGCAGACGGCTCTGCCAGTTGGCGGGCAGCAGATGCGCCTTTTCGGCGATCGCGTCGATATCGTAGGCCAAGCCCAGCGTCACGACGTCGGCCTCGAGCCCGTCGATCACGGCGCGGGCCTGCTTGCCTGAGCCCCCGTTGGACACATTGACGGTGACGTCCTGGCCGGTCTTCGCTTTCCAATGAATCGCGAACTGGACGTCGTAGTCCTCGTAGAGCTCGCGCGTCGGGTCGTACGAGACGTTCAGTATGGTCTGGGCGGCCGGTGCCGCGCGTACTGTAATCAAGGTGAACGCAAATAGCGCCACGGCGGATAAGAAAATAACCTGCTTCAGCTTCATGCTATTTCGAGTTGCTCCATTCTCTAGTAGGCGAACTCCATATTCAGGAAGATCGCATGGGTATCGAGCGGCACCATATTCGGAATGCTGCCGGTCTTCGGTACGGACTGGCCGTTGAGCTTGCTGCCCGGCACATAGCCGACGCCCTTCAAGTAACTCACCGGCATCGAGAGCTGGTTGTGGTAAAAGAGCAGGTTCTGGCTGTCGAGCGCGAAGCGCAGGTACTCGTTGTAGGTGTAGCTCAGGCCGACCACGAAGCGCTGGAAGTCGAGCGGGTCCGTATTCACATTGTCATTCGGCAGAAACCATTGGAACATTCCAAACGCCGTGAGCCTGGTCCCGGGAATATGGTAATGCCCGAGAAAATCCGCGCCGATTTCGCGCGCACGTCCGTTGTTCAGAATCGCCGTGTAGGCGGCGGTCTGCGGACCCCAGTTGTTCACGAACGAATAACACGGAGCGGTAGATGAGCATGTGTTGCCGGCAAACTTGACCGGCTTTTTTGGGGGGGCGGGGGCAATCGCAGTGCCGGTCGGGGTGCCGAAGGCGTCCAGCGGGCCGCTGCCCGAATACAGGTTGCTCAACTGAAAGGCATTCTGGCCGTAGTCCAGCTCGCCGAGCGCATTCCATTCCTGGGCGGCGTAGCTAAGAATCGCGGACATGCGCGTGAAATGCGCGATGGGTCCCTTGAGCGCCGTCGGCACGCTGCCGATGTCCGGAGCGACGTTGCCATAGCCGTAGTTGTAGAACCCGGTCAGCCCGAGCCCCTGGTAGCGATAAGAGGAGCCGAACGGGTAGGCGGTCAACCGCGCCATCCCTTGTTTGGTGTCGGTCTGCTCCTGCTGGTTGAACTTACCGTTATCGAAAATCCCCACCCCGTAATCCAGGTAGGTCTTTTCACTGCCGGCGAGCCTGACCGGACCATTGAATTGCAGGCCGATCTGGCTCGATGAAAGGCCCAGATAGTTCCACGGCGACAGATACACGTAGCGGTACTGGGTAAAATCCTCCTCCCAGCCGAGCAGCGGATTGGGCTGCGCACCGAAGGTCACGTTGCCGCCCTTGAGGCTGGGAATACCGTCCGTCAGCCCAGTGTACTGCAGATAAGCATACTTCATGCGCACATTCAGATCGCCATCGAGGTTCGAGCCGTAGCCCGTGTTGGCGCCCGTTTTGTCGGCGGTGGCAGTGCCGTTGGCGCGGTACAGCTCGGGTGTGAAGCGAAAGGTCAGTTCATCGGTCGGCGTGAAATAGGTATTGAGATAGACCCGGTTGATATCGAACGAGTTGTACAGGTTGTTATACGGACCGGGCGGATTCATGTTCTCGAGAAACTGGGGCCCGAAACCGGTATGCGTATAGAGGCCGTAATCAAGGTAGGCCAACGCCCCAATCCTGAACTTGTTCTGAAAATTGCTCACGTAACTGGTCCAGGCGGGTTTGATTTGATCGACCTGCTTCTGCAATTCCGCGTTGTCGAAGCGCTGCTGCGCCTCGGTCTGCGCGACCGCCGCCCGCACCGCGTCCTGGGTCCGCTGCTGAGTGCGCTCCTCGACCTGCCGCTCGATCTCCTGCTGATCGGCGCCGAAGGTTATCGGCTCACGGCCGCGGCCCGGCCGAATAAAGATCTGGCCGGTTTTCTGGTCCACCCACAGCGTCGTCTGCTTCGAAATGATCGAGGCATCCTGTGCCCGTGAGGTTTGCACGCTTGCCAGGAGTGAGAGGGTAGCGATCGCGGCCAGCGCGGCCTTCCATCTGCGTTTCATCGAGATTCCTCCTTCAGTTCTCTGCTTGGTGTCTATCGGCGGATCGAAGGCCGGGGGTTTCGCGACATCCCCAGAGGTCGAAAATGTGCGCCTCTCCGTCCGCCTGAGCGTCATTTGCTGGCAACGATTCCGTTGCGGATTTCGGTGAGCTGGACCGAGGTATAGGTCTTGCTATCGCAGACATATTGAGTCGGCGTGGCCTGCCGGATTTGGGCGCAATCCTCGACCCGAGGTTGCGGTCCGTAACTCAGCAGCGGATCGCGCCCGGCACATCCTGAGAGCGCGAGAAAAGCGAGTGAAGCGGCCAAGGTTGTTAACTGTTTCAAGCTGTCACCTCCTTAAAATCTATTCAATCTATCTATTTAATAGACTAATCGGCTAAAAAATTCAGATTGAGTAACTCAGCGCCTCTTTATTCCCTCCCGCGACCTCAAACCGCTTCAAGATATCGGTCAGCGAAGTCGCGTCGAGGATTTTCGCCGTGGCGTCGCGCACTTCCTTCATCACCAGGCGCACGGCGCACGTGCGCTCATCGATACATTCCTCACAACGGCGCTAGCCGGTCTGGCTCAGGCAGGAGGTCATCGCGATCGGCCCGTCAAGCGCCCGCAGTACATCTCCAACGTGAATCGTGCGCGGCGGCCGGGCGAGAAAGTACCCGCCTCCTTTGCCTTTTTTGCTCCCAAGAAGCCCCTCGTTCTTAAGTTCGAGCAGGATCAGCTCGAGAAACTTGCGCGGAATCCCTTCGCGCCGCGAGACCTCGGAAATCAGCACAGGACCCTGGCCGAACTCCTTGGCGAGGACCAGCAATACCTTCATGGCGTATTTTGACTTATGCGTGAGCATATTAAATCTATCGACTTAGTCGAGATTAACTATTGGGGGAGCAAACGAATGTCAAGCCTCTGCGCGGCAGAATTCTGTTGGCTTAAGTCAAGCCTCGCGAAGACGGGCGAGCTGCTTCGGCTATCGCGGCTCGGCGTCGCCAACCTTCAGGCGATCGAGGAGGGCGATCAGTTCGCCCATCGAACGGATGACGAAGTCGGGTCGATGCTCCGGATGATCGCGGAGATAGCCGAAGGTCGCGGGACCGGTCGCCACCGCGACCTTGGCGCCATAGCCGGCCTGTGTAGCCGCCATGACGTCGCGCGGCTCGTCGCCGACGTACATGCACGCCTGCGGCAGAATCGAGGCCCGCGCTGACGCATGCTTGAGGCTCTCGGTCTTGTCGAGAGCCCGCAGGGAGGCGGTGCTCTGGGTTATGACCTGGTCGAAGTACGAGGCCAGTCCGACCATCGCGAGCTTCGCCACGAGCCGATTCGAATCCCCGGGACGTGAGGTGACGATCGCGGTCGCATAGCCCCGGCGTTTGAGTTCGGCCAGCGTCTCATGCACGTGCGGCAGCACCTCGAGCCGTTCGGTGCGGTCGAGTTCGGTGACGAAGTAGGCAAACGCGAGGCGCAGATAGTGCGGCCGCAAATGGTCGGGAAGGCCGAGGTAGAGGTCATCGCGGGCGAGCGCCTCGCGGTAGCGCTCGGGGGTGAGCGGAGGACCCTGGCCGAGCTGATCGAGAGCGTTGCGCGCAGCGATATAGAGCGGTCCATGGAGATCGACCAGGGTGCCGTCGAGGTCGAAAAAGATAGCCTTGAAGCTGCGTTCCAAAAGACTGAACACTCGTAAGGGATTGCGGCCACCTGCCCGCGCCCTCGCGGCGCGCAGGGTCGATCAATCGCGGAACGCCGCAAATTGTCAAGCGCGCCCGCCAGAGGCGCGGTTGCGCGAGCCGGCCGCGCGTGGACGCGGCCGGCCACGGTCAAGGCCTGGGGTTCATTCGGTTTCGGATTGCGATTTGAGCTGCTCGAGCTCGCGCCGCTGCTGCTCAATCTCCGTCTGTTGCGATTGCATTTGCGATTGGGTTTGCTGTTGCTGAACTTCCTGGTTCTGCATCTCGTTGCCGACGACGAATCCGGTGCCGGCGCCGAGGGCGCCGCCGATCGCCGCGCCCGCGCCCGGTGCACCGACGGCCGCACCGATGATCGCGCCGGTGCCAGCGCCGAGCACGGCGCCGATACCAGTGCCCTTTTCACGCGTGCTCAGCGGTTGGCCCGAGCATCCAGCCAGCGCGACCAGCATCGCCGCGGCGATTACAAAGGCCGCGACCTTTCTTCCGATCGAGTTCATTTCAACTCTCCTCCACTTTGAGCGTCCTTGCGCCTATTGTTGCGGCGGTTGAGATTCCTGGACGGGCAGCCCAGCCATCGTTTTGCCGGCTTCGTCGGCCAAGGCGAGTCCGGGCTTGCCGGTGACGGTGACGTGCATTTCAGCGCGATCATGGCCTTTCTGATCGAACAGCACTAGCGCGGGTTCGCCATTGGCGGCGACGCCGAGACCGACCCGCGCGCGACCGCTGGCCGGATCATAGAGCGTAACGCTCGACTGATTATCTTCGGCGACGGTGAAGCCTGCCATTTCCCGGCCGTTGCGGCCGTAGATCGCCAAGCCGTTACGACTATTCGGGGCCGCCCCGAGAATTACGCGTTTGTTCCCATCGTGATCGTAGAAGCCGATCCCAGCGCCGTTTTGGGCATCCACCTGAATCACCCCGCGTTCCTTGCCGTCGCGATCGACGAGGACGAATTTCTCCGCCTTGAGAACCTGCGCCGCACGTGCGGCGGCCTCGGCCTCGCGCGGGAAAATATGTCCCGAGAGCGCGCCTCCGAAGACTCCCCCGACGAGCGCCAAGATTGCATAAAGCCACTGTTTTCGATCCTTCATTTCTTCTCCTTCTCGGAAACGTGCATTAGCAGCTTTCAACGGGAACCGCCGCAGGTCAACTACAAATTAAGTTAAATTCAACGAGCGGCCATCCACTTTACAATAGTTGATCTTCGATCGACGCGCCTGATCGCGATCCACGGCCAGCGCGAAACGTCCCTCGCCGGACTGCTCGATTACGACGATTGCGCCCGTGCGCGTAGCCACTCCGGCGCTCAGCGCCAGAACTGCCGCATCGGCCTGATGGAGTGTGGAGATCTTCGATGCGCCTGCGCAGGCGATTTCGCCGGCGAGGCGGCGGTTGATGCGCTTGCGTGCGTCAAGCGCCGCCCGGCCCGCACCCTTGGGTGGAATTTCCTCACCGCCGGCCCACAGCCTGAAGGCGAGGTCGGGATAGGCTTCAAAGCCTTCGGCCGGCGTCCGTTCGAGCGCACGATAGGCGGCGAAGCCGGTGAGCATAAAGCGCGTGAAGAGGCGGCCACCAAGCGGCGCCGGCAGCGTCGGCGCGCTGGCGAGGGTGTGGCCGAAGAGTGCGCGAGCGATCGCCGCCAGATGAGGCTTGCATCGCGGATCGCGCACGCAGGCGGCAAAATACTCAAGCGTCGGGGTCGGGAAAAGGGCCAATCGAAACGGCGCACCGTCGCGTTTTCGCAGCGCCAGTTCCCGCACCATCGCGCGCAGCGAAGCATCGATCGCACGGCCGGCGGCGGGGCGCGCGCAGCCGCGCTGCGCGTGAGCCTCGGCCGCATTTATCGCGAGATCGAGATCGCGCGGCCAGCGCGGCGAATCGATCAGGGCGATCGTGCCGGCGGCGCCGAGTTCGGGCGCCGCCGCGAGCAACCGGCAAGCCAACTCGGCGATCGCGCCACGGGCCTTCACGGTGCCGTCCTGCGCGCGGCCGTCATTGGCGCTTCCGTCTCCTGCGAGGCCGCCGCGATCGACTCCGGCAACCGCGACGCGCGCGAGCCGCAGATGTTTGGCGGCCGGGTCGAGTATCGCGAGGTCAAGAAAGTCCTCGCCCACGTCTATTCCGATGATTGGCCCGGCGGGCGGTGCCATGACCGAAGTGCACAGCGCTCGCGCATCTGGAGTCGCGACGACCATGCGGGTCCCAGCTACTGCGGAGCTTGCGGCGGGGCCGCTGAGATTGGGGCAGTGGCCGGCGCGGCATAGATCAGCCGGTATTCGCGCAGGCCGCCGATCACTTTCTTGACGTAGTCGCGGGTCTCATGAAAACCGATATTCTCGACCCACTGATCGTCGTCACCGGGATATTTCGCTACCCATCCGGCCGCCGCGTGCTCGCCACCGTTGTAGGCCGCGACCGCCTTGAACTGGTCGCCGGCAAACATCGCCATCAGGTTGTGCAGATAGACCGTCCCGATACGCACGCTGAGCGCGGGGTCGTACAGGTCAAGCGGCGCCGAGGCTACGCCCGCGTCCGGCGCCCAGCGATCGGCGGTTGTCGGCAATAGCTGCATTAGCCCGCGCGCGTCGGAGCCGGATCGGGCATTGGGATCGAACAGGCTCTCCTGATGAATTAGCGCGAGCACCAGGTAGGGATCAAGGCTATAGCGCGCCGCGGCCGGTGAGACCAGGTCCCAATAGCCGCGCGGATAGTGCATCCTTTCGGCGACGTGGGGGTTGATTTCGCCGCGCGCCGCGAGACGGCTGGCGGCAGCGATCGAGTCGTACCAGGCGCCCGCCGCCGCATATTCGGCGAGGACGAAATCGCGCAGCGCCGGGTTGCCCGCGGAATTAACTTCGACCGCGCGTAGCTCTGCCGTCTCCAGATTGCGCAACGCCAGGTCGCGCAGCGCGACCGCGCGCAGCAGATGGAATTGCGCCAGCCCCGTCGCGGACGGCACGCCCGTGGCAACCGGGTCGGACGCGAGCGCTGCGGGAAAGGAAGCGGGGCCGACCTGCACTTTCAGCTCAGCCAGGGCGGGATAGTAATTGCTGTCGATGCTGAGGGCGACGCGCTGATAGATCGCGCGCGCCTGCGCGCCTTCGCTGTTGGCCTCCAGCGAACGCGCCTGCCAGTAGGAAAACATGTCATTTTGTTTAGGGTCGCCCGCACGGGCGGCGCCCTCGGCGAATTCGGCCGAGGCCTGATCGTAGCGCTTGAGCATGAAGAGCATGAACGGCGCGCGAAAATGCGCGTCGGTGGCGGCGTCGCTGCCCGGGTAACGCGCGATGAGCCGCTGGTACTGCGTGCGTGCGGCTTCGCGGGCGCCGTCGTCCTCGTAGGTACGGCCGATCTCGAACAGCGCTTGCGGCGCGAGCGTGCTGCCGGCGAAATCGCGCACCAGCCGGCTGAAATACTGACGCGCGACGTCGGTATTGTCGGTCTGCCACCACGAATGGGCGAGCGCGTTGAGGGCGGCGGCAGCATGGGTGCCGCCGGGCGCCAGCGCGAGGTAGTGGCCGAGTGCGGCGCGCCGGCTCTCGGGGTTGCCGCGCGAGGCCTCGGCCTGGAGCCATACCAGCTCGCTGCGCAGCTCCGGCGGCGGCTCCATCGCGAGCGCCGCGGTAATCTGTTCGAGTGCCTCCGCTGGCCGTCCCTCGTGCAGCAACAGCTCCGCCTCGTTGCGCTTGTAACCGAGCGTTGCGGTGTCGGCGACCGACGGATGCGCCGCGAGCATCGCATAAGCCAAGTCGCGCGCCGCGCCGTCGGTGGCCCCGTTGGGAAAACGCTCGCGCAGCGATTGCGCCTGCGCGTAAGCGCCGCGGTAATCGCCCGACGCCTCGAGCGCACGGGCCACCATCAGGCGCGCGCGCTGCTCCATCGCGGAGTCGCCGGTTCTATCGGCGACGGTCCGCGCGGCGGCCAGCGCGAGGTCCGGCCGCGCCAGCTTGAGTTCGATATCGGCGAAGTCAAGCGCCGCCTGATCCGCGAGAACGCTCTGCGGGTAGCTAGCAGTGAGGCGCCGCAACGTCGCCGCCGCAGCAGTTGGGTCGCCGCTCTCGCGTTGGGCGAGCCCCTGATAGAAGAGCGCATAGTCGATCAGGTCGGGCACCTGCGCCGCCGCCAATTGCATCCGCTCGATCGCGGCCGGCCAATCGCGCCGCTGGTAAGCGTTGTAGCCTTCGACGAAAGCCTGGTGCGGATCGAGTGGCTCGACCTTGTTGCGTTCGAACGGGAACATCTGGGCGGGAGCATTGCCGCCGCAGACACTCAGCAACGCAATCGCGCAGAGGACAGCAACCAACCAAACCCACCGGCGCCAGCACTTCATACCCATCCAAACTTGGTTATCTGACGGGAGCCGCGGCTTCAATGCGTCGGGCGCGAATCGAGCTGGCGCGGGTCGAGCCGGGCCCCCCTTGCGGCGAGCGGCGCCGTCTGGCAACAACTCCAATGCCGGCCTCCGTGCGTGGCCGTGAACTACGCACGCCGCCAGACGCGAAGGCGTGTAAAGCCTGACGGGCATCCAGAGTTCGATCAAGTTGAGTAGGATTAAGTTGAGTTCGATCAAATTGATACTGGCCTCGGCTTCGCCCCGGCGCAAAATGCTTCTGGCGGCGACGGGTCTGGACTTCGAAATTGTCGAAAGCAGAATCGATGAAGTCCGTCAGGACGGGGAAAATGCGGCGGATTTCGCGATGCGGATGGCGCGCGAGAAGGCGCTCGACGTATCCGTCCACCGCCCGGACGCGATCGTTCTCGCCGCCGATACGATCGTGGAATGTGACGGGCAAATTCTCGGCAAGCCCGCCGACGCCGCGTCTGCACGCGCGATGCTGCGCTCGCTCTCGGGCAATACCCACACCGTCGTGACCGCTTTTGCGATCGCCCGCGCGGGCGCGGTTGCCGAGAGCGTGCCAGTTGCGAGCCGCGTCACGTTTCGGGCGCTCTCGCCGGATGAAATCGCGGCGTACGTCGATAGCGGCGACCCGCTCGATAAGGCCGGCGCCTATGGTATTCAGGACGCCGGTGCGGGTTTTGTCGAGCGGGTGGAAGGAACGCGCGACAACGTGATGGGCTTGCCGGTGCGCGAGGTTCTGGCCGCGCTGCGCCGCCATGGAATCCCTGTGGCACGGGCGGAATCGAATTGAATTGAGATGACCACCATGACCAACATCGCCACACGGCTCGACGCGGTGCGGGAACGAATCGCGCGGGCGTGCGCGCGGGTTCATCGCGAGGCGTCGTCGGTATGCCTGGTGCTCGCGAGCAAGACCCGGACGCCTGAGGCGATCGCGGCGGCGTATGCTGCCGGGGCTCGCGACTTCGGCGAGAATTACGTGCAGGAGGCGATCGCCAAGCGCGCGGCACTCACGCATTTGCTCGGGATGCGATGGCACATGATCGGTCATCTGCAGAGCAACAAGGCGCGCGCCGCGGTGGAAAATTTCGCGCTGGTGCATACGCTCGACGGCGTGCGTCTCGCCAATGCGCTCGCCCGCGTGCGTCCGGCACCGCCGATGCCGGTATTGGTCGAAGTGAACCTCGGCGGCGAGGCCTCCAAGAGCGGCGTGAGTCCTGGCGCGGTCGCGGGGTTGATCGAGTCGGTGCGCGCAATCGTCGAGGTGCGCGGGCTGATGACGATTCCGCCCCCGGCGGCAAATCCCGCGGCGGCGCGTCATTGGTTCGCCCAGTTGCGTGAGCTGCGCGAGCGGACGGCGGCTGCCTGCGGTCTTGCGCTGCGCGAGCTTTCCATGGGCATGAGCGAAGATTACGAGGCGGCAATCGAGGAGGGTGCGACCATCGTGCGCGTCGGGCGTGCGGTGTTCGGCGAGCGTCCGGGATGAAAGAACCTATGAAGAAACTCGGATTCATCGGCGGCGGCAACATGGCTGAGGCGCTCGTGCGCGGCCTGCTGGAAAAGAAGATCTTCAAGCCCGGCGACCTTATCGTCTCCGACGTCGATCCCGTGCGCCGGCGCAAGCTCGGGCGTTCGCTCAAGGTCGAAACCACCGCCGACAACCTCGCGGTGCTGCGCGATTCGCGCGCGCTGCTGCTTGCGGTGAAGCCACAAAATATCGACGACGTGCTAGGTGAGATGGCGGCCGCGATGCGCGCGATTGGTGCGGCGGAGGAGGCCGGTGGCGGCGCCAGCCGTAAATCTTCGCGCGCGTCGATAAAGCCTGCACCGATGCGCGTGAAGCCGGCGGATCGCCTGTTTATTTCGATCGCGGCCGGGATCACGCTCGGGCGCATGACCACGGCGCTGGGCCGCGGCGCACGGGTGATCCGCGTGATGCCCAACGCGCCCGCGATGGTCGGTCAGGGAATGGCGGCGCTGGTGCGGGCGCCGGGCGCGAGCCGCGCCGACGAGGCCTTTGCGCTGCGGATTTTCGGCGCGGTGGGAGACGCGGTGGCGCTCGCCGACGAAAGCCTGCTCGACGCGGTAACGGCGCTCTCCGGCAGCGGGCCGGCCTACGTTTACCTGTTCGTCAAGGCGCTCGCGGACGCTGGTGTGAGCGAAGGGCTGACGCCGGAACTGGCGACGCGGATGGCGCTCAAGACGCTGCGCGGCGCCGAAGAGAATATGCGCCGGTCACCGATGACCGCGGCCGAGTTGATCAGGATCGTCGCTTCGCCCGGCGGCACCACCGAAGCCGCCCTGCGCAAGTTCGACGACCTGCGGTTTTCTGATATCGTGGCCGGCGCCGTACATGCCGCCGCGGATCGGTCGCGCGCGCTCGGGCGGTCATAAACGCGGAGGGCTGAAACGACGACGTGTTTGTCTGGACCAACCTGGTTGTCTGGATTGCGCAGGTCCTCTCGGGGATCCTCACGCTCTATTTCTGGATCGTGATCGCTTCCGCGATCATTTCCTGGATCGAACCCAATCCGTACAACCCGATCGTGCGCACCCTCCGCGCGTTGACCGATCCGGTTTTCGATTTCGTACGCGAGCATCTCCCGGTGGTGTTCGGCGGAATCGATTTCTCGCCGATCCTGGTCATCCTCGGGATTCAATTCCTGCAGCAGTACCTGATTCCGACGCTCACGCGGATTCTCATCTTCGGATTCGCCTGATGGCGCGGGCCGGCGCGCGCCCCGCATCGGGATCTATCTCGTGGCTCACGCTCGGCGGAGATCGGGTGACGATCGAGATCGTTGCGCGGCCGGGCGCGTCGCGGGCGGGCATCGTGCGGCTCGACCCGCGCGGATTGATAATCGCGCTCAACGCAGCGCCTGAAAAGGGCAAGGCCAATGATGAGCTGATTGAGTATCTGGCGCGCGAACTGAAGGTCGCTCGATCGGCGATCGCGATCATCCGGGGCGAAACGTCGCGGCGCAAAACGGTGCGGATTGAGCCGTGCGATGCGGTCGCGATCGCGGCGCGACTCCAGGCACTGACACGGACCGCGCTGTGCTAGGATAGGCATTGCGGCCGGGCTCGTTTGGCGAATCCCAAGCGTGCCGCGAGGCGAAATAAAAGTGAACCTTTGCTGTTCGCGTTGACATGGCCGCAGCGCGTGATTACCTGAATTTGAGGAGAACCGACTTATTTCCGCGAGAGACGCCAGGAACCTATGCCCATTTACGAATACAAATGTCCCAAGTGCGGAGAGTTCGAGGTGACGCAGAGGATCACCGAAAACGCGCTGAAAAAGTGCCCAACCTGCAAGAGCAAGGTTGAGCGGATGTTGTCGCGGACCTCATTCATCCTGAAGGGCACCGGCTGGTACGTGACTGATTACGCCAAGTCGAATGGCGACGCATCCAAGGTAGATTCGACCAAGGCGGACTCGTCCAAGACCGAATCAACGAAGACGGAAACGTCCAAATCGGACACCGCAAGCAAGTCCGAATCCGCGTCATCCTCAGCGGGGGCGAACGGCAAGAGCACGTCCACGGACTCAAGCCCTGCCGCGTCGTCGAGCAAATCGAGCTCGGAGAAAAGCACGGCGAGCAAATCCGCCGACTGAGCGACTTTCATTCCAGCGCGCTTGAGCGCGACGGGCCGCGGGGTAGCCATCTCCGCGGCTTTTCTGTTTCAATGCCGTCCCATGCGCGCGCTGGTCTTCGACGGCAAACTCCATCTGCGCACCGACTATCCCGACCCGGTGCCCGCGCCGGGCGAGAGTATCGTCAAGATCAGCCTGGCGGGAGTCTGCGGCACCGATCTCGAAATCACGCGCGGCTACATGGAATATCGAGGCGTGCCCGGCCATGAATTCGTCGGCCGCGTAGTGCAATCGGAGATCGCGTCGTTGGCAGGCAAGCGCGTCGTCGGTGAGATCAACGCGAGCTGCCGGACCTGTAACTCGTGTATCGACGGGATGGGGCGTCATTGCCCGACGCGCACCGTGCTGGGGATTCTCGGGCGCGACGGCGCCTTCGCCGAGTACCTGCGCCTGCCGAATGCGAACCTGTTTTCGCTGCCGGATTCGGTTACGGACGAGGCCGCGGTCTTTACCGAACCGTTCGCCGCCGCTTGCGAAATCTTCGATCAGACGCATCTGAAGCGCACCGACCGGATCGCGGTGCTGGGCGATGGACGGCTCGGTGCGCTGGTCGCGCTCGCATTGCGCGGTGAAAATTTTGCGCCGGTCGTCGCCGGCCATCATCCGGAAAAACTCAAACGGCTCGCCGCGCTGGGCCTGCAAACGCAAAGCGCCGACGAACTCGCCCCCGGCTACGACGCGGTAGTCGATTGCACCGGGCAAAGCGCGGGCTTCTCGAGCGCGATCGCATTGGTGCGGCCGCGCGGCACCGTGATTCTCAAGAGTACGGCGGCGGCGGGCGCGGCGATGAATCTGGCGCCGGTTGTGATCAACGAGATTACGATTATCGGGTCGCGCTGCGGGCGCTTCGGACCGGCCATCGACGCGCTCGCGGCCCGCAAGTTCGATCCACGTCCGCTGATCGACGCGACGTATTCGCTCGACGACGGTGTCGCCGCATTCACGGCGGCGGCCGATAAATCAAAATTCAAAATCGTGATTCGACCGTGACGCCCAAATCCGCCGCATCGGTGAAAGGCCGGCCGCGGCGCCGCGTTGCGGCTAGTGGCGAGGCGCCGATTATCGTCGGAATCGACACCGGTGGCACGTTTACCGATCTGGTCGCGATTATCGGCGGCGAACTGCGGGTGCATAAGCTGCCCTCGACCCCGCACGATCCGGCGCAGGCGGTGATCGCGGGGCTCAAGGCAATTCTCGGAGACGCTTCGGCCGACGCGGTCACTTACAGTTCGACGGTCGCGACCAACGCGTTGCTGGAGAAGAAGGGGGCGCGCGTCGCACTGATTGTTGACGCCGGCTTCGAGGACCTGATCGAAATCGGACGGCAAAACCGCACCGAGCTTTACGCGCTCGCGCCGGAGCGGCCCGAACCGCTGGTGCCGCGTGCGCTGCGCATTGGGGTCGGCGGACGAACGCATTTCGATGGGAAAATCGCTACGCCGCTGACGGCGGGGGAGCTCGCGCGCCTGCGCAAACTCGCCCAACGCAGCGGCGCCGAGGCCTTCGCTGTCTGCCTGCTACATTCGTATGCGAATCCCGCAAGCGAGAACGCGATTGCGCGCGCGCTCGCACCGCTCAAGCGATCGCTTTCGGTATCGCATCGGATACTGGCCGAGTACCGCGAATTCGAGCGCCTCTCGACCACGGTGATCAACGCCTATGTCGCGCCGCGAATGGTCGCGCATCTGGAGAACCTCGAACGATCGCTCGGCGGTGCGCGGCTGCGCGTGATGCAATCGAACGGTTATGCGATCGGCACGCGGCTGGCGCGCGAGGAGCCGGTGCGGACGATTCTCTCGGGGCCGGCCGCGGGCGTGGTCGGCGCCGGCGACCTCGTGCTCGCGATGGGCGTCGATCGCTTCATTACCTTCGACATGGGCGGGACCTCGACCGACGTGTCGCTGTTCGACGGCGCCGCTCGCATCCGCTCGCTGAGCTATCCTAACGGCTACGCGGTGCGCACACCGGTGATCGATATCCATACGGTGGGGGCTGGCGGGGGTTCGATTGCGGCGGTCGATGCGGGCGGTTCGCTCAAAGTTGGGCCGCAGAGCGCCGGCGCGAATCCGGGTCCGGCCTGTTATGGACGCGGCACTCTGCCGACGGTTACCGATGCCGACCTGGTGGCGGGACGGCTGGTCGCAGAGAATTTTCTCGGCGGCCGGATGCGGCTCTACCCTGAGCGCGCTGATCGCGCGGTCGCGGGTCTCGCGCGTGCGATGAAGACCGACGCGGCGACCGCGGCGCGCGGCGTGATTCGCGTGGTCAACGCCAACATGGAGCGTGCGATTCGCGTGATCACCGTCGAGCGCGGGCACGACCCGCGCGACTTCGCGCTGATGGCGTTCGGCGGCGCCGGCCCGATGCATGCGTGCGAACTGGCGCTCGACCTCGGCCTCCGCAAGATCATACTGCCGCGAAATCCGGGGCTGCTGTGCGCGTGGGGTGCGCTGGGGGCGCCGCTCGGGCTCGAATATTCGATCACGGTGCGCGACACCGCGCCTGAACTGCGGCGCCTGCTGGCGAAGGCGGGTCCGCTGATCACCCGTGCTCGCGCGGAACTGATCGCACATGGAGCGAAGCCGGCGGAGATCAAGATCGACTTGCGTGCCGACGTGCGCTACCGCGGTCAATCCTACGAAATCGAGGTTGCGCTGGGGCCGCGATTCGTCAGCGAGTTCCATCAGGCGCATCGACGGACGTTCGGCTACGCCGCGCCGGACGCGCCGGTCGAGGTGGTGAATATACGGTTGCGCGCGTCAGCTGGAGGTCCACCGATTGCGTCCGCGCGGATCGCGAAGTCCAAAGGCAAGCCCGCGCCGACCTCGAAGATGAACGTGATCGTCGGCGGCGCGCGGCGCAGCGTGCCGGTTTATGCGCGCGACGAGATTGGCGCGGGCGCGAGAATCAGCGGACCGGCGATCGTGGTCGAATTGAGCGCGACCGCTTACGTCTCGCAGGAGTTCACGCTGCGCTGCGACGATTTCGGCAACCTGCATCTCGAGACCGCGTGAGGGCCACATTTTTGCCCAGTGCGAAAGGCGAGCCCTCTCCAGGACATACACGAATGAAGCTTGATCCGGTCACTTTGGCAGTTATGAATAACCGGCTGGCGGCGATTGCCGAGGAGATGGGGGTCGTCCTCGGCCAAACGGGTTTCTCGCCCAATATCAAGGAGCGGCGCGATTTTTCGTGCGCGCTGTTCGACGGACGGGGCGAGCTGGTGGCGCAGGCGGCGCATATCCCGGTGCATCTCGGTTCGACGCCGCTCTCGGTGCGCGCGGTGATCGAGCGGCTGGAGCTTGCGCCCGGCGACGTCGCGATCGTCAACGATCCGTTTGCCGGCGGCACCCATCTGCCGGATGTCACGCTGGTGGCACCGATATTCCTCGAAGGCGATAAGCGGCCGTTCGCGTACACCGCTAATCGCGCGCATCACGCGGACATCGGCGGGATGGCGCCGGGCTCGATGGCGTTGGCGACTGAGATTTATCAGGAAGGATTTCGTCTGCCGCCGGTTAAGTTGATGGTCGGCGGCAAGCCGGCGCGCGACGTCTTCGAGCTGTTCTTCGCCAACACCCGCGTGCGCGAGGAGCGCGAGGGCGATCTGCGCGCGCAGATTGCGGCGCTCGGCGTCGGCGCCGAACGGCTGATCGGCCTGGTTACGGCGGTGGGGCGCGCCGAGGTTGCCGGCGCGATGGAGGCGCTGAAGGACTACGCCGACCGGCTGATGCGCGCGACGCTCAAAAAAATCCGGCCGGGAATTTACCGCGCGTCGGATGCGATGGACGACGACGGCTTTGACCACGGACCGATACCGATCAAAGTCGCGATCCGGATCGGCGGCGGCCGTGCGACTGTCGATTTTAGCGGTACGGCGCCGCAAGTCCGCGGTTCGATCAACGCCAATTACGCGATCACGCTCTCGGCGACGTTCTACGTGATGAAATGCCTGGCGGCGGAAGCGGTGCCGGCAAATGAGGGGCTAATGCGGCCGATTAAGCTGATCGCACCGGCAGGAACGATCGTGAATGCGCTGCCGCCGGCCGCCGTAGCGGGCGGCAACGTCGAAACGTCGCAGCGAATCGTTGACGTGCTGTTTCGCGCTCTGGCGCAGGCCGCACCGGAGCGAATTGCCGCCGCCAGCTCGGGCTCGATGTCGAACCTGACGGTGGGCGGCTATGACACTTTCCGCTCGCGCCATTTTTCATATTACGAGACCATTGCGGGCGGTGCGGGCGCCGCGCCGGGCCATCCGGGCGCATCCGGCATCCATACGCACATGACGAACACGCTCAACACGCCGATCGAGGCGCTGGAGGCGTACTATCCGATGCGCGTCACCGAGTACCGGGTGCGGCGCGGGTCCGGCGGGCGCGGGAAATTCGCGGGCGGCGACGGGCTGGTGCGCGAGCTCGAATGCCTGGTGGAATCGAACGTGAGCCTGCTGACCGAGCGGCGCGTAATCCCGCCGTGGGGGCTGGCCGGCGGCGGCGACGGCGCGGTCGGGGAGAATTACGTGGTGCGGAAGAACGGCAAGCGGACGAAGCTGCCGGGCAAGACCAACGTCGGGCTCGCGCCGGGAGATCGGATAAGAATCGAGACTCCGGGTGGTGGAGGTTGGGGCCGCGCACCGCGATGAGACCTGAGGCGCACTCACTTCCGCAGCCGCAAAGGATCGCACTACGAGAATGCCCGCACCCGCCGAAGGGCAAACAGCAGATCTCCGATCTCAGGCGATCACTTCCCGCCCAGCGCCCAAGTCTTGATAAGATGGTGGGCGATCGCGATCGGCGGCGGGACCCGTAAGCCCGCCACCTGCTTTCCCTCGATCAGGTCGCGCGCCAGACTGCGCTCCACCCATCGCACTTCGGCGAGTTCGTTCTCGTCGGCCTTCGCGTCGCGGCTGTCGGCCTGCGCGAAACATCCGATCATCAGCGAGGAAGGAAACGGCCAGGGCTGGGTAGCGTAATAGGTTACCTCGCCCACTTTAAGGTTAGCTTCCTCCATCAGCTCGCGCCGCACCGCCTCCTCGATCGTTTCACCCGGCTCGACAAAGCCCGCCAGCGCCGAGAACATCCCGGGCGGAAATTGTTTGCCGCGTCCTACCAGACACGCCTCCCCATGGGTCGCGAGCATGATGACGACCGGATCGACGCGCGGAAAATGCTCGGCCTTGCATTGGTCACACAGGCGCCGATAACCCGCGTCCACCATTTTCGTCGGCGTACCGCAGCGCGGGCAGAAGCCGTGCCGCTGATGCCAATCGATCAACGCCTTGGCTTGCGCGATGATGGCGGCGTCTCTCATCGAGACCGTTTGCGCCGCCGTCCGCGCCTCCCGGAAATAGCCGAGTCCTGCCAGCGGCCCCACGTTGGATGGGTCGCTCGCTTCCGATACGTCAAGTGCAAATACCGCCCGGTCGCCATCGAGACCCAGAAAAATGCAGGGCGCACCGGCAGCCGCGAGCGAATCCGCAACTCCCGGCCGCAACAGGCCAAGTTCAAGCGGAGCGCCCGACTTTTTTGGTTCAAGGAGGAATGGCTGCAGACGCCACATCGGGAGTACAAGCGACGACGGATCGTGTCGTTGGGACTCGATCCAGCTCGAATCGGTGCGCTTTTCGCTCGCGCGATTAAGGGGGTTGCCGGCAAAGGGGATCATTCAGTCTCTCCGAGAACGCCTCACGAAACGAGGCCCGGCGCTGCGGGCGAGAAAAACTTCAAATCAAGGAGTTAAGGTTGGCTCCCCGGGCCGGATTCGAACCAGCGACCCGACGGTTAACAGCCGTCTGCTCTACCGACTGAGCTACCGGGGAGCGCGCGAAGTAACTTGAACCCTTATTTGGTATTCGCCTTGAGCGCGAGAATCAAGAACGTCGCGCGCGAAGCCCTAGCGATTAGTGCCAGCGCCGGCGCCGCCTGGGCCCCCGGCTTCGCCCGCGCCGCAGGCTTCGCCCACCATCCGAAGGCCGTAACGGATCAGCGCGGTGAGCTGTTCGATGCGATCGAGGAGTTCCGGCTGCGCGGCCATCGGCGCGTCGCAAAGGTCACCGGCTGCGACTGCCAGATTCTCGCGCATGATGGCGAGCGCGGCCTCGAGGCTTTGCTGTTCGCAATAGCGGTGGGCAGCGCGGCGGCGCGCCGCCTGGAATTCCCAAATCTGGATTATCTCAGCCATAGAGCAAGTCGTCCGCTACGAGGCGTGAACGGTGGCCTATTATTGCGCTTGCCGACGCCGGTGCAAAGCGCACGCGAGCGCACCTTGCGCAAATCGTGGAGTAATTTTCGAGCGCTGCATATCAGCGGAGTTTGCGGCCCGACGCGCGCTTGGCCGCGAGCGTTGCGGCGCCGTCCTCGGCGACCCAGCGGACCTGGCGGGCGATGCCATTGAGGATGTCGAGTTCGCGCGGCCGCACGCCGCTGCGTCCCAACATCGCACGCAGCGTGAGCATCAGGTGGTCGGGATTATCCTCGGGCAGGAAGCCGATGGCGACGAGCGCCTCGGCCAACCGGCGATGCATCGCGTCGACCTCGCTGGCGGACGCAAATTCGCCGGCTTCCATCGGGGCGCGCGCGACACCCGCCGCGAGCATCAGCTCGTAGGCGACCACGATCACCGCCTGTGCGAGGTTTAGCGATGGGTAGTCCGGCGCGGTGGGGATCGTAATGAGGCGCTGGCATTGTGCGATTTCAAGATTGGTCAGCCCGAAGTCTTCGGGGCCGAAGACGATCGCGACGCGATTTGCCGAGCTCTCGGCGATGAGGGTGGGGGCGGCGTCACGGAGCGTGCGGGTCTCGCTGCGATACGGTCCGACGCGGCAGGTAGTGCCGACGGTCAGCGTGCGATCGTCAAGGGCGGTCGCGAGGTCCGGGAAAATGCGCGCACGCTCGAGCACGTCGTCGGCGTGCACGGCCATCGCGGCGGCGGCGCGCGGATTGTAATCGCGGGGCGCGACCAGGCGCAGGTCGGCAACGCCCATGTTCTTGAGCGCGCGGGCGGCGGCGCCGACGTTGCCCGAGTGTTTGGGCGAGAACAGCACGAAGGCGAATTTGTCGAGCGCGTTCATACGTCTAAGGTTCCGCTAACCGCCGGCGCAACAGACTAGAAGAAATATCCTGAATCAAAGAGTGTCTCCATGCGCCCACTATGGGAAGGGGCGTAATGGGCGCGGGCGGCGGCTGATGGGCGGCGTCGTGCAGAGCTTCCCTAGGAGCGTTCGGGCGGGTGCGCTATCGTAGGCGCGGGCTGAATTGGCGATGAAGATAGTTTCATTCGGCGACGTGCACATGGCGACGCGCAACCTCGCGCGGATGGGCGAGGTGATGCGCGATACCGACCTCGTCATCGTGTCCGGCGACCTGACCAACTTCGGCGGCAGCGCCGATGCCGGCAAGGTTATCGATGCGGTGCGCCGTGCGTGCGGGCGCGTGCTCGCGCTGCCGGGGAATCTCGACAAGGCCGACGTGTTCCCGTTTCTGGAGCGCGAAGGCATAGCGCTGCACGGCCGCGGCCTGGTGATCGACGGAATCGGAATCTTCGGCTGCGGCGGATCCAACATCACGCCCTTCAAGACGCCGACCGAATTGAGCGAAGACGAAATCTACGAGACCCTCCTACGCGGCTATGCCGAAGTGCGCGACGTGCGTCCGCTGCTGATGGTCTGCCACACGCCGCCGTTCGAGACCCGCTGCGATCGCATACCCGGGGGACGCGCGGTCGGGAGCACCGCGGCGCGCCGGTTTATCGAGGAGATCAAGCCCGACCTGTGCATCTCAGGGCATATCCACGAATCGGCGGGCGTCGATACGATCGGGCCGACTACGATTGTCAATGCCGGACCGTTCAAGGACGGCGGCTATATCGTGGTGCGGGCTGCCGACGGCAGGCTCGACGCACGACTGGAGTTTCTTTAATGTACCGGGACTGTCGCGCGCGGGCCAATCGCTCGGTGTCTATGGCGGCAAGATCGTCCACGGATGGCCGTTGATTATCCGCAGCATGGGCGCGCTGATGCGCCGCTTCGTGTTCGAACGATTCGGCTGCTCGCGCCGGGTCTGCCACGATCGTGGGCGGGGCGCGCACAATCAGCCGGGCGAATGAAGCAAACGATGAGGATGATACTAATTCGGTGAAGGGGAGAACTCGTATCGATGAGTCCAGTTGAGGGCGTGCGGATGCGGTTCGACCATGTCTCGATCGCGGTCGAATCGATCGATCGCGGAGTCGGTTTTTTCAGCCGCTATTTCCCGACCATCGCGCGTAACGATAAGCAGGTCAGCGAGCAGGCGCAGGGCGGATTCCTATGGCAGGATTTCTACCTCGGCGGCGTGCCGGTGGAGTTTATCGAGGAGTTGCCGGGCCAGCAGGGCTTCATCGCGCAATTCATCCGGCGCCACGGCGAGGGACTGCATCATATCTGCTTCGAAATCGACCGGATCGATCCGATGATCGCCGCGCTCAAGGCGGGCGGCGTGCGCGTAGTCGATGAGCATGCGTTTCCCGACGGGCAAAAGACCTGCTTCATCTCGCCGCGATCGGCGTTTGGCGTGCTGATTCAGCTTTGGCAGCCACTCGATTATGCCAAGCCGGTGCCGCGCCCGGACGATGATGGTCGCGCGCGTTTCGACCACGTCGCGATCGCGGTGCGCCAGATAAATCCCGCGATGGAGTTTTTCCGGCGCTATTTTCCCACCGAAGTTTTGAACTACCCCGTGCGCAGCCAATCGCAGGGCAATTTCGTGCTGGCCCATATCGAGGCCGCCGGCTGCAAGCTCGAATTCCTGCAGAGCCCCGGGCCCAATACGGAGGACGATTTCGTCGGCCGCTTCGTCGAGCGCTACGGCGAAGGGATGCATCACCTGACGATTGACGTGAAGGACTTCGACAGTACGCTCGAGCGCTTGCGCGCCGACGGTCAGCGTATCGTCGGGCGCGAGAGCAACTGGCGGGGCGAGCGGCAATTTTTCATCTCGCCGCAATCCTCGATGGGTACGCTGGTGCAGGTGTGGGACGGCCTCGGCGGTCCCGGCGCGGGCAGCGAGTAGAGGCTGGGGAGACGGATGGCCGGACGGCTGCGGGCAATATTCTTCGACGTTGCCGGGACGCTGATCGTCCCGCGTGAGCGTATCGGCCAGAGTTACGCGCGGCTGGCGCTGGATTATGGCCTCGAAGCCGACGCCAACGCCGTGGGGGCAGCGTTTAGACGGGCCTTCAACGCGGCGCCCGGGCTGGCTTTCGGCCCTGGTCATGACGCGCGCGAACTACGGCGCCTGGAGCGCGAGTGGTGGCGGCGGGTAGTCGCGGATACCTTCGCGGAGTTCGGGCCGTTCCGCGACTTCGAGGGTTATTTCGCGGCGCTCTTCGATTTCCTCGCCGACCCCGCCAATTGGAAGGCCGACCAGGACGCGGAGCCGCTGCTGGCGCAACTCAAGGAGCGCGGACACACCCTCGGTGTGATTTCGAATTTCGACTATCGGGTTTACGGTGTCCTGAAAGGCCTCGGCCTCGGCGCTTATTTCGACTCGGTGACGATTTCCTCTGAGGCCGGATGGGCGAAGCCTGCGCCCGAGATATTCAATGCGGCGCTCAACCGCCACGCCCTTGAGCCAGGCGAGGCGCTCCATGTCGGCGATTCGGAGCATATGGATCTCGCGGGGGCGCTGGCGGCGGGAATCGCGGCGGTCCTGATCGATCGCAGGGCGCCCGAGCGTTGCGCGATATCAGGCCGCAGCGCGCGCGTCGCCAGCCTGAGCGCGGTGATCGAAGTCGCCAATCGAATAGCGTTCACTTGACCCCGTACGACAGTTTATCCTTAACTGAACGCGCTTTCGGGGGACGGTGCCGGCGCTTGTTCGAGGGGACGGGGTGAGCATTTTATGAGGCTAGTGACCGAGCTTCGCCGGCTGGCGTTGCTGCTTGCACTGATCGTCGCAACGATTGTGGCGGGAGTATCAGTTGCCGCGGCGCAAAGCCTGGGCGAAGTGAGCCGCCGCCTCGACGAACTCGAGCCACAAGTTAGCGAGGGGGTGAGCAACCCCGAGTTAGCGAGCCAGGTAATCACGCAACTGGACGCGGCCGAGGCCGACTTCGCGCGCGTCGCCGAAGGGGCGCGGCCAAATAGCGCGTTGATGAGCAGCTATGACCGGTTGGAAGCGATGCTCAACCGGATGTACACGACCTACCAGAAGAAGAAGGACACCTGCATCGAGACCATCGATAGAGGTGGCACCTGCGACTACGATCAGCCCGAGCAACTCGCACTGCGGGCGCTCTACCCGCTCTCGTGGCTGCGCTTCGAGGGTGCGGCGCTTTACGCCAATGAACCGGCGACGGCGCGCCGCCTGCTCAGCCAGGCGATCGATGGTTTCACCGACAGCTCGCTGCTGATCCTGTCGCCGGAATTGATTCGCGAGAACCTGATCGGACGGGCCTTCGCCGAGCGGGAATTGGGCAAATACCAGCATGCCGAGTACGCGCACGCGGTGGCTGATTTCAAGCGCATCATGGATGCCGGCGCTGGCACCCGGCAATATCACGCGGCGGAGCAGGGACTGGCGACGACCTATGCCGCGATGGGCAAGACCGCCCAGGCGCAGGGGATGACGGCGAAGCTGGCGGATTCGGCGACCGGAGCGCAGAGGGAGGGGCTCGAGATGTTGCGCCTGCGCGAGATGTTCCGGCAGGAGGAAGCGGCGAGCGATCCGGCCAAGCGCGCTGACCTGCATCGCGATATCATCGACTTTGCCCGCGCGCGCGAGCATGACCGCGATAGCTGGGCGATCGTGGTGGCAACCGCGGCCGACAATGTGCGCGATCCGGCCGCAGAGTTCGGCGCGAGCACCGATGGCTTCGAGAACTGGCTGGGCGCCAACGTCGCCTATTACAAACATCAGTCGCTAGTGGCCGCGAATATGTACTGGGCGGCCGGACGCAGCGGACAGTATCCCAAGGCCTACAAATATGCCGCCGATCTCTTCTACCTGGGCGGCCGCGTCGACATGGTCGAGAAAGTCGCGCAGGATCTTGCACAGCAGCCGTCGAGTCCCGACGCGCAATGGGCTTCGTACATGCTCTTCAAGATTCCGCGCCTGCAATGGGAGCGCCGCGGGATGCGCAGCACGGAGCTCGAAAACAAATGGATCGCCGCGGGACAGGACTATTTAAAGAACTATCCGCAAGGCCATTATGCATTTGAGCCGCGCTTCCGTATGGGCGAGGTTCACCAGCACAAAGGTCAGTTTCTGGAAGCGGCCAAGGAGTATGATCAGGTACACGGCAATCCCGACTATGATTTCACCGCGCGCTTCAACGCTGCCGAATGTTACTATCGCGCGCTGGCCGCGGCCGGCGGCGTCAAGATCGAAAACGCGAGCGGCGTGACGCCGGTCGTGGCGCCTGCGCCGTCGGCACTCAGCGCGGCCGATCGCGAGGCGTTGCGCCAGAAGACGATCGCGGCGCTGAGCGCTGCGATCGCTCTGGAGCCCGGCGCGGAACGCGCGGCGCCGGCCGCGGCGCACAAGGCGCTGCACGACAGCCGCGGGCGTGCGATCTTCATGCTCGCGACGCTGCTCGAACATCAGCCGAAGATTGACTATCGCGAGGTCGCGTCGATTCTCGAGGGCTTCGAGTCGCAGTATCCGGCGATGAACGGGAAGTTCAACCAGACCTATGAATGGCGCGTCGAAGCGCTCGATCAGACCGGGCTATATCCGCAGCTCACGCGCGAGGCGCAGGCGCTGGTGGCGCATGACGCGGCGAATCCCGCGCAAAACGATTACATCAAGGAAATTGGACTCGACTTCTGGAAGAGCGCCGTCGCCCATCGGGCCGCGGGCGATCATAACGGTTACGTGCAGGACGCGCGGCTGACGGCGGTCATTTATGAGTATTTCGCGCGGATGGTGAGCGAGGGCAAAATCCCCGAGAAAAATCTGACCGGCACCCTTTCGATCCTGGGGCAGGCTTATCTTGCGATGGGCGACGTCGATAAGGCGCAGGCGACTTTCAGCAAGGTGGCAGCAGCCGACGCCGCTTCGCCCGATGCCAATGCGGGGCTGGCGCGCATCGCGCAGGAAAAGAAGGACTACAAGGACGCGATCGATTTATGGAGCCGGGTGGAGTCGGTGGCGGCCGAATCGGATCCGCTGTTTTATGAAGCCAAGTACAGCATGGCCGAAATCTTCGCGCATCAGGGTAATCTCGCGAGCGCGTGCAACAAACTCAACGTCACGCGCAGCGAACATCCGAATCTGGGCTCGCCGGGAATGAAGGCGCAATGGAACGAGCTCCAGCACAAGCTCTGCGAGAACCGGTCGGAAGGTTGACGATGCTCAAAAAGATTCATCATGTGGGCGTGGTCGTGCCGAACCTGGAGCAGGCGATGGCGCTGTGGCGCGACCTGCTGGGACTGCGTCTGACCAAGAGCCAGACGGTGCAGGACCAAGGCGTCAAGGCGGCGTTGCTGCAGGCCGGTGAAAGCGAGATCGAACTGCTCGAGCCGCTCAGCCCGGACAACGGCGTCGGCAAGTTTCTCGCGCGTCGCGGTGGCGGGCTTCATCACGTGTGCTTTGAGACCGCGGACGTCGAGCGCGAACTCGACGGTGCGAAAGCCAAGGGCATCCAGCTAATCGATCAAAAGCCGCGGCCGGGACTCGCGGGCATGATCTGCTTTCTCCATCCCAAGGCGACGCGCGGTGTGCTGGTGGAATACGCGCAGCCGTTCCCCGATGAGGGCCACGGCCACTGAGGCACCATCCCTTTTGTATGAGAGCTTTGCATGAGCTTGCTACAAGGCTCACGGCATAAACGACTAGTTCAGCCGTATTTCGCGATCTCCCTGCACGCCGGGCGTGAGTGGGAGTTCCGAGGGCGCTGCCGCATCTTCACAGATGGGAAGTCTGAAACCTCTATGAGGCTTCAGTAAAAATAACAATTTTGAGTTCCTCGACAACTGGATTGCGCGCGGTCCTCAGTGCAGCGGGCGCTATGCGCGGGACGGTTTTTCCGGCGTTACCACGACCGCGAAGGCGCAGCGCGCGTTGCGCAATATGTGCTCGACCTTGGGGCCGAAGTAGAGGCGGCGTTCCGCTGGCCGGAACATCACGCCCATCACCAGCAAGTCAAAACCGCCTTTCTCGGCCGCGTTCAGGATGGTGCTCTCGGGTCTGCCGCCGGACTCGATTCGCGCTTCGAGATTGACGCCGACCTGCTGGCCGAGCTGCCGCAGTTCCTCGACGATCGGTGCGCCATCCTCCGGCGTCGCGCGGCGGCGGTAGATATCGCGCAGCGTCAGCGTCGGGCCTTCTTTGACATATAAGGCCGTCATCTGCGCGTTGGTGGCGTTCGCATAGAGCATCGCGAAGGTCGCGCCGAGGCGGGAAAACGGCGCTCCGGTGGTCGGCGCCAGGATCTTTCTGAGCGGCAGATGCGCGCCGACGTTACGCACGATCACGATCGGCGTCTGCGCGCGATCGACCAGTTCACGCAAGACCTCCCCGCCAAGTGCGTAGTCGCCTTCCATCGGTGAGGTGCCCGCGAAGATCGCGTCGTAACCGCGTTCGCTTTCCTTGACGATGGCCAGTGCGATCGAATCCGCCGATCCGGTGCGTTGCAGGATATTATGCGCGCCGCTCTGTTCGGCGATCGCTTTCACGCGCGCGAACTCGGCATCGTCATGTGCGGTGGCTGGGTCAGCCGTGCCCGTGGTCGCATGGAAGACCGTGATGCTGGCGTCGCGATGATTGCCGAGGGCGGCCGCCAGATGGGCCGCGAGTTGAGCATGAGGACCGCCCCCGCTGAGCACTAGCAGCTTTGCCCCTTCGCGGGTAAACGGTAGCCGGGCGAGCAGTTTTTCGCGCTCCAGGCGCGCGGTTTCCTCCGGCTTCGGTTCGACCCCGGAAAGTATCCAGCTCAACAGTGGCGGCGTCATCAGGGAGGTGATGATCGCGACCATGATGATGATCGCATACATCTCCTGCGTCAGCACTCCGAGGCTGAGGCCGATCAGCGCGACGATAATTTCCATCCCGCCGCGAGCGTTCATGCCGATCGCCACCGCCAGCGATTCGCGCGGCTTGAGCCCGAAGAGCAGGGCGCCCGTCGAGCAGCCGATCACTTTGCCGGCGATCGCGATTCCCACCACCAGCGCGAGCAAGCCCAGCCCGTGCAACGCGAAAAGATCGACCTTGAGGCCCGAAAAGGCGAAAAAGACCGGCGCAAAAACCCCGATGGTGGTCGCCTCGAGCTCGCTGCGATCCGACCGCCGCAGGCGCGCCGAGCGGCCCAGCATCACGCCCGCGATAAACGCGCCGAACACCGCATGGATGCCGATGGCCTGCGTGATGATCGCGCAGACCATCGCGATCCCGACCATCGCGCTCATGCCGGCGTGCTCGGCGCGTGCCCGATCGTCAACCCAGCGCATGATGCGGACGATCAGATTGCCGCCGATGAAGTAGCAGAAACCGACAAACGCGATTACCGCGAACAGGATCGAGGCGAACGTCCGCAAGTCCAGAACACCATGCGCCGCAAGCCCCGCGACGATCGAGAGCATCAGCCATCCGATGGTGTCGTCGAGGATTCCGGCACCGAGAATCATCAGTCCGAGATCGCGCCGCATGAGGTCGAGGTCGATCAGGATTTTTGCGATCACCGGCACCGCCGAGATCGACATCGCGACGGCCATGAAGAGGCTGAAGATCGTCCGCTGGTTCGGCGCCGCCAGATATTCGGCCGGCAGGTACCAGCCCAGTGCGAACCCGGTTGTGCCCGGCACGATTACTCCGAACAGCGAAACCGCAAGTGCGGCGCTGCCAACGCCGCGCAGGATCCTGAGGTCGGTCTCGAGGCCGGTATAGAGCAGCAGCATGATCACGCCGATCCACGCCACCGCCTCGAGCAGTTGGCCCGCGATCGGGTCGGGCGGAAAGAGCATCGCATACAGGCCGGGTGCGAAGTGTCCCAGGATCGTCGGACCCAGGACGATTCCCGCGAGCAACTCGCCGATCACGGTTGCCTGGCTGAGGCGCTTCGCGAGATCGGCCAGTGCGCGCGCGATCACGAACAGCAGCGTGAACTGGATCAGAAAGCGCAGAACCTGGACTTCAGTCAGGTGAGGCATCAAGCCGCCTTGCGGACGTGTTCGAAAGTCGGTTGAAGATCCGTTGGAAGTTTGGGCGAGAAGATCGCCCGCAGCCATAGACCGTAGCGGCGGCGGATGAACGGGTCAACTCTCGACCTGGCCGGCACTCACAGAGGCGTTCAACCGCATCTGCAAAGTGCCGATCTGCCTCGCCGACCCATTCAAATCTGATCGAAGTAAGGATTCTATCTCCAGCGAGGTTGAAACTAAAATTCATCGCCGGGCGGCGAATGGAAAACGGGCGCGCCGATCGACGCGCCCGTTGCCCAGCGATTACTACCTGCCGTGCGCTCAGCCTTGAAGATTCACCGCGAAGCGCTTCAGCGTCCGCGTCCAGGCTGCTTAGCGTCTGGCTATTCGGCCGCCGTCACCGGAACGAAGCCGACGGTGCCGTTCTTCATCCGGATGCGTAACCAATTGCCGGCGATTCCGGTCACCTTGACGTACTTGCGGCGATGCACCTGCGCGATCACGTTGGCGCTCTCCTGCGGAGTTCCGTAAACCGGCGAGTCGTGGGTCAAGAGGAATCTGCGATTAAGCTCGCGTACCTTGACCTGCGGTGCGCGAGCGGGTGCCGGCGGCGGCGCCGAAGTTGTCATCGGCGGTCCCGGTGGCGGCGTGGTTGGCGACGCAGCGCCGGCAGCCGGTTCCGGGGCCGGAGCGGCACCCGGAAGCAGGCTCGGGTCGAGCGTTCTGACCCGCGCGAATTCAGCCTCGGCCTCCGCGCGGCGGTCGGGTTCCGCACTCAGCACTTTCGCCAGCGCCAGGTGGGCGCGAGCGTTCCTCCCGTCGAGTCCGATTGCGGTGCGCAGGTGGGCCTCCGCCTCGCCGAGCTTGCCCTGCTTTTGCAACAATGTCGCGAGGTTGATTCGATACGCAGGGTTCACCGAATCGATCGCCACGGCCGCGCGATATTGCTCCTCTGCCAGGCCGGGTTGCGACTGCCCCGCGAAGACGTTGCCGAGTGCCGTATGCGCGGGGCCATTGTGCGCGTCGAGCTCGAGCACCTTCATGTACTCGGTCTCGGCCTGGGACGGTTTCTGTTCGAAAACATATAGATTGCCCAGCGCGACGTGCGGACGCGGGTCGTTCGGCGCCATCGAGGCGGCTTGCTGGTAATCGCTCTCGGCGTCCGCGAGCTTGGTGTTCTGCATCGCGAGATTGCCCGCCGCAAGGTTGTCGTCAACCGACTTGTGCTGGCATCCCGCCAACCCGAAGCTCGCGAGCGCGCCCGCCATAATCGCGGCCACAATCGTCAGTCTGTGGGTCGCAGGGCGCTGGTTTCCTGTCCATTTCATGGATGGCTCCTGGGGCACGTAGAGTTCTATGCGTGTAACTGGATCGACGCGATCAAGCATGCTCCGAGGCCTGGGAGCTGACCCCCGCCCATCGCTCAGGCCACGGCAGCTTTAATTCTTGGACGCCAAGGCAAAACCTGTCAAGCCGTGCCGGTGTACTCGCGTAACCGCGGGGCCGACTGATCCATGGTTGGCGCAGCGGCGGTCGTAGGTTATAAGAACGCGGTGCGCGCCGTCCTCATAGCTGCCAAGCAGCTCGCGTTTGCCAAGACGCGGCTGGCGCCGGCATTGCCCGCCGCCGCCGAACGAATCGCGCTGGCCGAGGCCATGTATCGCGACGTTCTTGCCGCTGCGTTGAGTGCACGACTGCCCGCGATGGTCGCGGTCGTCACCTCCGATCCCTCATTGATCGCGCTCGCGCGCGGCGGCGGTGCACTCACGATCGACGAGGAATATCCGCGCGGCCTCAACGTCGCGGTGCGACTCGGCACCGAGTTCCTCATCGGCCGCGGCGCGACCGCCGTATGCACTGTGCTCTCGGATATTCCCCTGGTCACCGGTGAAGATATCGATGCGAGCTTTGCCGCCATACCGCCGAACGGCCCGGGCGTGGTGTTGGTGCCATCGTTCGATTTCTCCGGCACCAACCTGATCACGCGCACGCCGCCCGACGCGATTGCGACGCGCTTCGGCCGCCTGAGCCTCGCCCGTCATCTCGACGATTGCCGCGCGCGCGGGATTCCCTGCGAAGTCGTGCGGATGCCACGCCCGGCGATCGATCTGGATACGCCGCACGACTTGATCGAGTTCGCTCGGACGCCCAGTATGACCCATACCTTCGGCCAGCTAACCCGTCTGGGCATGGTCCACGGCTGAATCATTCAGGTGCGGTGTCTATCGTGAGTAGTATCGAGCGTCTCGGCGCTTACGTGATCGACGGTCTCACCTCGCTGGGAGATTTCGTGATCTTTCTGGGGGCGGCGCTGCTTTACGCACTGCGGCCGCCCTATAAGGTGCGGCTCCTGATTCGCCAGCTCCGCAGCATCGGCGCCGATTCCTTCTTTCTGGTCGGTCTCATCGGCTTGTTTACGGGCATGGTGCTCGGGCTCCAGGGCTACAACACACTAAGCCGCTTTGGCTCCGCGGGCGCGCTCGGTACCGTGGTCGCGCTGGTACTGGTGCGCGAACTCGGTCCGGTGCTGGCCGCCTTGATGGTCGCGGCGCGTGCCGGGTCCGCAATGGCCGCGGAGCTCGGCTCGATGCAGGCGACCGAGCAAATCGACGCGCTCAGCGTGATGGCGATAAATCCGGTACAATACCTGGTTTCGCCGCGGGTGCTGGCCGGTATCATCAGTTTTCCGCTGCTGACGGCGCTTTTCGACGTCATCGGAATCTGGGGCGGATGGGCCGTCGGCGTCGGCCTGATGGGAGCGCCCAACGGCGCCTTCTTCAATGGTATCGCGCAAAACATGAGCGGCCACGACATCGCGACCGGCGTGTACAAGGCGCTGGTCTTCGGACTCGTCGTCATGTGGGTCTGCTGCTACAAGGGCTACCACGCCCAGCGTATGGCGACCGGCGTCAGTCGCGCGACGACCCAGGCGGTCGTGCTCTCGAGCGTGCTCATTCTGATCTCGGACTATTTTCTGACCTCGATTCTTCTGTAACAATCCATGCGCTCGATGAACCACAATTCCGATAGCGATGGCGCCGCGATCAGCGTGCGGGACCTGCGCCGGCGCTTTGGCCGCCAGCAGGTTCTCGATGGTGTTAATCTGGAATGCCCGCGCGGCCAGATCACCACGATCGTGGGACCCAGCGGTTGCGGCAAGACCGTCCTCTTGAAGCATCTCAATCTCCTGCTGCGGCCCGACGCGGGCGTCATCGTGATTGACAATATCGAAGTGACCGCGCTCGGCTCGCGCGCGCAAAATGAAGTCCGCGAGAAGTTCGGGATGCTGTTTCAGGCCGGCGCGCTGTTCGATTCGATGAGCGTATTCGACAACGTGGCGTTTCCACTGGTCGAACTGACCCATCAGAGCCGCGAGGAAATCGCCGCGCGCGTGCGGGACACCCTCAAAGCGGTCGGCTTGCAGGACATGGAAAACAAGTTTCCCTCGGAGATGAGCGGCGGCATGCAGAAGCGCGCCGCGCTGGCCCGCGCGCTGATCCGGCGGCCGAAGATCCTGATGCTCGACGAACCGACTACCGGCCTCGATCCGACCCGCACCCATCAGATTCACGAACTCGTGCGGCGCACCCAGCAGCAATTCGATCTCACCGCCGTAATGGTCAGCCACGACGTGCCGGCGGTCTTCGAGTTTTCCGACCGTATCGCCTTCATGCATCAGGGCCGCACGGCCTTGAACGGCACGGTCGCTGAAGTGATGGCCGCGAAACACGACAACTTCACCCAATTCCTCGAAGGCCGCGCGTCGGGTATAGACGAACCTTCGACGGCAGCCGCGAGATAGCGCCACATGTACGCGAGTCGAACCACACAAGTCATCGTTGGCATCTTCACGCTGCTCGGTATCGCGGCGATGATCTTTCTTTCTGTCCGCCTGGGGCGGCTCGAGATTTTTCCGGCGCCGGGCTATACCCTCTTCGCCAACTTCGACAATATCGCCGGCCTCAAGACCGGCAACGAGGTCGAGATCGCGGGCGTCAAGGTCGGCAAGGTCACCGGCATCGGGCTCAAGGACAATCGCGCGCGCGTCGCCATGCGCATCAACGACGGCGTTGAAATCGACAACGAGGCGATCGCGTCGGTCCTGACCAGCGGGCTGATTGGCGACAAATACGTTTCGGTCGCGCTGGGCGCCGGCGACGACCTCAAAGATGGCGGCACCATTCGCCAGACCCAGTCGGCGTTCGTGCTCGAAAACGCGATCGGCGCATTCATCAACGGCGGCGGCTCGAGCGGCAGCAAGAGCAGCCCACCCAGCGGCGGCAGCGGTGCCGCTGACGGCGCCATCGCTCCCACGGCGCCGGCGCCAAAAGACAAATGACAAGTAATCAGGGAACTATGAAGACGATTAATTTCCCAGTCGCGCTCGACCGGTCGCATCCACAACGGCCGGCCCCGGCGCTGCGCAGACTCCTGAGGCTCGCAATCACGGCGGTCGCGACCATCGTGTTCGCGTCGATTATCAACAGCCTCACCCCGGTCCCGGCATGCGCGGACATGGGCAACTCACCGATGTCGGTGACGCAAGCCATGGTGAATCACGCGCTTCAGATTATGGCCAACAAGACGATGCCGGTGCGCCAGCGCCGCCGCGAGTTGCGTGAAGCGATTGAGAACGAGTTCGATTTCAGCGAGATGTCGCGCTCCGCACTCGGCTACCATTGGCGCAACTTGAGCCCCGACGACCGCGCCCAGTTCACCGGGCTCTTCACCGCGTTTATCGAGGATGCCTATCTGAGCAAAATCCAGGATTATTCAGGCCAGCAAGTGAGATTCGACGGCCAGGCCCCGCTCGGCCAGGGCTATACACAGATCAATACGGACATAGTTCAGCCCGGCAAAAATCCGATCGCGGTCAACTATCTGCTCCTCCAGAAGGGCGATAGTTGGAAGATTTATGACGTCACCGTCGAAGCCATCAGCATCATCGCCAACTACCGCAATCAGTTTAATCGCGTGATCAACGAAAAGGGATTTCCTACTCTGATGGCCGATTTGCGCGCCAAACAGCAGGAATTGGCCTCGCTGCTCGGTAGCTAAGCGTCCCGCTGGATATTAAGAGTGAAATCAGATAAACGCACGTGTCACGTTTGTTCAAAACGCGTATTTTGACATGACAACCGCGTGGTCCCGAGCTACAATCTGTCCCCTGATCGAGTCCGGCGGGTCGCTAGCGGGAGGAAAGGTGTTGAAGACAATCTCTGCAATTCTCTTATTCGCGTTGACCGTGATGGTCACGCCCGCCTATTGCGCGGATCCGGCGGCACCGCCGCCACCACCGGGACCTCCCGGCGAATATGCGCAGTCGTACGGCGATCCCCTCGCGCCCTTCAACGAGAAAATGTTCTGGTTCAATCTCAAGTTCGACAAGTTCGTCCTCCATCCGGTGGCGAGCGGATATGCCTTCGTCCTGCCCAAGCCCGCGCGTGAGAGCGTTGGTAATTTCTTCGCCAACGTAACCTTCATCCCACGCTTGGCGAACAACCTGTTTCAGTTGCACATGGTGAACGCAGGCGGTGAAGTCGCGCGCTTCGGCATCAACAGCACGCTCGGCGTGGGCGGCCTCTTCGACGTCGCCGACAGCTGGTTCGGGCTGAAGCAGCACAACGATGACTTCGGCTTGACCCTGGGTCATTATGGGGTCGGCTCCGGCGCCTATATCGTGTGGCCGCTTCTGGGACCTGCGACCGTTCGCGATACGGTCGGCCTTGCCGTAGACGGCGCGATGTGGCCGTTGCCCTACTTCGTGCCCTGGTACATTTCGCTTCCCACCGACGCCGGCATGGTCACGGTTGAAGCCGTAAATTACCGCTCATTGCATCTGAATCTGTTCGAGGATGTCGATCGTTACGCGATCGATCTCTACGGCGCGGTGCAGGACGGCTATATGCAGCGGCGTGCGGCGCGGCTCAAGGAAATCAACGAATAACTGTTGCTGAAAAGCATGACGCACAAGAGCCGCGGTCGATACGACCGCGGCTCTTTTCTTTTCGTGTGGGGTCCAATGCCGCCGCGGAAAAACCTGACCGCTACCGCCCCTTTAGTTCACGTGCGCCCACGCATGATATGAGCTGCGCACCAGCGGTCCCGACTCGACGTGGCGATAGCCCAGCGCGAGTGCATCGGTCTTAATCTCCGCAAACTCCGCCGGCGTGACGTAACGGGCCACCGGCAGATGGTCGCGCGACGGTTGCAGGTACTGCCCGAGCGTCAGGATGTCGCACCCGACGCCGCGCAGATCCGCCAGCGTGCGCATCAGTTCGTCGCGCTCCTCGCCCAGCCCCAGCATGATCCCGGCCTTCGTCAGCAACTCGCGTCCGCGCCCGCGCGCGGTCGCTTTCGCATGCGCCAGCACGTCCAACGAAATCTCATAACGCCCGCCGGGACGGCATTTGCGATATAAGCTCGGCACCGTCTCGATATTGTGATTGTAGATCTCGACCGGCGACTCGACGACCGTCTCAACGCTCGTATGCGCGCCTTTGAAGTCCGGCACCAGTACCTCCACCCGCGCATCCGGGCTGAGCACTTTGATCGCGACCGCGGTCGCCGCGAAATGTGCCGCGCCGCCGTCCGGCAGATCGTCGCGATCGACCGACGTGACGACTACATGCTGTAAGTCGAGCCGCGCGATCGCCGCGGCAATCCGGCGCGGCTCGTCGGCATCGAGCGGCCGCGCGCGCCCGTGCGTCACCGCGCAGTAGGGGCAATTTCGCGTGCACACGTCGCCCATCAGCATGAAGGTCGCCGTCCGATTCGAAAAGCATTCGCCGATATTCGGACAGCCCGCCTCCTGGCAGACCGTATGCAGCTTCAGCTCCGTCAGCAGCGCGCGCGTGCGCAGGTATTCGGGCGAGGAGGATGCCCGCACCTTGATCCAATCGGGATGTCGGCGTTCAGCCATTTTCAATGATTGCCGCTCGCTTTTTTAATGATTGACGCTCGCGATGCTCGATTAGACTTACCAAGTCCTGCGTGAATAGTTGAAAGCGCCTGGCGATCCATTCACGCAGGACTTAGCCGCGTACCCGAGCATCGCGAGCGTCAATCATGGTGAGGTTTCAGTGTGTCTGGAAACTATCAGTTTTGCGTTCCTCGACAACTCTCCCTTTCTCTTTCAGCTCCTCGGGCGTGACTCTGATAACCCGATCGTATTCGAAAACCTGCGCGAAACTGCGCTCGATCGCATCGGCAAAGTCCGCGACCGTCACTTGCGGATGGCCCAGCGCCGCGACCGACGTCATCCGGCAGTCTTCGATCCCGCACGGCACAATCGCGTCGAAGTAGGCGAGGTCGGTCGTCACGTTGAGCGCAAATCCGTGCAGTGTCACCCAACGCCGGATACCGACGCCAATCGAGCCGATCTTGCGCGGCCCCGCCCACACTCCGGTCATGCCATCGCGCCGGCTGCCCTCGATTCCGAATTCGCGCAGCGCGCCGATCAATGCCAGTTCGAGCTTGCGCAGGTAACGTGAAACGTCGCGGCGCGCGCCGCTCAACTTCACGACTGGATAGCCGATTAGCTGCCCCGGTCCGTGATAAGTCACCTGGCCACCGCGCGAGACCCGGTAGATCGGCACGCTTGGTAGTGCGTCGAGTATATAGCTGGCGTCGGCGCCGCGCCCGAGCGTATAGACGTGCGGATGTTCCAGCAGCAGCAGGGTGTCGCCGATTTCATCGCGCAGCCGCGCCGCGACCATCGCGTTTTGCAATTCCAGCGCCGCTGCATAATCGACCAGCCCCAGCCGTGCCACACCCAGCGATGCGACCGCGGTATCCATCGCGTCAGAAATTGATAGCCTCGCCCTCGGCCGCGAGCGCCGCCTCCATGATCGATTCCGACAACGTCGGATGCGGGTGGATGCTGCGGCCGAGTTCGGCCGTGGTGGTCTCGAGCGTGCGGCCGAGCACGATTTCGGAAATCAGATCGGTCGCGTGATGGCCGATGATCTGGCATCCGATCACTTCGCTGTACTCCTTGCTTGCGACGATCTTGACGAAGCCCTCGGTCTGATTAATCGCGACCGCCTTGCCGTTGGCGCGAAACGGAATCTTGCCGACCTTCACCTCGATTCCGCGCTCACGAGCCTGCGCCTCGCTTAGCCCAACCACCGCCACCTCCGGCTCGCAGTAAATACAGCCGGGGATCGACAGCAAGTCGAAGCCGGGCTCGCGCACGCCCGCCATGATTTCCACCGCCGCGATGCCTTCGGCCGAGGCCTTGTGCGCGAGCAGGGGAGGGCGCGCGACGTCGCCTATCGCGTAGATACTCGGACAGGTGGTACGAAACGAATCGTCAATCTTGATATAGCCGCCGCGGTCGCCCTCGATTCCGACCGCGTCGAGCCCCAACTCGCGGCTGAGCGGATTTCGCCCGACCGCGACCAGCACTGCCTCGGCCTCGATCGTCTTGGGCGTGCCGCCGGCGTCGAGCGCAACCGACCATCCGTTGCCGTCGCCGGCGCGCGCCATCGACTTGAAGGCGTGGCCAGTCAGCACCTTGACCCCGCGCCTGACGAAAGATTTGCGCAATTCCTCGGCGATCTCGGCGTCGAAGCCGGGCAGCATATGCGCTTCCAGCTCAACGATCGTCACCTTCGCGCCAAAGGCCTGGTAGAAGTAGCCGAACTCCGCGCCAATCGCGCCCGCGCCGATAATCACGACCGATTGCGGCAGCCGATCGTGAATCAGAGCCTCGCGGCTGGTCATCACGCCGTCGCCCAGCGCCATCCCGGGAAACAGCTTCTCGCCCGACCCGGTCGCAATCAGAATCCGTTCCGCTTCGATCGCCTCGGCCGGGGGCGCCGGCTTGCCGGTTACCGGCCGCAGCGCCACCGTATGCGGTCCCGTGATCACGCCTTCGGCCTCGATATAGTCAACCTTGTTTTTGCGCAGCAAAAAGCGCACGCCCTTGGAAAGCTTGTCGGCGGCCTCGCGGCTGCGCGCAATTACGCGCTTGAAGTCGAGTTTGATCTCGCCGACTTCGATTCCGTGTTCCTTGCCCGCGCCGCGAATCGATTCCATAGTCTCGGCCGAATTGAGCAGCGCCTTCGACGGGATACAGCCCCAGTTCAGGCACACGCCGCCCGGCAGATCGCGCTCGATCACCGCCACGCGCAGCTTGAGCTGGCTTGCGCGAATCGCCGCGACGTAGCCGCCCGGTCCCGATCCGATTACCACCAGGTCGTATCGTGAATTGGCCAAGCCTCACTCCTTCGTGTCACGTGCGCCTCCCTCAACACTACCGCAGCAGGCGTCCGAAGATAACCCCGCAAATCGCTCGCTTTCTCCGCTCCCGCAGGACTTAGCCGTCTACCCGAGCATCGCGAGCGTCAATCATTAGAAGAGTTTGCGTTGCGCTGCTTCCATCACCGGCGCGAACGATCGCCGATGGATCGGCGTCGGCCCCAGCGCCGCCAGCGCCGCAAAATGGTCTGCCGTGCAGTAGCCCTTGTGGCTGGCGAACCCGTAGCCCGGATATACGGCGTCGTATTCCAACATCATGCGGTCGCGCGTGACCTTCGCGATGATCGATGCGGCCGCGATGCAAAAGCTCTTGCGATCGCCGCCGACGATTTTGGTCTGCGGCAGTTTCAGGTTGGGAATCAGACGGCCGTCCACCAGCACGTGATCGGGCTTTTGCGTGAGCGCCGCCAACGCCCGTTCGCTCGCCAGCATCGAGGCCCAGTAGATGTTCAGTTCGTCCACCTCACCCACACCCGCGATTCCCACGCCCACCGCCAGCGCCATTCCCCGAATCAGCGGAAACAGCTCGTCGCGCCGCTCCGGCGTGAGTTGCTTGGAATCATGGACACCTTTGATGAAGCATTCGGGCTCGAAGATGACTGCGGCCGCGACCACTGGACCCGCCATCGGCCCGACGCCAGCCTCGTCAACGCCGGCGATCGCGCCGAGCCCGGTCTTCCAGAAGCGCCGTTCGTAACGTAAGTCCGGCCGTTTGCTCACACCCGCCCCCTCCGACGCAATTCGACATGATCGCGCCGCCCGTGCGCTCAACCGATTATGCGAAGACCGGCCGTCGAGTGCAAAGGATCGACGCGAGTGTGGTCGGGTCTTTCAACAGATTGCTGCGTTCGCTGGCCTCAGGCGAGTCGCTTGAGCCGCGCCTGCCGCAGAATCTCGGCGACCCGATCGGGATCGGGAATATTGAGCATCCGAATCATGAAGTCCGCACTCGCCGCCGAGGCGATGCCAACGTCGCCCAGCCCCAGTATCCGCTGCATCAAGCTGCGGTTGACCTCGATCGAGCGCACGTCGGCCAGCTCCATCTCGCGTCGCCGGCTCGAGAGCAGGCCGCGCCGCTCAATCAGCCGATCCGAGGTGAGACTCCAACTGGTATAGCGCCGTGCAAGATGGACCAGACCCAGGATCCCGGTGGCTATCGCGATCAGCAGCAATCCCAAGCGGCGATCACCATGCGGCGCGGTAATTTCGTACAGGCTCGCAGCGAAGATTATCGCGACCAGCAGCAGCCCCCGTGCGAAATGCCACCACGACGGCAGGATTCGCGTGAGCGCGTATTCATGTTTGGTTTCCGGCCGCGGCGTCATCAACCGCGCACCACAGCGCGCGCAGAACGCGGCATTCGCGATTGCTTCGAATCCACACTGAGGACATCTCATCGCCGCTAGTTTCCCGTGAGCACCGGCTGGGTTTGATCGTCGGGAAGAACAGTCGCGATTATGTGGAAGCGCCGGCGCATGGTCAATTCCACCCGCCGCTGCCGCCTGCCAACCCTTGATCCAAAGCCGCCCGAGCGCTGGCCGTGCGCCACGCCATCATGGTATCTGTCGCCTCATGAAATTTGGACTTTTCGGCATCAACATGGGTCCCTGCGCGAATCCACCGACGGCGGCTGCCGCCGCACGCGCCGCGGAAGCGGCCGGTTTCGAAAGCGTTTGGACGGGAGAACATATCGTCCTGCCCGATCCGCAGGCGCCGCCTTCACCGGTGCCGGCCGACACCCCGTTTATCGACACGGCCGTCGCCCTTGGCTTCATCGCGGCGCATACCAAGACGGTTCGTCTCGGTACCGGCATCATCATACTGCCGCAGCGCAACCCGGTGGTGCTCGCGAAGGAACTCGCGTCGGTCGATGTGCTCTCGAACGGGCGCCTCACGTTCGGCATCGGCATCGGCTATCTCAAGCCCGAATTCGACGCTATCGGTGCTCCGTTTGACCACAAGGGACCGCGGACCGAGGAGTTCCTGGCCGCTATGATCGCGCTGTGGTCGATGGACAAGCCGAAATATCACGGCCGCTTTGTCTCATTCGGCGGCGTCAACGCGATGCCGCGTCCGATTCAGAAGCCGCATCCTGAGATTGTCTTCGGCGGTATGACCAAAGATGCATACGGCCGTGCCGCGCGGTTGGCACATGGATGGTTCGGCTTCGCCCTCGATGTGGACGGCACGATCAAGAGCCTCGACGGTCTGCGCGCGGCCTGCAAGCAACACAGACGGCGTTTCGAAGAGCTTGAAATCAGCGTCGCTCCACGGGGCAAGGTCGATCGCGACAGCGCCAAACGCTTCGCCGAGGCCGGGGTCCATCGCCTGATCCTGCTCCATCGGACGAACGACGAGCGCAGCCTCCTCGAGTTCATCGGCGAAACCGGCCGGGAGCTTATCGGCAAGGTCTGAGCGACTGCACCTCGCGAAACCGCAGGGGGACCAATCTGACGGCTTCGTCGGTGCGAGCGTGCAGCATCGACGCATCGCAGATGTTGCGTCGTTGCGTCATTTCCCTCGAACAAGGCCAGTATCGGCGGCCCCAGGGTGCGGATCTGTCCTCCAGCCCCGCTGTAAGACAAGCCCCGGATCTCGCCAGCATTGACGATCTGCATCTGAGCCGGATCGCATCAGCATTTCTGCCTAATCAAGCGTGAATTTCTAATCTGTTGCATCGCCGAACTTGAAAGTAAGATTTGCAAATTACCATCGCATTGCTGCAAATAAGATGGCTGTGGCGACGCGCAGCAAAAAATAGGTAACTCACGAGAATTGTAGCGAAATCGCAATTACGGACGGTCGAGCATTGCAGGGTTGAAACGAGAAGTGACCGGTTCTGCACCGCCACGCCGAGTTGTTTGAGGCCATTATTGTGTCGTTCGTCAATATGTTGGCGCTGAATTAATGGCAATTCAGACTGTCATCGCGCAAATTTGCTAATTGGGGACGCCCTTCGAGACCCGGCACACCATTTGCGATGAGGGAGTCATAGTCCACCAATGGACGCCCAAGGAAAACAGGGAGGTCGTTCGCCGAATGAAAACAGATAACAGCCGGGTAATGACCGTAAAGGAACTGTCCGACTACCTCAAGGTTCATCCCTCGACGGTGTACCGCCAGCTCAAGCGTGGGCAGTTGCCGGCGTTCAAGGTAGGGAGCGACTGGCGCTTTAACGTCGAATCGATCGATCGCTGGCGCCTCGAGCAGGACAGCTTCGGCGCGGCCGAAAACTCCTAAGACTGCACCCTTTCGCAGCGCAGGCGGGGGCTTATGCCCTAGCAGACGCCCGCGGCGGTCCGTGGGAGGGTGCCAACATAGTTGAGCGTGAGCCAGCCGCGCATCGGCTCGACGCGGGCAATCCGCACGACGATGCGAGACTGGCTCACCAGGTTGGGAGCACCGTGCAAGCTTCCGCGGACGGCGTAGGCGTCGAGTTCGGCGCTTGCGCCGTCGCGCAGCACGATAGCTTCAAGTTCGCGCCCCTGCGCGTTGCGCTCCAGATAACGCAGAATCCAGTACCGTTTCGCGCGGCGCTCTAGTTCTTTGCCCTCGGTCTCCGCCGCCTCGGCATTGGCCAGAACGGTCATGAGTTCGTCGGCCTGGTAGGCGACACTCGGCGGTTCGGCCAGCGCTGCCAGCAGTTGCCGCTGCAACACCAGGTCCATATAGCGCCGAATCGGCGAACTCACTTGCGCGTAGTAATCGAGCCCGACGCCGGCGTGAAATTCCGGATGCAATGAAAGCCGCGGCCGCTGTGCAGCATAATCACCACCGAGGTTCGGCTGCACCCGATAGATGATCGGCACCCGATGGTCGGCGGCCCATCGCGCTGCCGCATAATTGCTCAGCACCATCAGCTCAGCCACCAGCAACCGGCTCGGTGACGCGCTGTCGATCAACGTCAGCGTAATCTCACCGTCTTCGCTGACTTTGATTTTCGGCTCGCGCCGATGTATCAACAGCGCCCCAGCCAAACGTCGCCGTTCGCGGAGTTTGAGCGCAGCCTGATTCATCAGCCGCAGCCCTGCCGCCTGTGCCGTGTCCGACTCGGCTGCCAGCATGGCGTCGCAAGCGTCATAGCTGAGCCGCGCTGCGATACGGATGCGCGAGGGGTAGATAGAATAGCCCGCAATGTCTCCGGTGGCCGAAAGCCGAACGTCCGTCGTTAGAACGTGGCGCTCCTCGCCCGCGATCAAGCTCGCCGCGTCGCAAGCGATACGGTCGGGGAGCATCCTGATGGTCGCCTCGGGCAGATAGACCGTGGTCGCACGCGCCGCCGCCTCGCGGTCCATCGGACCATGGATAGGGACGAAATCGGCGACCAGCGCGATATGTACGCGGATGCGCAGGCCGCCGTCGGCGAGCGCCTCGCATGAGAGGGCGTCGTCAACTTCGACGGTATCGTCGTCGTCGATGGTGACCGCGGCGGTGTCATCGCCCGCGCTTCGTACCGGCGCCACGGCCTGCTTGGCTTCGGCGATTGCGGCCTCGGGAAAGCCGTTTCTGACGCCCCCGATTATCACGTAGCGCGGCCCGGGCGATGGCGCCCCGAGCCGCTCGAGGATTTCGTAGGCCGCTTCGGCCGGCGCGATATCGGTCACGGCCGCTTCGATCATCGCGGTGAGATCGCGGCTGCGGGTGAAGGGGTTATCGAGATAGCGGCGCAGTTCCGCGATCAGCGGCGCGGCCTCCTCGGGCGGCAGTACCAGGCCGTCTTCAAGGATACCGCGAATGAGATTGCGGGTATGGCGGCTGGCCTCGCTGCGCAGGCGCACTTTGTCGTACTGAATGCGCAGCCGTTCGACCTGCTCGCTGCTGCGGGCGACAAACTCCAGATGGCGGCGGACGAAATACAGGCGGTCGTTGAACAGCGCCTCAAGCATCACCGAGGTCGCGCTCGGGGAGCGCCGGCCGAAAAACAATTCTGCCAACTCCTCCGCGCTGAAGCTGCGGCCGTGCTCGCGCACGACTTCCCACAGCAGGTTGAGGTCTAACTCGGAGGTCAACCGCGCGCGCTCGCCTTCGAGCGCCGCGATAACGCCGGCGAGAGTCTCGCGAGTGACCTTGCGATCCAGGTGTCGCAGCATCACCAGGTCGCGCGCGATCGAGCGCTCGCGGCCGCCGGCTTCGATCACCGCCAACTGATTGGCCTGCTCACGCACGACCAGACCGGGCTTTAGCCGGCCTTCGTCGAGGAACTCAACCAGCGTGCCCAGGTATTTTACGTTCGACTCCACGGTGGAATTCATTTTGACCTGCGGCCGAGCGCAAGACTATATGGAGTAGGCGCGATGGCGAATACTCCGATGCCGGCGAGGAGAATCACACTGGATCTGCCCGAGGAGCTGGGCGACGACCTGGCGCGAATCGCCGAGGCCATGGAAATCGCCGATTTCAACGAGGCCGCGCTGATTGGGCTGGCCGACTGGATCGCGCGACGGAAGTTGGAACTCGACGATCGCGATCCCAACCAGCGCTATTTTATCAATGAGGCGCTCGACCAACTCGCCGCACGCAAAAAGGATTAGCCCCTGTGAGCGGCTAATGGTCACATCAAAGGCTGCAATTCACATCAGAGGCTGATTGACAACTTCGGCGTCGCCCGTTTCGTCGTCCACCAGCAACATCTGGATGCGCTTGTAGTTACCCTTGGGAAAGAAGACATAGCCGCTCACGGTGAAGTCTTGGCGGACGTCCTGCGCGGTTAGCGCGAGCGCGGTCAGTTGGGTATTGGCCTGAGCGTCGGCCTTGGCCGGTCCCGCGGTCGCGCCCTGGATCGCGCCCGAGCCGCCGCCGATCGCGCCGCCCAGCGCAGCACCGGTCGCACCGCTATGTATGAGCGATCCGGCGATCGCACCGACACCGGCGCCGATCGCATCTTCGACCAAGCCGCTCGTACCGGCGCTAAGTAACGCGGCACGGAGTTCGCCGGCGCCTCCAGCCTCGCGCGCGGCCTCGGCCGGCGGCAGCGGGGCAACGCGGCTGCCTGCGTCATTCAGCGCAAAGATCTGGCTGGGCACGACCGCGCGCGGGGAATTGGTCCCGTTGGCAATCGAGACGTAAACCGGCAGGACGTCTCCGATCGGCTTGCCCGGCTCGGAGCTAACTGTAAGTTGACCGTTTGCCGGGGCCGCAACGATATGCGGCATATCCTTGATCGGCGCTGGCGCAATCGCGCAACCGCCAACCCCCAACATGAAGCTGGCCAGGAGCCAGACCGCAGTAGTCTTGCAGCGGCTCCAATGAAAAAGCGTCGCGGCGCCGACGTTGCTGCGACGCTGATGAGTAATGCCCTGCCCGGAAATCTTTTTCGTCATGGGCGTCCTCACGCTACCCATCACTAAATCATGCGCGCGCGATGGAGTTAAGCAAGTCCGTCGTCCATCTATATATTAGCAGTGCGAAGCCTTGCGGTCCCGCGATCGCGGGCACTCTCATGCAGCCGCGCAGATGCGCTATTCTGCGGGACGCGAGCGGCGCCACTCAAGCGCCGGATTGTGGTGCGGGCCGGGGTGGTGAAATGGCAGACACAGAGGACTTAAAATCCTCTGGAGCGCAAGCTCCGTGCGGGTTCGAGTCCCGCCCCCGGCACCATGTTTTCCCAACAGCCATGCAGTCTTTGTAGCTGTCGAGTAAGGAAGCGAGATAAAATGAGGGTCTGCGAATGCTCACACCGCTGCACTCCATTCTGCGCCGATCTTGGGATGTGCAGCGCGACGACGGCGATGTCGTTGCTCCACGCGAGGTGCGGTACCATCGTCCCGGCGCTCATCGCTTGCATGGTCCGAGCGTAACGGCCGGTTGGCTGCGCGAAGTTCATCACGGAACGCCGCCACGTCGCCGCGCAGCATCAGCAGCTGTCCTGCCGTTGGGAGCTCGAGAGCCGGCCATAGATTGCCAAAAATGGCAGACGCGATTGCGTCGCCGATGCGCTGGAGACGCAGTGCTGCCTCAAACATCGGACTGGTTATTCCACCGGTCAGGCGATTTGCGTAGAGCTGGTTGGCCGCTTCGTTTGCCCAGCTAATCCACGAGTCATACGCCTCCCATCCCGCGTCAGCGTTGGCCAGTTCTGCGCCCAGCCGCGAGTAATTGGTT
>JBEKJC010000002.1:0-37691 GCA_050011435.1 Binataceae bacterium (SeqCode)
ATCTCGCCGATGACGGCCTCGTGGACGTGGCGCGAGAGGTCGAGGGCGGCGAGGTCTTCCTTGATATTGTCCTTGAGCTTGAGGAACTGCTTGTCGAGCTTGGAGCGGTTGGGGCCCTTGGGCTTCTCCTTGATCTTGTCCTCGGTGTCCTGCACCTTGGCGCGCAGCGATTTGAGCTTCTTGACCGCGGTGAAGAGCTTCTTGAGCTGTTTCTCGTCGGCCTCGGGGCCGCGCTCCTCGTCGGGATCGCTGGAGGGCTCCTCGTTTTGCTCGAAGATGCCGCTTTCACGCAGGTCGGTTTCGCCGGCCTCGATGCGGTCGCCGACTTCGATCAGGAAATCGAGCGTGACGGGCGAGCGCAGGACCTCGTCCTCGACCTCGAATTCGCCGGCCTCGATGCGTTTGGCAATCTCGACCTCCTGCTCGCGCGAGAGCAGTTGGAAGTTGCCCATCTCCTTGAGGTAGAGGCGGACGGGGTCGGAGGAATCGCTGAGCGAATCGGCGACGACGGCCGGAGCCTCGGCGGCCTCCTCGGGCTCTTCCTTGACCTCGGCGTCATTGTCGTCGTCGGCGCCGGCGGTGGGGACCTCGTCGAGGACCTTGATATCCATGTCCTCGAAGCTCTCGAGCGCGGCGCGGAGATCGGTGGGCGAGGCGACATCCTGGGGGAGGAAGTCGTTGACCTGGTCAAAAGTCAGGTAGCCCTGCTCGCGTCCGAGATCGACCAACCCCTGCAAGTCTTTGCCATCGTACTTCTGTTTCATGCTTTTAGACGTCCGTCCTGGCCGGGAATTGCGGTCCGGCCCATGCGCGGTAAGGCGCGGCGGCGACGAAAATGCGCCGCGGCGAATTGGCGAAACGGGCTCGCGCCACGCGCCGATGCGAACCCATAGCAGAAGCGACTAAAAATGCCAAAGCATTTGAATATAATCAGCGTGACCGGCTATCGCAAGCCGGCGGCGGTCGGTTAAGGAACGCGGAACTTTAATTTCTTTCTGAAACCTCGCGAGGTTTCAGACTTCCCATCATGCTTGACGCTCGCGATGCTCGGGGTAAGGCCAGGTCCCTTGAGGCGGAGAAGCCAAGCGAGATTGGTAAAGATGCGGGCTTCGCCCTGGGTGTTAATATAACAACGAAATTCGCCGGAGTCGGGTTTCGCCGGTAGCGGGGCGCCACCCGAGAATGAATTATACACCGGAAAGGCTCGCGGGGGGAGAGCGGGGTATCGGGCCCGCTCGTTGTGGAGAGGGGTAGAGGCTCGCAGGGTGGCGTGCGGCGGGTGATTTCCTGGGGCGACGTGCGCTTGCTAGGCTGTGCCGTCCGGAGCCCTGAAACTTGCTGCCTCATATTCTTATACTGGCGCTCAGCTTTGCGATTATCCTGGCGGGCTCCGAGCTGTTCACTAACGGCGTCGAGTGGGCCGGGCATCGTCTGAAGATTTCGGAGGCGGCGGTGGGCAGCCTGCTCGCCGCGGTCGGGACGGCGCTGCCGGAGACCTTCATCCCGGCGGTGGCGCTGCTGCACGGCCGCGACGACCCGGCGGCACATAGCGCGGTCGGCGTCGGCGCGATCGTCGGGGCGCCGATGATGCTGTCGACGCTGGCACTGTTCGTGATGGGCGTGGCGGCGATCGGCTTTCGCAAGCGGCGGGTGCGGATCGCGATGACGGTCTCGCGCGGAGACGTGCGGCGCGACCTCGGCTTTTTCCTACCGGTGCTCCTGGTTTTGCTCGCGCTCGGGCTTTGCGATCTGGGCCTGTTTGCACGCCGGGCAGCGGCCGTCGGCCTGATCATCATATATGGCGCGTATAGCATCGTGATGTTGCGGCTGACACGCGCCGAGGGTATCGAGCTCGAGCATGGGCTTTACTGCGAGCGCCTGTTTCGCGGCGATCCGCAGGCGCCGCGGTTTCGCGTGACTTCCCTCCAGGTGGCCGGCGGTGTGATTGCGATCCTGATCGGAGCGTGGGCGTTCGTCGATCAAATCGTGCTGTTTTCCCATCATTCGCAGCTGAACCCGGGCGTGTTGTCATTGATCTTGAGCCCGCTCGCCACCGAACTGCCCGAGAAATATAACTCGGTGGTCTGGATTCGGCAGGGCAAGGACCATCTGGCGCTGGCCAATATCACGGGGGCGATGGTCTTCCAGTCGTGCATCCCGGTGGCACTGGGGCTGGCGTTTTCGCCGTGGCATCTGACGCACGCGGAATTGCTGGCGGGGGCGATCGCGCTGATTTCGAGCGCGATCCTGTATCTGAACGTGCGCGACGGCGAACTCGGGACGCCCACGCTGATGATCGGCGGAGTTGGGTACGCGATTTTCCTGGGCGGCCTCGGAATGATCGGCCGGTTTTGAGGGAGTGCGCGCGCGGGTGCAGAATCCTGGTGCTTGAGGGAGACGCGCGCGGATGAATCGCTACCAGGAAATCTCGCAGCAGTTTTACGGCAACCGGCTGCTCTTCGGCGATCCGGCCGAGGCGGGCGTAGTCGCGGTCGAGATCGCGTCGAAGGGCGAAGTCGAAGTCTTCAAGCGGCGCGGCGGGGCGATCGTGCGCGAGCGCCGACCGCTCAAGCTGTTCGCCCTGATTGACGATCGCGCCCTGATGGAGGGGTTTCGCGGTGCGTACGAGGTGATCGATCTCGCGGGTGATTATCGCTTCCGGCACGCCGTGATGTTCGACAACCTCGAAGTGCTGGAAGCCGCGCGGCGTCATCTGCGCAAGCAAAGCGGCCAGGCCGGCGGGGCTCCGGACGCGCCGTGGTTCGCGCTGACCGATCCGATCGAGCAGTACCTGATGCTGAGCGGGACGACCTATTTCATGGGGCTGCAATTCGGCGACTTGCGGCGCCTGCAACTGGATCTCGAGACCTACATCAGTGCGGGCTTTGAGTTTCCCACGGCGGCGCGCGAAGGCGATCGGATCGTGGCGATCGCGCTGAGCGATACCGACGGCTTTGAGCGGGTGCTGCGGGGCGACGCGATGGACGAGCGGGCGCTGCTCGCGGAGTTGGTGCGGGTGGTGCGCGAGCGCGATCCCGACGTGATCGAGGGGCACAATCTGTTTCGCTTCGACTTCGAGTATCTGGAGGAGCGGGCGCGGCGACATGGGATCAGGCTCGCGCTGGGGCGCGACGGCAGCGGGCTGCGCGGGCGCGCGTCGCGGATGCAAATTGGGGAGCGCTCGATAGCGTTTCGGCGCTACGACATATACGGCCGCAGCATTATCGATACGTGGATCCTGGCACAGCATTACGATATCGCGAGCCGCGCGCTGGAAAGTTTCGGGCTGAAGGATCTCGCGATCCATTTCGGGCTGGCGCGCGCGGGCCGGGTCTATCTCGACGCGGCGCGGGTGAGCGAGCATTTCGAGCAGCGCCCCGACGAACTCTTCGCGTATGCGCTCGATGATGTGCGGGAGGCGGGAGCGCTGTCGGCAGTGCTGACGCCGAGCTACTTCGTGCAGGCGCAGATATTTCCGTATTCGTTCCAGAACGCAGTGCTGCGCGGCAACGCAACCAAAATCGACGCGCTGCTGATGCGCGCGTATGTGGCCGCGCGGCATTCGATACCAGCGCCGACGGCGCCGACCGAGGTCGCGGGCGGCTACACCGAAGTGCGCCGCTGCGGGGTCGCGCGCAACGTGCTGCATTGCGACGTCACTTCGCTCTATCCGTCGCTGATGATCGAGGGACCGCATCAGCCGGCGACCGATCGGCTGGGCGTGTTTCTGAAGCTGCTCGAAGACCTGCGCAGCTTTCGGGTGCAGGCCAAGGCGGCGGTGCGTGAACTGGCCGGGGCCGAGCGGCGCGATCTGGAGGCGCTGCAGCAGACGTTCAAGATCCTGATCAATTCGTTTTACGGCTACCTGGGTTTTGCGCTCGGCCATTTCAACGATTTCGCGGCAGCCAACGTGGTGACGCGGCGCGGCCGCGAACTGATCAAGCGCGCGGTTGACGAGCTCGAGGCGCGGACGGCGCAGGTGATCGAGGTCGATACCGACGGCATCTACTTCGTGGCGCCGTTCGCAATCGAAGACGAGGCGGCGGCGCAGGCGCTGCTCGAGGAAATCGGGCAGACGATGCCGGCCGGGATCCGGCTGGAGATCGACGGCCGCTACCCCGCGATGTTCAGCTACAAGATGAAGAACTACGTGCTGATCGACGATCGCGGCGAGCTGACGATTCGCGGATCGGGGCTGAAATCGCGCGGGCTCGAACGCTTCCAGCGCCGCTTCATGGAGGAGCTGTTCGGGCTGTTGCTCGAGGATCGGCGCGAGGAGATTCCGGTGCTCTACGCGGACTGGCGCGGGCGCATCGAACGGCACGAGATCGGAATGCGGGAGTTGATGAAGACGGAAACGCTGCAGGACTCGCCGGAGTTGTACCGGGAAAAAATCGGCGGCGGGCGGCGCAACATCTCGGCGGCGTATGAGCTGGCGCTCAAGGCGTCGCGGCCATATTTGAGCGGCGATCAGATTTCATATTACGTCGGCGGTCGCGGGGCCAGGGTCAAGGTCAACGCGGCGGCGAAAATGGCGTCCGAGTACGACCCCGCGAATCCCGATGAGAACGTCGAGTACTACCTCGCGAAGCTGGCCGACCTTTACGAGAAATTTCGTCCGTTCGTCGAACGCGCCGGCCTGTTCGCGCCCGCTGAGATTGACGAGGGGACCTCGGCGGCGGGCAGTCAGCAGGAGATGTTTGCAGCCCCGATTAAGTCAGAGGACTGATGGGTTAGGGAGACCGGTCCGGATTCGGCGGCGGACGAATCCGCGAGGCTGGAGAAATCCGAGCGTTGTCGCTAGAACAGAGTTGCGGCCGGACCTTCGCGCGCGCGGCCCACGGGAGAAGATTGGCCATGGCTGAAGAACAGAAGACGGTCGACTGGAACAAGGTGAAGGCCTTTGCCGGCCTGATGACCAACGACCTCGGGGCCGCGATGCAGGGCGCGCTCACCTATATCGGCGACCGGCTGGGAATTTTCAAGGCGCTGGCCGGGGCCGGGTCGGTGACGGTGGCGGAGCTCGCGCAACGGACCGGTCTCAACGATCGCTATCTGCGCGAATGGCTCGGGGCGATGACCGCGGCGAAATACATCGAGTACGAGCCTGCTACAAGTCGTTACACGATGTCGCCGGAGCACGCGATGATCCTGGCCGACGAGAACTCGCAGTTCTTCATGGGCGGATTCATGCAGATGATCGTGCCGGAGGTCTCGATGGCGCCGAAACTGATGGAGTCGTTTCGGACGGGCAAGGGATTGGCGCAGAGCGAGTATCCGCCGGAGGTTTTCGAGGCGATCGAGCGCGGGTCGGCGCCCATCTACCGGCATCAACTGGTGCGCAAATGGATTCCGGCGATGCCCGAGGTCGAGGCGCGGCTGAAGGCGGGTGGGTTGGCGCTGGACGTCGGTTGCGGCAGCGGGCGCGGGGTGATTGCGCTGGCAACGGCGTTTCCGAAGTCGCGCTTTCACGGCTACGACGCGCATCAGGGGTCGGTCGAACGGGCGCGCGCGAATGCTCGCGCGGCGGGCGTGGCGGATCGGGTCGAGTTCGACGTTGTCGATTGCACCAAACTGCCGGCGGAAAAATTCGACTTCATCTCGTGCTTCGACGTCATCCACGATTCGGTCGATCCGGTGGGCCTGCTGAAATCGATACGCGCGGCGCTGAAGCCGGACGGCGCATTTCTGATGGTGGAGATGAACGTCTCGGCGCGGCCCGAGGAGAACATCAATCCGATCGGGCGGATGATGTACGCGGCCAGCACGCTCTACTGCATGACGGTGTCGCTGGCGCATGGCGGCGCGGGAATCGGCGCGCTGATGGGCGAGGAGAAGGCGCGCGAGCTCGCGGCCGAGGCGGGGTTTGGCCGCTTCGTGCGCCTGCCGGTGAAGGATGCGTTTTCGGCGCTCTACGAATTGCGGCGATAGTCGTCGCGGCGGGGAAAGCCGTCTTTCGCCTGAGCGGGGTTCGTGCTAACCAAAAGGGTCCGAAAACCAGCGAATCGACCGGGACGCCACCCTAGCTCAGTTGGTAGAGCAGCTGATTCGTAATCAGCAGGTCGTCGGTTCGAATCCGACGGGTGGCTCCAAAGAAATCAACAAATAAAAGGCTTTGAAGGTTCATTTCGGTGGCCGTTCCGTCGCTCTATTCGCGATTGTCCGAGTTTGTCAAGAAACGAGGATTCGCGAGGGTCAACTTGAGTGTTGCTCTGAGATTGAAAAAGCCGGGAGAAATTTTCGACGGTGTGCAATCAGCTCTTTCATGCGACTCATCGGCTAGCCTCGGGACTGTGTTCTTGGTCGAGGACCTTCGCGGGCAAAAGCTTAAAGCCCCACCTGCTCCAGGCGAAACCGGGCTATCCGTGAGGGCTTGTCAGGCAATCTCGCTTAGGAGTGCCCGCGTCATCTCGACGTGGCGAGGCATCCCGATCTGTGTGTAGCTCTTCAGAGCCTCATTAAGCAGCGCGAGCGCTTTATCGCGATCGCCTGACGCGCCGCGATCGATAAGCAGCATCGCGTGGAAGCGGCGTATCTCCGCCTGTTCGAGACGCTGAGGAAATTCTTCGGCTTGTTGCAGCGCGATCTGAAGGTGATTTTCAGCGGCTTGCCATTGACGCGCCGCGGCCGCGGCGATCCCGGCGATCGTATGGGTCAAGCGGAAGATCGGCCAAAGAGCCACGGCTTCAGTATCTAACAAAGGCCAAGCATCAGCCATGAGCCTCTGATGTTCGGTTGGCCGCTGACCGGCAGCCACTTGCGCTTTTGATCCAGGAGGGCGAGCGCGCTGCTGCGATCGCCCGCGTAAGCGATCTGTCGAAAGAGCGTTCCGGCGCCAATTCCCTCGGAGGAGGTGCCCGGTTCCGGGCGGCAGGCAGCTTGAGCATGGGACAACGCGACAGGCCAGTTTCCGCGAAAGAATTCGGCAAGACTTATTTGCACCTCGAAAAGAGCCTTCCAGAAGATAAACCCCGCGGTCTCTCCCGGTTGAGGCGCCTGGCGGAGGTCGCGGTCGAGTTTGGCGAGGTTCGGAGCGCGGCCAAACTCCGCCCAGGCTCGCGAACTGAGACAGAGCCCAAGCGATTGGGATTGGCCGATCCGCCGCGCGAGAGGTTCCAGAACATCTGCGATGCGAGCCGCCTCATCGAGGCGTCCGAGATAGTTCAGGGACTGATGCAAAATGCGCAACTGGGTGGCGCGCTGCCACGAAGAGCGCTCCGTTCGAGCCGATTGCTCGCTGCGGAGGCCATCCGCGGCGGCTTCATTCAAGCGAAAGAAGTGGAAATTTACGATTGACCGCGCGCCCCACAAGCGGGCTACGAGATTGGGATCACATAGCTGTGAGGCAATGCCCACGGCTTGTCCGAGAGCGTCGTGGGCCGCCTGAAAATGGCCGGTTGCGGCCTGGGCCTGCCCGAGGGTAGCGAGAAGATGCGCGCGAAACGCGCACGCATCCGACGAAAGTTCGACAAGTCCGCGGAGGGCGGCTGCGGAAGCTTCCTTGAAGCGGCCGGACCAGAGCAGGGCGTCGGTCAAATCAGTAAAGCCCTTGGCGATGGTCTCTCGATCGCCAACGCCTTGATAAATATCGAGCGATTCACCCAGATGGGCAATTGCGGCATCCCATAGGTCAAGACCACGCTCGGCCTCCGCAAGGTGCGCTAATAGTCCTGCCCTTTCGCTGGCGCCGATTGCTCCCTGCCGCGACAGAGCCGAAAGGAAGTTGGCGCGTGCTTCACCAAATGCGGCAGCGTTCAGTGCGTTGCGGCCGACCAGCGTCAGGATGTCGACCACTTTACGATCGTCGACAAACGATCCGGCCTTGACGAGATGCTCGGCAATATAGGCGGCGCGTTCATCGGCGGCGTTGGGATGGAGGGTAGCGATCGCGTCGGCAACTCGCGCGTGCAGTTGCTGCCGGCGGGGACCCGCAATTCCAACAAGTAGTGTCTGACGGACCAGTTCATGGTTGAAGGTGAACGGCCTTTCAGGTCCTTCCGCACTTGGAATGATAAGTCCCATCTGCTGGGCTTTCTCGATTACGATGAATAGCTCATCAAGGTCGACGCGGCTGATGCTGGAGAGAAGTTGAAAACTGAAACTGCGGCCGATGACCGCTGCGGCGGCCAGCACCCGCTTCTCATTTTCATCGAGCCGCTCAAGCCGGCGGCCAATGATCAAGCGCACGTTTTCCGGGACGTCGGTTTCATCGATCGAGATTTCAGTGCGGAATTGGCCGGCCGCATCAAAGACTTTTCCTTCCTCGACGAGGTGCCGATAAACCTCCTCGACAAAGAAAGGATTCCCCTGGCTCTCGGCAAAGATTTGGCTGACGAGACTTGCGGGAGACTGACGCCCGCTGAGTTTCGCCAGCATCTGTTCGACGTCGTTCCTGGACAGGCCATCGAGCTTGATTGGACGGACACCAAGCCGAATCAGCTCATCCAGAGTTCGGGCCAACGCCGGATTGTCTCCCGAGTATCCCTTGCGATACGCCCCGATGATCACGACCGGGAGTTGCGCTATGCGATTGGTCAGATGAACTAACAGCGCCAAAGAGGATTCGTCGGCCCAATGCAGGTCGTCGAGTATGTACAGGTACGAACGCGTTTGGGCCGCGCGGCCGAGAGCGTCGGATATGCTCTGAAAAAGATAGCGCCGCTTTTGCTCGGGCGGCAGATCCAAGGGCTGCGGGATGTCCGGAAAAACCCGTCGAAGGCTGGGAGCGATCTGGGCCAGTTCGGGTGCATTTTCGCCAATCCGGAAACGGAAATCATCGAGGCTCGCCGCTTGCGCCAGATTGCTTTCGATGATCTCGACGAACGGTAGATAAGGGAACGGCTCGTCCCTTTCGTAGCAATGCCCGACGCAGTACCTGAAGCCCACGCGCGACGCGTACTCGGCCACTTCCATCGCCAGCCGGGTTTTGCCCACGCCGGGTCCGCCCTCGAGCATCACGAGCGAGCCGTGGCCGCTGAGCGCGCGATCGATCGCTCCACGAATGGCGCGTCCTTCGCTTTCCCGGCCGACGAACGTGGTTCGTTCCGCAAGAGGGAATGGAGAAATTCCAAGCGTTGCCGGCGGCGCTTTCCGATGATCGGAGCCCGGAGAAGCAGGATCGCCAGTCGTGGCTGGCTGCGCTGGTGAATCGGCAAGCGTCGCAGCGAATTCCCATGCGATCGGGGCATCGGGTTCAGGCTGGTAGGTGCAAAACGTGCCGGTCCGGATGCATCGCGAGAGAATATCACCCAGGGTCGTATCGTTCTCCGCGATCCGGTCGAGCACGGCCCGGATAGTCTTGGTGACGGTCTGTCGGGCGCGTTCGGAAGCAGACGCGGCCCGGCGATTGCGTCCGCCGAGTCCCACAGCGCGTGATAACTCCCGCGTCAGCGCATCGATCTCCTCTTGCGCCTGCTCGGCGCACTCGACATTTCCCAGTTCCCTGGCTTCTTCCAATTCTTCGCGCAGGTCCAAAAGGCGGCGCCGATAGGCGGCCTTAGCCTGCTCGTCGAGCAGCTCGCCCGCATCACCCAAGCCGCCGACATGGATTCCAGACCTTTCGAGATCCTCACCTCCCTTGGGCAAGCCACGCGCTGCTTGATCGCCTTCGTCTTGATCGCGCCGGCTCGCGAAACCGCCGACCAGATCGAGCACGTGAAACTCAACCGAGGGATGACGGAGCAGATGGGCGAGATAGCCAAGCCCCTTGCTGTCCTTGAGGCGAAACGTGCGCCCGTCGTAGCCGACCGTCCAAAACTCGCCCTCCTGGCGGAACAACCCGCGTTGTGGAGCGCGGCCGCCTGGCGAAGGGCCGTTGGTGCGATTCGAGCCGGATTGAGCGCTTCGCTCCCCACTTGTCATCTGACTTTCCGGAGGCGATTGAGGCTTAATTTGTGTTGAACTACGTCTCCCGGAATCGTACCACCTATCGCAGTTTCAGCCCAACTCCCGCTGTGCGGTCGTTTTTCACACCTCACCAGGGTCATCTTCACGCCTTTTGGTCAGTACGAATCGCCAGTAACGCAGGAGCAAGTCGATGGCAGACAACAATCATATGGAGTTCACGAAGATATCGGGGACCGACCTCACGGTATCGCGGATCGCGTTAGGGACCTGGGCGATCGGCGGATGGATGTGGGGCCGGTCTGACGATGCGCAGTCGATCAAAACGATTCGGACCGCGGTCGAGCGCGAGATTACGCTTATCGATACCGCGCCGATTTACGGCTTTGGCCATTCAGAGGAGATCGTGGGCAAGGCGCTGGCCACCGGCGGGTTGCGAAATCGCGTCGTGATCGCCACCAAGGCCGGCTTGGACTGGCGCGATGGGCAACCGTTTCGCAACGGCAGCCGCGAACGGATACTTGCCGAGGTTGAGCAGTCGCTGCGACGTCTACGCACCGATTACATCGATATTTATCAGGTGCATTGGCCCGATCCACTGACGCCGATCGTGGAGTGCGCCGAGGCGATGCTCGCTCTGTATCGACAGGGCAAGATTCGCGCGATTGGCGTCAGCAATTTTTCACCGCGGCAGATGCAAGAGTTTCGCGCGGTCGCGCCGATCCATACCGTGCAGCCCCCGTACAATCTCTTCGAGCGCGAAGCGGAAGAGGAGGTGCTGCCGTACTGCCCTATGGCACGGTATCGGCACGCTCGTTTACGGGCCGATCTGCCGCGGACTGTTGAGCGGCCGAATGACAGCCGACACGCATTTTGACGGCGACGATCAGCGCAACACCGATCCCAAATTCGGGCCGCCGCGCTACAGCCAATACCTCAGCGCCGTTGAGGCGTTGGATAAGTTTGCGCGCGAAAACTTTGGCAAGCGGGTGATGCACCTGGCGTTGCGTTGGGTGCTCGATCAGCCCGGCGTGAGCGTCGCACTGATGGGCGCGCGGCGGCCGGCGCAGCTCGATCCGGTCAGCGAGGTCATGGGCTGGACGCTGAGCAATGATGCGATTGCGGAAATCGATCGGATCGTTCGCGTCAACGTGACCGACCCAGTTGGACCCGAATTCATGGCGCCGCCAACCCGTCAGCATCCCGCCCCGCGCGACGGCGCTGAGGCTCGTCTGTAGTCGGCAAGCGAGGTCAAGGAGATTCGCCATGGATATCAGCAACCGGGTAATCGGCTTTATCGGACTAGGCGCGATGGGATCGCGAATGGCCAAGCGGCTAATCGCTGCGGGCTTCAAAGTCGTGGTCTTCGATCGCACGCGGGAGAAAAAGGAGCGCCTTGCCGTGCAGGGGGCCGCGATGGCGCCAAGTCCGCGAACGCTCGCCATGGAAGCGGACGTAATCATCTCGTGCCTGTCGAATGACGAAGCGGTGCGTGGCGTATACGAAGGCGACGAAGGCGTATTTGCCGGGTAGCATCGTAATCGAGATGAGCACCATCTCGCCCGAAACGTCACGCGAACTAGCGCGTAGCGGCAAGGCGCACGGCGTCGAAGTGCTCGATGTCGCGATCTCCGGAGGCCCTCCGCTTGCGGAAAGCGGCACGCTCACACTCCTGGGTGGCGGCGGCGAACAGGCCTTTGCGGACTGCGCGCCGATTTTCAGCGCCCTGGCCAAGCAGCATTTCCATCTCGGACCCAGCGGCAGCGGCACGGCGATGAAACTGGTGGTCAATGCCGTGCTGGGCGTGAGCATGCAGGCGATCGCCGAAGCGCTTGCGCTCGGCGAAAGTTTGGGACTCGAGCGCGAGCATCTGCTGAAAGTGCTCTCTCAAACCGCAGTGATTGCGCCCGCTCAACAGAACAAGCTTCTGCGCGCAGCGGCCGATGATTACTCGCCGCAGTTCCCGATGGCTCTGATGAACAAGGATTTTCGCCTGGTCATGGAGCGCGCGGCGGCGGCGGGAGTGCCGATGCCGGCAACGGCAGCCGCCTACCAGATGAACGTCGCGCAGGCCGCTAAACATCCCGAGCAGGATTATTCGAGCGTCATCGTGCAAATGCGCGAGTTGTCGGCTTCAGGCGCCAGCGCGAATCCGGTTGAGCAGCCAGCGCGGGTTCCGAGCCAGTAGCAACAAAAGCGAGCGTGTAAGCCAAATTTTTGGCGATTTTAAATTCTGAAAAAGGAGAACAAGGCAATGAAATCTAATTCCGCAACTCAAATGAAGCATCTTCCGGACGTAATGAGCGATCTCGGCGGCGACGCGGTGGTGGAAATATCGGTCGCGCTGCGCAAACTGCTCGCCGATGTGTTCGCGCTCTACGTGAAGACCAAGAATTTCCACTGGCACATGAGCGGTCCGCACTTTCGCGACTACCACCTGCTGCTGGACGAGCAGGCGACGCAGGTCTTCGCGATGATCGACGAGATTGCCGAGCGCGCGCGCAAGCTCGGCGGAACCACGATCCGGTCGATCAGCGATATCTCGCGGCATCAGCGCATTACGGACAACAACGCGGAATTCGTAGCGCCGCACGACATGTTGGTTGAGCTTCGCGGCGACAACCAGGAGCTGACGCGAAGCCTGCGCGCGACACATGAACTCTGCGATCGGCGCGACGATGTCGCCACGGCCAGCCTGATCGAGAACTGGATCGATGAGACGGAGCGCCGGACGTGGTTCTTGTCCGAAGTAATTCACGAGTCTTGAGTCACACGACAACCGAGCAACGGAGAAGATCTCATGGCTTCCAATCACGGAGTGGTTTATCTCGGGCCGGGCAAGGTCGAGGTGCGAAGCATCGACTACCCCGAATTGAAAACGCCACAAGGATAGCAGATCGATCATGGCGTCATCGTCAGGCCGATCACGACCAATATCTGCGGCAGCGACCAGCACATGGTGCGCGGACGCACGACGTCGCCGCCTGGGATGGTCCTGGGGCATGAGATCACCGGCGAAGTGTTCGAATGCGGCCGCGGCGTTGAATTTATCAGCAAAGGCGACCTGGTCTCGGTGCCATTCAACGTCGCGTGCGGACGATGTCGCAATTGCAAGGAACGCCATACCGACGTTTGCCTCAACGTGAATCCGGGCCGGGCGGGCGGCGCCTACGGCTACGTCGATCTCGGCGGATGGATCGGGGGACAGGCCGAATATGTGATGGTACCGTACGCCGACTGGAACCTGCTCCGATTTCCGGACAAGGATCAGGCGCTCGCCAAGATCAGGGACCTGACCTGTCTCAGCGACATCTTGCCGACGGGCTATCACGGTTGCGTCAGCGCCGGCGTGACCACCGGTTCGACGGTGCTGATCTCGGGCGCGGGCCCGGTGGGACTTGCCGCCGCATCGGCTGCATTCCTGCTCGGCGCGGCGGTGGTAATCGTCGCGGATTTCAATCGGGCACGGCTTGAACACGCCCACTCGTTCGGCTGCGAAACAATCGATCTCTCGCAAGGCGGTTCGATCGGCGAGCAGCTGGAGAAAATTCTGGGGGTTCCGGAAGTGGATTGTGCGGTCGACTGCGTAGGCTTCGAGGCCAAGGGGCATGGCGGCAAGGACGAGCCGGCGATCGTGCTCAACCAATTGATGGAAGCGACACGCGCCGCCGGAGCGATCGGCATCCCCGGTCTGTACGTCACGGAAGATCCCGGCGCCAAGGACGCGGCCGCGAGGAGCGGGAACCTGACGATGCGGCTGGGACTCGGATGGGCAAAGTCCCATTCGTTTACGACGGGTCAGACCCCGGTGATGAAGTACAATCGCGGCTTGATGATGGCGATCCTTCACGATCGCATCCAGATTGCGAAGGCGGTCAACGTCGAGTTGATTTCGCTGGGGCAGGCGCCCGAGGCCTATCAGTCATTCGACTCGGGCGTGCCGAAGAAATTCGTCATCGACCCGCATCACAGCGTCCGGAACTGAGGCCACCGACGCGATGCCGATCATGGCTGTTGTCGGAGGTAGTGGCCGAACGGTAGCCGTCGTGGGAAACGAGCTCATCGTGTCCTAGTCACTCGGGCAGGTCGCTTGGTTGATACCCGGCGACCTGCCCAATCCTGAAGTCACGCTCAGCGGCGCGCCGAAATCAGTAACAGTCCAGATTCGAAGATCCATCGGGATCGCGATCGAACCGATAGCTCCATCTGCGATGGCGAATCCCATAGCGGCGCATTTTTCGAGATCTTCTCGTTGTGAAAAATCACGCCACAAACTGTTGCGGCCTTTTTCACGCCCATTGGGTGAATGAGGGATGCCAATATGAAAACCATACAAGGTGAAATGTGTCCGTGGCCGCGAACCGCAGCAATGCCTCGCATCGTCTATCACCCGGGTTTCAATCACCTGAGTGAACGCGCTATCGAGGTGGCCATATGGCTCGGGCTGGTCGCAATTGTCGCGGCGCTTTACGGTGTTATGTTCGTCGCTTTATACCATTGGAGCGTCAACGCGCCGATCTTCCAGCCGGACAGTGGAGCGGCGGTAACCCAGCAATTCCCTTGGCCAGATTGATTCGGATGATGCCCTATACTCAGCCGATGGTGGTATCGAGGCCCAGCCCGATGGGCCTGCCTGGCGGCGGATTTCCGTATCCGCTCTGCTAAAATCCAATCTTAAGATTCATCGCATAATCGCATCGCGCGCGACCTGCCCGAGTTCCTCCGCTTCCTCGACCAGACTGACGCTAAATCACCGCACAGACCGTGCGGTGATTTTTCACGCCTCCTGATCGAGGCACAGATATTCCCATGATGGCATTGGTCAGATTGGCACTTCGGCGTCCGCTCTCGGTGGCGGTGATGGCACTGCTCATGCTCGTAATGGGGGTCCTCTCGTTCAGCCTGATGAACGTGGATATCTTCCCCGCGATCAATCTGCCGGTCGTGATGGTGGTCTGGAGTTATCCGGGGCTCAACGCAATCGACACTGAGCGCCGACTGGTGATCATAAGCGAGCGCGGCTATTCCACAACCGTAGATGGAATCGAGCACCTGGAGTCAGAGTCGATGCTCGGGATCGGCATTATTAAAGTTTACTTCCAGCCGGGCACCGACATCGGTGCGGCGATTGCGCAAATCAATGCGGTTTCGGAAACGATTCTGCGCCAGGCACCCAACGGCACCACGCCGCCAAACATTATCTCCTATAACGCGGCCAATGTTCCGGTGGCGCAACTGAATATCTACAGCGATACGCTCTCGGAAGAGCAACTCTTTGATTACGGCCTGAACTTCATTCGCCTGCAGCTATTCACGATCCCCGGATTTTCTTCGCCCGCACCGATCGGAGGCGTGCAGCGCGCCGTCGTCGTGAATCTTGATCCGAGGGAACTGTACGCGAATGGCCTGTCCCCGGTGGATATCGGCAACGCGCTGGCGACCACCAACGTGGTAATCCCGTCCGGCACCGCCCGCATGGGCGATTACGAGTACGACGTCGATCTAAACATGAGTCCGCGTCGAGTGGCCGACTTCAACCATCTGCCGGTTAAGGTCGTCAATGGTATCCCGGTGTTTCTGGGCGATGTTGCGCCGGTCAGCGATACCCATCAACCGCAAGAGAACGTTGTGCGTATCGATGGAAGGCCGGCCACTTTTCTGCTGGTCATCAAGCATGCCGCCGCCTCGACGCTAGCGGTGGTCGACGCGGTGCGGGCGCGCATTCCGGACATTCTCGCGGTCGCGCCCAAAGGCCTCAAGGTCGCGCTCACCTTCGATCAATCCACCTTCGTGCGCGCCTCGCTATCGGAGGTCGTGGGCGAGGCGGTAATCGCAGCCACGCTGGTGGCGTTGATGGTGCTGGTGTTCATCGGTTCTCCGCGCAGCATGTTGATCGTCGTCGCGTCGATCCCGCTTTCGATTCTGACCTCGATCGCGTGCCTGAAGCTCGCCGGCCAGACGATCAACACGATGACGCTGGGCGGAATTGCACTCGCCGTCGGGATGCTGGTGGATGACGCGACCGTCGAAATCGAAAACATCCATCGCAATCACGCGATGAAGAAGCCTCTGCTCGTTGCGATTCTGGATGGCGCATCGCAGATTGCCACGCCAACCTTCGTTGGGACGCTTGCCATCTGCATCGTGTTTTTCCCAGTGGTGCTGCTGGGCGGCGTTGCGCGCTTTCTGTTTACTCCGCTGGCGCTGGCCGTGGTCTTCGCCATGCTGACCTCGTACCTCCTGTCGCGCACGCTGGTGCCGACGATGGCCGCTCATCTGTTGCCCGAGATGCATGAGGAGAATCATGGCGCCGATCACTGGAGCCGCTTCCTGAGCACCTTTGAGGGCGGCTTCGAGCGACTGCGGCAACACTACATCGCGGCGCTCAGGGTATTCATTTCGCATCGAGGGCTCTCGCTCTCATGCGTCACCCTTCTGATCGCCGCGGTGTTGCCGCTGCTGACAGTGACCGGTGAGGATTTCTTTCCCACCGTCGATGCGGGCCTGATGAAGCTGCACGTACGCGCGCCGAGCGGAACGCGAATCGAACGGACCACCTTGCTCGTCGATGAAATCGAGCGCTCCATCCGGCAAATCATCCCCGCCGATGAGCTCGAGCAAATCAGCGACGATATCGATTTGCCGCAACCCTACGCGATCGCATTCTTCCCCAGCGACAATCTCGGCCCGCAGGACGGCGAAATCATGATCCAGCTAACGCCGAAGCATCATCCAACCGCGATTTACCAGCAGCGGATCCGCGAAATGATGGCGGTGAAGTTTCCCAACGTTCAGGGCTACTTCATGGCGGCGGACATTGTGAACGAAGTCCTGAACTTCGGGCTGTCGGCCGCGATCGACGCACAGATATCCGGTAACGATCTCAATTCCGATTACAATATTGCGGCGCGGCTCGCCACTAAGATGTCGGTGATTCCTGGCGTCACGGATCTGCGAATCGCAGAGCCCCTGGATTATCCATCGTTCAAGATCGATGTCGATCGCGCCAAAGCACTCGAACTCGGCGTAACCGAACAGCAAGTCGCTTCCGGACTGCTTTCGTCATTGAGCGGCAATAGTCTGATCTCGCCGAACTACTGGCTCGATCCGGTCAACGGCGTCAATTACAACGTCGTCACGCAAACGCCTATTCAGTTAACTCACTCAATTGACCAAATCGCCAATATACCGCTCACGAACGGGTCCACCGTTCCAACCGGCACTGCAGTACAGTTCCTCGGCAACGTCGCGTCGATTCATCACGGCATCGATCCCGCCGTGGTCGCTCACTACACCGTGCAGCGGGTAATCGACGTGGACTGCGGCGTCAGCGGGCGCGATCTCGGCAGTACCACCAACGCCGTGCAGAAAGTGATCGACAGTCTCGGCCGATTGCCCGCCGGCACAAAAATCGTGATTCGCGGTCAAAGCCAGGCGATGCACAATTCGTTCGCGACGATGGGGGAGGGCCTGATACTCGCAATCGTCCTAGTCTATCTTCTGATGGTCGCGAATTTTCAATCCTGGCTCGAGCCCTTCATCATCATACTGGCGGTTCCCGGGGCGCTCGCCGGTGTGGTCTGGATCCTGGTGCTGACCGGCACGACGATCAACGTCGAATCCCTGATGGGCGCGATCATGGCGGTCGGCGTGGGCGTCGCCAACGGCAACCTGCTGATCACCTTCGCCAATGAGATGCGCGAAGAGGGTATGGGACCGCTCGAGGCGGCGATCGAGGCCGGCCACGTCCGCTTCAGGCCAATCATAATGACGGCGCTAGCGATGATTCTGGGCATGTTGCCGATGGCGCTTGCGATCGGCACCGGCTCCGAGCAGAACGCGCCGCTCGGCCGCGCGGTCATCGGCGGACTCGTCGCCGCGACCTTGATGACGCTGTTCGTGGTGCCAGCAGTCTACTCGATTTTCAGTCGAACGTTGATTGGCAAGAAAGAGCGCGATGCGCGCATCGCCGCCATCCACCAGCCCGGAGCCTGAACATAGGGAGGATTACGGAAGTGGCATCCAAAAGAGATATCGATAGTAAGCTTCACCGGTTCAATTGGCGGTTTCTGACTGCATGGATCGTGGTTCTGCTCTGCGTCTTCGGCGCATCGGCGGGGCTGGTGATGGCCCGGCAGGTACAACTCCGTCGCCAGACGGACGATTTGGTCAAGTCCGTCGCTCGCGGACCACATGTGCTGGTGATGCAACTTGCCGACGGCAGCCCGTCGCGAACAATCAGTCTCCCGGCCAGCGTTCACGGCTATATTGAAACCCCTGTCTACGCAAAAGTCGCCGGCTACATGAAGACGATCAGTGTCGACAAGGGTGATCACGTGAAGGCGGGCCAGGTTATCGCGATTATCGAATCTCCGGAAACCGACAAGCAGGTTGCCGATGCCCGGTCTTACTATTGGCTCCAGTCGGTGACCGATCGCCGATACCAGGAACTCGTCCGCCAGGAGGTTGTTCCGCAGCAAACGGCCGACGATTCGCATGCCACGATGCTGCAAGCCAAAGCGTCGTATGAACAACAACTCGCTGTGCAACAGTATGAGATAGTGCGAGCGCCTTTCGACGGTATCGTCACCGCGCGCTATGTCGACCCCGGAGCGTTGATTCCGCAATCGACCACGCCGTCCTCAACCACAACCAATTCGCCGATCGTCGCGCTTGCCACGATGGCGCCGCTGAGGGTTTACGCCTACGTCCCGCAAAGCCTTTCGCCGTTCATAAAAGACGGCGATCCGGCGAGCATTACAGTGACGGAGTTTCCCAATCGCAATTACGCGGGTATGGTGACCCGCCATCCCGACGCTCTCGATCAGACCACGCGCACGATGCTGGTCGAGGTCGATCTGCCAAATCCGGATAGATCGCTCTATCCGGGAATGTACGCCGATATGAAAATGACCGCGCAGGTCACGACTGCAGGCATTACGGTTCCCGATGATGCCCTCGTCTTCCGTGATAACAACGTGTACCTGCCGGTCGTGCGCGACAACCGCCTTAACCTGGTCGAGGTAAGTCTCGGGCACGACAACGGTTACAGGGTCGAGGTCAGCGGCAACGTCCTACGCGGCGAGATGATCGCTATAAATGTCGGCCAGGCCGCACGCGACGGCGAAGCCGTTCAACCGGTGGCCGCGAGCAAAAACAACTCGTGACCAGGCTGGAGAAACCCGAAAGATGGGCCGAGCGTGATGCGATTCCGGATGCTGCGGCGCAACAAGTATCGCGAGTCTCAGCGCGTCTGCGGCAAATTTGGGTTCGCCCTGTTCGAGATAAGCCAAGCCAAGGTTTAACAACAGGGTCCAATCGGTTAGGCCGAGCGAAACTGCTTGCCGATACTCCTTCAACTCTTCTTGGCGGCGGCCCACCATTCCGTAGGCGAAGCCCAAGTGGTAATGCGCGAGGGCAGTTTGCGGATCATGTGCAAGGACCTGGCGATGCAAGCGGATTGCGCTCGGATAATCCTCCATTCCGAGGAAGAAATCCGCCGGGACATTGCATACTTGCTCGCGAGCTTGAGTGGCGTGATTGGAATGAGGGTCTGCGACGGCTGGCTTCCCCGCTAGCAACAAGCTCAGCGCGGCGAGCAGAATCAGACGAGATTTATTTCCAAGGCGGAATGATTGCGGGGATGAACGAGCCCCGGCAGCTTGGCCGAAACCCCGTCGGGCCAGCGCACTGAGACCGCCCGCCCATCTGTTGGCGCGGCTCACGCGTTCGCTCGTGACTATGCAGCGGCCCATTGCGGTCGAAGTCCAATGCGGGCGCATGTATCCATGACGCGGCGCGGCTCTCCGAGATCGCTCCATTCCACGCCGCGGACCGGGAGCACCGCCAGGTTTACCGGGTGCCGCGCCAGCACCTCGTCCGAGAAGCTCGCGTTGCCAAGATCGCTGTACAGCCGCTCGACCGTTTTCTCCTCGAAGGTCGTGCCGAAAATCGTCTGAATCTTCTTGAAGGAGAGGTACAGATTGGGCAGCGCGATCATGAAGAGACCCAAAAGCGTCGATAGCTGCCCCACCATCACAAAGCTGTTCCACAGGCAGCCGCGGACGAGCAGTTCCTCTGCCAACTCGGGCGGCGGCTTTTCCCAAAAGCGGTGCACCATGAATGCCGAAGTGTCTCGCACCCCGACTGCAGGCTCGATCCAGCCGTACCCAGTTTCAGGCGAGTCGGGCTGAATACCCAAAAGCACGGTCAGTTCGGGGCGCGAACGGACCGCGGCGAACGCCATGTCGACATGGCGCATAAATTCCCGGTCATCGTTAACGAAGTGATCGGAAGGAAAAATGGCTACCTGAGCGCGTGGCGCCAGTTCGGCCAGCCGTAGCAGGGAGTAAAGAATAGCCGGGGCGGTTCGACGATTCTGCGGCTGGACCACCAGATTACGGGCCGGTAGGTCGCGCGCGAGCGGGGAGTAGAAAGGTTCATGGCTGCGCGTGACTATCACTGAGATCGCGCGCGCCTCGACGCTTAGCGACGCCCGCCGCAAAGTTTGCTCAAGCAGGGTCTCTTTTCCCAGCACGGGGCAGAATTGCTTGGGCACGTGGCGGCCCATGATCCGCCGGGTCAGTGAGCGCAACCTCGATCCTTCGCCTCCCGCCAGGATGACCGTCGCCCGCTCTTGTTCTCCGCAGCTTAATGTTTGTTCCACCCGAGGACTCCTTTTCCGGACTGACTTGCGTGCTTCAGTTTGATCGAAACTGGCGTGGAGGCAGAACCGTCTGCTGGCGCCCCGAACTCTTCAGCATCGACCGTGCCAAGCACAAAACAAAGTGTTTTCCCATCGCTATGGACGTTTGCCCCTTTTTTGGGGACACAAAAAGGGGGGAGGGCCCCTTTGGTGACATGCCAATCAGTGCAATTCGTGATTGCCGGGCCAGCCTCGGGTGGAATGAGGCCCTGATCGGCATTCCAGCACGATGGGCTTTTCGGCTTTGCTGTTACAAGCCGTGTTTCTCAATCATCGCATAGAGCTTTTTGCGTGAGATTTGAAGAAGTTTGGCCGCCTGAAGCCGGTTACCGGCGGTGCTTTCCAAGGCGCGCTGAACCACGTCGCGCTCCGCCTCAGCAAAGGTTGAAACGGGCTTGGCCGGATGTGCGCCCGACGCCAAACCACGGCCATCCCTGGGATCGTCGGCGATCAGTGGGGCCGGGACCGCCGCACTGATCGCCGCAGGCAGGTCCTCCAACCTGAGTGACCGGCCGTTGCCGAAGGTAAACGCGCCTTCGAACGCGTTGGACAGTTCGCGGACGTTGCCCGGCCAGGAGTGGTGCTCAATCGCTTGCAGCGCCGCGGGTTCAATGCCCGCCACATCGCGCCCGAATCTTTCGTTAAAGACCGCGATGAAATGTTCGACCAAAAGCGGGATGTCCTCGCGCCGCTCGCGCAGCGGTGCAACCCTCAGCACCGACGCCTGCAAGCGATAATAAAGGTCTGGACGCAACTGGCCATCCGCCACGGCCTGCTCTGGGTCACGGTTGGTCGAGGCGATAAGCCGGACATTGACCGGCAGTTCGCGCGTCGTGCCCACCGGACGCACCGCGCGCTCCTGAATCACGCGCAGCAGCTTGCTTTGGGTTTCGGGACTCATCTCCGTAACTTCGTCGAGAAAAAGGGTCCCGCCGTCGGCGGCGCGGAACAGCCCCGCGTAGTCGACGTTCGCGCCGCTGAAGGCGCCGCGCTTGTAGCCGAACATCTCGCTTTCAATCAGGTCCTTTGGGATGGCGGCACAGTTCAACGCGATAAAGGGCAGCCCCTGTTTTGGTCCGCTGTCATGAATCGCGTGCGCCACCAGCTCCTTGCCGGTACCGCTTTCACCGACAATCAGAACAGTCCCGCGGGTGCGAGCGGTGGCCTCGATTCGATCGTAGAGCTCGCGCATGGCGTGAGTTGCGCCCACCAGTCCGCGAAACCTAACGCGGCTGCCAATCGGGAGCCGCGCCGCTTCGCGCTCCAGCGCCGCGATGCGCTCCCCGGCTATCGCCGAGCGCAGACGGAAATAGGCGCTCACCAACAGGATGATTCGCACATGGCTCAGCTTGTCGAACAGAGTGTAGATGTGGGTGGGCGGCGGAGGGTCCTGAGGGAACACGCTGTGCGCGCTTTCCTCGAACAGATGAAGCGAAGCGATCACCTCCTCAAGCGCAACGCCCCGCAGGGCGAGCGCCTCGCCCAAACCGATGACCTCGCTGGCGTACCTCTCCATGTCGTTTTCGAGCAGAGCTGACTTGTTGCGTTCGATGGCGGGAGCGAAAATCCTTGTGAATTCCGCCTCGGACAGGCACCGCGCGTCGCCAAAATGCAGGACATAAAGCTGGTACCAGCGGCGGACAACTTCGTCGCGACGTTTGAGAATCGCTTCCAGAACTTCACGCAGATCTTCCAGATCATCCTCCCATAGCAAATGGAAGTGACGAGGAGCACTCGTCGGTGATCCAGGCCTCTTTATCATCTCTGCGCTCTCACTAATCACTGATGTGATTAACCTTCCGACCTTCGGCGTGCACGCGATTGTTCCCTGTGGCACAATGGTCGTTCGCGACTATAGGACACTGCGGCGTTCAGGCACAACCGGAGCGATTGGCTCTCGTACCGCTGCCTGCTTTAGTGGAAAGTCGTCGCTTACCGGGCCCGCCTCAATCGTGCAATGAGCCAGAATGATTCGCATGCTGCGCAGTTGACCGCCGTTAGTCGGACAGCTCGGTGTGGACTATGATGACTCATGGTTTCATCACGCGTCTCCGCTAAACGTGCAAAATCTATCGAACGCGCTCCGGCCGAACCACGGCAATCAAGGCGGGACGAAGTCGTGGAGAGCTTGGCCACGCTCGAAGGTCTTGCCCGGTTGCCTCTGCGCAGGTTGCATGTTCTGGCTGACCGGATAGTGGTTCGTCTCTTTGAGAGACACTCCGTCATTTACGAGGAGAGCCACTCAAAGGGCTACATATATGTCCTACTATCCGGCATCGCGAGGCTGACTTGCCTTAATCGCAAGGGCGAACGGGTTCTGCTCGAGGTTCTGGGGCCTGGCAATATCGTGGCGATTCCTCCTCTGCTCATCGACGCACGCACCCATCTTCGATTCGGAGCGTTCACGGATTGCCGAATCGGACTGCTCAACCCTAAAACGCTGGTCCAGGATATCGTAGGCCTGCCATTCAGCAATTTTAGGCATGCACTAGCACTCACCAGCGGTCGCTGGTGGCAACTTTTGGTGCGCCATTCCGCCTTCATGGAGCAAAGCCTCAAGGAGCGCGTCATTCTTGCATTACTCGATCTCGGTGCTGAAGTCGGTGTGCAACACCGCGGAAAAAAGACCTTAAGCATCGACATGACTCATCAGGATTTGGCTGATCTTGTGATGGGATCACGCGCAAAGGTCAGCACCTGCCTCAGGCAGCTTGTGGCACAGAACGCGATCACTCAGGAAGGGCGCACCAGGATCGTCATAGTTCCGGAAAAGCTTCAGGCGACTGCTGGTAGGTCTTAACGATGCGAGAAGATAGCTTCGCGACACCTGGCAACCCGCTCACAGAGGGCTGACCTGAGCCATGAGCCCCGTTCGCAGCCTTTTTGGCTTGAGGCGGGCTCCTAAGCTGTTCGCGATAGGTAACTCCTTGACGGAAATGCCCGGCGTAATTATAAATACGATTCGCCGCCGCGCAGTAACGGCACGGTTTGTGCGACGCGTTCTAGCTAATGGATCACCTTCGAAGAAAATGACTTCCAGCGCGCACAATAGGGCCCAAGCCCTCAAAAACCCCTTGATTTCCAAGGCCTTAATCTTTTCGAGCGATCCCCAGCTACTACTCCCCGCCAATGCCGTTATCAAAGACATGGGCCTTAGCGCCGAAATCTGGGGCGACGGCACGGCGGACCATGGAAGCCGCCTCCGGCAGCCCAATGTGCGTCTGGTTCTGATAGATGACTCCGAAATCAACCAGAATGAACGAGCCTGGCTACTCGCGCAGGTCCGCAGATGGGCCCCAGATGGCCGGCTTCTTTACGTCTCCGCACAGCACAGCCCCGAAAGCGAATCGCAGGCCAGAAGGAGCGGCGCGAATTATTATCTGTCCAAACCCGTGGATCCCGCGCTGCTGACCAAAATCTTGCAATCGCTCATCCGCTCAATCCGCTAACCAGCGGTACCCCACATTTCAAGCGACATTGCAAGCCCCGCGCCCAAGGGCGCGGGAAGGTTGTGCCTACCCTAAAAATCCTCCTTAGGGCGCCGGGTTGGAGAGGTGTAAGAACGACTTGGTAGCCGAGGCGTAACGCCTCTCCCGTGAGCAGCCGCCCCGCGTGCCCCTGTGGGAGCGAGTCGCTCTAGTGCCGGCCGCGGCGACCGCCGAAGGGATAGATCCCTGTGCCCAAGTCGGAGACTCCGAGTGGATTCCACGCTCACGTGAGCGCGGCCAAAATCAGGTCCCACCGATGGTCGCGACCGCGTTCCTGGTGACCATCCCAAAGGACTATAATGAGTTCGATATCAGTAAGAAGGAGCAGCCATGGCTTATCCCTATCGCTCGATCCTGTGCCCGATTGAGTTCGACGATCCGTCACTGCTGGCACTCGGCCTTGCCAAGCAGATCGCAACTGACCACGGCGCAACTCTGCATTTGCTGCACGTCGCGTACAGGCTTCCCGCGCTCGGCGAGCCCGAGGTGACCGAGGACGAACACTCGGTCGGAGAGGAGAAGGCGCGGGCGCGGCTTGAGGAGATCGCCGCGCGCCACTTGGCCGGAATGCAGCACCAGATTCACACCGCGGCGGCGTCCGAGCACGGACTTGCGCAGGCGGTGGTCTTGATTGCACGCGAAGTTGACGCCGACTTGATCGTTCTCAAGACGCACGGGCGCAAAGGGTTGTCGCATCTGATCCTGGGCAGCGTGGCCGAAGAGGTGCTGCGGACGGCGCCCTGCGCGGTGCTGACGCTGACTCCATTGGCACAGCAGAAGGCTGCCCAATTGCAGTTGCAGCCGGAGGCGGCAAGCTGAACGGCAGGACTGCGGGCGCGCCGACGAGTTAACGACTGGCCCGCGGGAGCGCGCCGGCGGGTCAAGGGATCGCGGCGAAGTCGTAAGCGGGCGGGAGCTTCTCGGCGATGGTGTGGATGACGCCGGCGGCGCGATCGCCGCGGATCACCGAACCGTCAGTCAGCACCCCAAAGAATTCATCGGCGTTTTCCGGATTCGCAATCAGCCGCATGGCCATTCCGCGCAGAGGATAGACGAAGCCGTCAGGCCGCGTCATGGGCGCGAAGCTGCGGCCGCGATCGGCGCTTTGGAAGAGCAGCGCATCGGCGCCGTCGGGACTCATGGGCCAGAGCGGCGGCGGACCGGCGGCGGCCGCGATAAAGATCGCACCGTCGGCCACCAGCAGCGGCACGGTGTACGAGCGGCTCAGCCCCTTGAGATATTTCCACGAGGCGCCGGCGTCGTCTGACCAATAAAAGCCGCGGCCGGTGGTGACGAACAGGCTTCTGGAATCGGCCGGATCGGGAGCAACGCAATGAATATCGGAATAGATGCCGCGGCCGAGCGGCTCGAAGGTGCGGCCGCGGTCGGGTGAGCGGTAGATGCCGCCCTCCTCGACGCCGACATAGATGACCCGCGGATTCGATCGATCGAACGCGATGGATCTGACGTGGGGGATATGCGGCGGGGGCGGAAAGCCCCAGCGCTCGCGCCCCGGAATTTTCAGGAACGCCGCGCATTCGTCAAAGGTGTGGCCGCGGTCGAGACTGCGCAGGATGCGGGCGTGGGAGGTGCCGATAAAGACCTCGCCGCGGCTGTCGGGGGGCGCGGTAACCGACCAGATTTCCTCGTCGCGGACGGCGCCGGGCGTGATGTCGCGCCAACTGCGGCCGCCGTCGTCGGATCGCGCGAGCGCACCGCGGCCGCGGGCGCTGCCGGCCTGCGCATTATTAACCGAGCCGGCATAGAGCAGAGCGGGATCGAACGAGTCTTGCGCCATACACCAGACCGAGGGGGGATCGGCCAGCGCCATCAGCGGCGGGCCTGAGCGGGCGGGGTCGAGAATGACGATGCCCTTGGAGGTGCCGATACAAAGACGCATCGGCAGTTCTACGACGTAGCGCGCAAGCTATTCGAGCCTGGCGCCGGCGGCGATTTCGTTGGCGGCGGCGAGTTCCGCGGGCGCGACCTTTTTCGGACTGGGATCGAAGCGGGCGCGCCGCACCAGGATCGAGGCGTCGCGGAGAGCGATGCGCATGCCGTCGCGATCGATGCCGACGATGGTGCCGGGGACGGCGGCGCTGCCGGCGGCTTCGAGCAGCGCGTCGTAAAGGCGCAGGCGGCGCCCGGCGAGGGTCGCGAAAGCGCCGGGCTGCGGATCGCATCCGCGCACGAGATTGTGGACGGCGCGCGCGGGGCGGCTGAAATCGACGGCGGCGTGCTCGTCGCGGCAGGGCGCCTCGTAGGTCGCGAGGCTCTCATCCTGGGGCGTCGAGGGCGCGTTGCCGGCGGCGATGCGGTCAACTGCCTCGAGCATGGTTTCGATCCCGAGGGGAAAGAGCGAATTGAAATAAAGCGAGCCGGTGGTATCCGCGGGTGCAATCGGGACGCGCCGCTGGATCAGGATCGGGCCGGTGTCGATGCCGCGGTCGGGCCAAAACCAGGTCACGCCGGTTTCAGCGTCGCCGTCGATGATCGCCCAGTTGATCGCGCTGGCGCCGCGATGGCGCGAGAGGAGCGACGGATGGAAGCAGATAGTCTTGAAGCGCGGCGCGTAAAGAATGCGCTCGGGCACGATGATGGTGACGAAGGCCATGATGGCGAGGTCGGCGTCGAGCGCGCGAAACTGATCGAACTCGCGATCCGCGCGGAAGGAGGCCGGCTGACTCAGCGGCAGACCGAGTTCGAGCGCTTTGGCCTTGAGCGGATCGGGGCGGGCGCCGGGAGTGTCGGGCGGGGCGAAGACCTGCACGATTTTTTGGCCGCGATCATGGAGCGCCTGGAGGGCATTCTCGGCGAACGCGGCCTGGCCGATCAGAACGATGCGCACTACATCCACCTCCCCATTGCGAGCACATGCGGAAAGCTAACAAAACGGTCCTGGCAGTGCACGCCTGCGGCTGGCGATTCGTCCACATGCAAGGTGGCGGTGGATCGATGATGGGCTGCGGCCCGCGGGTCGGTGGGTGCGACGGCGCGAAGCCATCGCGAGTACCCAGTTGCGGTTGCATGAAGCACATTTGATCTTCTGGTTAATCTTTGCTAGATAGGCTGACGCGCTTGCGCACCGTGCGTGAGATTTACTTTATATGCGGGAGCGGGGCGCAACCGTTGTGCGTGCGGATTTCAGTCTGCGGGCCGCGCGAGAACGGTTGGATTAGTCGGATGATGGAGTGCAGTAGTCGTTTGTGAGGATGGCGGAGGGAGGTGCGGCGCGAGGGTAGTTTCCGCGGCGAGATAAGTTTGGCTCTTCGGGTCCGATCAGTTTCTGTCCAATTTGTTCAGGTTCTGATCTTCAATAGATAGGCCGACGTTTCAAAACCTGACCAGCCATTGCGGCTGGGGCCTGGGGTTGACCGAAGCAAGCCAATCCGATCGCCAAGCGGGATCAATCGAGCAACCGCAGTTCCGTCGCTCAAGCACAAAAAGACGCGATCAGCTACACAGGGCACAGCCGGGGTCCAATCAGGTTCAAGGGGCTCGAATCATCAAACTGGGGGCCGAGTGTCGCGCTCTCCAAGAGGTTCCAGTGTCAGTCAGGCAGGGAGGAATTCGTATGGAGACTGAAGTGCACGTGGGGTGTTCGTCCGGGGGAGTCAGGAAAAAGATCGTTGCGCTGGGAGTAGCGCTGGCGATCGTTGGACTCTGCGCCGGGAAATCAATGGCGGGCGATCTTACGGCCCAACCGACGCAGGGGTTAAACATAACCGGGGCAACGGCATCGGTATTGCCGGAAACGCCCGCGGGCGGCGGCGCGCCGGAAAATTCATGGTTGAGCGGATTCCATGTGTCGGGGTTTCTGAGCCAGACCTTCGGCATGTGGCAGAACCCGTCGGGTCTGCGGGAATACACCACCAGCCGCAATGACCTGGCGGTGTCGCGCACGTGGCTACAGGTGGACGAGAACCTGCGGCTCAACGATAACAACAACCTGTTCATGCGCGAGTGGTTCGTTTACGAGCCGCCGTATGCGTTTAACAGCGCCAATGGCTTCGGCAAGTATGCGAACGAATTTTACAATCAATACACGGTTCGCGACGCGTGGTGGGAGAACAAGACCGGGCCGCTGACCACCTACGTCGGCAACCAGATCGTGGTGTGGGGCCAGTCGCTGGCGTTTCGCGTGGGCGACGTGGTCAATCCGCAGGACACGACCTGGGCCCGCTAAATTCGAACTTTCTCGAGGGTATTCTGCTGCCGCGCCTGCAGCCGATGTGGAATAGCTGCGACTACGCGGACCATCGGTATGACGGCGAGTGCAACGTCAACGCGGGCAGCGTGAATAACGGCTTCCCGGCGGGCGTTGGTTTCGACCCGACCGGCCGCTTCGGCGCTCATCTGAGTAACTCCGGCCCCTTCTATCCGGGCAGAACCGCCATCGCCGTCGGTTCGCCTTTTTCGCCGTACGGACAGCCGGTGCAAAATGCTCGCTTAATCGGTGCGCCGCTCTCCAATGAATTCTTCTATTGCACCAACCTGGGTTCGGCGAGTCAGCCGTTCAACCCGGTTCCGAAGGCCCTGCAGAAGCCGTGTCACTTTCTCGGCAACGGTACAGCAGTGGATGTCGGGCAGTGGAAAATACCAGCCTCCACGGTGGCGAACTGGGAGGAAGGCCTCCGCGCGCATACGCTGCTCGGTAGCGTGGAAATGACGGCCTTCTACTTTAATGCGTGGAACCTCTATCCGAACACTTTCTGGCAGCAGTACACCAACCAGTTTCGGGCGAGATTCGACCCGATGCAGAAGGTGGGCGTGACGGCTGACATGCCGATCCCGATGCCGTCAGCAGTGGGCGAGTACCTCCCGCTTGTTGGCCGTGCGGAAGGGGTCTATACGAACCACGAGTCGGTGCTGAGTTTCGATCCGATCGCGCATCCCAATGGTGTCCGCTATACGGACATGGCGAGCTGGATGTTGGCACTGGACGTCGACCAGGCGTATGCGCCGTGGTTGACCGCGACGGGTAACCTGTCGGCGAACGTCGAGCTTTACGACGAGATCGCGCTGGATTCGTCACAGAGCATGTTCGAGACGTTTGGACCGTGGACGGGCGGTGGCATCGAGAACACCACCAACATCAAGAACAACGTATCGGCATTGCTCAACGTCGGTACGTCGTGGCTGTGGAACGACGTCGAGCCGGCATGGACGATGGTCTTCAATCCGAAGGGCCGTGCGTTCCTGCTCTTCCCGTCGGTGGTGCTGAATCCGCCGTGGACCAAGCAGTACTTCATGAAGCTGCAGGCGATCGAAATACTCGGGGGCGACAAGTCGACGTCACAGGCGGGCGGTATCCTGAAGGGGCAGAGCCTGCTGACCGCGCAGTTCCAGTACAACTTCAACGTGCTCTAAATCGAGCCTAACCAATTCGCGGCGGGCGCATCGAGCGTCCGCCGCGTTTTTTTTTGGGCCCGCGGGATTTCGTGTAATGGCCCGTGCGCTTTCGGCCACGGGGCGATTCGATTATCATCGCGCGCGGAGGCAACATCATGCGCCGCGATATTGAAATCAACGCCGAAGGTACAATTCTCCGCGGATGGCTCTATCTGCCCGAGGGCGCGCGGGGCCGCGTGCCGCTGGTGGCGATGGCGCACGGCTTCTCGGCGGTCAAGGAGATGTATCTCGACCGCTTTGCCGAGGTCTTCAGCCGGGCGGGAATCGCCGCACTGGTTTACGACAATCGTAATTTCGGCGCGAGCGATGGCGAGCCGCGCCAGGAGATCGATCCGTGGCAACAGGTGCGCGATTATCGCCACGCGATTACGTGGGCCACAAGCCGCGCGGAAATCGACGCCGATCGAATCGGGGTGTGGGGATCGAGCTATAGCGGCGGTCACGTGCTGGTGGTCGGCGCGATCGATCGACGAGTCAAATGCGTGGTCTCGCAAGTTCCGCTGGTGAGCGGATCGCGCAACCTGAAGCGGCTGATCCGGGCCGACATGATGGCCGCGGTGCGCCAGCAGTTCGATGCCGATCGCGAGGCGCGCTTCAAGGGCGGGGCGCCCGCCATGATGCCGGTGGTGGCGGAGGATCCGATGGCGCCGGCGGCGCTGCCCACGGCGGATTCGTGGCGGTGGTTCACCGAGACCGGGCGCAGCCGGGCGAGCGCGTGGCGCAACGAGGTAACCTTGCGCACGGTCGAGATGCTCGGCGAATATGAACCGCGCGACTACGTGCCGCGGATCAGCCCGACGCCGCTGCTGATGGTGATCGCGGCGGGCGATCATCTGGCGGTGGCCGACGAGGCCTTCGCGGCCTATAATCGCGCGCTCGAACCCAAGCGGATCCTGGTGCTCAAGGGCGGCCACTTCGACGCCTATGTCGAAGATTTCGAGCGAGCGAGCGGCGCGGCGCGCGACTGGTTGGTCGAACATCTGCTGCGCTGACGACGCCATTGGGCCCGCCGCGAGTAAGTTGGCGATGGCGCGGTGCCGATCGAGCGTTTCGCATGAGCCCGCGCGGGCGGCGCGATCGCGATTACGCACCGTGAATTAACCGCGGCGAGATTGACTCCATTCGCCGGGCTGCGTAATTCACCTCACGATGAAAAATAGATGGTTGTGGGCGGTGGTGACGCGCGCGACGGCGACAGTTGCGGTCGTCGCAATTGCGGCGCTGGCGTCGGTGGCTGCTTTCGTGGCGCCAGGCGCGAAGGACGCAGGTGCGGGGGAGCTTCCCGCTCACGGGAAAATCTTCGTCCTGATGGTGTGGGACGGGCTGCGGCCCGATCTGGTCGATGAGGTCAATACGCCGAATCTTTTTGCGCTCGAACGTGCGGGCGTGCGCTTTTCCCGGCATCATTCGATCTACCCGACGTTGACGATGGTTGACGCGGCGGGACTCGCGACGGGCGCAGGTCCCGGCGGTTCGGGAATTTACGGCGACATGATGTATTTAGCGCCGGTGCTCGACATGAGCCGCGCGACGGCGATATCGGGGCTGGGCGAACTGCTCAATGATCCGCTCAATCTCGAGAGTTCGCATTATCTGGCCGCATTGAACGAGCCGCGCGCCTTCGACGGGCGCTTGCTGGGGCTGCGCACGACCGCACAGGAAGTGGAGGACGGGGGCGGTTACGTGGCGGTGATCGGTAAGCAGGGCCCGACGCTGCTGTTTGACGATGATTTCGCCAAAGCGGAGGGCGGCGCGGGGAACGCAGGCAACTTCATGTTCGTGGCCGACGACATGGCGGCGCCGCAAACGATGTTGGCTGAATTTGCGCACGAGCCGCCGATGAAGCGCGGCGACTACGCCTCCGCGATTGCGCGGGACGCATGGTTCGCGAAACTCGCGACTAGCAGAGCGCTGCCCGCGGCCAAGGCCGCATCCGAGCGGGGCAAGCCGGCATTCGTCGTTTTCTGGCAACACAATCCCGACCTGACCCAGCATATGGCGGGACTGGGAACTCAGCCGGCGCTGGACGCGCTGCATGCCTGCGACGCCAACCTGGCGGCGATTCGCACGGCGATTGCGGCGCTCGGAATCGCGGACCGGACCGACCTGATGGTGGTTTCGGATCACGGCTTCGCCACGATTAAGGCGATGGTTCCGCTGACGCGCCTGCTGGTGGCGGCAGGCTTAAAGAGATCGACGACCAGCAAAGAAATCGTGGTTGCCCCGGACGGTGGCAGCGATTCAATCTATGTTTCCAAGAGCGATTTTCCGACCGTCGAGGCGCGCCGCGACGTGCTGCGCCGAATCGTGGAATATGCCGCGGCGCAGGAATGGAGCGGGCCGATGTTTTCGCGCGATCCGGATAGCGGGGAGCGTCTCGGCCGGGTCCACGGCTATGCGGGTTCGATTGAGGGCACGTTCGACGAGTCCGCTTTCGGATTGGGGAACAACGTGCGCGCTCCAGATCTGATCATTTCGTTTCGCGAACTTTCCGAGCTTGACAATTCCGCGTTGACCGGTCCGTCGCATCCGGCTGTTTCGATTGGTCCGAACGGACCCGAGGCGCAAGCCAACCATTCGGCCGCGCTGGTGCATCCGATTCCCGGCGCGATCTATGCCGATGCGGACCGTTTCACGAGCGGCATGGGAATGCACGGCGCGGCGGGCGCGCGCGAGCTGCACAACTTCTGCGCGGCGATCGGCCCCGACTTCCGCGGTGGCGTGGCCGATACGGCGCCGACCGGAAATGCCGATATCGCACCGACGGCCGCGGTCATACTCGGACAGCCGGCGATGGCGGGCATCACCGGCCGCGTGCTGCGCGAGGCGCTTAACGGCCGCGGCGCCTATCCGCGGGTGCGGGCGGAACGTGTTACCGCCAGTACCGCGATGCAACTGAAGAACTCGCGCGTGGTGACGACCCTGACGCTCACTCGATATGCCGGACACGAATATTTCGACGACGCGAAGGTGACTTCTTCCAGGTAGCCGCAAGGTCACGGCGCATCTGAGGCTTCAGGCCGGATCGAGATCGGTGATGTGGCGGCCACGGGTTTCGGGCAGAAGCCAAACCATCACCGCGCCGATAGCGGAGAACAGCGCGCCGATCGCGAGCGTGGGTCCGAAGCCGAGACGCGGGCTGAGCGCCGTGATAATCAGCGGCGTGAAGAACTGGATGCCGCGGGTGACGTTGAGCAGCAGGCCGAGGGCGGTATTGCGCACGCTGGTCGGCAGCATCTCGGAGATCATGGGGCCGGCGCCGGACCAGATGCCGGTGCCGAAGCCGGCGACGATCAGGGCGGCGCGAATCAGGCCGTGGATGGTTGACGCCCAGTTCCACAAGAGGGTCGCCGGCAACAGGCCGAGCGCCATCAACGAAGCATAGACCGAAAAGACCGGGCGGCGACCGAAGCGATCGGCGAGCGCGCCGAAGGCGAAATATCCCACCAGCGCTCCGGCCTGCATCCAGATCATCAGGTTGCCACTGGCTTGCGGAGTGAGCTTGCGCGCGATGCGCAGGTAGCTCGGCATCCAGGTATAGGTGAACCAGTAGGCGGCGGAGTTCACCAGCAGGACGATGAAGAGCAGTCCGATGATGCGGCGGAAGGGGCGCATGGCGTCGAGCGAAGCGGCGCCGAATCGCCGGCGCGGCGTGGTGGTTGCGGCCGCCCCGCTGCGCAGCCAGACGTCGCTCTCCGGCAACCATCGCCAAACGATCAAGGCGACGATGAAGGAGGGCGCGGAGGAGAGCAGGAAGACGTTGCGCCATCCGATCAGCGGCTCGATATGGCCGCCGGCCGCGGCCGCGAGCATCGCGCCCAGAGGCGCGCCGATCTGTACGTAAGCGGCGTAACGCGCGCGGCGAACAGGCGGTACGGTTTCGGCGACCAGACTCTGCCCGGCGGCCCATTCGCCGCCGATTCCGAGGCCGGTAAACGATCTGAACAGGAGCAGTTGCAGGAGACCGTGAGAGGCCGCGCACAGCGTGGTGCCGACGCCGTAAATCAGCACGGCGACGATAATCGTCGGCTTGCGTCCGAAGCGATCGCCGAAGAAGCCGAAGATCACGCCGCCGATAGCGGTCATCGCGAGCGCGAGACCGAGGGTGAGCGAAGATTGCGCCTGGCTCAGGTGGAGGTCGCGCGCGATCGGCACCAGCATGAAGGAGTAGAGGATGAGATCGTAGAAATCGAAGATCCACGCGGCGAAGCACAGCGCGATGATGCGATAATGAACGGCGCCCATCGGGCGCTCGCACAGGAGTGTCGGGCGATCGGTGGCGGGCGTAGCGATCGGCGCGCGGGTGCGATTCATCGAGAGATGCGAATCATGCGAATCATGGGCGTCATGGGTGATAGCCGTGCCGGTGCTTCGGGCGAGAAGTCGCGACTGGCCGAAGCCGGGCTGTTGTGGTTGGCTATCATTTGGATTTTCGGTTCGGCTTTCAAGCGCAGGCGGCCGGGACGCGCGACTGCGCGAGCTCAGCAGGCGGTTGAAAAAGGTATTTCCACCGCCTGCGCCCTCACTCTTGTCTCTCCCGAGATGGGAGAGAAGTATGGGAAAGCAGCCGGCTTTCACGCAGGCGTTGAGATCGGCGGCAGACCGATCCTGCATTTTCATGGTTTATCAACGCCCTGCCGGAGCGCGATTATGATTGGCCCGGCCGCCCTGGACACAGGCCGCCAGGCACGAGGATGAGTATGCTGAAGAGATTGCTGCGATGGTTTCTCAGGACCGTGCTGATGATGGCGGTGCTGTTCGCGATCGTGATCGTCAGTCAATACCTGTCGCATCGCTACAAGCCGGGTTCGGTACTCGAGGTGCAACTCGACGGGGCGGTGGTCGAGCGCGGCACGACGAATCCACTCGGCTTCATGAAATCCGATCAGACGGCGCTCAGCGTGATCCGGCGGTCGCTGAAGGCGGCGGGCACCGACCAGCGAATCGTCGGACTCTCGATCAAGGTGGTCGATCCGGAGATGGAACTCGCGCAGGCGCAGGAGCTGTGCGCAATGATCGCGGAGTTCCGTGGCCACGGCAAATGGACGACCGCTTACATGGAGACCGCGGGCGAGGGCGGCTACGGCAACTTGCCGTACCTGGTCGCGAGTTCTGCGGATGAAGTCTCGATGATGCCGCAGGGTGAGCTGAACATCCTGGGCGTGGGCATGCGCGAGATGTTCGCGCGCGGGCTGCTCGATTGGATCAAGGTCAATCCGAACTTCGCGTCGATCGGGAAGTTCAAGAGCGCCGCGAACATCTTCACCGAGAAGGACTACACGCCGGCGCAGCGCGAGGAAGACGAGGCGCTGGCGGGGAGCATGTTCGGCCAGATCATCACGGAGACGGCGGCGCATCGCCATCTTACGCCGGAGCAGATGCGGGCGCTGGTCGATCGCGCGCCGTTGACGGCCAGTGCGGGGCTCGCGGAACATCTGCTCGATCGCCTGGAATACGAAGACCAGTTCGACGATCGCGTGAAGAAGTACCGCGGAGAGAAGCACGAGGTGATCGACTACACTGCGTACGCGGGATCGGCCGCACCGCACTTGGGGACCCGCGACAAACTAGCGGTGATTTACGGGATCGGCGCAATCCAGCGCGGCGCCGGCGGCTTCGACCCGATCATGTCGCCGGGTTCGACCGCGATGGGATCGGACGACATCGTCGCGGCGTTCAAGGACGCGCGCGAAGACGACGGGATACGTGGCGTGGTCTTCCGCATCGATTCGCCAGGCGGATCGGTGATCGCGTCCGAACTGATCAGGCGCGCGGTCGAGCTGACGGCGGCCAAGAAGCCGGTGGTAGTCAGCATGTCGGGCTACGCGGCGTCGGGCGGCTACTGGGTGGCGACGCCGGCGGCGGCGATAATTTCGGATCCCGGGACGATCACCGGTTCGATCGGGGTGCTCGGCGGAAAGTTCAACATGGCGGGCGCAGCGAAAGCACTCGGCATCGCGAGCGGGGCGGTTTCGCGCGGCGCCAATGCGCTGATGTTTGATTCGTTCAGCGACTTCACGCCGGCGCAGGCGCAAATCTTTCGCGATCAACTGCTGGGCGGCACTTACCAGTATTTTCTCAAGCTCGTGGCCAAGCAGCGCCATCTGACGGTCGCACAGGTCAACGACGTGGCGCAGGGGCGGGTGTGGACCGGCGATGAGGCGTTAAAGGCGAAGCTGGTCGATAAGCTGGGCGGCCTCGGCGACGCGATCGATCAGGTGAAGAAGCTGGCCAAGCTCGATCCGGGGACTCGCGTGCAGATCGAGGAATTACCCGAGCAGCCGTCGATTTTCGGTAAACTGCTGAGCGGACAGATCTATGGAACGGCCGCGCAATGGCAAGCGCCACGCGCGATCGCGCCGCTGCTGTGGATGGTGCGCGAGGCGTTGACGCGACACGCGGAGATGGGGCAGGTCTATTGTCCGGTCGTGCCGGTCATGTGATTGCGGTGATCGCGTCTGTGGCGATAAGTGGCAGGATCGCCGGTGGCCCACATCGGGAGGAGCACACAAGCATGGATACGGAGCTGGAGAGTTTTCTGAATTCATTGGGGGAAGCGGAACGCGCGGGCGGCCGCGTGCTGCACGAATTGACCGATCAGCCGCAATCGCTGGAACTGCGCGAACTGCTCAAGAAGGTCGGTCACGACGAGGGTTACTACGCCGGCGAACTGGCGGCGCACGTGCGGCGTCTCGGCGGCACGCCGTCCACCAAGACCGGCGACTTCGTCGAGAAGATCCGCGCCGTCGGCGATCTGAAGGGCAAGCTCGAACTACTCAATCGCGGGCAGCGCTGGGTCGTGCGGAAAATCGGCGAGCAGGTCGGCACTATCGCCGACGCCCGGCTGCAAGCATTTTTGCGCGTGATGGCGGACGGCCACGACATCAATATCGGCGCGCTCGACAAAGCGCTGGCTGAGGGCAAGCTCTAGCAGGGTGTTGAGAAGCCCTGAAAATTACCAAGGGTACTAAATTTCAACTCAACACCCTGCGTGAAAAATGGCTTCTTTCCTTATCTTCTCGCCCCTACTGGGGAGAGAGCGAGTGAGGGGAAGCAGGCTGTGAAGGCGCCGAACTCGAACTGCAATTGGCCCGACATAGCCATCGCGCGGTTATGGCGCTCGGGATCAGGACCCTCCGAGACCAGCCGCAGCTCCTCAAGTGCGTGCGGTATGGTGATCGCGACCGCGATCGCGAGCCACGGAAATTGACCGGTGAGCACGCCGAACAAAACCATCAGGTAGGCGGCGAGGTTGCACAGCCGCAGCTCTTTTACGGCGGCGACGCGGCCGAGAATCACTGCCATCGTGCGTTTGCCGTGCGCGGCGTCATTGTCGATATCGCGCAGGTTGTTGGCCTGCAGCACGCCCGAGCAGAGTAATCCGATGGGAATTGAGGCGATGAACGCACTCCAGGAGAAGTGCAATGCCTGTACATAGTAAGCGCCCATCACGTAGCCGGGGCCCATCAGCGCGAAGACCATGAAGTCGCCGAAACCGCGGTAGGCGAGGCTGAGCGGCGCGCCCGTGTAAAAGTATGATCCGAATACACCGATCAATCCGAGCACGAGCATCGGCCATCCGCAGAGATACACCAGCACGAGCCCGAGTGCGATCCCGACGACGAATGAGACGATGCCGCCCTTGAATACCTCTTGCGGCTTGAGGAAGCCGCGCTGAATCACCAGCCCGGGGCCGAAGTTTTCGGGCGAATGCCAGTCGGGCGAATCGGTGCCGCTGATGAAGTCGTAATAGTCATTGACCATGTTGGCGCCAGCCTGCAACGCCAGTGCGGCGATCAGCGCCAACAGATACTTCCAGGGCGAGAACACGCCCACCGTATAGAGGGCGGTAAAGGTGCCCGCCGAGATGCACATGAAGGGCATGCCGAGGGTCCAGGCGCGGCTTGCCTGTATCCAGACGGCGAGCCATCCGGGACGGGCGGATTCATTAACCGTAGCGCTGCCTGCATCAGTCATGGGAGTTGGTGCCTCGCTCAAGTAGCTATAGGATCAACGGCAAGCGGAATGCCGCCGCGAAGGATTGTAGTCTGCGGAGCGACGCCGCGCGAGCGCGGCGTCGCTCCGCAGACTGCGCGCCGGGGGTGCTGACGCAAGTCAGCACCCCCGGCGCATCGGGGAGACGAAGGGCGCCGGTGACCGGCGCCCTTCGTCTCCCGCGAAAACGCGCGCGGCGGGCGGTGATTATCACCGCCCGCCGCCGCCCGCATCGTCGGGGCGCCGGC
>JBEKJC010000002.1:37723-201681 GCA_050011435.1 Binataceae bacterium (SeqCode)
CGAGCCGCATTGCGGCTCGCGCCTGCGCCGTTCATCTCGATCTCAGGCGTTCGCGCGCAACGCCTCCAGCGAGACCAACTGGTCTCGTTTGGCGCCGGTCGTGTAGGGACGCGAACCGGGCTGCAGCTCGAACGGATCCTGGATACCCAGTTCCTTACCAATCTCGCGCACCGCGGGCAGCACTTCCTGCCCGAGGAGGCGGATGCTGGTCATGCGATCCTGGAGGCTCACCGGACCCTGGCTCTGGAAGATGCCGAAAGTGCCCGGCCGCAGCACCTCGAGAATCTTGCGAATCTTCGGAATTACGCTTTTGGGCGTCCCGGTGATGATTTGCAGGCCGTCCTGCGCCTTCTGGTAGCTCTTGTAAATGGCGGCCTTCGCTTCCTCGATAGTGGCCTCGCCGCGGGCGAGCCGCCGGCGCGTGCTGTCGGCGACGGCCTGGAGATTGGCCGGTTCTTCGGTCGCTTTCGAGCGTCCGAGTTGCTCGGCACTGACGCCCAGGAAGCCGCCGGAGCCCGCGGTCATCGTGCGCGCCAGACGCTTGGTCGCTTCCTTCGAATTGTAGCCTGGGGGCAGCGTATGCTCGGGCCGCGAGAACGCTCCCTGGCCACCGCCGAACAGATGCGCCTTGCCCAGTTCCTGCGCCTTCTCCTCGGTCTCCGCGACGAAAACGTGCTGCAGATAGCCGAAATTTTCTGAACCCGCGACGTAGCCTTCCTGGGCTGCGGTATCGCCGTAAATGTTCCACAGCTCCGCCGTCGCCGACAGCGCCGTACCCAGTCCGAGATAGGGGTAACGATGCTTTGCGCACCACACCACGGTCTCGGGGCTGAGCACGCCGGGAATCATGATCGGCGGATGCGGCTTCTGGTAGGGCGTCACCCACGGATTAACGTAGCGGTAGTTGAAGTGCTTGCCTTCCCAGCGGAACGGACCGGGTCGCATCCACGCCGCCATAATCAAATCGTGAGCCTCCTCGAAACGCTCGCGATTGTAAGCGGGATTCGCCTCGTTGAAGATCTGCTCGCTGCCCGCGCCGCGTACCCATCCGGGCACCAGCCGGCCGTGCGAAATACAATCGATGGTAGCTAGTTCCTCCGCGATCCGCAGAGGATTCATGAAGGTCGGTAGCGGATTGCCGAGCAGCACGATGCGGACGCGCTTGGTAATGCGCGCGAGGATGGACGCCTCCACGTTCATCACCGCGCCCATGCAAAAGGGCGTGCCGTGATGCTCATTGAGCATGATCGCGTCGAAGCCGACATCCTCGGCATAGACCATCTCGTCGAGATATTCGTTGTACAGCCGCGAACCCACCTCGCGGTCGAAAAAGCGATTGGGGACGCCGAAAAAGGCGCGATTCTTGATTACTTCGTCTTCGGGCACGTCCCGATAGGGGCGCTCCGTAAAATACATCAGGATCATATCGTCATCTCCTGGCTGGCTACCGAGTTATTCGTCCGTGCCATCACACCCGCACCGACTCATCGCGTTTGGGTGCCCGCTTCAGTGCCTCGAGATCGACCAGCGAGTCGTACTGCGTACCCGCGGTGTACGGACGCGAGCCGGGTTCGCGCTCGAATGGATCCACGATGCCGAGTCCCTTGGCGATTTCACGCATCGCGGGCAGCACTTCCTGACCCATCAGGCGGATGCTCGTGAGGCGTTGTTGTGTGGTCAGCGGTCCGTTCGCCTGAAACAGACCGAAGACTCCGGGCCGCAGCACTTCCATGATCAGCCTGAGCTTGGGGATGACGGTCTTGGGTGTGCCGATGATGATCTGCAGGCCGTCCTGCGCCTTCTGATAGTTGGCGTAGATCTTTTTCTTGGCTTCCTCGACGCTGATATCGCCCCTGCGCAGCTTCTCGCGAGTGTCGCCATTCTGTTTGGGGATGCCGATATGGCGGATGTCGCCGCTCTGCGATTCCTTGAGCTTCTCCGACGTGATGCCAAGGAAGCCGTAGTCGGTCGCCTGCTTGGCGAGGCGGCGGGTCGCTTCCTTGGAGTTATAGCCCGGAGGCAGCGTGTGTTCGGGCCGCGAGAAATTCGCCGCGCCGCCGCCGAACAATGCCGCGCGGCCCTGCTTCTGCGCCTCTTCCTCGGTTTCGGCGAGGTGGATCTGCTGCAGGTAGCCGAAATTCTCGGTGCCGGCCATGTAGCCCTCCTGCGCGGCCGTCTGGCCGTAGAGGTTCCACAATTCGACCGTCGATTGCAGCGCGGTGCCGAGCCCGATGTAAGGGTAGCGATGCTTCGCGCACCAGATCACGGTCTCGGCGCTGATCACGCCCGGAATCCAGATGGGCGGACGGGGCTTCTGATACGGCATCACCCACGGATTGACGTAACGGAAATTGAAGTGCTTGCCTTCCCAGCGAAACGGACCGGGCCTGGTCCAGCACGCCATCACCAGGTCGTGCGCTTCGTTGAAGTATTCGCGGTTGTAGGCGGGATTAGCCTGATTGAAAATCTGCTCGCTGCCGGCGCCGCGCACCCATCCGGGGACCAGGCGCCCCTTCGAGATCAGATCGATTTCCGCCAGTTCCTCGGCCAGCCGGACCGGATTTTTAACTACCGGCAGCGGATTGCCGAGCAGCACGATGCGCGCCTTGCTGGTGATGCGCGCGAGGATCGCCGCCTCCACGTTCATCACAGCGCCCATGCAGAACGGGTTGCCATGATGCTCGTTGAGCATGATGCCGTCGAAGCCGACTTCCTCGGCGTAAACGTCCTCGTCGAGATATTCGTTATACAGCCGCGCGCCGACGTGGGCGTCATAGAAGCGGTTGGGCACGCCGAAGAAACTGCGGTTCTTGATTACTTCGTCTTCGGGAACGTCGCGGTACGGACGTTCCGTGAAATACATAATGTGCATCGCTATTCTCCTTCCGCTCGGTTCGGCCTAGGCCAGGAACTCGCGCGCCAGCTTGACGAATTCCGCCGACTTCTCGATCTCCGGACGATGGCCGCAGTGATCGAAAATGGTCAGCTTGACGTCGGTATTTTTCAGTGCGGCCTTGTAGGATTCGGCGGCGGTGACGGGTACCGTGGCATCCTCGCGTCCCCAGACAATATGCGTCGGCAATCCCCTCACGCCCTGCAGGAAGTAGGGCAGGGTCGGGTTGTTCAAGATGGGATCCCATGCGATGCGCGCGCTTTCGGTACGCGCCTCCTCGAACGCTTCGAACTGTTCGGGGGTGCGCTCGCCGCCGTAGAGCTTGCGAAACTCGGGGGTCGCGGCGGCGTCATAGATGTTTGCGTTTACCTGGGTGCCGATCGTCACGGCGAAGATGTCGAGGATTTCGCCTTCGGCCGGTTTGATGCCTGAGGGCGCCACCAGCATCATCTTGCGGAAGATCTTGCTGTTGGCGGTGGCCATCTCGGCCGCGGCCCATCCGCCGATCGAGAATCCGATGACGTCGATCGGCGCCAGGTTCATCTCGTTGAGCACCCAGATGTAGAACAGGCCGAGTTCGTGGACGTTGCGAATTTGGTCGACGCGCGGCGATTTGCCGTAGCCGGGCTGAATCGGAATGATGAGGCTGCGCTCCTTCGCCAGCTCCTGGTGGTACGACATCCAGCCGGGATGTCCCAGTTCCTCGTGCAAAATCAGTAAGGGCTTGCCCTTGCCGCCCTTGACGATCGCGAGGTCAGTCCCCGCGATATGGGTGATTTCCTCGGTCCATTCTGCCATCTGCCGATGGTCCTCCATTTCTGCGCGGCGGTGAGCGCCTTGCGGTCGCCCCTGCCGGCGGGATTGATGCCGCAGCCCGTGAAGGCCCGGCCATAGTTGAGCACGCGGCCTAAGCTTCCGCGGGCCGAAATACGCGTCCTTGCGCGGTCAGGACGCGGCGGCCGCGGCCGGAGCCTCGGCCGGCGCCTTGATCAGAACGTGCGCGGCATAGAGTTCCGCGATCTCGGTCGCCGAAAGTCCGAGCATCTCGCCGAGAACCGCTTCATTGTCCTGGCCGACGAGCGACGCCTTGAGGTCGGTTCGATCGGGCCAGGCGGAAAACTTCACCGGCATCGCGGGCAAATCGAACTCGCCGAGGCGCGGGTCGCTGGTTTTGCGCACGGTCTTGCGCTCGCGCAGATGCGGATGATCGACCGCCTCCTCGAGCGTGAGCACGGGTCCGCAGGGTACGCGTTCCTTATCCAATGCGGCGACCGCCGAGTCGCGATCGGGAAACGTCGCGAGCCAGTTCTCAATCATTTCCTTGAGTACGGCGTTGTTGTGCACGCGCCGTCCGTTGCTCGAAAAGCGCGGGTCGGTGGCCAGCTCGGGTTGACCCATCGCGCGCGCAAGCCGCGGGAACTCATGCTGCTGCACCAGCAACATGATATAGCCGCCGTTGGCCTTGAACACGCCGGTGGGACTGCCCGCGGGATGTTGCGAGCCGTTGCGCCGGGGCTGCCAGGTGCCGCGCCGCATCGAGAGCACCGGCACCGCGAGTTCATGCATGTGGAAGTAGGTGTCGAGCAAGGAGGCATCGAGGTACTGGCCGACGCCGTTGCGCTCGGCACTGAGCAGGGCGTAGCCCACGGCCATCGCGGCGGCGACCCCGGTCGAGACGTCGCCAATCGCCATCGTGGGCACAATCGGTGGACGATCCGCCTCGCCCAGCAGGTCGGTGACACCGGCGAATGCCGCACCAATGAAATCGTAGCCGGGGCGATTGCTCAGCGGCCCGGTCTGCCCGGTCGCCGAGATCGAGCACATCACTAACTTGGGATTGATTTGTTTCAGGGTTTCGTAGCCGAAGCCCATGCTGGCGATCACGCCGGGTGCGAAATTCTCGACCACGACGTCGATCTTGGGAATCATCGCGAGGATCAGTTCCTTGGCGCGCGGATTTCGCAGGTCGATACCCAAGCTTCGTTTGCTATGGCTGTGCTGGAAATAGTAGGTGCTCATCCCGTCTTTGATGATCCCGAGCTGGCGCACATGGTCGCCCTCGAGTGAGCGTTCGACCTTGATCACGTCGGCGCCCAGTTCCGCCATGATTCGCGTGCAGGTCGGGCCCGCGACGAAATGCGTGAAGTCGAGGACGTGATAGCCCTTCAACATGAGTGCCTGCTGCTCCATACGGATCTCCCAGAGTGCGCGCTGCGGTCAGGCCAAGGCTGCATCATACTAAGGTCTTGCGGCGACTGTCCATGAAAAGCGGCACTGGTTCAGTTTGAAATTTAAGGCGATTTGGCAGGGACCAAAGGGGTATGCAGGAAACCCTGATTTCTGGCCGTCTGAAAGTATCGTATAGCCTCTTCGCGATTCCCTCGCAGAAACGCCATCGTGCCTAGGTTGTTGGACGCTAGGCCATTGCCTTTTTCAGAGGCGAGTAAATACCATTTGGCAGCTTCATCTTCATTCACCCGAAATCCACCTAATCCAAGCTGATAGATCGAGCCGATCATCGTCTGGGCTTCAGCATCGCCTTCTTCGGCGAACCTGAGCAACAGACGGTGCGCCGTCGCGTAATTCTCAGCGCCATAGGCACGGACGCCTTTTTGAAAATCACGGGCCCGAATCTTCATAAAGAATTCCGTGCAGTTTCTTCCCTTTGAGATGTTTCCCATTCGTCCACGATCCGCACCATATCCTCAAGCGACCATAGCGTATCAGTTACGCCAGCCGCCATCGTTGGCGTGACGCGAAGGGTTTGGTGAATGCGTACGAAATTGTAGTGCATGAAGTAGATCGAGAGCGCATGCACGTGGTTTTCGAGCTTTTTAGAGAAGGCGTTTGTTAATCTGGTGAATTCGCGCATTCCCATCCGCATCGAAAGATTCTGACGTTCAACGTAGCTCGTGCTGATATGCGCGGGATCGGGATCGCCGTGGATCACAGTGCGCTCCGCGCCTAAGCAGACGGGTGGGCTGTATCGTTTTTCTGCCTCTGGCGCGGCCCCGTATTGCTTTACCAGCATCGCGTAATCAATGGACATACCGAACGCCCCGTCAACCGCGTCCAGATAAGCTCTGTGGCCGTCTGTCGCTAGCTGCACACGATTCGTCAGCCTGCTCGCAACATCGCTCATAAATTCGTAGGCCGCATGCGCATCGCGCCGTCCGACATGCCAAGCGACGATCAAGTTTGTGTCCGCATCAAGCGCTGTCCACGTCCACACGTCTCCATAGCCGAACTGTCCGCGCTTTTCTTCGGGAACATTCCGTTGCTTCGCATAGACGAAGCTCCAAATTTCATCGGCTTGAATGCGCTGACAGGAGAGATTGCGGAGCGTCTTGTCTTGGTACTCTAAACAGGCATTTCCAGCGTCCGCTAGAAGCTTGACAATCGTATTCTTGCTGGCGTTAGTCATGCGAGCAATTGCGCGAATGGAGACGCCTTCGACCATCATGCCGAGCATCTGTGCTCGCTTGGCCGTGCCGAGCTTGTTCATGTGTAAGATATAGACCTTTTGTCTTGTACGACCAAGTATTATGGTCTGTTTAGATTTATTTTCGGTTTGACACCTCTCTTTTATTGATTTATATGTCAATACAAGATGAGATCAACGCCCATTTGTCAAACGGGCGGTTAGTTCGGCTCACACAATCTTTCCCGGGGTTGATGGAGCGCAGAAGAATCTACGCCCCTAATGAGATCGCGATGCTTTTAAAGGGACCATGGAGCGATCCGGTTTGGGAAAGACGATGGGGCCGGGCCGTTCAGCAGCTCGACGAATTCATCGATGGCCTATATAGCGATCCTCGAATAACAGTGAGATCGGCACCTCGGAAAAAAAGTACATGCTTCATGTCTAGGTTAGATCCTGAGCCAGATGAAGTCTGGGAGATAAGATGCCGAGACCCCAAGCCGGGGCTGCGAATTTTTGGGAGCTTTGTAGGAAAAGATGAATTCGTTGCTCTGCTCGCGCTTCCTCACGAATGCTTAAGGAATGATCAGGATTGGGACGCACTTATCGTACGGTACAAAGGAGAATGGAACAGACACTTCACTACACAGCCCTTCAGTGGAGCCTACCCTCATGACTACATCTCAAACGCAGTCGTTTTTGACTGAGATTTTACAAGGCGAGCGAATTCCGGTCGGCAAACTCGAATATTTTAGAGCGCGACTTCAAAGTCGGCTCCATCAACTTGTTCTGGCTGAATTTTTACGTCAGGAAGATCGGGGCCTGCATCAAGCTGAACTAGCGAGACGCATCGGTCGAAAACCAGAAGTTGTTAATCGATTGCTAGGCGCTCCCGGGAATTGGACGCTTAATACTGTTAGCGATTTGCTACTTGGAATGGGCGTGGAACTAGAATTAGCCATTGAGCACTTGAGAAATATGGTGGCTCAGGATGCGGGCGCGAACCTAATTGAGGGAATGAGAACGGGCCAATCCGCCAACACCATTCCAACGCCACAACCAGCGCCAGGTACAAATATGAAACTAGATATTTCAACTGATTTAAACAAACCGCTTAAAACCTGGATGCAAGAGCTTCCTTTCGGTGCTGAATCAACAGCATCGGCCCAAAGTGCGCCGAGAGGTGGAGCTATGCCTGATTCAATAAAGGCACTTCAAAAGCAGACCATCAGTAGAACGGTCGCCCATTTTCCATATTACAATGTGAACGCATCGGGACAAAGCCAAAAGGTCGCTTAGCAAATTGGAGAAGCCAATGCCGGATGAAGCTAATACTCAAAAGCCATCAGATCTGGAATATGAGCGCACCGATGATTTTCGTTCCGCATACGCAAACAATGCGTATTTTGAATCGAGTGCATGGGATTTGAAAATTGTTTTCGGACAGCTTGATCAACCCATAGGGCAACCAGCTAGAATCCGGCAAAACATCGCAATCACAATTCCATGGGCTCAAGCAAAACTGGCACTTTATTACTTGCGTTTACATGTTGAAGCGAATGAGCTTCTAAACGGCAAAGTTGCGATTCGGGAAGATTTACTGCCACCTGAGCCTACACCCCCTACGGAAGAACAAGAAAACGACCCACGTGCAAAGCAGATGTATGAATTTGTCCGAAAGCTTCGCGCGGATTTTGTCGCCAGCTTGTGAGGAAGCCTCTATTTTGACCAGCGTTTTTGACCGGCTTTTTGGGCAATTTCCTTGCGTCGCTCAGGCGTCAGTTTATCGGCCCGAGCCTTCCCGCCCTTTGCCCCGCCGAGCTTGCCGAGTGCGACCGCAGCTGGATTTCGCGTATCTTCAACGCGATCCTCAGTCTGTCCCGTTGCGATGTCGCCTATGAGCTTGGCGAGGGCAATCGAATCGCGCGGGCGCTTCTTGCGGATTTCAGCCATGACGATATTATCGCATGACCTGCCACGGAAGGCATCGCCCCGTCAACGGCTGCGGATTTCAAACTGACCCACTACTGAAAAGCGCAGGTCCGGCCGCGGCCGATTTTCGCCTTTATTTGCGATTCAAATTGGTGCCGCAATTGGATTAGGTTGAAGAACCTCGCAACGGGATGAGCCTTCAGGGAGGACGCGCCAATGCTGATCGAGAACGTCAAGGGCAATTACCGCTTCATCCGGGGCGGCGGACCGTTTTCCTCCGGCTGTGCGGCGCAGCGCGGTTTCGAAATCGTACACGCTGCAATTCTCCCATTCGCGCCGCTCGCCCAAGGCTTTGAACTGGTCGAACGCCATCTCAAGGCAAGCGCTCGCCCGATCGACGCGCTGTGCGGGATGCATCTGCGGATACCGCAGGCGCTGACGCCGAAAGGCTTCGAGGAGTTCAATCGCCCGTACCTCGAGCGCCTGCAAGCGTGGGGACTCGAGACCGACGGCGCCAATCCGGTCGCGCGCACCAACGTCGCGCTGGAGGTAAATCCGGTGTCCGAGGCGATGCTCGCCGGCTTCTTCTACACCGATCGATCGGACGGCGCCGACGGTCAGGCAGCTACGTTCGTGCTGTCCGGCGCGGCCGAAATGCGCTCGGGCATTGGCGGTAAGCGGGAACTGGTCGCGCCCGGCGATACGTCAGCCGATGGGATTCGGCGCAAGCTGGAATGTGTAATCGAAGCTCTGACGGGGCATTTGCGCGAGCTGCGCGTCGGGTGGGATCGGGCGACGATGGTCAATCTCTACACCGTCCACGAAATCCATCACATGCTCGCGTCGACGCTGCTGCCGGCGATCGGCGCCGCGGCGCGCCTCGGTGTGAATTGGCACTATGCGCGCCCGCCCGTGACCGGCCTCGAAGTCGAAATCGACGCCCACGCCGTGCGGCGCGAATTTATTCTATCGCGGTAAGCGGGAGAACTATTGCCGCTTGCGGCAGTCGGTGCAGAGCCCGTAGAGCTCCAACTTGTGATGGGTCAGCAGGACGCCCAGCTTCTGCGCGATCGCCTGCTGCATCCGCTCGAGCTCGTCATTCTCGAACTCCATGATCTTGCCGCAGCGCTCGCAGATGAAATGGTCGTGATGGTGTTCGCCGGCCACCTCGTAGCGCGCCTGCCCCTCGTCGAAGTGGCGCTCGAAGAGCAGGTCGCATTCCTTTAACAGCTTCAGCGTGCGGTAGATGGTCGCGTAGCCGACGTGCGGATTGACCTTCTTGACCTCGGCATAAAGCTCCTCGGCGCTGATATGGCGCCTGAGCTCGAAGAATACGCGCGCAATGTCGTCGCGCTGGCCGGTCGATTTCAGTCCGCGCTCGCGCAGCCGCGAATGGAAGGTGAGCATTCGATCGTCGGCGGTTTGGCGGCCGCGGCGCTGGACCGTGGGGTGGACCTCTTCGCCAGCATTTTCGGCGCGCGCCATCACGACTCCGATAGCCCTATTCGGGCCCGGTCTGCAGCACCCGCCGCGCGGCCGGCGACAGATAAACCTGCTCGAGGTCGCGGCCGCGGAGGGCCTCGGCCAGGACTTCGATTTGATCGGCCGGCGCCTGCTCGCGGTCGAGGATCAGCAGGTCCTGCTCGCGCAAGCGGCACGCGCCGCCGCGCGCGCGGTAACCGACCTCGCGCAGGATCTTTTCGCGGCGCACTTCGAGCCCGACACGCTTGGCCGCCTCGGCCAATTCGTCGATCAGCCGCACCAGACGCGTTGTTTTGTTTTCACTCATTTCAATCGATACCCACGGCGCTAGTCAGTCGCTGATCAACCGGCCCCCCTTGAGGCCGCCGCACGGGCCATGATATCGCGGATCACACACGGAGGCCCGGCCGATGATCAAACGAATCCTGGTCGGCATCGACACTTCCGAACATTCGCGGACCGCGCAAACCTACGCCTTCCATCTTGCGCGCCGTCTTGGAGCGACGCTAATCGGCGTTCACGTGGTCGATATTGTGTCGATCGAAGGCTCCTTTTTTCATGATATATCAGGATCGCTCGGACTTGAACCCTACCTCGATTTCTCTTCGAAGATGCGTGAAATCCTGAACGCCCGCGGCAAGGTCGTGCTGGAGGATTTCGCGCAGGCCGCGCGGCGCGAGCATATAGCGGCCGAAACCGTGCTCGACATGGGCGTGGTGCCCAACCAGTTGTGCGAGCGTGCCAAGGCGGCCGACCTCCTGATGATCGGCCATCGCGGCGTCAACGAGCGCTTCTCGACCGGCTTGCTCGGATCGACCACCGAAAGCGTTGCGCGAAAATCGCCGCGGCCGCTGCTGGTCTCGCCGATTCGATTTCGCGAGATCACCCGTGCCCTGCTGGCCTACGACGGCAGCGATCGCGCCTCGCGTGCGATGCGTGCGGCTGCCGACCTCGCCGCGACCCTCGACATACCGCTGGTCGTGATCACGGTCGCGCGCGACCTGAAGCTCGGTGAACGCACGCTCGAGCAGGCGCGCAGCTACCTCGAACCCTACTCGGTTGGCGCCGAGTTCAAGCTCGTCCAGGGCCATGCTCACGAGGGCATCATCGGTTCGCTCAAGGAATTTGGCGCCGACCTGCTTTTTATCGGGGCGTACGGTCACAGCCGCATTATCGAGATGGTGCTGGGCTCGAACACCGAGTACGTGCTGCGCAATGCGCCGTGCCCGGTTTTCATGTCGCGTTGAGTTTTTCACTGATTGACGCTCGCGTTACTCGGATAGGCGGCCAAGTCACGCGGGAATAGAGAGAGCGCGCGAGCGAATTGAAAAGAGGTTCGCGCACCGCGGCCAATGATTGCGCAATTGCGTGCGCCACTCATTTGCGCCAGGGCGCGGGAAATTCGCCGGTCCTGAGGAAGCGCAGGTAGTCGTCGAGGATCTCGGCGTGATCGAAGGCGAGCGGCGTGGGAGGATTGGTGGGTGCGAAGATCCCGATCGCTTTGGCGTCGTCGCGCGCCCGCGGTGTTCCGCGGCCACGTCCGACATAAACCACCGTGACGGTCTGCCCGCGCGGATCGCGATCGGGTCGCGAGTACACGCCGAGCAACGCCCGCAATTCCACGTCGAGCGAAGTTTCCTCCAAGGCCTCGCGGATTGCGGCCTGCTCGACGGTTTCTCCGATATCGACAAAGCCGCCGGGAATCGCCCACCCAAACGGGAAATTCTTGCGTTCGATGAGGACGATGCGGTCGCCGATTTCAGCGATCACGTCGGCTGCGATCGGCGGGCATACTGGGGGCGGCATGTGCCGATCTTACCACGGCCGCGCTGTCAACGATGAAGTCATTCCCCGCAAAATTCTTGCGAAGATGTTTCACGTGAAACATTTTTGCGTTCGATTTGCGGTGAAACATTTCCTTTGGGCCGCCGGGGGGGGGAACATAAAACACCGGGCGGAGCGTGGCGGAACCGGCACCGCCGAGTTGACATCCGGCGACGCGGACCACAAAGTTCTCGCGTGGCAATGCAAGTCGCGCGTCTCTACGATTTCGGCGATATCCGGGTGGAACTGAGTGCCCGACCCGCGGTGGGCCGCACCGATATGCTGGTGCGCGTCAGCGCCTGCGGCATCTGCTCCGGCGACATCATGCCGTGGTACATCCGGCGCAAGGCGCCGCTCGTGCTTGGCCATGAGCCGGTCGGCGTGGTCGAGGAAGTCGGCGCGGGCGTGAGTGAATTTCGGCCCGGCGACCGGGTCTTCGTCCACCACCATGCGCCCTGCTTCGATTGTGCCGCGTGCCGGCGCGGCGAGTACGTGCAATGCACCACGTGGCGGGCAACCAACATCACGCCCGGGGGCATGGCCGAGTATTTCCTGGTCAGCGCGGCTAATCAGCGCGATACCCTGAAATTGCCCGCCGAGGTTGGCGACCTCGACGGCGTGCTGGTGGAGCCGGCAGCCTGCGTAGTCAAGTCGCTGCGCCGATCCGGCCTCAAAGCCGGAGAGTCCGTGCTGATTATCGGGCTTGGCATAATGGGCATGATGCACGTCAAGCTCGCACGCCATCTGGGCGCCGGCATGGTGATCGGGGCCGACCTGTTCGAGCGGCGGGCACGTCGCGCGCGCGAATTGGGCGCGGACTTCGGACTGGTGGTGGCGGGCGACGACCTCGTCGATCAGGTGCGGGAAGTGACGCGTGGTGCGATGGCCGACGTCGTGATCGTCGGACCGGGCAGCTCGCGCGCGATCGCGACCGGCATCGCGGCCGCGGGCAAAGGCGCAACCGTCGTACAGTTCACCGCGACCCCGCCCGACGAGGAAATGCTGGTCAAGCCGCACGACCTTTACTTCAATGAGACGCGCCTGGTGCCGAGCTATTCGTGCGGTCCCGACGATACGCGCGAGGCGCTCGAGCTAGTGCGCAACGGCATCATCAGCGCGCGCGAACTGGTCACTCATCAGTTCCCGCTCGCCCAAATCAATCAGGCGTACGAGCAGGCGCAAAAGCCCGAGTCGCTCAAGGTCGTGGTCACGTTCTGAGTTGGTCAGGCCGCGGCGCAAATTCACTTCACTCATGGCCGATGCTCAGCGCGGGCGGAACCTATAGTGGTCCGCGGTGGGGACTCTCGCGTCAACCGAGATCGCGGGTTTGAAGAATGTACTATAGGCTCAAGAGTGCGGAAAAACCGAATGAGTAAAGAGTTAGTAATGACAAAGTAATGAGAACTGAGGAAAAGAAAAAGGGCATCCCGCCGGGGATGCCCTTTTCGCAACACTCAGTTAAGTCGTGATCAGGACGCGGCAGGAGCCGGCGCGGGAGCACCAGTCTCGCCGGTCGCACCAGTTGCACCGGTCGCACCAGTTGCGCCGGTCGCACCAGTTGCGCCAGTTGCACCGGGCGCTGCTTCAGCCGGAGGCGCACTCGCTTCAGGAGCGGGAGCCGCCGGAGCCTCCGCAGCCGCATGGTGGCGATGATGATGCCAATGACGATGATGATGAACAACGCCGCCACCACTGGTCTCAGTCTTCGCCGCGATCGCCTCGGCGCGATCCGCCGCGGCTTTCGCATCTGCGGCCGACTGCTCAACCTTGCTGGCAGACGCCTGCGCGGAGGCCGCCGCTTGCTGCGCCTGCTGGCTCGCCGCTTCGCCGCGCGAAGCAGCCGAATCCGCTTGAGTCGCAGCCGCTTGCGCCGCCTCGACATCCTTGTTTGCGGCGCAACCCGCCATCAGCGTAAGCGCCAACAGCGCACTGGCCGCGACTCCCACCACTTTCGAAGATTTCGTGATCAACCCTTCCATCCTTTTCCTCCTTGAAATTTTATGGGCAGTGCCGCGGCCTCCGACTTGATACCGCATCTCAACCCAAATCCCTTTCGCCATGCGTAGCTTCCGAGCATATCGCATGGGCATTAACCCCGCAATTGGATCGTCCACAGTAGTTGGACAACCCTATAATCTCATCCATAAACAGATCGCGAGTCAATCAACTATCGGTAATTGATCTTCGAGCGGAATCCTAGAAATCATCGCCGCCGAAGTCATCGCCCATTCCGCCCATGCCTCCCATTCCGCCGCCCATGCCTCCCATTCCACCCATCCCGCCCATGCCACCCATTCCTCCCATGCCGCCACCGTGAGGCATTGCGGGCGCGGGCATCGGCTTGCGCGGCACTTCGGCAATAGCAGCTTCGGTAGTCAGCAGCAGCGAAGCGGCGCTGGCGGCGTTTTCGAGCGCGGTGCGGACGACCTTCGCAGGATCGATCACACCCGCCTTGACCAGGTCTTCGAATTCGTCGGTGGCGGCGTTATAGCCATAATCGCCCTTGCCCTCGGCGACCTGGTTGAAAATCACCGACGGTTCGAGTCCCGCGTTGAAAACGATCTGCTTGAGCGGTTCCGACATCGCACGCTCGACGGCTTCGGCGCCGGCCTTGCGCTCATGATTGAGCCTGAGGGCCGCGACCGCTTTGATTGCGCGCACCAGTGCGACGCCGCCGCCGGCGACGACCCCTTCTTCGGCCGCGGCCCGCACCGCATGGACGGCGTCGTCCACGCGCATTTTCTTTTCCTTGAGTTCGACTTCGGTCGCCGCGCCGACGCGAATCACGGCCACGCCACCGGTCAGTTTCGCCAGGCGTTCCTGCAGCTTCTCGCGATCGTAGTCGGAGGTGGTGTCGGCGATCTGCGCGCGGATCTGCTCGATCCGGCCGTTGATTTCAGCTTTCTTGCCGGTGCCGCCGACAATCGTGGTGTTGTCCTTGTCGATAATCACACGGCGGCATTTACCGAGCTGGTTCAACTGCACGTTTTCGAGCTTGCCGCCCAGCTCTTCGGCGATTACCTCGCCACCCGTCAGGATCGCGATATCCTGCATATTTTCTTTGCGCCGATCGCCGAAGCCGGGCGCCTTGACCGCGGTCACGCGGAGCGTTCCGCGCAGCTTGTTGACGACCAGCGTGGCCAGCGCTTCGCTCTCGACGTCCTCGGCGATAATCAGCAGCGGGCGTCCGGCTTGAACCACGCGTTCGAGCAGCGGAACCATCTCGCGCAGGTTCGAGATTTTCTTTTCATGAAAAAGTATCAGGGGCTCCTCGAGCTCGACCGTCAGGCGCTCGGGGTTGGTAATGAAGTAGGGCGACAGGTAGCCGCGGTCAAAGCGCATGCCCTCGACCAGGTCGAGCGTGGTGTCGAGGCCGCGGGCTTCCTCGACCGTGATCACGCCTTCCTTGCCGACCTTGTCCATCGCGTCGGCCAGAATCTTGCCGATCTCTTTGTCGCCGTTGGAGGCGATCGTCGCGACCTGCTGCATGCGGGTGTGGTCTTTGACCGGCCGCGACATTTCCTTGATCGAGCCGACCGCCGCTTTCACCGCCGCGTCGATACCGCGCTTGAGTTCCATCGCGGGAATCCCGGCGGCCAGGAGCTTGATCCCTTCGCGCACGATCGCACGCGCGAGCAGTGTGGCCGTGGTGGTGCCGTCGCCGGCGACATCGTTGGTCTTCTGTGCGACTTCGCGAATCAGCTTCGCACCGATGTTCTCGAAGCGGTCTTCGAGTTCGATTTCCTTGACCACGGTGACGCCATCCTTGGTCACCAGCGGCGCGCCAAAGCTTTTCTCGATCAGGACATTGCGGCCCTTGGGTCCGAGCGTGACGCGGGCAGCTTCCGCCACCAGAGTGACGCCTTTGACGATTCCGGCACGGGCGCGTTCGTGTAGTTCAACAACCTTCGCTGGCATTGAGCGCTATCTCCATCCCCAAATTTTTAGATCGTTGGACCCGGCCGCAAGAGCACTCTCCCGCGTCCGAGCCGGTTTGAACTTAAGCATCGGTCGGCACAATGCAATAGCGCTGACCGCTTTTCGCCAATCTCTCCAGGTGTCAGGATGTCCCCGGAGGCTCAGGAATATTTTGCAAATCAACCGCCGGCCCGGTCGGCTGCCTTATGCCACCCTCGTCGCGGCGATCAGCATCGCCGTGGCGGTTATCGCCACCGAAGTCCGTGCGAGTTGCGCCGACTATCCTCGATCCGTAGCGCCGCGATCCAGCGAGCGTCAATCCAGAACGTCTGGTTCCAGCGTGCCGCGGTCTGTGGCCGATTCCCGCCTCGCACCCAGGTTCGTCCAGGACAGCGACGAAGACGCCGACTCCGAAGTTCCGCCCGATCAGGTCGAGAAGTACGTTGCCGTTTATAAAGATATGCAACGCAACCGCAGCTTGACGGTCGAAACGGCTACCGCCAAAGAGGGCCTCACGGTCGCTGAATTCCGCGAGTTGGAGCGCAAGGTCGGACGCGACGAAACCGCACGCGAACACGTCCGCACGGAACTGCAGGCTGGGGCCGCCGAGACGCCTTGACCCTTCACCGTGCCGAACGAAGCGGGCAACCGGCGACGAGGCCCACTCAGCGGCTGCGCCGGTTGATTTACCCGGCTGGCCCGCCGAACTTCCTACACCGCACCGCTGATTGATCTTCGTGCGGGAGCCGCCGACCGATGACCCCCGCCGGCCGCATCGATCGTCCTCGCAGGTCCGTCGTTCTCGCAGTCCGTTGACCAGCCGCGCCCTCGCGCAGCGGCCCGCGGCCCCCGGACGTGCAGGCGCGGCGGGTGTATGCGCCACCCACCGCGCCGAGAGACTTAACTCTGCCGATTTGTTTACTTCGTGACCGAACTCGAGAAGGCCGCCTCGAGACGCGCGACCGCGTCGTTGGCCCGGCGCGATGAATCCGCGCCCTCGGTTGCGCCCGCGTCGGCCCTTTGCGCGGCAGCCTGAGCTTGCTGCGCTGCGGCCTCGGCGCTTTGCGCCGCGGCACCCGCGCGGCTCGCATCAGCCTCGGCCTTTTGCTTCGCCGCGCTGATCGCGGCGCCATCGGCGCAAGCAGCCACGAACGCCACCATCATTACGACAACCATCGACTTCACCAGATTCTTCATCCTAACGCGCCTCCTCTAATTCCAGTCCAGCCACCGGACTCAGCCGCTATGACTATTCAGTATATGAGCGTAGATCTCAATATGAGCATAGATCTCAGGAAACCTTGTCATCCTTGCAAATCGATTTGCGGGACGCAAGATCATGATTTGCGCTCCCGCTACATCGTGGCGTGGTGCGGGACCACCGGTTGACAGCGAAAAGACGGCGCGATTATCGTTCGAAAGAACCGCGATTTTCATTGCGGATTAATCAGTGATTAGCCTGTCCGAACGACCCATCGCGAAATTGGACATTTCAGTCCGCCGCAACGACAGAGTCGCAGAAGACACTGACAATTCGTGACGATTGCGCCCGGAACAGGGCGGCAGAATTCCCGATGAAAATCCGCGATGCGAGACGGCGCGATCTGCCCGGCATCATCGAAATCGAGCGGCTTGCCTTCGACAATCCGTGGAGCCTCGATTCCTTCGTCCGGGAGCTGTCACTGCCCTTTTCACGCCTGATCGTTGCCGCCAAAACGATCAACGGCGAAGAGCGGCTGGCGGGTTTTCTATGCCGATGGCTGGTGACGGACGAATGCCACATCCTGAACGTCGCGGTGCATCCGGGGCTGCGCCGCAAGGGAATCGCCGAACAGTTGATGAGCAACGCGCTGGCCGAAGCGAAAGTCGGCAAGGCCCAGGTGATCACGCTCGAGGTCAGGCGGTCGAACCTGGCGGCGCGGAGGCTGTACCGCAAATTCGATTTTGAAGAACGGCGTTTGAGGCGGAATTACTATGGTCCGGGAGAAGATGCGATCGTGATGGAACTGAAGCTCGACTAGCAACTCCGGGGTGCACTTCAAACGCTGTTCCGTAAGCGCGCGTCAGTGGAGGGTTACAAACAGGCTAATATTATGTAATAATTGTGAAGCAGTTCGGGCTAATCGGCAGCGTAATCGACTACATTCGACCGGCTTCGCTCCGAAATTGGAGGCTCGCAACGAAACGCCATCACAAATGAATTTGTCGTTCAAGAAGGGTGAGAAAGTCGTCTATCCTGCTCATGGAGTCGCGGTCATCGAAGACATTCAGAGCAAGGTCATTTCCGGGACCGAGCGGCGCTTTTACATGCTGCGGATACTTGGCACGGAAAAGATGACGATCATGATTCCGACCGAGAATGTTGAGGCGGTAGGGTTGCGGCGCGTGATTGGAAAGGACATGGTCACGAAAATCTACAAGATCCTGCGCGAACGCAAGGTTGAGGGCGACTCGCAGACGTGGAATCGTCGTTATCGCGAATACACGGAAAAGATCAAGACCGGTTCACCGCTGGAAATCGCCAAGGTTCTGCGCGATCTGCTGGTGCTGAAGGGCGACAAGGAACTTTCGTTCGGCGAGCGCAAGATGCTCGACACTGCGCGCAGCCTGCTAGTCAAGGAACTCTCCATCGCCAAGGCTCATCCCGAGGAAAAGATCCTGGAGGAGCTCAAGACGATGTTCGCCAACTAGGGGCGGATTGTGGGGGATGGAGAGGGAGGACAGTTGTCGAGGAACGCAAAACTCACCGTCTCCTGAAACTTCACAAGGTTTCAGGCTTCCCATCATGGATTGACGAGCAGCCCAACAGTCTTGACCTGATTTTTCGGACTGCTCGCGTTGCTCGATCGTGTGAACATGGGCGCGCGGAGGGCCGCGCGAAGCTCTTCACTTCGTTCAGGATGACGTTGGTATCGCTCGCTTTCTCTGATCCCGACGGATTTCCACCTAGCGGGCGTCGCGAGCGTCAATCATGACTCGGTTTCAAATCAACCCGCAGGATTTTGCCGCCTGCTCGAGCATGGCGAGCACTGATCATTGAAAGCGTCCGCCATCATCGTCGCGGCCGGCAGCGGCACGCGCCTCGGCTTCGACGTGCCCAAGGCGTTCGTGGAACTGCACGGACGAACGCTGCTGTGGTATTCGCTGCGGACGATCGCCGCGGTCGCGGCGATCGAAGAGGCGGTCATCACCGTGCCGCCTGCGATGGAATCGCTGGCGCGCGCGCAAGTTCGCGCCGCGGCTCTCGAAATACCGGTGAAGATCACGCCCGGCGGCGCCGAGCGGCAGGACTCCGTCAGGATCGCGCTGGGGCTGACCAGCGCCGAGGCGGAACTGGTGATCGTCCACGACGCAGCGCGTCCGTTCGCGACCCCCGCGATGTTCGCGGCAGCGCTGGCGGCGGCCGCGCGCGTGGGTGGCGCGATCGTGGCAACGCCAGTGGCCGACACGCTCAAGCGCGTCGGCCACGAGGGCGAGATCGTGGCGACGGTCGCGCGTGCAAATCTATGGCAGGCACAGACTCCGCAGGCCTTTCGCCGCGACCTGCTGGTACGGGCGCACGAGCGCGCCGTGATCGATCGAGCCGATCGAATCCCGGCCACCGATGACGCCGACCTGGTCGAACGGCTCGGCGCAACCGTCGCGGTCGTCGATGGGTCCACACTCAATTTCAAGATTACGACGGCCGCCGACCTGCGCCTGGCCGAACTGGTCGCCGCCGCGACTACGCTTCGCTAGGATACTGGCGATCGCCTGCGGCCGATCGCATCGACGGGTATCGCGATGAAAATCCGCATTGGCGCGTCCGGCTTCAGCTACAAGGAATGGCTCGGCCATTTCTACCCGGAAAAGCTTCCGGGGCCGGGAATGCTCGCCTACTACGCGGAGCGGCTACCGACAGTCGAAATCAACTACACCTTTCGCCGGATGCCGAAGGCGCCAATGCTTGAAGGATGGGCGAAAAAAACCCCGCCGGATTTTCGCTTCGCCCTGAAAGCTTCGCAACGCATTACCCATTTTCAGCGCCTGCGCGGGATCAAGGAACCGCTTGACTATTTCATCGGAATCGCCGGAGCACTGGGAGATCGGCTGGGCCCGGTGCTGTTTCAGCTTCCGCCCGATCTGGCGCGCGACGACGCCCTGCTCAGCGACTTCCTGGGCGAAGTGCGCGGCCGGGTGCGCGCGGCATTTGAGTTTCGCAACCGCTCCTGGTTCGACGATGGCGTTTTCGAGATATTGCGCACGAACCAGGCCGCACTTTGCATCGCCGAGAGCGAAAAGTTCTCGAGTCCGATCGAATCCACCGCGTCTCATTCATATCTGCGTTTGCGCAACGAGACCTACGACGATGCCGCACTTAAAATTTGGGCCACGCGGATTCGCGTGCTCGCCAAGTCGACGGACGAGATCTATGTATTCTTCAAGCACGAATCCGCGGCCCCCGATCTGGCGGTGCGCCTGACCGCGATGGTCACCTCGTAAAATCGTGGCGGCCCAACTCAATGGTGGTGGGCGAAACGATGGCGTTGGTAAGGCCTTCGTTGAGCGAGCCTGAACGAAAGCCCTTCAAGTCAACCGTTACGAAGCGAAAGCCCAGTCGTTTCAGTTCGTTATCGACGCGGGCACGCAGGTCAGGTTCGAGCAGCCGCGCGATCTCGTCCGCTGCGACCTCGAGTCGCGCGACGGCGCCATGGTAGCGCACGCGCGCCACGCGAAAGCCCATCGAATGGAGCAGGCGTTCGCCCTGCTCGACCATCCGCAATCCTTCCGGCGTGATCTCGGTGCCATAGGGAAAGCGCGATGACAAACACGGCGACGCGGGGCGGTCCCACGTCGGCAGTCCCATCGCGCGCGACAGTTCGCGGATGTCCGCTTTCGACATCGCGGCTTCGACCAGCGGATGGGTAACGCGCTTTTCGGACGCCGCCTTGATGCCGGGGCGGTAGTCGTTGAGGTCGTCGAGATTGAGTCCATCGACGATTTCATCGATTTGGAGTTCGCGCGCCTTGGCTTCGCAGACCGTAAAGAGGTTGTGCTTGCAGAGGTAGCAGCGATCGATCGGATTGCGCGCGTAGCCAGGAATGTCGAGTTCGTTGGAGGAGACCACGAGATGACGCGCGCCGATCAGCCGCGCCATTTCGAGCGCGGAGAGCCGATCGTCGTCGGGCATCGTGGGCGAGGTCGTGGTCAGCGCAAGTACGCGATCGCCGATGGTGTCGTGTGCGACCTTGAGTACGAAAGTCGAATCGACGCCGCCCGAAAACGCGACCATCACGGATCGCATCGGACAGAATAGCCCGCGCAGGAATTCGAGTTTTGCTTCGAGTGAATCCATAGAGCTTTCCTGGTCAGAATGACAAAGGGGCGGCGATGAAAGAGAGGGAAAGAGTCTTGAAACCTTTGCAAGGTTTCAAACTTCCCACGGTGAGCAGGGATGATCGGTCTTGCGCGCGATACCGTTGAGACCTTGCGCGGGCGTGTAAGCGAGAGGTTCGCACTTTCCAGAATAAACGGGGAGTCGGGATGCCGCTTAAGCGCATGATCCATTTTTCGCGTGCCGCCGCGATCCACCTCCACAACAAATTTACAAACTCCCAGCTCGGCAGAGCTGACGGCATGCCCGATGCGGCGCTCGTTCAGGTGACTTTAGATACCCTCGGCCTGGAAAAGATCGGTCGTCAGATAACGCTCGCCGGTGTCGCAGAACACGACGACGACGATTTTGCCGCGGCCCAGCCGCTTCGCGATCTGCAGCCCCGCGCAGCAGTTCGCGCCCGAGGAGATGCCGACCAGCAGGCCCTCTTCGCGCGCGATCCGCCGCGAGAACGTGGTCGCATCCTCGTCGCTGACCGCGATCACCTCGTCGTACACCGTGGTGTCGAGGTTGGCCGGGATGAAGCCGGCGCCGATTCCCTGGATCTTATGGAAGCCCGCCTCGCCGCCCTCGAGCACCGGTGAGTTCTTCGGCTCGACCGCGACAATCAGGGGCCGGGTGGTTAATTTTTCACGCAGATAGCGACCCGTACCACTGATGGTGCCGCCGGTGCCGACCCCGGCCACGAACGCGTCGATGCGATCGAGCTGCTCGACCAGTTCCGGCCCGGTGGTCTGATAATGGATTTCCGGGTTGGACGGATTGCTGAACTGTTGCGGCATGAAATAGCCCGGATTATTGCGCACCAGCTCCTCGGCCTTCGCGATCGCGCCATGCATGCCGCGGGTATCGGGCGTCAGCACGAGGGTCGCGCCATAAGCTGCCAGCAACGAGCGCCGCTCCTCGCTCATCGTATCGGGCATCGTCAACGTCAGTTTGTAGCCCTTGACCGCGCATACCAGCGCCAGCCCGATACCGGTGTTGCCCGAAGTCGGCTCGACGATGGTGTCGCCGGGCTTGATGCGCCCTTCGCGTTCCGCCCGCTCGATCATCGCGAGGCAGATGCGGTCCTTGACGCTGCCGCCGGGGTTATAGTTCTCGAGCTTAGCCCAAATCTCGGCGTCGTCCTTGCCGGGAATGCGGTTGAGACGGACCACCGGCGTGTGGCCAATGAGCTCCAATGGCGAGCGTGCAACACTGATCGGCATGGGGTCAGTTTAGCCGTTTTCGATTCTGTTTGGCGACAGCCGGGGGGTGGGTGCGCCGCAAATAACCGACGAAAATTGAGGGCGCGCGGTATTAGCTCTGCGGCATTGCTAGAATCACGGGTGATGCCGACGAATCCCACCACCGCGAAATCGACCGTCGCGAGATCCGTCCTGGTGATTTTTCCGGGAGCGCTGGGCGACCTGATCTGCCTGATCCCGACGCTGCGCGCGCTTGCCCGACGCCATCCGGGCGCCTCCGTCGAGCTGATGGCGCGGGCCGAACTGGCGCGCTTCGCGACAGGCAGGCTGGGCGTGGTCCACGGCCATTCGATCGACCGGCGCGAGGTCGCCCAACTGTTCGCCGCGGGCACCCGGCCGATCGCCACCGAGGCGCGGACGTACTTTGGATCATTCGATCAAATCTATTCTTTCTTTGCGGCTGATGATGAGCGTTTCCGCGGCGCTCTAGACGCTGCCAGCGACGGCCGCGCGAGCTATTTCCCCTTCCATCCGCCGGGCGCGGGCCATGTTGCGGAGTGCTATCTGCGTCTGATCGATCCGGACGCCCGCGAAATGCCGTCAAACGCGCTCGATTGCTCGTTCGAGCTCAACCGTGAGGATCTCGATTTGGCGGAGGATCGTCTGGCCGGCCTCGGCCTCGAAGTCGGTCAATTTATAATTGTACTTCCCGGCAGCGGCAGTATCGCGAAGAACTGGCCGGCGGAGAATTTCGCGGCGCTGGCGGCGGCGCTTGCCGCGCGTATTCGTCCACTCGTAATCCTCGGGCCGGCCGAGGCCGCGATCGAGCCCGTTTTTGTCGCCGGTGGGCTGCCGGTTATCGCGCAGGTTGAACTCGCCGAGGTCGCCGCACTCGCGCGACTGTCCGGTTATTTCGTCGGCAACGATTCGGGCGTGTCGCATCTGGCAGCGGCGGCCGGCGCGCCCGGATTCGCGCTTTTCGGGCCGACCGAACCGGCGCGATGGCGACCGCTCGGGCGCACGACCGTGATCCAGCGCGAACCGCTGAGCGCGCTCACACCGGCCGAGGTCGAGGCCGCGGTACTCGAAATAATCGGCTCCCGCAAGAGCGAATAAGGCGCCACCAAATAATTCCTGAAGGCAGTTTCGGCGCGCCGCACGATGGTTAGAATAATGGTGAGGCAGGGCGCCGGATTTTCCGGATGAAGCGTGCGGACAATCAGCGGATGATCGTTTGGTTGTTCGTGGGATAGACTGAAGTTACCAACGGATGCGGGCGGCATCAGGCTTGGGCGCGCAATGAAGATTGAAACGCGCGGCGAGCAGCCGCTGCAACTATCGAGAGACTAAAACCATGTCGAGTATGTTGAAGACTACGGTGCTGCTGGGTGCGCTGACCGGCCTGATCATGTTGATCGGCGGGATGATGGGCGGACGTGGAGGCCTGGAAATCGCCTTTGTATTCGCAATCGGAATGAATTTCTTCAGCTACTGGTTCTCCGACAAGATGGTGCTGCGAGCGTATGGCGCGCAGCCGCTGGATGCGACCAACGCGCCCGACCTCTATGCGATCGTCAACGAATTGGCCAATGCGGCGAATATCCCGATGCCGCGGCTATATCTGATCGACAGCGATACGCCTAACGCCTTTGCCACCGGCCGCAACCCCAAGCATGCGGCGGTCGCGGTGACGCGCGGGATCATGCGCATGTGCACGCGCGAAGAGCTCAAGGGCGTGATCGGGCATGAGCTGTCGCACGTGCTCAATCGCGACATCCTGATAAGCTCGATGGCGGCGACGCTGGCCGGGGTGATCATGATGGTCGCATCGATGGCGCGATGGGGCGCGATGTTCGGCGGCTTCGGCGGACGCGACGAGAATGATCGCGGCGGCGGCATCATCACGCTGTTGGCGACGGCGATTCTCGCGCCCATCGCGGCGACCATGATTCAGCTCGCCATTTCGCGCACGCGCGAGTACCAGGCGGACGCCAGCGGGGCGCATCTGACGCATAATCCGTTATTGCTGGCGAATGCGCTGCGCAAGCTCGAAGCGGCCAACGAACGGATGCCGATGCAGGACGCGACGCCCGCGACGGCGCACATGTTTATCGTGAATCCACTGAGCGCCGAGGGTATGTCTCGGCTCTTTTCGACCCATCCGCCGATCGAGGAACGGATTCGCCGCCTCGAGCAGATGGCGCAAAGCGGGTAGGTGACGATGGAACGCGAAGAAGAAAAGCCCAAAGCCTTTACGGTTAAAGATCGCCGCCGGTTTTCCGCCGAGGGCGATTTGAAACCCGAGTTCAGCGGGAACGAAGACGCGACGCCGGCGGCTGCGCCGGAGCCGCCGCCCGCCACTTCCGCGAGCGCTGCGCCGGGGTCAGAGGCTGCGGCGCAGGCCGATGCGCACGCGCATGCAGCGCATCATGCGGAAGACCTTGGCCATGTTCATCATCCGGGCGATCAACCCCATGACCATCACGCGCATGGCGGCGCCACGCCGGAGATGACCTTCGGCACGTTTTTGGTTGGGCTATCGACGCAGGCGCTGATGCTGTTGGGCGATATTCCCGATCCGCAGACCGGGAAGCCGGAGCTGGATCTGGTGGGGGCGCAGCAGTTGATCGACATCGTCGGGATGCTGGAGCGCAAGACGCGGGGCAACCTGGATCGCGAGGAGGCACAGCTGATCGAGGCGATACTGTACGAATTGCGCATGAAATATGTAGAGCGGGCGAAAGGGAGGGGGTGAGTGAGTTGTTGAGGAACTCAGAATTAATAATTTCCGGAAACTGAAACCTCACCGAGGTTTCAGACTTCCCTTTTGCTGGAACAGGGCGAACGATATACGGACGGCTCCGATCGCCCAGCGCCTTCAACGCTTACCGCAGGACTTAGCCGCTTTACCCGAGCCTCGCGAGCGTCAATCCCTGAAAAGAATGTTGCTCGGGCACCTATCGCGACGACTCCCCATGAATGCGGCCACCATGATCACGGCAACGATCGCGGTCGTAACAATGGGCGTGGCGCCCGCGTACGCCGACCGGCTGTGGAGCGAGCTGCCGAACATCGGCGCGCAACCCAGCAAGGTCGAAACGCTGCCCGATTTCGTTGACCTGGCGGCCCGGCTTTCGCCGGCTGTGGTCAATGTCGCGACCGCGCAGAAAGACAACCAACCGAACGTTGAAGCGCCGCCGGACGCCGAAGGCGGGAACGACCCCTTCGACCGCTTTGGGCAGCCGTTTGAGCATTCCGACGTCCCGCATCCGCACAGCCTGGGGTCGGGCTTTATCATCAATCAGGACGGCTACATCCTGACCAACGACCACGTTATCGAGGACGCCGAGCGGATCGTGGTGACGCTGCAGGACGGCCGCGAGTTCAAGGCGCGCGTGATTGGACGTGACGACAAGAGCGACATCGCGCTGATCAAGATTGACGCGGCCGGGCACCTGCCGGTGGCGCCGCTGGGCGATTCCGATAACGTGCGCGTTGGCCAATGGGTGATCGCGATCGGCAATCCGTTCGGCTTCGACCATTCGGTGACCGCCGGCATCGTGAGCGCCAAGGGCCGCTTCATTCCGGGCAGCTACGATGATTTCATTCAGACCGACGCGTCGATCAACCCGGGCAATTCCGGCGGCCCGCTGATCGATCGGCGCGGCACGGTGGTCGGCGTCAATTCGGCGATCTATACGCGCACCGGTTCGAGCATGGGTATTGGATTCGCGGTTCCGGTCAATCTGGTGAAGGACGAGTTGCCGCAACTGCGCGACCTGGGCAAGGTCGTGCGCGGCTGGATTGGCGTGTACATTCAGCCGGTCTCGGAGGCGCAGGCGGTGGCGGCGGGGCTCGGATTGCCGCGGGGCGCGCTGGTGACGGACGTGATCGCGGACAGCCCGGCCAAGACCGCGGGGCTGCGGCACGGCGACATCATCGTTCAGTTCGACCATCGCGAGATCGGTGAGGCGCAGGAGCTGCCGTTGATCGTCGGCGGCGTGCCGGTGGGCCATAACGCGACGCTTACAGTCATCCGCAATGGCGCGCGGCGCGACATTGCGATCGTGATCACGGCCTCGCATGAGGAACAATTGGCGGCGGCGGAGACCGGCGGGGCTGCGGGTGGCGAGCCGCCGGCGCTGGGGCTGACGGTCAAGCCGGTCAATCCGGCGCTGGCGCGCCAGCTAAACCTGGCCGACGCGGCCGGCGTGATCGTTGCGGCGGTGAAGCCGGGCAGCCGCGGGGCTGCGGCGGGATTGCGCGCGCTTGATGTCATCATGGAGGTTGACCGGCAGCCGGTGAAGGACCTCGACGGGTGGCAGCGCGCGATCGATCGGTCCGCGAGTGAAAAAGTCATGCTGCTGCTGGTCCGGCGCGAGCGCGGGACGGTTTTTCTCACGGTGCGCCGCGATGGGTGAATCCGCCGCCGGCCACGCGGCTGGCGATTGACGCGATAGGCGATGGGGTTGAAGCGAGCGATAAAGGTGGGGCTGCTGGGCCTGAGCGCGATTGCGCTGTTTGCGATCGCGCCCGCGATCTATGCGTTCATGAGCTATTACAGCTCGCTCCAACAGGAGGTGATCGAGCGCTTTTCCGGCAAGCGCTGGACGATTCCCTCGCGCATCTATTCGGACTCGGTGACGATCTATCCGGGCCAGCGCCTCGACGACATCGGCTTCTTCGAGCGCATCGCGCGGCTGAACTATCATCGGGTCGGCGCGGCCGCGGAGGTCAACGTGCGCGGCGTTTATTATTACGATCAGAAGCACGGCAAGCTGCTGATCTTCCTGCACAGCTTTCCCTATCCCTTCAAGGAATTCGCCGGCCAACAGGTCGGTCTCAAGCTGGCCCCGGACGGCACCGTCACGTCGATCGAGGACGGCGGCTCGCATGAGCCGGTGTACTCGATCGAGCTTGAGCCGGAACTGCTCGGCGCGATTTTCCAGGGCGATTGGGAGCAGCGCCGGCTGGTGCCGCTGACCGACATCCCGCCGGCCTTCGTGGATGCGATTCTGGCCGCCGAGGACCATCGGTTTTACGAACATCACGGCATCGACGTGATGCGCACGCTGAAAGCCGGCTGGATCGATTTCAGCGCGGGCCGCCTGGTGCAGGGCGGATCGACGCTGACGCAGCAATTGATGAAGAATTTTTTCCTGACCAGCAAGCGCGACTGGCAGCGCAAGGTCAAGGAAGCGCTGATGGCCTATATCGCGGAGCGGCAGTATTCCAAGGATGAGATCCTCGAGAACTACATCAACGATATCTACCTTGGGCAGCGCGGGCAGGAGGGCATCTACGGCATCTGGGAGGCGTCGGAATTTTTCTTTTCAAAGGAGCCGCGCGATCTGACAATTGCCGAGATGGCGACGATCGCGGGGATGATCCGATCGCCCAACCGCTACAATCCGATGCGCCACGCGAACGCCGCGCGCCAGCGGCGCAACGAAGTGCTGTCGTCGATGCTGCAGGACGGGTACGTCAGCAAAGCCGCCTACGATATCGCAGTGACCGAGCCGATTCGCGCGCGCGAGCCGTTCGTCGAGACCAACGACGCGCCGTATTTCGTCGATTACGTCAAACACGAACTGGCGGAGCGCTATCCGCCGTCGGTGCTGACGGGCGAGGGCTTGCGCATCTTCACCACGCTCGACGTCCATATGCAGAAGGAGGGCGACCGCGCGATCGACGACAATCTGATCCGTCTCACCGCGCAGCACGCATCGTTGCGGCGCAAGGAAAAAAGCCAGGAGCTGCAGTCCTGCCTGGTCGCGATCGAACCGCAGACCGGGAAAATCCGCGCGATGACCGGGGGCCGCGACTACCGCGAATCCCAGTTCAATCGGGTGACACAATCGAAGCGTCAGCCCGGATCGGCGTTCAAGCCGGTTACGTACCTGGCGGCGCTGCAAGAGACGCTCGAAGGCGGTCCCGACCATTTCCTGCCGACGACCTATATCGAAGATACGCCGTTTACCTGGCAGACCGGCGCGACCAGTTGGACGCCGAAGAATTTCAAGAATCGTTACTTCGGGCGCGTCACGCTGGAGTTTGCACTGGAGGAGTCGCTGAATTCGGCGACCTCGCGGCTGGCCAATGCGATCGGACTGGATCGCGTGCGCGCGATGGCGTCCAAACTCGGTTTCGGCGACCTGCCGCCGTATCCCTCGATTGTGCTGGGCGGAATCGAGGTCTCGCCGATGCAGCTCGCCAACGCCTACGCGATCCTCGCCAACGAGGGGCTCGATTCGCCGCCCTATGCGGTCACCGCGGTGGTCGATCAGAAGAATCAGGTCATCGAAGGGCATGAACTCAAGGCCGAGCAGGTGCTGTCGCCGGACCTCGCCTACACGATGGACTTCATGCTCGAGCAGGTGATCAATCACGGCACGGGTGCGGGCGCGCGCAAATTGGGCTTCACTCGGCCGGCCGCGGGCAAGACCGGGACCACCAACGATTCCATGGACGCGTGGTTCGCCGGGTTCACGCCGAATCTGCTGGCGGTGGTATGGACGGGCTTCGATCAGAAGGAAGCGCTGGGGCTGACCGGGGCCGAAGCGTCGCTGCCGGCGTGGACGGCGTTCATGAAGGCGGCGACCGCGCCGCGACCGGCGCTCGATTTCGGCATCCCGCCCGGAGTGGTTATCGCGAAAGTCGATCCGTTGACCGGCTACCTGGCGGGACCATATTGCCCGGTGACAATCCAGGGCGTATTTCCGAAGGATGCGGCGCCGACTGAGACGTGCCCGTTCCATACTTCGGCGGGAGGTACGACCTCGGCCTCCGATGGGAGCGCGGACGCGAATTGGGAACCGGCGGCGGATAGTTCAGGTTCGCCGAACGATTGAAGGCAAGCCGTCTATCGTAATTGGTGCGCGCGCAAGCGGCGCGCGATAGATCATGATTCGTATGAGTCTCAATTCGACGCCACGAAGCCTTACGATCGCGGGCGCACTTTTCCTGACCGCGACGCTTGGCACGTTGACGCTCGGCGGGAACGCTCGCGCCGCCAGTGTCGCGGGCGTTCCCGCCGAGCGGGCGTCGGCGCTGCGCGCCGAATGCGCGACCGCAGCGAACGCGCTGCCGTTCGCCGCCGTCGCGCACCGCACGCTCCCGATAGTCGTCGCGCACCTCGACGAGGAGAGCGTGCCGGCGGCGGAAAACCCGGGCGCCCCGGTCCTCGACGGAAGCGCCCCGGAAACCAATCCCGGCCCGTCGGCAGACTGGGAACGTATACCCGCGACGGGCGCGCCGCCACCGCGGTCGTCGGCAGAATTCGCGCCGGTCGCCCCGGCGGCGCATGCGCCGCCTGCCACCGCCGCAATTCCGGATAACGCAGCGGCCGCCGCCGCCGCGCCGGCGACTGGCGGCAATCGCGCGGCGCGGCCTCGAGCGCAAACGGCGACGGTCGCGCCAGGCCCGACCGTCGCGAGCGTGCAGCCCGCAACCGCACCGGCCGCCGGAAATGCCGCCGCGGCACCGGTCACGGGTAGCAGCGAGACCGGCGGAACAGGAGAGCAGCCGGCCGACGTGGGGCCGCCTCCGGCGCTCGACCTCGGCACGATGCAGAGCGGTCCCGACCTGTCGTCTATCTCGCTCGCCGGCGAGATAAAAAAGGCCGAAACGCCTGCGCGAATGGCGGCGTTGCGGGTGACCGAGCAGGCGCGCATGGAGCTGGCGGCGGGCAAGACCGACGACGCGTTGCGCGACCTCGGACGGGCGGTTTCGATCGATCCGGGCAATCCGTTCGAATATGTTTACCTGGGCCGCGCCTATGTCGCGCGGCGCAATTACGCGCAGGCCCTGACGTTTTTCAAGCGCGCAGAAATCGGTTTCGGCGTGCGCCCCGATTGGCTCGGCGAGACGGTTGGCTTCGAGGGCGCCTGCTACGAGGAACTCGGCCAGATGACCGACGCCGCGCTGGCCTATCGACGCGCGTTGGGATCGGCGCAGGGCAACCTGAGGGCGCGCGTCGGCTATTCGCGCCTGAGCGGCTATCTGCCGAGCGTGGCCACTGCCGCCGATGCGTCGCCGGCGGCCGAAGCCTTGCCGCCACCCGAGCGAACTGCGGCTGGTCCGGCCCCTGCGGAAGGTCCGCCACCGCCGCCGCCCGCGCCCGACAGTACGGGGACTAGAATGCCCGGCGCGGATTATCAGCCGGATTAACATCGGTACCTTTCGCCGCTAGTGTGAAGCCCGCACCTGCGCACCCATGCTTATCCTCGGAATCGAATCGTCATGTGATGATGCTGCCGCGGCGGTGCTCGAAAGCGATCGCCCCGGCATCGCGGTCGTGCGCGCGAGCTCAGTCGCGAATCAGGACGATATCCATCGCGCCTACGGCGGTATCGTGCCGGAACTTGCCTCGCGCAACCACGTGATTACGATTCTGCCGGTGATCGAGCGCGCGCTCGCGGCCGCCGGAGTCAGGCTCTCTGACATCGACGGCATCGCGGTGACGCGCGGGCCCGGGCTGGTCGGATCGCTGCTGGTCGGCCTCATGTGTGCGAAGGGCTTGGCACAGGCGGCAGGTATCGCGATGGTCGGCGTGAACCACATCGAGGGCCATCTGCTGGCCCCGCTGATCGAGCACGAGGTCGCGATGCCGTATCTCGCGCTGGTGGTCTCGGGCGGCCATACGGCGATCTTCGCGGTCGAGGATTTTGGGCGCTATCGGCGCCTGGGATCGACGCGCGACGACGCGGCGGGCGAGGCCTTCGACAAGGTCGCGAAGCTGATGGGGCTGGGCTACCCGGGCGGAAAGATTATCGATGAGCTGTCACGCGGCGGCGCTCGCGATCGCGTGAAAATCACGCGGGCGCGCGTGAAAGGTGCGCCGCTGGACTTCAGCTTCAGCGGCGTCAAGACGGCGGTCGCGCTCTACCTTGCGAGCCCGGACGGCGCGGCGACGACGTCCGCGGATCTCGCGGCGAGCTTTCAGGAAGCAGTGGTCGAGATGTTGATAAGGCCGACGATGGCGGCGGCGCGCGAGCTCGACGCTTCAACGATCGCACTGACCGGAGGGGTCGCGGCAAACTCGCGCCTGCGCGAGCGCCTCGCGGAGGCCGCGGAGGCGGAGGGGCGGCGGCTGATCGCACCGTCATTCAAATATTGCACCGACAATGCCGCGATGATCGCGCTGGCGGGAAGCTATCGCCTGCTGCGCGGCGAACGCGACCCGTTGACGATCGACGCCGAGGCCAACCTCACGCTGTGACGCGCGCGCGCGAATTGCACGGCGGCGCCGGCACGCCGGATCGCGGCGGCAGATTGCGGCCGGCAGGCGCGCTCGCATTGGCCGGGGTGCGTCCGCACAAGTCGAAGGGGCAGAACTTTCTGGTCCAGCCGCGCGTGGCCGATCGCATCGTCGAGGCGGCGGAAATCGCGAGCGGCGATGACGTCGTCGAAATCGGGCCCGGCTTAGGGATCCTAAGCGAACGTATCGGCGAGCGGCCGGTGCGCCGGTTAATCCTGATCGAACTGGACGAGCGGCTGGCGGCGCAGTTAACGGAGCGCTTCGCCGGAGATTCGCGCATCGCCGTAATTAATGCAGACTTTCTCACGATGGCGCCGCAGGATTTCCTCGAAGCGGCGGCCACGGGAGTTCCCAATGCGCTCGAACTACCGCACAACGCGCCGCTGCGAGTCGTTTCGAATCTTCCCTTCAATGTTGCCTCCGCAATTCTGGAGCGGCTGTGCGCGATGCACGCGCGAATCGCGCGGATGGTCTTGATGTTTCAGCGCGAGGTCGCCGAGCGGATTCGGGCGCGCCCGGGCGCGGGCAATTACGGTGCGCTCAGCGTGTACACCGCGATGTACTGGGAAATCGTCGATCATTTTCGCGTCGCGGCCGGCAGCTTCCATCCCAAGCCCAAGGTTGACGCCGAAGTGCTGACGTTCGCGCCGCGCCGGCCGATGCCGTTTGCGCCTAAAGAGGAGAGCACGGTGCTGGCGACGGTGCGAGCGGCGTTTTCCGCGCCGCGCAAAACGCTGCGCAACGCGGTCGGCAAGGCTCTGGCAATCGAATCCGCCGTGCTGGAGGCCGCGTTCGTTCGGGCGGCGATCGATCCTGCGGCGCGCGCGGCGACGCTCGCGGTCGGCGACTTGGTACGGCTCGCCCGTGCGCTTAATCTCAACGCGCATCACGGGGACGATCGCGATGCCTGAACTGCCCGAGGTCGAATCGCTGCGCCGCATATTGGCGCGATCGGCCGTTGGCCGTATAGTCGTAGCGGCGGCCGTGAGGGAGTCACGGCTACGCCGCGTGGTCGCGCCGGATTTGGTGGCGGCAGTTACCGGACGAACCATCCAAGCGATCGACCGGCGTGCGAAATACCTGATGATTGAGCTCAGCGGCGACCATCTGCTGATGGTACATCTCGGGATGAGCGGCAGCCTGACCCATCGCCGCGACGATTTCGAAGGCGGGGCGTTCAACCCGCGCCACGACCACGTTGAGTTCACCTTCGATGACGGCAGCCGCCTGGTTTACAACGACCCGCGCCGCTTCGGCCTGCTGAAGCTCGTCGCGCGCGCCGAGGTCGATTCGATGGTCGAGTTGAAGGGACTCGGCCCAGAGCCGTTCGCTAAGGAATTCAACGCCGAATACTTGTGGCGGCTGTCGCGCGGACGTCGCGCCGCGATCAAAAACCTGCTGATGGATCAACGTATCGTCGCGGGCGTCGGCAATATCTATGCGTCCGAGATTCTGTTTCGAGCGCGCGTGCGGCCTTCGCGGCGCGCAGGCCGGGTGACGCGCGCCGAACTCGAACGCATCGCCACGATCACGGCGCAAGTTCTGCGCGAGGCGATTGGCAGCCGCGGCACCACCTTTCGCAGCTATCGCGACTCGCGCGGACAGCCGGGCCGTTTCGCCAGCAAGCTGCGCGTCTATGATCGCGAGGGCGAGCCCTGCCTCGAATGCGCCACGCCGATCCGCGCCGTCGTGATTGGTCAGCGCTCGAGCTTCTATTGTCCGCATTGCCAGAAATAATCGATGGCCCCGTGCACGGGTGATGGAACCAACCGCGGCCCGAACGTAAGCTGGTGCACATGACCTGTCGGGCCGAAGCGGGGAAGGGAGAATCGATTCGTTGATCGAGATACCGCGCGGGCTGGGTGCGCTGTTCGCCTTTGTGTTCGGCGCGTGCGCCGGCAGCTTCGTCAACGTGGTCGCCTACCGGCTGCCGCGCGAGATTTCGATCGTAACGCCGCGATCGTATTGCCCGCAATGCAATCGCCCGATCGCGACGTGGGCGAATATTCCGATTCTCGCTTACATCGGATTGCGCGGACGCTGTCTGATGTGCGGCGGCGCGATTCCGTTCCGCTACTTCCTGACCGAACTCGCGCTCGCGGTCGCCGCGGCCTATCTCTTTCTGTGGTTCCCCCTCGGCGACGCGATCGCGCGCTTCGTCTTTTGCGCCACCCTCTACGTCGTCGCGATCATCGATTACGACTGGCGCGTGATTCCCAATCTGATCACCTTTGTGGGAATTCCGGTCGGGATACTGGCGGCGTGGCTCCTGATGCCGGACGTGGGCCTCATGCAATCGCTGATCGGCGCGGTGGGCGGTGCGGGCTTCCTCTTCATCACAGGTGAAGTTTACCTGCTCGTACGTCGGATGGAGGGCGTCGGGCTGGGGGACGTGTTCCTGATCGGGATGATAGGGGCGTTCCTCGGATGGCCGGGGGTGCTCTTCACGATGTTCGGCGGCTCGATCCTGGGAGTGATTGGCGGAGTGGCGTTTGCGTTAGCCGGTGGCGCTCCGGCCCCGCCCGAAGAGCATGTGCCTGCTGCGATCGCCGAAGTCACCGGCGTGCGACGCGGCGATGTTCCGCGGCCGAACGCGGCCGGCGGTGAACCCTCGCTCCTGCGCATGGAGGTTCCATTCGGACCGTTTCTCGCGCTGGCCGCCGCGATCTATGCGCTCTTTCAGCCACAACTGATCCATTGGTATTTTTCGCGCTGACGGGCACCATTAGAAAGAAAAGAGATGACGGGCAAAGGTATTTTCATCACGCTGGAAGGCGTCGAAGGCTCCGGCAAGACCACGCAGACGGCGCTGGTGGCCGACGCTTTGCGCGCCGCGGGCCATCGCGTGACGGTAACCCGTGAACCGGGTGGAACCCGCGCGGGCGAGGCGATTCGCGCGATTTTTCTCGATCCGGCGGTCTCGCTCCATGCCGCCGCCGAGTTGCTGCTGGTGCTCGCCGATCGCGCCCAGCATGTGCGCGAGAAGCTCAAGCCGGCGTTGGCGGCCGGCGAAATCGTATTGTCCGACCGCTACTCCGATTCGACGGTCGCCTATCAGGGCTACGGCCGCGGACTCGATTTGAAGCTGCTCGAGGAATTGAACCGGCTCGCGAGCGACGGCACGCGGCCGGACTTGACGATCGTGCTCGATCTCGCGGTCGAGACCGGGTTGGAGCGCACTCGAGCGCGAGTCCGCGGCGACGTGCGCGGCCCCGATCGCTTCGAGGGCGAGCAGGTCGAATTTCATCGGCGGGTGCGCGAGGGTTTCCTGAAAATCGCACGCGACGAGCCGCAGCGCGTGATCATGATCGACGCGACCCAGCCGATGGCCGAAATCACCGCGAGCATCAGCGCCGCAATTATCGCCTTGGTGACGCGCTGATGCCACTCGACGGCGTGGCCGGGAATCGCGCGGCGATCGCCGGGCTCGAGGCGGAACTGGCGCGTCGCCCGTCGCAGGCCTACCTGTTCGCCGGTCCGCGCGGCGTCGGCAAGGCGATCGTGGCGCGCGGGGTCGCGCACAATCTGCTGTGCGAGCGATCGCCCGGCGCGCGCTTCTGCTGCAATCCCGCCGATTGTCCCGCGCGAACGGCGGCGCCCGCGTCGGGGCGTGGACGCGGCGGCGCAGCGGCGGCAACCGCTTCGCGCTGCGACTGTTGCGCGGCGTGCGTTCAGATCGCGCTCGGGGTGCATCCGGATTTCGTTTATGTTGCACGCCAGCCTAATCGGAGCGACCTGCTGATCGAGCAGGTGCGCGATTTGATCGAGCGTCTCGGCGTGCGGCCGGCGCGCGGGCCGCGCCGGATCGCGATCGTCGATGATGCCGAGACCCTGAACCTGCCGGCGCAAAACGCCCTGCTGAAGACGCTCGAGGAGCCGCCCGGCCATACCATGATGATCCTGGTGACGAGCAGCGAGCGCGCCTTGCTCGACACCGTGCGCTCGCGCCTGCGGCCGGTGCGATTTGGTCCGCTGAGCGTGGCGGAAATCGCCGCAGTGCTGGTCTCCCACGCGAAACTCGAAGCGGAGCGGGCTAACGCGATCGCGCCGCTGGCCCGCGGCAGCATTTCACGCGCGTTGGCTCTGGCGCAGGGTGAGGAACCTCCGGTCAAGGAATTGATCGATGCGCTGGGCCGCGCCAAAACGCTCGATTTTGCCGGCGCGCAAAACCTGGCGCAGGAGTTCTTCGGTGCGCGCGATCAGGCGGTCGAAAATTTCGAGCTAATCGCGCGGTTGCTCGAGGAAATGCTATGCTTCAAATTGCTCGGGTCGGAGCTTATCGCGCCGGCTCCGGAAGCTGCCGCGGCGATGGCTGAGATTGCCGCTCGCAGCGACGCCGCCGCGCTGGCGCAGGTGGCGGTTACGGCGCTGGCGGCAGCCGTCGCGGTTGACGAGATGGCGAATTCCAGACTCCAGGCCGAGCAATTCTGGATCGGCGCGGGACGAGCGCTGCGGGGAGAATAGTGGCCGGCGAAATCGATCCCTTCGAAACCAGTGCGGACCAGCCCAAGATTGTCGCCGTCAGCCTGCAGCACGCCGGCCATCTCTACAACTATCTCGCGGGCGGACTGACGCTTAGGCGCGGCGACCGCGTGCTGGTCGAAGGCGAAGCCGGAACCCGCCTCGGCACCATCGAAGTCGAACCGCATGAACCGGCGCAGACGCTCGACCTCGCCGCGATGCGCCCGGTGGTGCGGCTTGCGCAGGACAGTGACCTGCGGGTCGAAGAGGACACCCTCACCCGTGAACATCATGCGCAGCGCCTGTGCGTCACGCGCATCCGCGAACGCGACCTGTCGATGAAACTGGTGACGGTCGATTATACCTACGACGGGCGCAAGGCGATTTTTTACTTCACCGCGGAGAACCGCGTTGATTTCCGCGACCTGGTGCGCGACCTGGCCAACACGCTGCGCGTGCGGGTCGAGATGAAGCAGATCGGTGCGCGCGACGAGAGCAAGGTGGCTGGCGGCATCGGGCCATGCGGGCGCGAGCTGTGCTGCTCGTCGTGGCTGCGCGATTTCGAAGCGGTCACGGTCAAGATGGCACGCGAGCAGGGGCTGGCGCTCAATCCGTCGCGGCTGGCGGGCATGTGCGGAAGGCTCAAGTGCTGCCTGCGCTACGAGTACGCGACCTACGTTGAACTCAAGCGCGCGCTGCCCAACCTTGGCCGGCGCGTCGAATCGGTCCAGGGCAGCGGCAAAGTCATCCGCCAGAACATTCTTAAGCAGACGGTGCTGATCCAGCGTGAGGAAGACGGCGGCGTGGTCGAGGCGACGCTCGCTGATTTGGTCGACGCGCGACCCGCGAAGTCCTGAATCCAATCGGGCTGCCGCGCGACCTGACTAAGTGGCGCGAATCGTAGTAAGAAATTGACCAAGAATTTAAGGATGTCCGACCGCATTCACATCACCACCGCGATCTTTTACAGCAACGGCACTCCGCACGTCGGCAGCGCCTACGAAGCGTTGGCGGCGGACGTCTTTGCGCGATGCCAGCGGCGCCGGCGCGGGCGTGAAAACGTCACGTTCCTGAGCGGCACCGACGAGCACGGCGACAAGATCCGGCGCGCCGCGATCGCCGAGGGGCTCGCGCCGAAAGCCTACACCGACAAGATGTCGGTGCTGTTCCGCGACGCCTTCAAGGGGCTTAACGTCGATCTCGACTACTGGGTGCGGACCACCGACGCGGTGCACGAGAAGTTCGTCCAGCAGATGCTGGTCGCCACGCGCGCCAAGGGCAATATCGAATTCAAGGAGTACGAGGGGCTCTATTGCGTCGGCTGCGAACGCTTCTACACCGAGAAGGAATTGCAGCAGCCGGGCAGCCTGTGCCCAACGCACAACGCGCCGGTCGAGCTGATCAAGGAGAGCAATTATTTCCTTAAGATCGACCAGTTTCGCGAGCAGGTGATCGAGAAAATCAAGCGCGACGAAATCCTGATTCGCCCCGAGCGCTACAAGAACGAGGCGCTCAACATGCTCGCCGAACCGCTCAGCGACCTCTGCATCTCGCGTCCCAAGGCGCGCATGGATTGGGGTATCGAGCTGCCGTTCGACGACAAGTACGTCACCTACGTCTGGTACGACGCCTTCTGGGCCTACGTCAGTGAGCCGGCCAGCCGGCTCGGCCTCGACGCCTTCATGCGCGACCGCTGGCCGCATACCGAACACTTCATTGGCAAGGACATTCTGAAGACGCACGCGGTCTACTGGCCGGCAATTCTGCTGGCGGCCGGGCTGCCGCTGTTCAGGAGCCTCAACGTTCACGGATGGCTCAATTTCGGCGGCTCGCGGATGTCGAAAAGCTCGGGCAACGTGCGCGATCCGGTCACCTACGAGCAGGCCTTCGGGCCCGACGTGCTGCGCTACTTCGTGATGCGTGAAGTGGTCTATGGACTCGACGGCGATTTCTCCGAGGAACGGCTGACCGAGCGATACAACGCGGATTTGGCTAACGATCTCGGCAACGTCGTCAGCCGCGTGCTCGCGATGGCGCAGCGCTACTTCAACGGCGAAGTCTCGCTCTCGCCCAAACTTGAAAAGGCCGCGACGGCCACCGACTTAATCGGATCAGCCGAGCACAAACTCTACTCGTGTTTCGGCGAAGACGGGAAAGCGTTGGCGCTTGAAGTCGGTGCGGCCGTTGATGATCTGGACTTCAAAGGCGCGCTTGAAAATATCTGGCAGACGCTCGACGCGGCCAACAAGTACATTGTCGCGACCGCCCCGTTCAGTCTCGCCAAGGATCCCGCGAAGCTGCCGCAGGTCGCGCAGATTCTCGCCAACCTGCTCGAAACGATCCGCGTGGTCGCCGATGCGCTCGAACCGTTCATGCCGGTCACGACGCGGAAGATCTTCGAGCTGCTCAAGGTCGATGAGGCGACGGCGCGCAAGCCCTACGGCGAAGGGTTGAAGCCGGGGCATAAGGTGAATCCGCCGCTCCCATTGTTTCCGCGCCGCGAAAAGCTAACGTCAACCTGAATCGCAATTTGCCGCTCGAAATCGTCTCGAATTAATTCCGCGAGTAAATCTCCAATTGAATCTGCAACCGAATCTAGTCGATACGCATTGTCATCTCGCCGACCCCAAGTTGCGCGGCGATCTTGCCGCGATCCTCGAGCGCGCGCGGGCAGCCGGAGTGCGCTTGATAGTTGCGGTCGGGGCGATTGAATCGATTCAAACCGATCGCGAGACCGTCGCAATCGCCGAGCGTAACGCGGACGTCTATGCGGTCGTGGGCGTGCATCCGCATGACGCGAAGGACTGTGACGATGAGCGCATCGCGCAATTGCGCGACCTCGCGGGTTCGCCCCGAGTGGTCGCGATTGGCGAGACCGGTCTCGATTTCCATTACATGCATTCGCCGGTCGAGGCGCAGGAGGCCGCGCTGCGCCGCCAGCTCGAACTCGCGGCCGAGGTGAATCGCCCGATCGTGATTCATTGCCGCGACGCCGAGGCGCGGCTGGCCGCGATTGTGCGCGAAGTCGGGATGCCGCCGCGCGGCGGGGTGATTCATTGCTTCACGAGCGACGCGGCGGCGGCGCGTGAATTCCTTGCGCTCGGTTTTCACATTTCGTTTTCGGGAATCGTGACCTTCAAGAGCGCCGCGACGCTGCGCGAAGCCGCCCGGATTGTCCCCGATGAGCGCCTGCTGGCGGAAACCGACGCGCCGTATCTCGCGCCGGAGCCCTACCGCGGCAAGGTAAACGAACCCGCCTTCGTCGCGCGCACGTTCGAGGTGCTCGCGCGATTGCGCAATTGCGATCGCGACGCGATGGCCGCGCAAATTGCGGCGAACGCGGCACGTTTATTTCATCTTTGAAATCGCGCCAGCCCAAGCGACCTCGCGAGGATTGCAAATCGCGTTGGCCTGAGCCGTGCCGCCTATCGTATCGGCGAGCCGCCGAACAGATATGGATGGAACAGCACCAGCACCACGCCCATCGCGAGGCCGATACCGATTGCAGTCCAAGGCGTATCGGCTGCGGTCCAGCGCTGTCGCCGGCTGATCAGTGCCGCGCCCGGGAAGAATGACGTGCTCTTGACGAGGCGACGATAGTTCTCGCCCACCTCGAGCAATTTGCGGCGATCCTGACTGATGCCGCCGAGAATTCCCAGCGCCGGAAACGCGCCGAAGAAAATCAGGTCGCCGGCCCATCCGTTCATCAGCATGTGCGCGAAGCCAAAGAGGCTGAACCCGACAAATGCGGGATGACGGGTGAGCTTAAGCACGCCCTTTGTGCCGCCGGCGTTGTTGTCCGCGGGAGCGACCATCGAACTCGGGGCCGGTTTGATGACACCAGCTACCAGGATGATTAGTGCCGCGAACATCATCAGCCATGTGAGTAAGCGCGCCGGTTCGCTGTCCCGCAGGTACCAGAGCATCGCGCCCGCATGCTTGTGATGCGCGAAGACGATTATCATCGCAGTCAGCGTCGCAATCGCGGCCAGCGAATAGACGCCGCGATAAGCCTGAGCCCCGATTGCTTCGATCAATCGCGGCCGGACACCTTGGGATGAGATCAAAAGATGAATTCCGACGAAAAGCGACGACCACATTGCGATTTCGATTACCGGTTTCATAAGCGGCTCTCCCGAGACTGCGTTATCCGCGCCATTCTACACGCGCAGTCCTCCGGGCGGTGCTTTAGCGCCAAGTCCATCCGGCGGCAACTCGACTCTCCATCGCGCTTTCACATTCGCGATGGACGCGGGGTTATAGCCGGTCGGGAGGACAAGACGATGTTTCCATCAAGCGCGACAATAGGTTTGGGACTGGCGATCACCGCGGTGTTGGCGATTATCGACTGGTACGTTTGGCGCACGGTGCCGGAGTTGCCATATCCGCTCAAGGCAGTGGAGCCTCAGAGGACCGCGGATCGGGAGGCAAGCGGCTTCAAAGAGGTTGCGTAGCGGAGATGGAGACCCTATTGATGCGGACAGAAAGCCCGAACGGTCGCGGCAGCCCGACGCCGCAACCGAGAGAGATGAGCCCGCCGGATGCATTTGAGCTGCCGCCGCCCTTCGATGAGGCGGTCGCGCGCCATGAACGCGAGCTGATGCGTTTTCTATTGCGCACGACACGCGACCAGGATGACGCGCTCGATCTATTCCAGGAGACCTGGCTGCGCGCGTATCGGGCGTGGCCCAAGCTCGAATCAGCCGCGGGCCTGCGGCCGTGGCTGTACCGTATCGCGACCAATCTGTGCCTGAACCGGGCGCGCGATCGGATTCGGCGGGCGCGCGTGATTGGCGACGAAGAACTCGATCTCGCCAGCGTGCCGGGTAGTTCCGACGGTGCGCATGAAGGTGTGCTTGATCTGAAAGCGATGATTTCGCGTCTGCCGCAAAATCAGCGCGAAGCCCTGGTAATGCGGAAATTCGGCGGACTCGAGTATGCGGAGATCGCCGCTGCACTCGGCTGTTCATCGGACAGCGCGCGTGCCGGTGTATACCAGGCGCTCAAGAAACTAAAAGTGGCGGCGGAGTTATAGGCCATGAAGAAATTGCGAAACCCTGACGAATTCGATCCCGCGTCGGACGCAGCGACGGACGCCGCGATCGAAAATATCCTGCACATCGCGCGTAAACGGCTGGCCCGCGCGCTCGCACCGATCCGACGGCCGGTCGCGCGCATCGGCATCATAGAGTCGCCGCTTGGACGGCTGCTCGCGGCTGAGAGTCCGCGCGGCCTGGTCGCGCTCACCTACCTCGATACGAGCGACGGCAAAGCGACGATCGCGGCTTTGAAGCAGAAGTTCGATCTCGTCGATGACCCCGAAACTGCGGTGCGGATCGGCGCCGAGATCGAGCGGTATCTCGCGGGCGACCAAGAGGCGATCGCATATCGGCCGATCGATTTGAGCCTGGTGGCGAGCGCATTCCAGCGCCGCGCGCTGACGCGATTGCGCGACGTACCGCCGGGGGCGGTCGTCACTTACCAGGGGCTCGCGGCCGCGATCGGATCGCCGTCGAGCCAGCGTGCGGTCGGCACCACGATGGCGTCAAATCCTTTGCCGCTCTATGTCCCGTGCCATCGCGTGATCAAATCCGACGGCACGATTGGAAATTACGGTGGCGGCGTAGCGCGCAAGCTCAAGCTGCTGCGGGCGGAGGGCTTCGCGGTCGATCGCGGCGATCGCATTGGGCCGCAAGCGGTCTACGGCCATTGGCAATCGCGAATCTTCTGCCGGCCAACCTGTTCGGCGGTGCGGCGGGCCGAGCGCAAAAAGTGGATTATCTTCACGGATTCCGCGCGCGCCCAGGGTGTCGGGATGCGCGCCTGCAAGCTCTGTCATCCGGCGTAGTAGGCGGCAGTTTTCCTCTAACCGCGAGGGAACAAAAAAACGGGGACGCCCGCATAAGGGCGTCCCCGCCATACTCGGAAAATGACGTCAGATCATTCCGTATTCTGCTGACTTTGCAGACTTTCGATCTGACGGCGCTGGGCTTCGATCTCGCCCTGCTGCTGCTGCAACTGGCTCTGGGTCTGCTCGTTCTGAACCTGCTGGTTCTGCAATTCGTTGCCGACCGCGTACCCGCCAACCGCGCCAAGGCCGCCGCCGATCGCCGCACCCGCGCCCGGATGGCCGACGGCCGCGCCGACTATCGCACCGGTACCCGCGCCAAGGACGGCGCCGACGCCCGTGCCTTTTTCACGCTCAGTGAGCGGTTGCCCCGAACATCCGCCAAGGAAGAGCACAACCGCGAGTGCAATTCCGGCGGTCGCAATCCAACCTTTGCGCATAAAAGATACCTCCTGATCGATCGATCTCATCTACATCACCCGACTGCCTCGAATGCATTTCGGACAGCACTAGAGCGCTCTTCACCTATTTACCGACGACGCAGAGTCCAAATCGTTTCAGCCTCCGGCATCGTCCAGCTCGCACCACCGCAATTACCTCATTCGGTCTCATTCGACTGCTGCCGAACATCCTCCGACGAACAGCACCGCGGCCAAAGCGGCCGCAACGATTCCAAGTTTGCGATTACGCATTGGTACTTCCACCGCTATTCAGTGCTTTGAACCTGCTGCAACTGCTGAATTTCCCGGCGCTGCAGCTCAATCTGCTGCTGTTGCGAAACGATCGCGCGGCGGTTTTCGTAGTTCATGGTTTGCTGCTGCTCCAACTCGTGGCCGACCGCGTAGCCGCCTACACCACCAATGCCCGCGCCGATAAACGTTCCGGCCACGGGATGATGGACCGCAGCGCCGACAATGGCGCCCGTGCCCGCGCCCAGCAGCGCGCCCACGCCAGTGCCCTTTTGGGTCTCGGTAAACTGCGCCGACGCCACCGCTGGAAACGCGGCCAGCGCGCCGACGAAGGCAACTGTTGCCACCCAGTTCGTTCGCATTGGATCAATCCTCCCCACTCACCGGTTTTCTGAGGGCCGTGCATTCACCCTATCTGCCGGTGGCCTTTGGACCAACAGCAGAATCCGGTTCGATCCGCCCACCGAAGAGGAAGGAGCAGGTTCCATGCCGAGGCTCGGTGGATAGCTAAGGCTGAAATAACATCTATTAGCTGTAACTAGATTAGCTTTGGAAGCGACTTGAACATGGTAATCGACGCTTTCGTACAATCGTCGGTGAAAGGAACCGATTGCCTTCTTAAAGGCGCTCGGGAATCGCGGATCGCGTCATCCCATTTGGGGTTGAGCAAGGCGCGCTGGCGCATTGGAGCGCAGACCGAGGTCCGTCAGCCCATGAGCACGGTAATCCAACGAAGCGGAGCTTCGGGCAGAGGCTCAGCGCCTACGGCAAAATCGCGAAAATTCGCGTCGGGGCGCCAGTGCCCTTGCCGATCTTCATAGGAATGCAGAAGAGGGTCGCGCCGGTTGGCGGCAGTTTGTCCGCATGGGCGAGGTTCTCGAAGGCGGGCTTGTTGGCACCGAGCCAATGGCGATGCACCGGAAACTCCTTGGAGTTGCCTGGATCGATGCTCGCCGTGTCGATCGCGATCGCAATGACCTTGCGATGCTGGAGCAGGAAGTCGATGGCCTCGGCAGAAAATCCGGGGAACCTGAGATGGGGGACATTGCCGGGCAGATCGGTTCCGAGATAGCTTTTTTTGTCAGGCCAGAAGCGGCCCCACCCGGAACGCGCGACGACGATTGCACCATCAGGAACCTGGCCGTGCGCGACCTCCCACCGATGGATGTCATCGACGGTGAGCATCGCGTCCGGGTCGCGGGCGGTGCGCGCCGAGAAATCGATCACCGCGGCGGGACCGACCATCGCGGCGAGCGGGACCTGATCAACGGTCATCCCGTCGCGGTTGAAATGCACTGGGGCGTCCATGTGGGTGCCGCCGTGCTCGGGTGCGGCGTATTTTGCGGCGGTGTAGAAATAACCGCCGGGTTGCTCGATGCCGTAATGCTCGAACTCGTGCGTGAAGGGATGCTCGGTCGGCCAGTAGATCGTGCTGGCGTCGAACGGGTAGGTGAGGTCGACGATTTTCGCCGGGTCGATTGATGCAGCTGAGGCACCTGCCGCGAAGGCCGATTTCACGACGCAGACGATCGCCAGCAGACCGAACGCAACTGCATGCAGCTTCAAGTCGAACCCTCCCGATTGCAACCTTCGATCACGTTCCGAGGCGCGCAGACGCGACCCGCGCTACCATCCAATCGCCTGCGCCGGCATCACCACGGCCATCTGTCCGCGCGGATCGGCGCCACCCTGGAGCAAGCGCCGCGCCGGGTCGAAGCGGATGCCGAGCACGTGGCCTTCGCACCACGGTGGACGGGCTTCGACCTGATGGCCGCGCGCGACCAATTCGGCGCGCACGCTTTGATCGATACGGTCCTCGACGCGGAGCACGCCTGGGCGCGCGTTATGCGGATAGAAGGTGGACGGGAAATGCGCGCTCGAGAATCGTGGCGCTTCGATGGCCTCCTGCACGTCCATGCCGAAGTCGATCAGGTTGAGAAAGAATTGCAGTGTCCATTGATCCTGCTGGTCGCCGCCGGGCGTGCCGAAGGAGAGCAACGGATCGCCGTTGCGGGTCGCGAGCGAAGGGGTCAGGGTCGTGCGCGGGCGCTTGCCGGGTTGCAGGGCATTGGCGTGGTGTTCGTCGAGAAAAAAGGTCTGCATCCGCGAGCCCAGCGGAAAGCCGAGCGTGTCGATGACGGGCGAGCTCGGAATCCATCCGCCGCTGGCGGTGACGGCGATCATATTGCCGCGGCCGTCGGCTGCCGTGACGTGGATCGTGCCGGGGCCCCAGGAGCGCGCGTCGGCGCCGTTGGTGTTGAGCAGCGCGCGCATCGCGAGCGGATCGCCGGGCCGCTGTTCCATCGAGGCGCGTCGCGGATCGATCAGCGTGCGGCGCAGCTCGGAGTAGCGCTGGGAGAGCAGGCCGTCGAGCGGGACGGGCGTGAATTCGGGATCGGCGTAGTATTGCTCGCGGTCGGCGAAGGCGAGTTTCGCGGCCTCGACCAGGTGATGGATGTAGTCGGCGGAGTTGTGGCCCATCGCCGCGAGATCGAAGCCCTCGAGGAGGCGCAATTGCTGGAGGAAGACCGGCCCCTGCGACCACGGCTGACATTTATGGACGGTGACGCCGCGGTAATCCGCGCTGACGGGCGCCTCGATCTTGGTGCCGAAAGCGGCGAGGTCGCCGGCGGCGAGCAGGCCGCCGTTGGCGTCGGACCAGTTCACGATGTCACGAGCGATATCGCCGCGATAGAAACGATCGCGGGCCGCGTCGATCGCGGCCTCGCGTCCCCGATTGCGCGCGCCGGCCTCGGCGTCCACTAGCCGCCGAAAAAAACTCGCCAGGGCGGGATTTCGGATGAGGTCGCCGGTATGCGGCAGTTCGCCGCCAGGCATGTAGATGGCGGCGCTGGTCGGCCATTTTTCGCGAAATTTCTTGGCGTTGAAGCGAATCGACGCGGTACCGATAAGTCCGGACAGGTCCTGGGGAGTTTCGCCGTCGCCGGCCAGACCCGGATGCATCGGGATGCCGTCTTCGCACAGCGCCATCGCGGGCCCGGCCACTTCCGCCAGCGGCATCGTCCCGAATTCCCGCAGCGCCACGGCGAGCGCGTCGAAGGCCGCGGGAACGCCGGCGGCGAGCAGACCCTCGGGCGGGATGAGTTTAAGATCGAGCCCGCGGTAATGATCGATGGTGGCGCGCGCGGGTGCGGTCATGTTGCCGTTGATCGCGACTACGCGGCGCGCACTTGCCAGATAAATGAGCATCGGCGCTTCGCCGCCAATCGTATGCATGTGCGGATTCACCACGCCTTCGACCAGCGTGGCGGCCACGGCGGCGTCAATCGCGTTGCCGCCTTTTGCGAAAATGCGTGCGCCGGCCGCCGCCGACAAGTAATGCTCGGTGGCGACCATCGCCTCGCGGCCCATTATCAGTGGATACCAGGTAGTCATGTGCGTCACCCGTCCTGACGATGAAAGCGGCTGGGAAAACGGTCTTCGCCGGCGATTATCCCGATTCGTATGGTCATCGTATGTAATCGTGTACCAGACCGTGCGCGCGATAGCACGGGCAGGTTTCGTTTAATGCGCAAAATTTGGGCAAAATGGGAAAGCGCAGCGTCCACCTGAATGTGGCGGCCGATGGACAATTGGATAAAGCAGCAAATAGCGTCTAACTATCGGGCCCACAAATTGCTAATATCAAAAGTAGGTGGTTGGCGTTAGGTCTGAATTCGCTGGTGGCTGGGAAAGGCGGTTGGATTATGGAAACAATAAGCCCTGAATCACTTGTGGGTCGTCATTGCCGGTTGCTGCGTGCGGTGCGCGATAATCAAGGGCGCAATCGCTTCACCGAGCAGCCGTTAATCGTGCGCGAGGTCGATAACCTGGGCCGGCACATGTTGCTGGTGCAATTCGACGACGGCAGCACAACTTTTCTGTTCCCGACCGAAGTCACCGTGCAGAATTAGCACTTCGGGGCACGTCGGCATTTCGCGCGAAGGTCGGCCGCTCAGGCGGGGATCGGCGTGGCGGTTGAGAGCGGCGCAGATCGATGCGCGGGCGGTTAGCTGACGCGTCGATGGCGTCGATGGCGTCGATGGCGTCGTGGCGGCATTTTTTTGGCTGTCGCCGGATTTGCTCTAATCTTCGTTTCCGAAAATCGGAAAATTATTTCATCACCGTCGCTTGAGGTGTCGGAGGCGATGCCGATCGACGAATTCGTCGCGATGCTCAAAGAGGACGAAACTCAGACTTAGCGGGCATCGCGCAGGAATTCGCGTGTGAGATGGAGCGCGGCGATGGTTTTTGCGTCGAAGATCTCGCCGCGACGGATCATCATCAGCGCTTCGTCCAACGGTACGGGCTCGACGTTGATGACCTCATCATGATCGAGCTCGCGGTCGGCGCCGGCCAGATCGCGCGCGAGGAACAGCGTGATGCGTTCGTCGCAAAAACTTGGAATCGTGACGATCGTGCCAAGCTGATCCCATTGACCTGCGATCAGCCCCGCCTCCTCCCGTAATTCGCGCTCGGCACACGCGCGCGGCGTCTCGCCGGCGTTGATACAGCCAGCGGGTATCTCCTTGAGCCAGCCGCCGACAGCGTGACGGTATTGCGTGAGCAAGAAGATGGCGCCGTTGGCGTCGATCGCGACGATCGCACTCGCACCGGGATGGCGAATGACGGCGAGATCGACGGTGACGCCGTTGGGCAGCGCGGCGCTCTCGACGCCGAGATCGACGACGCCAAGCTTCAGGACGGGGCGGCGGTTGTGGGCCATATAGCGGATAAGAATACGCCGGACGAGCTTGCGAGCCGAGCACGCTTCGCGTTGCCCGCGCGTGAATGACGACGTAAGCTACGGGCGGTCGCGGCCGCTATTATGCCGTCCGCAAGATTTCAGGAGGATTGCAGTAAATGGTTCGTGTGCGCTCTCTGATAACGCTCTCGGCGGCGATCGCTGTGATGTTCATCGTGTCCGGATGCGAAGGGCAACCGACCAAAGCGCGGGGCGACAACACGGCCCTGATGCTGATCGGTTATCAGGGCGACTACCTGGAAGCGGACGGGCGCCTGCCGGTCGCACAGGATCAGGTCGCGCCGATGATCGAGGCGACCAAGACGATCGTCGATGCGGCGCGCAAGAACGCGGTCGGCGTCTTCTACATTCGCGATGAATCAAGTCCGTTCACGTTCATCAGCAATCATTATCGCAATCAGGCGACGCAGAGGCTGTGGGGCGGTTCGCAGTTAGACGAGCGCGCCGACGTATTTGCGGGACCGGATTTCGCCAAGATGCACCGCGACGCTTTCAGCAATTCCGCGCTCGAGCCGTGGCTCAACGAGCAGAACGCTGGGCGGCTGGTAGTCGGCGGCGCCTACGTCGAACGATCGGTGCTGGCGAGCGTGAAAACCGCCCTGCGGCTTGGCTACAAGGTGACGGTGGTAAGTGACGCGGTCGCCGGAAAATCCGCGCAGTGGCGTGATCAGGCGCTGAAGTCGCTCAAGGATGCGGGCGCGAATCTCGAGACCAGTCAGCAGGTCGCGTCCGAGCTGAAGCCCAACGCGACCCTGGGACTGATCGGCCCGCTGACTGGAGCGTGGTGGCTGCTCCCGGCCGCGCCCAAGGAAGAACCGAAGTAAAGAGGCGGCGCTGGAAGAGCGAGCAAGCGGCGGTGAAACCTTTGAAAGGTTTCAAGCGGCCTCCACGGCCGTAAACAACTCACGAACGCTCAGCGCTTGAGCTTCGCCAGCATCGCGGCAATTCGGTCGAAGGCCGCGTTGAGATTTTCGAGCGAGGTCGCATAGGAAAGCCGCACGTGATGCGGCGCGCCGAAATCGTTGCCGCCGACGAGTGCGACGTGGGCCTCGCTCAGGACCAGATCGGCAAACGAATTACCGTCGCTGATGGTCTTGCCGGCGAGGCTCATCCCAATCAGTTCCGAAATATTCGGGAAGACATAGAAGGCGCCGCTCGGCACGTTGGGCAGCTTGAAGCCGGGCAGTTTGCGCACGCGCTCGACCACCAGTTCCCGGCGGCGGCGGAACTCCGCCATCATCGTTTTGATTTCGTCCTGCGGACCGGTCAGCGCCTCAATCGCGGCCGCCTGTGTGATCGAATTTGGATTACCGCTATTTTGACCCTGCAGGCGCGCGGCCGCGGCGATTACTTCCTTGGGGCCGGCAGCGAAACCGATGCGCCATCCAGTCATCGCGTAGGCTTTCGACAGTGAGTTGAGTGCGAAGCCCTTGGCCTTGAGCCGCGGCTCAATCTGGAAGATGTGAGGTACCGCACCGTCGTAAACGATGTGCTCGTAAACGTCGTCGGAGAGCACCCACAGGTCGGCCTCGAGCAGAATTTTCGCGAGCTCGCCGAGCTGGCTGGCCGAGTACACGGCGCCGGTCGGATTCGAGGGCGAATTCAGGATGATGCCGCGGGTGCGCGGAGTAATCGCGCGGCGCAGGCGCTCGGGGTCGAGGATGAAGCCGGCGTCCTCGGGACATTCGACCAGCTTGGCCTCGGCGCCCGCGAGATTCACCATCGCAACGAAGCTGACCCACGCGGGCGTAGGGATAATGACCTCGTCGCCTTCGTCGAAGAGCGCCGCGATGACGTTGGCCTCGGCCTGTTTGCCGCCGGCCGACGCCATGATCTCGGTGATGTCGTAATCCAGGCCGTTCTCGCGCTTGAGTTTGAGCTTGATTGCCTCCTTGAGGTCGCGGGTGCCGGTGACCGGCGTGTACTTGGTCTGCCCGGCGTCGAGTGCGCGGCGGGCGGCATTCTTGATGCGTTCGGGGGTGTCAAAGTCGGGCTCGCCGGCGGCCAGCGAGATGACGTCGACGCCGGCGGCCTTGAGCTCGGTGGCGCGGGTTTCAGCGGCCATCGTGGCGGACGGTTTGAGCGCGGCGATTCGGCGATTGAGCTTGATCATTGTGATCCCACTTCCGGCGCCGTTAATGAGGGACGCCCGAGCGGTCGATTTTAGCGGTCACGCGCGCCTGGCGAAACCTCGCGCCCGAATTTGAAGAGCGAGAAAGAGCCATGAAACCTTTGAAAGGTTTCAAACTTCCCACAGTAAATAGAGCAAACGGGGTCTTGCGGGCGCCTTCGTTGAGACCTTTCGCGAGCGCGTAAGCGCGAGGTTCGGCAGTTCGGTAGAATGGTCGCATGCCCCATCTATCTGCGACACTGGAAGTCCTCGACTTCGACACCAGAAACTGGCTTATCGAGGAGCACCGCACGACGTTCGTGCATTTCCGAAGTATGCTGTGCAGGCATACCGACGCATTAGTGTTCGAAGTTCCCTTCATTCTCTGCGAGAGTTGCTTCGGGGCGAAAGTGGACGGAATTTGTGTGACGTATCGCGGGCCAGACGTTCTGCCAGAGAGCTGGCAATCGGATTTGGCCAACATTCTCGACGACGACATCGCAGAGTGGATTGCTCAGGAGTGCAATTCCCCGCGATGTAGCTCGTGTTTCCGAAATCTGCACGGCGAGGCTTTGTATGTCGAAACGGTTACGCTAGCGGAGCGACTCGGCATCTCGGACGAGACGAGTAGGACCAATCCATCCGAAAGACGCGGTGACGAGGTTCGCAGGCTCTATGGGCGACAGTGCTTTGGGTGCGGAGCGAAACGTACGGAAATTGACCACATCGACCCTAGGAGTAACGGAGGCAAGGCAGATTTTGAAAACCTGCAACCGTTATGCAGGAAGTGTAACAATGCCAAGCGCGACCAACTTCCAGGCAGAATCATAATCGTCCGTGATCCCTGGTCCAATCAGAATTAGACAAGTGCATGGGCGGGAACGATATTTACAAGTGTTCCCGAACGGGTGCGGGCTCAGGGGGAGAGGCTGGGACCCACTCCACCGAACCAGCTGATGAAATCACATCGCGGCTCGAAATCGACAGCCCCCTGGTTGCTGTACAAGGCAGATAGCGCCCCAGGTTCATCCGCATTCGCCTTGCATGCTGGGGAATCCTTCACGCTGATGACGCTCTCTTTGAGTGACCAGAATATTCCGTCCTTACTAGTCAACTCAAATACTATGATGGCCCGACAAAAATCTAAGGTCTGAATCTCGTCACTCAGCCATCTTCCTTTCCCCAACTTTCTGAACTTCGTTGAGAAGGTTTTCAGGCTGCCCTGACAAGTTCGGAAACTTTTATCCAACTCAACTTTCATCTCTTTGGCGCTGTCGGATTCGGCAGCGAAGAGCTGTCGATAGTATGCCCGCATTTTTGGTCCCGCAGATGGGTTATTCAACAGAGCCGCCTTCTCTTTCGCATCCGTGACATGGGGGTTGTGTTTCAAAGCTGCTCTATCTTTCTCCGTGAGGAATGGCCGGTGGTTTCGCAGATCATCCAAGCATTCCCGATTTGCTGCCAAATCTTGTTTCAATCGCTCAACATCCTCCACGCCTTCTTGAAGCAGCTTTTCCTCTTTCGGAATCAATTGGTTCAGTTCCGTTGTTAGACGAATGGCAAGAGCGGCGTTCGGTCGTTCTTCATATTCGAACGTATCTAAAGTAGTTTGTGTGGCCTCGTCTATTTGCCGAGAAGGCTCAGCGATTTCAAGGTGAACGAAGTTGCAGCTTATATCGGTCTCGCGACCGTTGAAGGACTGACATTCTCCGGATATGATCTCGCTCTCTTTGCTATCCTGACGATACAATTCGAGGTGGGTTGGCGGCAGGATTCCTTCAGCCAACGCCCTACCGCAGAATGCGGCGAGCAAAAGCATCGCTCTTAGAATGACTCTCACGGCTTCGCTCTACTTCTCAAGCACGCCTGTGAGAATCAAAAGCTCATCAGGCACCAGAACAATCGAGCATGGGTGCGTGCGCAAACATTGAGTAAGTCAGTCGATCTTGAGCTTCACGCGCAGGCGGTTCATCACATTCTCAGGGACCAATTCCGGCAGCCGTTTGCCGTAACCGGCGACTTCCTTGATCAGGCGCGACGCGGTGAAAAAGAGCTTCGGGTTGGCGAACAGGAAAACCGTCTCGATGGTGCCGATCATCTGCTTGTTCATCTGCGCCATCTGCAGTTCGTAGTCGAAATCGGTGACCGCGCGCAGGCTCCGGATGATGACGCCGGCGCCGATGCGTTCGGCATAATCGACCGAGAGCCCGCTGAACTTGTCGACGCGCGCGCGCGGCTCGAGGTCCTTGATGCAGTCGTGGATCATCTCGACCCGTTCATCCGGCGTGAACAGCGCGGAGTCCTTGTGCGGATTGTAGGCGACGGCGACGATGACCTCGTCGAAGATCGTCACGCTGCGGCGGATGATATCTATATGGCCGTTGTGGATCGGGTCGAAGCTGCCCGGGTAGATGGCGATGGACTTGGTGTGTTCCTTCGGTTTGTTGTACATGCCGACCCGTCCCGCTCATTTCATCGCGGCGGCTGTTGAAAGCGCCGGTAAAGGGCGATGCGATGATCGCCGAGAGTTGCTTCATTTACACGTTCCAGCCCTGTTGGTGCCAATGCCGGCGCGCGTCCTGCCTGACGCACGACCGCCAACCCCCGCGGAAGCATTAGCTCCTTCTCGACGAGTGTCGCGAGCACGGCGGCGCTGAGATCGTTGGCATAGGGCGCATCGACGAAGACCAGGTCGAAGCGTTCGCGCGCCGCACCGAGGTCGGTTAGCGCACGCATCACGTCGGCCGTCAGCATCCGCGCCGCATCGGCGAAGCCGAAGACGCCAAGATTCTTTGCGATCGCGACGGCGGCGGCGCGCGACGAATCGACGAACGTCACATGGGCGGCGCCGCGCGAAAGCGCCTCGAGCCCGAGCGATCCGCTGCCCGCATACAGATCGAGCACTCGGGCACCGGTCAGGTCGAAACGGGCGTCGATGCGCGAGAAGATCGATGCTCGGATGCGGGCGGTCGCAGGCCGCGTTTTGAGACCGCGCGGCGCGCTGATGCGGCGCCCATGGGCATTGCCGGCGATCACGCGCATCGCAGCCGCAGCCTCCGTCGCCGGTTGGTCCGAACGATGGGATGTTCTACCGATAACATGCCCGTAACCGACTCCAGCACGCGACTTTTCGGCCGTTGGTAACCACCACCGCCAACCGCGACCCGCGCACTCCGCCTCATGCTCAAGGCTCTAGCGAATTTCGGCGGGTCTCTACAACCGCTCCGGCAACATGCCCGTTGCGGCTGCGGGACCATAGCCCAGTCCCACCGCAAGCCGCAAGTTTGTTGCGCACGCACGCCGTGAAGGGTAAGACTCTGGCGCGCGCTGGGAATTTAGGCTACCTAACATAGGATTTCTCAAACTGGAAAGAATTGGCGCGGCAGAAATGTTGGCGCTCAAGGTTCGTTTATAGTGCCCGAAACTTTCGCCGCTCCGGCCCTCCTCATATCTCCGGCGGCGTTACCAGATAACCGTGATTTCGCGAACCGTTTTGCGGCCCGCCGCATTGGCGTGGTGGCGTTCTCGGACGGCTGCGCCCGCCCCTGCGTTCGCTCCCCGTTGAGCCGGAGCACTCGATTGGCTGCCGGCACGATCTCCGTTACCTCGGTCGAACTCGAGCTATCCTCCAAATCAGGCGAGCGGACATCCCGTGACGATTGAACTGGTGATTGGCGCCGTCAAGGCGATCGTAATCGTCGTCCTGGTGCTCGGCCTGACCACGCTGATGTTGTGGTTCGAGCGCAAGGGCGCCGCGCTGATTCAGGATCGAATCGGCGCCAACCGCGCGGACATTTTCGGCATCGGCAAGCGCTTCGGGCTGCCCAACTTCGGCATCATCAATACGGTGCTGGCCGACCCCATCAAGATGTTCACGAAGGAAGACTTCGTGCCCGACGGCGCCGATCGCTTCCTGCATTGGCTGGCGCCGTTTCTGGCGCTGTTTCCCGTGCTGATAACCTTCGCGGTCGCGCCGATGGGCGATATCCTGCAAATTGGCTCACATACCATCGATCTACAGCCGGCCAACCTCAACGTCGCGGCGCTCTACCTGCTGGCGACTATCGGCATGGGCGTCTATGGCATCGCGCTCGGCGGATGGGCCTCGAACAACCGCTGGGCGCTGCTCGGCGGCATTCGCGCCAGCGCCCAGATGATCTCCTACGAAATCGCCATGAGCCTGGCGATCATCGCGGTGGTCGTCAGCTATGGCACCCTCGACCTCCAGCAGATGTGCCGCCTCCAGGGAGGCGTGTGGTTCGGCTTCATTCCGCGATGGGGGATTCTGCTGCAGCCGGTCTCATTCATAATCCTGCTGATTTCAGGGATGGCCGAGTCCAAGCGCGTCCCGTTCGACCTTCCCGAGGGCGAATCCGAGCTGGTGGCCGGCTACTTCACCGAGTACTCGGGCGGCAAGCAGGCGGTCTTTATGATGACCGACTTCGCCGAAGTGCTGCTGGTCTCGGTGTTGATCGTGACGTTTTTCTTCGGCGGATGGCAGGTGCCGTGGCTCGCGCGCGACGGCTTTCATTTTCCGGGCGGCGGCCATCTGGCGCTGCCGAATCTGGTGGTCGCGCTGCTCGAATTCGTCGCCTTTTGGGTCAAGGTGGTAGTCTTCTGCTGCTTCCAGATATTGATCCGCTGGACCCTGCCACGCTTTCGCTATGACCAGTTGATGCGCCTCGGATGGAAAGGGCTGGTGCCGCTGGGCCTGCTCAATCTGGTCGTGACTGCCTTCGTGGTGGTCGTCGCGGGAGGTAAATGACGATGCCGATCGGGATCTTCATGTTCCTTGCCGCGCTCGCCGTGATTGCGGGCTTTGGCGTTATCATGCAGCGCAACCCAGTCCATTGCGTGCTCGCGCTGGCGCTGGTGCTACTGGACCTGGGCGTCATCTTCATGGGTTTGGGCGCGGTGACGGTCGGCTTCCTGCAGATCATCGTTTACGTCGGCGCGATCATGGTGCTCTTCCTGTTCGTTATCTGGCTGCTGAATATTCAGGCGGATCCGGGAATCGGGCGCCATCTGGGGCTCAAGCTGTTCGGATCGATCGCGGCGGCGGCGATGGCCGCGGAATTCGCCGCGATCATCGTGCGCGCGCCGAAGATCAGCGAGCTGCGCACGCTACCGCCCGATTTCGGCACGGTTGCGGCGCTCGCGCGTTCACTGTTCTCGGATTATCTGGTCGCCTTCGAAGTGACGTCGGTGCTGTTGCTGGCCGCGATCGTCGGTGCGATCGCCCTGGCGCGGAAGGTCTCGGCACCGCTCGCATTAGTCACATCGCCGCCATCGCGGGACGCGAGCGCATCGGCGCCGCAGCCCGATCTGGCCGCGCGGCGGGAGAGCGCCTGACCATGACGCCAATCAGCTACTACCTGGTACTGAGCGCGATCCTGTTCGCCCTCGGGGTCACCGGCGTGCTGATTCGCCGCAACGTGATCGTGATGTTCCTGGCGATTGAACTGATGCTCAACGCGGTCAACCTCACGCTGGTGGCTCTGGGAAGGCGCATCGGCTCAATGGACGGGCAGGTGATCGTATTCTTCGTAATGACAGTGGCGGCGGCCGAGGCCGCGGTCGGTCTTGCGATTATCATCTCGATATTTCGCAACCGCGACACCGTCAACGCCGACGAACTCAATCTGCTGCGCTGGTGAAAAAACTGGTAATCGCTGGCTGACCATGACCCAAGACTTTCCGGCCCTCGGCCTAATCCTGCTGTTCCCCGCCCTCGGCGTGCTGTTCAACCTGTTTTGGGGACGGCGCGCGGGCCGCGCCGCAGTCAACGTCGTCGGCGTCGGCGTGATTTTTCTCGCCTTCGCCGTGACGCTGTGGGGCGCCATCGCGCTGATCGGATTGCCGCCCGGCGCGTCGCTCCAATGCTCACTGTGGCCGTGGATCGCCGCGGGCTCCTTCCACGTCGAATTCGGGCTCCGGCTCGACGCACTTTCGGCTGTGATGACACTGGTGGTTACCGGCGTCGGTGCGCTCATCCATCTATACTCGGTGGGTTACATGGCCGAGGACGAGGATTACGCGCGCTATTTCACCTACCTGAACCTGTTCGCGTTCTCGATGCTGGTGCTGGTGCTGGCGGACAACCTGCTCCAGATGTTCATCGGCTGGGAGGGCGTCGGCCTTTGCTCGTACCTGCTGATCGCCTTTTGGTTCGATAACGCGCAATACGCCTACAACGGTCGCAAGGCCTTCATCGTCAATCGCATCGGCGACCTCGGCTTCCTGGTCGGCATCTTCACGATCGTCGCAGCGCTGGCGCAGCATGGCGTGTGGACACTGAATTTCGCCGCGATGAGCCATCATGCGGTCCTGCTGCAGCCGGTCGCTCTGGCGGCGGCACTCCTGCTGTTTTTCGGCGCGACCGGGAAATCCGCGCAGATTCCGCTCTACGTTTGGCTGCCCGATGCGATGGTCGGTCCGACGCCGGTCAGCGCGTTGATCCATGCCGCGACCATGGTCACGGCGGGCGTTTACATGATCGCGCGGCTCAACTTCCTGTATTTGATGGCGCCGGCGGCGATGGAGGTGGTAGCGACGGTCGGCGCGCTAACCGCATTTTTCGCCGCGACGATCGCGATCGTGCAATCCGATATCAAACGTGTGCTCGCCTATTCGACTATCAGCCAGATTGGCTACATGATGCTCGGTGTCGGCGTCGGCGCGTTTGCCACCGGCATTTTCCACCTGATGACGCACGCCTTCTTCAAGGGACTACTGTTCCTCTGCTCGGGCTCTGTAATTCACGCGCTCCATGGCGAGCAGGACATGAACAAGATGGGTGGGCTGAAGAGCAAGCTGCCGATTACTTACGCCACCATGCTGATCGGGACGCTCGCAATCAGCGCGGTGCCGCCGTTCTCCGGCTATTTCTCGAAGGACCTGATTCTCGAAGGCGCGTTCGCGAGCGGTCACACCTGGCTCTGGCTGGTTGGAGTGTTAACCGCCGGCCTCACGAGCTTTTACATGTTCCGGCTGATCTTCATGACCTTCCACGGCAGGTCGCGCCTGGAGCCCGAGAAGGAACATCACGTCCACGAATCGCCCCCGGTAATGGCTATACCGCTGATTGTGCTGGCCGCATTATCGATTATCGGCGGATGGGTCGGACTACCCGAATGGCTGCTTTGGGGTGACGCGTTCAAGCGGTTCCTCGCGCCGATCTTCACGAATAGAGGCCCGCTCGGGGTGCCCGAGGTGATGATCGATGTGCACCGGTTCTCGGTCAGCATGACGCTGAGCATGATTGCGCTGGCGGCCGGACTGATCGGAATCTTCCTGGCGTGGATGCTCTACATTCAACATCCCGAGTTGCCCGGGCGCATCGCGGACAGAGCGCGCGGCCTGCGCGAACTGCTGTGGCGCAAATACTATGTCGACGAAATCTACGACTTACTGATTTCACGCCCGCTGTTCTGGACGTCAACCCATATACTCAATGATGGCATCGACCGTGGGGTTATCGATGGAATAGTCGATGGCAGCGCGACCGCGGTCGCGGATGGCGGTGAGGCGACGCGGAAAATCGAATCCGGCAACGTGCAGGATTACGCGCTCGTATACCTGATCGGCGCGGTCGCGGTTGCGGGATATTACGTTTACCTGGTGATGCGCTGATGGGCGGCTTTTGGCTAACCATCCTGACCTTCGTCCCGACCCTGGGGGCGTTCGGCGTTCTGATGCAGAGCGACGAGGAGTCGATCTGGCGATCGGCTTTTATCTTTTCGCTGATCCCGCTCGCGATTAGTCTTTACCTCTTTGCCATCTTCGATCCGCATCAGGCGACCTACCAGTTTGTCGAACGCTATCAGTGGATTCCGCAGTTCGGGATTTCCTACCACGTCGGGATGGACGGTATCAGCCTGTTCCTTGTGATACTCACCACGCTGCTCATCTCACTCTCGCTACTGTACTCGGGCGGCGGCGATATCGAGGTGCGCCCGCGCGAGTTCTGCTTCCTGATGCTGGTGCTCGAGACTGGCCTCATCGGTGCGCTGCTTGCGATCGATTTGTTTCTCTTCTATGTGTTCTGGGAAGTGATGCTGGTGCCGATGTACCTGATGATCGGCATCTGGGGCCACGGCCGCAAGATTTACGCGACCTTCAAGTTCGTACTCTTTACGATGCTCGGGTCGCTGCTGATGCTGGTCGCGATTCTGTACCTGGTCGGGGCGGCGCGCGCGCAGATCGGCCATCTCTCCTTCGACCTGCCCGATCTCTACAATGTACCGCTCAGCCGGGTCGAGGCGCGCTGGCTTTTTGCCGGCTTCGCTATCGCCTTCGCGATCAAAGTTCCGATGTGGCCGGTGCATACCTGGCTGCCCGACGCGCACACCGAGGCGCCAACGGCAGGCTCCGTAATGCTGGCGGCCGTTATGCTCAAGATGGGCGCTTATGGTTTCTTGCGCTTCGCGATTCCGCTCTTCCCCGAAGTTGCCATCCAAGCGGTGCCGATCTTCATGGCGCTGGCGGTGATCGGCATCATCTACGGCGCGTTGGTCGCGATGGTGCAGCCCGATCTGAAGCGCATCGTCGCGTATTCGTCGGTGAGCCATCTTGGCTTCGTGATGCTCGGTATCTTCGCGCTCAATCCGCAGGGCCTCGATGGTGCGGTTTACCAGATGCTCAACCACGGCGTCTCCACCGGCGCGCTATTTCTGCTGGTCGGGATGATCTACGTGCGGCGTCATACGCGCGAAGTTTCAGAGTTCGGCGGCCTGTGGAAAACCGTGCCGATGTTCGCGGCAGTGTTCATGGTCGTGATGCTCTCGTCGATCGGTCTGCCGGGCCTCAACGGCTTCGTCGGCGAGTTCCTCATTCTGCTCGGCACTTTTCTCAAGTCTCAGCGGGCAGCGGAGGTCGCGGTCTTTGGCGTGGTGCTCGGCGCGCTCTACATGGTGTGGGCGTATGAGCGCGTGATGTGGGGGCCGATTACGAAGACCGTCAACCAGACCATCAAGGATTTGAGCAAGCGCGAAATCGCCGTGATGGTCCCGCTGATTGCACTGATGCTCCTGATGGGTCTTTATCCGCGACCGCTGCTGAGCCGAATGGAACCGTCGCTCAACTTGCTACTCAATCGCGTCGGGGCCGCACAGGCGCGCCTTGACGCCGCGCATACCCGCGCACATACCCGGACGATCGCGGCGCCGGCTGCGCCGGTGCGGAACCTTGCCGACAAATGAATCAATTCACGCTTGCCGCGGTTAACTTCGCCTGGCTGCCGATTCTGCCGCTCATCGCGGTCACGCTCGGCGCGATGGTCATCATGCTCGTCGGTCCCAGCGTTGACGACGAGGACAGTGCGAGCCTCGGCCTCATCGCGCTGATAACTGTGCTCGCGGCTTTTGTACTGACGCTGTTCACGCTCGGCCAGAATACTCTGTCATTCGGTGGCGCACTGGCTATCGACGATTACGCGGGGTTTTTCGAAATAGTCATATTGGCGGCGGCCGCAGTGACTATCGGGATGTCGCTCGATTACGTTGCCGACGAGCGTATCGCCGGCGCCGAATACTATTCGCTGATACTCTTTGCCGCCCTCGGCATGATGTTGATGGCCGCGGCCGGCGATCTCATCATCATATTTCTCGGCCTCGAAACCATGTCGATCGCGGTTTACGCGCTGGTCGGCTTCCTGCGCCGCGATCCGCGATCGAGCGAGGCTGCGCTCAAGTACTTCCTGCTCGGCGCCTTCTCGACCGGCTTCCTGCTCTATGGCATCGCACTGGTTTACGGCGCCACCGGCACCATCCGGCTCGAACCGGTGGGGGCGGCTGTTGCGGCTGATATGGCGTCGAATCCACTGTTACTGATGGGCCTCGGCCTGATGCTTATCGGTTTCGGCTTCAAGGTCGCCGCGGTGCCATTTCACATGTGGACGCCCGACGCTTACGAGGGCGCGCCGACACCGGTAACGGCCTTCATGGCGGTCGGTGTGAAGCTGGCGGCCTTCGCGGGTTTCCTGCGGATTTTTCTGGTCCATCTGGGCCCCGTCAGTTCGCAGTGGTCGGACGTGTTGTGGGTATTCGCGGCCTTGACGATGACGGTGGGCAACCTGGTCGCGCTGGTGCAGGGCAACATCAAGCGGATGCTCGCCTACTCGGCCATCGCGCACGCCGGCTATATCATTCTCGGAATGGCGGCGGCGGCGTCGCATCAGGCGGGCGGCGCGATCCTCTACTACCTGCTCGGATACTCATTCACCAGTCTGGGTGCGTTCGCAGTCGTGATCGCGCTGGAGCGTGCCGGCGAGGCGCGCGATCGGATCAGCGATTTCCGCGGCCTCGCGCGTACACATCCGGGACTCGCCGCCGCGATGGCGCTCTTCATGCTCTCGCTCGCGGGCGTGCCGCCACTCGCCGGCTTCGTCGGCAAGTTCTATCTATTCTCCGCGGCCTTGAACGCGGGACTCACCTGGCTGGTGATTATCGCGGCGCTCAACAGTGCGATCTCGGTTTACTATTACACCCGCGTGATCGTCGAGATGTACGCGCGCGAGGGCGATGAGGTTGACGTGAAACGCATCGGGGCACGGCCCGCGTTGCTACTGAGTATTGTGGCGGGTGTCGCCGGAACGATTCTGATCGGCCTGTTCCCGCAACCCTACATGGGTGCGTCGGCAAGCGCGTTTGCCGCGGCGGCCGGCCAGCCCGCGTTGAAGACCACCGTGCTCCTTCGCTAAGCGGGTATCGGCGAGGAGATCGGATTCAGCGGCGCTTGCCGGACGGTTTGGGCGGCGCTTTCGCAGTTTTCTTCGCGGCCTTCGGCGTCTTCGCGACCATCGCAAATTTGGTTCTGGGAGGGTTGGTTTTCGCCGCCAACTTAGGTTTCGCGCTGACTTTCGATTTTCTAGCCGGCGATTTCACCGCCGCAGTTGTTGCCTTTAACGATTTCGACGGCCTCGACGAAGTGCGCGCGGTAACTGGAATCGCTACTACTTCGATCGCGTCTTCGAGAACTTCCGCCACCGCCACGTCCGGTGCGAGATACGCATCGGCCTCGATTTCGATCATCATGTCGGGATTAACCAGCCGCCGAATTTCGACCACCGTTGACGCCGGCGGATGATCGCCAAAGGCCTCGAGGTGTGCGCGCGCGATCTCGGGAAACCGCCGCATATCGGTGACAAATACGCGCGTGCGCACCACGTCCGCGAGCGTCATCCCAGCCCGCTCGAGCACCGCCGCGATGTTCGCGATGGCCTGGCGCGTCTGCACGTACATCTGGTTGCGCCCCACGATGCGGCCGTTTTCGTCTAACGAGGTCGTGCCCGACACCGCCAGCCATCCGCCGGCCCTGACTGCCCGCGAATAGCCGAAGATCGGCTCCCACGGCGCGCCGCTCGAAAACCTCGCATTTTCAGCCATCGCGTCCGCTCCTATACGCGGCGCTACGTCGAGGCCGCGATCAGGTCTGACGATTGCCCGAGGGCCAAACGTCCTCGAGCTCGCGATCGACCGAGCGCATCGGCGCGCCCACGGGATGGCTTCCCGGCATGAGCCAGCGCATCCATCCGCGCAGCTTTGAGAACGTCGCGGAGGGCTGCGATCCGCTGCGATTCATGTCGAGCTCATGCTCGATCACCTGCCCCCGCATATGATTGGAAATCCGGCCGGAAGGGATAAACGCTCTTACCACCGCCACGTCCACATTCCTCCTTCAGAGCACCCAGCTACCTGTCGCAATAGTACACAGAGTAATTGCAGCAAGCAAAAAATAATTCGCTTTTGCCGAAGTTCGCGATGATTCAAACGAAATGCCGCCGAGCTTGTCAACGTCCGAGAGCTACAGTATCCTTAGCGCCGTCTTAAACGCTGAGCGCTTGGCCAGCGCCGTATGGAAGATGAAGGAGGTAGTAATGCGAAAATTCCTGATTTTGGTCCTGTGCTCCATGTTCTTCGCAGCCACCGCTTGCACGAAGTCGGAGGAGACTCCGGCCCCTGAGGCTTCGGCGGAAGCGAGCCCTGGTGCGACCGGGGCTACCGGAGCCACTGGGGAGACTGGTGCTCCCGGAGCCACTGGCGAGACTGGTGGTACCGGTGCGACCGGGGCTACCGGAGCCACTGGGGAAACTGGTGCGGCTGGTGCTCCTGCATCGCCCGCGGCGTCCTGAGCTGATTCACCTTTTGCGTCCTGTCCCTGCGCGCTGGTAATACCCTCCAGCGCGCAGGCGACAGCGTCCCTCCGAGCGTGCTCGACGTGACCTTGATTCGCGTTGAGGCCCATAAGTTTCGTCGAGATCAACTGCTACCAGACGGGTGTACTGGTGGCTGTTGCGCCGGCGCGAGGCGTCTGGCGCCCCGCGTCGCGCAGTCTGATTCAACTACATCAGCGCCTCTTTGACCGTGAGCATGTCAACGTATTCGCGCACACGCCGGATCTTGCCGCCTTCGATCTCGAACAGGAAGCAGTACTCGTTGCGATAGTCCCGGCCGTTGAAGGCCTTGCCGGTGTTCGTCAACTCGACGATTACGGTATCGCCGGCGCTATGAACCTTGCTGATCTGGCTATTGAGTCCCTGCGGAAAGGCTTTGCGGATCCCGCCGATGAATTCCTTGACCGCGGCTTTTCCCTTCTTGACTCCCGAGACCCCAGGCAGGCTGCCCGCAATCATCCAGCTAACCTCGTCCGACATGTTGGCCGCGGCCGCCTCGACGTTACCGGCCACCACGTCCTTCCAGGTTTTCGTCACCAGTTCCGCGTTTTGTTCCGCACTCATATTTGTCTTTGCCTCCATCAGTAGATGTCTCTTCTTGACCAATTCCTAGCGTGATCGGGCACCGAATGCACGGCCCCCGAGGAGCGGCGATCGGCGGATTGAAACCTGCGTCAGTCGCACACTTTATATTTTTAGTTCCCACAGGATTCATCGCGGACTACTCTGTAGATGCTGGTAATTCGGCACTACAAGATGACTGAAATTATTGACAATCTGTTCGTTGGGGGTGTGGACGACGCACAATCGGGCTTCGCAGGGCTGATCATCTGCGTGCTCGAGGAGAAGCCCATGGATGAGCCCCCCAATGCGGTTTGTATCCCGTTCATGGCCGAAGGTGTCGGGAGCCTCGATACCATCGCCTCGGCGATCGACGACGCGCTCGCGAACGGCCGCCGCGTGCTGGTCCATTGCGGAGCCGGCAGCGAGCGCGCGCCACTGACCATCGCATGGTTCCTCAATCGCCGCCGCGCGATGTCGCTCGACGCTGCCTACGAACTCCTCAAGCGCAAGCGCCCGATGGTCAAGGACCGCCGCGCCTGGCGCGGCCTCACCCAATAGTCATTTGCGCGATGCCTCTCATTGTCACCCTGAGCAGTCCGAAAAATCGGGTCAAGACTGTTAGGCGAAGGATCTCGCGTGCCAGCGCGTCTTACCCACCACGAACATCGGGTCGCAAGCTCGCCTACTTGCGTGCGGGGATCACCGGCAGCGTCAGATGCGAGGCGAAGTTCCGCTCATGCATCACGGTCTGCAAGGCCGGCCGGGTCTCGGCGTCGGTGAACAGATCGTGCCCGGTGTTCGGATTGCGATCGAAGCGCGGGAAATTGCTCGAACTCACTTCCAGCCGAATCCGGTGGCCGGCCTTGAACAGGTTCGAGGTTGACCACATGTCGATGTTGAACTCGTAAACCTTCCCGGGCGTGATCAGCGACGGGCTGGTCTGCGACTCACGTACGCGCGCGCGGATGATGCCGTCGGTCAGGTTTCGCGCGAAGCCGCATGACCCCACGTCCACCAGTTTGGCGGTGAAGTCCGTGTCGGGCGCCGACGACGACGCGTAGAGCGTCAGCTTGATTGGACCGGTGACTTCCAGGTCCTCGGCCAGCGGTTCGGTCGAATAGACCAGCACGTCGGCGCGATGCTCTACGGCGGCCTGGTCGAAGGCGCCGCCCGGCTGCGAATTGGCGTAGCAGCAGAGTCCGCCGCCCATGGTCTGCACGGGATTGAGCGGGTTGTAGAGATAGGAATCGGCCGGCTCGGCACCGGGCGTTTCGGTCGAGAGGGCGCCGTCGCCATACGCGCTGTTGGCGCGTCCGCGGCTATGCAGATAGTAGCGGCGCCATGCTGTGCCCGGCAGCGGCCATTCCTTTTCCTCACGCCATTGATTGAGGCCCATGACGTAGATTTTGACCGGGGCCCCCCCGGCCGCGCCGTTGCTCTTGCCCTTGAGCCAGTGGTCGAAAAACTCGAGTTGCACGCCGTCGAGGTCGGCCGAGGCCGCGCCCGCACGGAAGCCCATATCGACCTGCCCGACCAGGCTCGGCAGCGGCAGCGCATGATTCCACGGACCCATCATCAGGCGCTGACTGCGCGCCGCATCGGTTGCTCCACGCGCCTTCATGCCGGCGTAGTTGCGAATCGTGCCGCCCTGGAATATGTCGTACCAGCCACCGAAATTCAGCGCCGGAACGTCGATCTTCGCGTGATGCTCCTCGATGCAGAGCTTGCGCCAGTAGTCGTCGTAGTTCGGATGCTCGAGCCAATCGCGGAAGTAGGGCGCGCCGCTGCCGAACAGCGGAAACTCCTTGAGTGGCAGGAAGTCCATGCGTTCGCGCATCGTGTCGATCGACGACATCACGAGATTCAACTCGCGGGCCGCCTCGGGATTGGTTTCGCGCTCGCGCATCAGGCGCGACAGCCCAATCGTGATCATCGGCCAACTGACGTTGAAGAACAGCGAGAACGCGCCGCCCTGGTAGGTCCAGCCGTCGTGATAGTCGCTCGCCGTGATCGACGGCGCGATCGCCTTCAGGCTCGGCGGATTTTGCGTCGCCGCGAGCCATTGAGTAGCGCCCATGTACGACGCGCCGAACATGCCGACCTTGCCGTCGGCCCACGGCTGGCGCGCCAGATACTCAATCGTGTCGTACCCGTCGCGCGCTTCGTCGGTGAAGCAGTTGAAGGTGCCCTCCGACGTAAAGCACCCGCGGCAATCGACGAAGACCACATTGTAGCCGCGCTGCGCCGCGCGGATCGCGTCGAGCGTGAGCGCCGAAATGAGCGGGAAGGATTTGTCGTAGGGCGTGCGGTTAAGCAGCACCGGATATTTCTCGGCGCCGTCGGGGCGGTAGAGGTCGCCGCGCAGCACCACACCGTCGCGCATCGGGATGTCGATATTTTTCTCGATTATGATCTTCGCACCCATGATTGAACTCCTTCGGCTGGCGTCGAGTCGTGGACCTGCTTCAGCTTCGCTTCTAACGCGCTCCGGTGCGGCCTTTCAAGGATTGCGATGAGCTTGCGGCAACCGACCACTTTGACGAGGATGGCGATTAAGCTGCGCTCCGCTCGCCGGTCGCGGTACTGGCGCCCGTGCGCCACTGGCCCTATGATACGCGGGATATGTGACGGAGCGGGCGTTGGTGTTGTCGAAATGCACCGGCGCAATTGCGATCACGACGGGAGAGATAACGATCCACATGGCTTCAGAACGGCAACGCGAAATCAAACGCCGCCGCAAACGGCGGGAAAAAGTCCTCAAGGCGCGAACTCGCGAGGCTCGCGCGCACAAAAAGAAGAAGCGCTAACCGCCGGCCTCGAGCCTTGCCTGCCGCAGGAGCATTTCGTCATGGCCTACGAAACGATGCTCTGCGAGGTCGCGGCTGAAATCCCGACGGTCATGCTCAATCGCGTTTCGGGCAAACTGTGCGAGCGACGAAGGCGGAGGTCATTTTTTGGGGAGCAGTTCTCATTGGCGCTGACCCATTTATCGGGAATTGAATTGTCGTGATCGCTTCACAATGCCAGGCCGTCATTATATGATTAAGAAGACTTACTAAGTCATCTAATTACCTCGTGAACCGATCTGCTAGAAAGATTAAAGCCCCAATTTATGGCTGGGCTTAGAGAGCAAAAATCAAGACATTCGTTTTTGGAGGGAAGGTATGGCTATTCACCTTGGGAGCACCGCTCCGGATTTCACGCAGGAATCGACCGAAGGGACGATCAAGTTCCACGAATGGATTGGGGACAAGTGGGTGGTCCTGTTTTCCCATCCGAAGGACTTCACTCCGGTCTGCACGACCGAGCTGGGACTGGTCGCCAAGCTCAAGCCTGAATTCGACAAGCGCAACGTCAAGTGCATCGCGGTCAGCGTTGACGACGTCAAGTCGCACAAGGGCTGGGTCGGCGATATCGAAGAGACGCAGCACACCAAGCTGAACTTTCCGATCCTTGGCGACGCGGACAAGAAAGTCTCGACGCTCTACGACATGATCCATCCGGACCTCAGCGACACCACCACGGTGCGTTCGGTCTTCGTGATCGACCCGAAGAAGAAGGTACGTCTGATGATCACCTATCCGCAGAGCGCCGGCCGCAACTTCGACGAAATCCTGCGCGTGATCGATTCGCTGCAGCTCACCGACCACCATTCGGTGGCGACGCCGGGGAATTGGAAAGACGGCGATGACGTTGTGATCGTGCCGTCGCTGACGGATCCGGCGGTGATGAAGCAGAAGTTCCCGAAGGGCTGGAAGGAAATCAAGCCCTATCTGCGCATGACGCCGCAGCCCAACAAGTAAACCGATTTCACGCTGATTCAGAGTGCCCGGTTCCGCTCGTCGGAGCCGGGCATCTTCGTTTTTGGCGCCGCGCGGAACTTGGCCCCCCTACCCGAACAACGCGAGCGTCAACCATGATGAGGTTTTCACAGGGCGAAGCCCGCATCTTTAGAGACGGGAAGTCGGAAACTTCACTGAGGTTTCAGTTTCTTGAAAAGCTATAGTTTTGTGTTCCTCGACAGCGCTTTTCCGCCCAGCGCTTGCGCTTCCCCGTGTGGAGCGCGATAACGAATGGAATAGCAACCACCGCACCAGGAGGATTCCGCAATGGGCCTGCCGAATGGAGTTCATCATCTCGCGATTTGCACCAAGGATATCAAGGGTCAGATCGAGTTCTACACCCAAGTCGTCGGGATGGATCTGTGCGCGCTCTACTGGATGCATGGGGTGGACCGCACCTTCCACGGCTTCGTCAGGATGGGCAACAGTTCGATCGCGTTCGTGCAATCGCCGGAAATCGGCGAGATCCAGCCGGTGATGGGTGTATCGCATCCGAGTTGGACGGCGGCACCGGTCGCGGCGGGAGTGATGCAGCATCTGGCGCTCAACGTTGACACCGAGGCCGACCTGCTCGCGATTCGCGATCGCGTGCGCAGCCACGGTCATTGGGTGATGGGGCCGCTCGACCACGGCTTCTGCAAATCGATCTATCTGGCGGCGCCAGAGGGCATCATGCTTGAGTTCTCGACCTCGGAGGGCGTGCCGATCGACGCCGAGGCATGGATCGATCCCGAGGTGGTGAAGCTGGCGGGAATCAGCCCGTCGGATATCAAGCGCTACAAGAATCCGCCGGCGTTCGAATCCAGGGGCGGCGCGGTAAAGAATCCGCCGGTCGATCTCAAAAATCCACCGATGAATTTCCCGCCCGGCCGCGAGAAGATTTACAGCATGACCGACGAGGAAGTTACGGCTCGCCTGAGCGAGACCACTCCGCCGGTGCCGCCGAAGCATTAGGCATAGAATATCGGCGCCCGGCTCATGCAGGCGGGCGCCATGAATCACAACGATGGCGACTCGCGCCGCGGCCTAACCACGAGGCCGGCACTTGCGCTCGGACGGCACCTCGGAATCTGCAAAGCACGATCGCCTCGAGCGTGCCCGTTGACACTATCGGAAACTCGATGATCCACATGATGTAATGGTGGCGTCTTGCGAGCGCTTGCCATCGAGGGCGGCCGTTGCAAAACTAGTCCGACGTTCAAGATTTGTGAGGCTCGTAGATGGCACAAGCGAAGCTTTTTCCGGTAACCACGGTGGGCTCCTGGACGCGGCCGGAATGGCTGATAGCGGCGTTGCGGCGGCGTCAGGCCGACGAAATCACTGCCAAGGAATTCAACCGTATCGCCGATGACGCGGTGCTCGCCGCGATCAAGTACCAGGAGGATGCCGGCGTCGATATCGTCAGCGACGGCGAGACGCGGCGCGACAACTTCTACTCGTTCGTGGTCGAGAAACTCTCCGGCATGAAGCTGATGAAGCTCTCGCAGTTGCTCGATTACATCAAGGACCGCGCCGGCTTCGAGGAGATTCTGCGCGGTCTCGACGTGCCCGCCTTCGCGATCAAGAGTCCGATCGCGATCGACCGCGTGCGCGAGCGCGAGGAAGGAATCGCGCAGGACGAGGCGCAGTTCCTGCTCGCACATACCCATCGGCAAACCAAGATGCCGATTCCGGGACCGTACCTGCTGACCCGTTCGAGCTGGTTCGAGGGGCTGTCGGACAAGACCTACCCATCGCGTGAGGACTTGGCCAAAGACATCGTGCGGATTCTCCGGCGCGAAGTGATCGCGCTGAAAAAGATGGGCATAGATTTTATCCAGCTCGACGAGCCGTCCATCTCGCAGGTGGTCTATGGCGACGAGGCCGAGCAGACCTTCATGTGTGCGGCGCTGGGATCGCGCAGCGACCCGACCACCGAACTCGAATTTGCCGTGCGCCTGGTCAACGAAGTGGTTGACGGTATCGACGGCGTGAGGTTCGGTGTGCACGTCTGCCGCGGCAACTGGAGCCGCAAGGAAGATGTCCTGCTCAAGGGCAATTACGGGCCGCTGCTGCCGTGGCTGATGCGCATGAATGTCGATCAACTGGTGCTGGAGATGGCAACGCCACGGGCGGGCGAGATCGAGGTCTTCAAGGAGTATCGCAACGAAAAGGAGATCGGGCTGGGCGTGGCCAATCCGCGCACCGATACGATCGAGGATCCGAAGCAGATCGTGAGCCGGGTCAAGGACGTGCTCAAATACTTCGACCCCGACAAGATTTTTCTGAATCCCGATTGCGGCTTCGGCACCTTTGCCGAGCGCTGTGTGAATACGCCCGATATTGCCTATCGCAAGCTCCAGGCGATCGCGGAGGCGGCGGAAATTCTGCGGCGCGAATACGCTTAGGGCGAAACGTCGAACGGACCAGGCTCATCAGGGAGACATGACGATGGCGGAGAAAGAACTCAACGGGCTGCGCGTCGACAAGATCAACTCGATTCTGGATTCGATGCGCGACGATCCCGAAGTGCTGAAGGCGGTCAGCGGACCGTGGAAATCGCGCGTGGTGTGGCAGGGCGGCTTCAAGGCCAAAGCCTATATGCGCAAGCACGTCGTCGCGATGGACGAGCCCGACGGGCTCGACGCGAGCGACTCCGCGGCGAGTGCGCACGAGCAACTGCTGTCCGCGGTCGGAAGCTGCCTGACGGTCGGCTACGTGCTCAACGCGACCAAGCGCGGGGTCAAGGTGCATGACCTGGAAATCGCGCTCGAAGGCAATTTCGAGAATATCCTGAAGTGGGCCGGCCACGCGCCCGACGGCAATCCCGCGTACCCGTCGATCAAGGCAAAGTGCTTCGTGCGCGCCGACGCCGACGAAAAGACCCTGCGCGAAATCTGGAAGGCGGCGGTCGATGGTTCGCCGGTCACCCAGACCGTCGCGCGCCCGACCGAGATCATCACCGATTTCGAAAAAGTCTGACTCGGCATTCCATGCCGTCGGCGCGCCACGCTCGCGCTGCGATTGATGGAAAGTGCGATCAACTGAGCGTGAGCATGAGTGGCTGTGAGAAAAAATGGCGAAGCTGGTTGGTGCCGATTGGGTGGCTGCGCGCATCGAGTCGAAGGAGATTGTCGTAGTCGATCCGCGCCGCCCGATGAAATACCTGTCGGGCCATCTGCCGGGTGCGATTAATCTGCCGATGTACCAGGCGTTCGGCGCCGACGGCAAATTACTCGCGCCGGCTCCGCTGGCAGAATTTATCGGAGGCGGCGGTGTCGGCGACTCCGCCAGGCCAGTGTTGTACGACTCTCCCGAAGGGCAAAACGCCGCGATGCTCGCGTGGACGCTGGAGTACCTGGGGCGTACCGACGTGCTCGTCCTGGATTGCTTCTACGAGTATTGGAAGCAACAGGGCCGGGAGGTGAGATACCGCCCGGTGCATCGCCGCACAGAACAGTTCACCGTGTCCGAGAACCCGGCGATTCGAGCGACGTTGGCCGAGGTTCGCGACAGCGCGGGGTTGAAACTGCTCGATCTGCGCAGTCACGAGGAATTTATCGGCGAGCGCGCGATGGGCGAGGATGCGCCGGGTCACATACCGGGCGCGGTAAATCTGGTGTGGCGCGATTTTGCGAGTCCGCCCGAGCGGATCGTGGCGCCCGCAGAAAAAATCGAACGGATACTCACCGACGCTGGCGTCCAACACGATGATCGAATTGTAACGTACTGCCGCAGTGGGCCGCGCGCTGCCGTCGGCTACCTGGCGCTTAAGGAATTGGGCTACGACGTTCGGCTCTTCGACGGTTCATACGCCGAATGGAGCCGCAACGGACTGCCGACTGAGAAATAGGCGGGTCAATTTCCCCCGGGGCGCCCCAATTAAATTCCGGAAAGCCGCATATTCGCCGTCTGGTCGCCATCAGCGCTATACGGTGCCTTCGTTGACAATGCCTGCGCTGAGCCGGAAAATCATCATACGATGGCTCGTATAACTGTAGAAGATTGCCTCGAAAACATTCCTAATCGGTTCGAACTGGTACTCGGAGCGGCACGCCGGGCCAAACAACTGCTCAAGGGCGCCCGGCCGCTGGTCGAGTCGGACAACAAGGAAGTCGTCACGGCTCTGCGTGAAATCGCCGCTGGGAAGGTCACGGTCGTCGAACCCGAAAACAAGTAGCGGCGCGCCGGTGGCGATCACCGGCCAGCCTTTCCCAAGGATTATGTCGGCGCCTCGGATCGGCGCGGCAATTACAGCCTGATCACGGCCCGGCAGCCTTGCGGCCGGCCTTTCTGGATTCTGCAAGTGGCGCGCAAACCCGGCAAAGCCCGCAAATCCCGTAGTGCGGTGGTGGCTCATCGTGGCCGCCCGCACGGCCCCGCCATCCCGGTCGCGCCGATCGAAGACGAAGCGATCGAGGCTCAGGCTGAGGTTATCGATGAGGAGCCCGCCTCCGCTTCGTCCGCCGGCGAGCGCGTTGGCGCCGACGAATCCGTCGCTGTGGCGCCCGCGCGGGACTTCGAGGTGGACGACCTCGCGCATGACGATGCAGATATTGACGCCGAAGATGGCAAATCTCCCGACGACGGCGTCCGTCCGCTAGCACTGCCCGGTATCGACGGTGTGGCGCCCGACCGCAGCGTTGGCGCCGACGGCGGGTCGCTGGTTCCGTTCGACCCGCTGAGCCGCTATCTGGCGGAGATTCGGCGCTTCCCGCTGCTCTCGCGCGAGGAAGAGACGGTGATCGCCAAGCGTTACGCCAAATTTCATGAACCCGATGACGCGTACCGGCTCGTCACCGCGAATCTGCGGCTGGTGGTAAAGATTGCGAACGAGTTTGCCCGCGCGACGCGCAACCTGCTCGACCTGATCCAGGAGGGCAATATCGGCCTCATGGAGGCGGTCAAACATTTCAATCCGGAAGTCGGAATCCGCTTCCCTTCGTATGCGGTCTGGTGGGTGCGCGCGTACATCTATCGCTTCCTGATCAACAACTGGCGGCTGGTGAAAATCGGCACGACCCAGGCGCAGCGCAAGCTCTTTTTCAACCTGCGCAAGGAGAGCGAGCGGCTCGAGGCCGAGGGCTTTGGCGCGCAGCCCAAACTGCTCGCGCAGCGCATGGGGGTGAAGGAGAGCGAGGTGCGCGAGATGCAGGAGCGCATGGCCCAGAGCGAGGTCTCGCTCGACCAGCCCGCCAGCGCCGACGACGACACCAGCCTGATGGACGCTTTGCCCGACAGCTCGTACAACCCCGAGGAGGCGACGGCGCGCGCACAATGGCGCAACTTCGCGCACGAGAAAGTCGAGGAGTTCGCCGGCACGCTCGAGGGCAAGGAGTTGGAGATTTTTCGCAGCCGGCTGCTCTCGGAAGATCCACCGACGCTGCAAGAGGTCGGCGTCAAGTTCGGTATCAGCCGCGAGCGCGTGCGCCAGATCGAAAGCCGGCTAAAGCGCCGCTTCAAGGCGTTCCTGAAGCTCGACGGGGATGACTTCAACGAGGCCGAGTCGTAAGCCGCGGACGCCCGTGAACTGCGCCCGGCTCGTCACCGGATTAATCCGTCGATGACCTCCATTTATCTGCGAGGCCGCGCGCTTTTCCCTGCTCTTTCGCTTGTTTCACGAATCGATCAGTATGAAACTGTGCAGCGGTCTGCGGCGCGTCCTCGTGCTGGTCGGGGACGCGTCGCGGCGGTTCCGACAGGATCGCAAGGAGTTGTGGTTTAATGCCTGGCAATCGAAGGCTCGAGAGCTTTCTGGTAAACGGATCGGGATCGCGCAACGGCGCGGTCGACGACGGCAGCGCATTTCCCGAAAGCTTCGTCGCGACCAAACTACAGGACGCGATCAATTGGGCGCGCAAATATTCGTTCTTTCCCTATCCGTTCGTGACCGCGTGCTGCGGCATGGAATATTTCTCGGTCGCTGGGCCGCGCTACGATCTCGATCGATTTGGCGCGGCGCTGCCCCGCTTCACCCCGCGCCAGGCGGATCTGCTCTTCGTGGTCGGCACCATCACGCAGCGGCAAGCGCCGATTCTGCGCCGGGTCTATGAGCAGATGGCCGAGCCCAAATGGGTCGTTTCGTTCGGCGCTTGCACCAGTTCGGGCGGCCCTTACGACAACTACGCAGTGCTGCAAGGGATCGATCGCATCGTCCCAGTGCATCTGTATATTCCTGGATGTCCGCCGCGGCCGGAGGCGGTGATCGACGGGCTGATCAAACTGCAACATCGGGTACAGACGGAGCGTCCGGGCCAGCCGTGGCCGGACCTGAATCTTCACGGAAGCGGACGCAAACTTGAGTAGCTCTCAGAAGACCGTCAAGGTCACGGTCGATAATCGCGTAATCGAAGCGCCCGAAGGCGCCACGCTCTTGCAGGTGATGCTCGATGCGGAGATGGACATTCCGCATTACTGCTATCATCCGAAGCTCAGCATCGACGGTAGTTGCCGGCTGTGCCAGGTCAAAATTGAGGGCATGCCGAAGCTCCAGATCTCGTGCAACACGCAGGTGCGCGACGGGATGGTGGTCAACACACTCGACCCCGAGGTCCAGAGCACCCGGCGCGGCGTGCTCGAGTTGCTGCTGCTGAACCATCCGCTGGATTGCCCGATCTGCGACAAGGCCGGCGAATGCTGGCTGCAGAATTTTGCGATGCGCTTTGGCAGCAACCACGCGCGCACGGTCGAACCCCGGCGCAAGCATGGCAAGCGCCTCGACATCGGCGAGCAAATCCTGCTCGACCAGGAGCGCTGCATCCTGTGCCGGCGCTGCGTGCGCTTCTGCCGCGAAATCAGCAAGACCGGCGAGTTAGCGGTCTTCAATATCGGCGACCACTCGGTGCTCGATATCTATGACCGCCGCGTCGATAACGATTATTCGATGTGCGTGGCGGACGTCTGCCCGGTGGGCGCGCTCGAGACCAAGGATTTCCATCATAAGATGCGCGTGTGGTTTCTCGAGGAGACCGCGAGCGTGTGCCCGTCGTGCTCGAACGGCTGCAACATCATGGTGTCGAGTGCGCGCCGTCAAATCTGGCGGCTGACGCCGCGGCGCAATGACGACGTCAACGACACCTGGATGTGCGATGCGGGCCGGCTCAACTATAAGTTTATTGACGATCCCGAGCGGCTCCTCGCGCCGCAGGTAGCGGGCGAAGCGGGCCTCGCCGAGACCGGCTGGCAGAGCGCTCTCGAAAGGGCGGCGTCGTCGCTTGCGGACTTCATCAAGCGCAACGGCCCCAAGGCCTTCGGCGCAATCGTGTCGCCCCACCTGACCAATGAAGAAAACTATCGCTTCGGCGAACTGCTGAGCGCGATCGGGGCCGGGCGGACCGCGATGGCGGTGCGGCGCGGCCGTCACGACGATTTTTTGATCAAGGCAGAGAAGGCCGCCAACGCCCGCGGCGTGCGCGAACTGGGCCTGGTCAAGGGCGCGGACGACGGTCTCGACGAATTGCTGCGGGCCTGCGAGGCCGGCGAAATCAAGGGGCTGTATATCTGCGGCGACGATATTCTAGACACGGTCGCGCCCGCGCGGCTCGATGCGATACTCGCAAAAATCGAATTGCTGATCGTTCAGGATTTGAAGCTGCGCCCGCAATTCGGCCGCGCCGCGGTGGTCCTGCCGACGACGACCTTCGCGGAAAAGGACGGCACCTTTACCAATCATGCGGGCCGCGTGCAGCGGATTCAACGTGCGCTCGAGTCGCCGCCCGGATGGGTCGGGGACGGCGAAATCTTCACCGGTATCCTGAACCTCGTGAGTTCGCGCAGCGACCGCTTCGAACTCGGTGAGGTGTGGGCCGCGATGACGCGCGACGGCGGCGCCTTCGCCGGGCTCAAGCTCGACCAACTCGGGCCCAATGGCGCGGCGCTGGCCCCATCGGGCGGCCGCTGAATCCCGACTTCTCTTGACATTATTGCGGTGAGCGGTCATAGCCCGATGGCGCGCTGTAAGTAAGCGCGGCCCGGCTTGTACGGCTCGATGGACGCTGTCCGACGGCTCTGGGGAGTGCCGTCGGCGTTTTCGACTCCACGAGGCTTGGGGGCGGCCGCGAAGCGGCGGACGTAAGTGGTTTTGCTCGAGCTAACACAAGGGGACAAGCTCATATGGCAAACGTACCGCAAGCCCGCACCGGCGGAATCAAAGCCTACTTCGCTGAACATCGAACGCTCGAGACCTATCCAACCGGGTTTCGCCGCTGGTGGATGTTGCTGCTCACCGTAATGGCCACCATCATATCGTTTTATGAATTCGGCTTTTCCGCTCTACTGCCGCTGTGGCTTCCTGACCTGCATTTCACGCGCGAGCAATTCGGCTGGTTCCTGACCGCCGCGGTTTTCCTGTCCGGCTTCTCGGCGATGTACGGCGGTCCGCTCGCCGATCGTCATGGACGCGTAGTGGTGATCGACGCGTGCCTCGCGGTGATGATCATCCTCACCTTCTGCAACCTGTTGATGACCGGGTTCTGGTCGTTCGTGATCGTGCGCGGCCTGATGAACCTGGTGGCGGGATTGTCGTGGGGCGCCCTCGGCGGCCTGACGCGCGACATGTCGCCGCGGGTCAGCCGCGGTGCAGCCTTTGGATTGCTCACGCTCGGCGCGGTCGCATGCCTGTGGCTGTGGAACGAAGTCCCGGCGTTGACGCTGCCATTCTTCCACACGTGGCAATCTCAAATCGTGATTATGGGCACGTTCGCCGTTGTGCTCTACATCGTCGTGTTCTTCTGTCTGAAAGATCTCTCGCCCAATCTGCGCCTGATGGTGATGGACAGCGAAGCCGAGGGCTCAGCCTACGAATCGGGCGAGCCCCTATCGCAGGTTCCCGGCACCGCGATGGCCGCCTTCAAGATGTTGCTCAGGCGCTGGGAATCGTGGGCGCTGGTAATCGGCGCGGTCGCCTTCCTGACCCTGGCGATCACGATTCAGACCTTCGGGCCGTTAATGTTCACCGAGGCTTACCATTACACTCCGGCGCAGGCGGCGAGCGCCGCGGCCAAATTCTGGCTGATCAATCTCATAATGCTCGTGCCGGCCGGATTGTTCTCCGACTGGATGCGCGTGCGCAAGCCGATCACGATTGGGCTGACCTGCGTGGCGCTGCTGCTGCTGGTATGGTGGGTGCGGAATTTCTTTCCGCCGCTGTCACCGGCCGCGCTGGGTGCGATCACGTTGATACTGGGCGCCACGCTGGCTTCCGCATACATTCCGTGGTGCGCATTTTTCTCGGAGTATCTCGAGGATTTGTCGCCCGCGCTGCAGGCGACCGGCTGGTCGTTTTTTCAGATGATCTATCGCACCTGGATCGCCTTTTCGGGTCCGCTGCTGCTGTGGGTGGCGGCCCATTACGGTTGGGACAAGTGGATGTGGGTAACCGTCGCCGGCGCCGCGCTCTTTCTGCTGTCACAACTTGCGGTACGCGGACATTGGCGGGCCGTACCTGCAGCCGCGCCGGCCGCCGGACAAGCGGCGCACGCCGCCGGGCGTTAGTCGACAGGAAAAACCGGAGCGCATGAATCGCAGTCAAAAGGGTTTACCCTTGTGGAATTCGCGCTAGACTGGGCCGGATGGCTGTTCAGGTAGTAAAGGTACGGCGCCCGGCGCAATCGATCTCGGTCGCGAATCCGTTGCTGGCGATTCTTTCCGGGCTGTGGGTTTCGTCTCGCCACTTTTTTCGTAATCTTTCGCGCTTCGCGCGCGGCCGCCAGGACTTCGCGATTCATTTTCCCGAGCAGCGACTCGTGCAGCCGCCCGCATTGCGCGGCATGCCGGTCCTCGTACAGATGGAAAACGGCAAGGAGCGCTGCGTTGCGTGCGGCCTGTGCGAATGGGCCTGCCCGACTACCTGCATTACGATTTATCCGGCCGAAACCGCCGACGAGGTTGAACGCTATCCTCAAATTTTCGATATCGACATGGCTCGCTGCATGTTCTGCGGCTTGTGCGAGGAAGCCTGCCCCGAGGAGGCGATCGTGATGAGCCGGCAAATCGAGATCGCGAGCTATTCGCGCCGCGGCTCGCTCTGGCATAAGCAGGACCTGCTGGTGCCCGTCAATCAACTCAAGACCCGAACCGATTATCTCCGTCGCAACTATGACCGCTGATAACCACGGCGAAACGCCGGCCGCGCCAGCGCTCTCGCCGCTATTGCAGAAAGTGATCGACCGCCTCGGCGGCTTCGTGCTTGAACACAAGAGCGCGCACGGCGACGATCGTATCCACGTTGCGCGCGAAAACGTGCTCGACGCCTTGCGCATGCTGCGCGACGATCCCGAACTTGCCTTCGACCTCTTGCTTGACGTCACCGCGATCGACTATCTCGGCCAGCCCGACGACTTCGCGACTAATCTCGAAGTGTGGGACAAGAATCGCGCTGTGATGCGCCGGCAGCCGCAGCGCCGTCACGAACTGGTGCTGCCGCCGCCCGGGCCGAATCCGCGCTTTGCGGTGGTTTATCATCTGACTTCGACGACTCATCTCCACGTTCTGCGCGTCAAGTGCCGCGTGCCCGAGGACGATCTCGCGATACCGAGCGTCACGCCGTTATGGCCGGGGGCCAATTGGCTGGAACGCGAGACCTATGACATGTACGGTATCCGGTTTGAAGGTCATCCGGACCTGCGGCGCATCTATCTCTACGAGGAATTCGTCGGACATCCGCTCAGAAAGGATTACGCCAAACACGGCGAACAGCCGATTCAGGAATATGTCGGACCCGGAGCAAAAGAACCCCGTCGCCCCCATTAACGCCAACGCCGGCGCGATGGAGGAACTGCATACGCCGCCGATGCGGCTGCAGTTCGGCCCGTCGCATCCGGCAACGCACGGCACCGTCAAGATCACGCTCGACCTCGAGGGCGAACAGGTGGTCTGGTCCGAGGTCGAGGTTGGCTATCTCCATCGCGGCTTCGAGAAGGAGTGCGAGACCGGCTACTACTATCAGAATATCCCGTACACCGATCGCCTGAATTACAGCTCGCCGATTCTCAACAACGTCGGCTACTGCTTGGCGGTCGAGAAGCTATTCGGGATCGTGACGCCGCCGCGATGCGACTATCTGCGCGTGATTGGCGGTGAGCTGTCGCGGCTGGCTGACCACATGCTTTGCATCGGCGCCTCCGCCATGGAACTCGCCGCATTCACCCCGATGCTCTACCTGATCGAAGGGCGCGAGCTGATGCTCGACCTGGTCGACGCGCTGTGCGGTGCGCGCGTCACCACCAATTTCGTGCGTATCGGGGGCGTCTCCGCCGACATGCCGGAGGGCTTTCGCGACTTTGCGGTCAAGCGCATCGATCAGGCGCTCAAGCTGGTTGAGGATGCGAACAAGCTGCTCACGGATAATCCGGTCTTCCGCCGCCGCATGGAGGGCACCGGATATCTCTCGCCCAAAGACCTGGTCGCCTGGGGCGTCACCGGTCCGATGTTGCGCGCGGGCGGCGTGCCCTATGACATACGCCGGGTGCATCCGTACCTGGCCTATGGCGATCTCGATTTCGAGGTTCCGGTGGGTGAGCACAGCGACAACTTCGATCGCTACCTCGTGCGCATGGCCGAAATCCCGCAGAGCCGCAGCATGATCCTGCAATGCTTCGACAAGCTGCCCGGCGGCCCCGTCAACGCCGACGATCCGCGCGTCCGCTGGCCGGCCAAGGGCCGCGTTTTCAACCGCATGGAAGAACTGATCGATCAATTCAAGCTCGTCACCGAGGGCGGCATGGCGCCGGTAGGTGAGGTCTATCACGCGGTCGAGGCGGCCAACGGCGAATTGGGCTTCTACATCGTCAGCGACGGTACCGGCAAACCGTGGAAGTGCCGGTGCCGCGCTCCGAGCTTTTCCAACATGTCTCCGCTTTCGAAGATGATTACCGGAGGGCAGCTCGCCGACGTGGTGCCGACCTTTGGAATGATCAACATGATTGGCGGCGAATGCGATCGGTGACGTAATGGTTCTGTCGGCTGCGACGCACGAAAAAATCCGCGCGGAGATCGCGCATTATCCTAACGCCCGCGGCGCACTACTCTATGCTTTGCACGCGGCGCGCGACGAAGCCGGTGCGCTCGGCAAAGAGATTTTCGCCGAGGTCGGTGAATTTTTCGGCATGCGCGCGGGCGAGGTCGCCGAGGTCGCCTCGTTCTACTCGCTGTACAATCAGCCGAAGGCCGAGGCCGTAATTCAATTCTGCACGGGACTCCCGTGCTGCCTCAATGGTGCGCGCGGACTGGTGCGCGAGGCCGAGAAACGACTCGGCGCCAAATCCGGCACCGCTACCGCCGACGGCCGCTTCGCGATCGTCGAGGTCGAATGTCTCGGCTCGTGTGGCACTGCGCCGGTGATCCAGGTCAATCGCAATCTCTACGTCGAGCGCGCGACCCCGGACTACCTGGCGTCGATGCTGACTTCCCCGCAGACCGCCATTGGTGCGAGTCCTGCGACGCCCGTGGTCTCGCAGATCGCCGAAGGGGTCGAGGGCTATTTGCTCCCGCCCAACGGCCAGAAGCGCCTCACAGTCGAAGAATATAAGCAAAGTGGCGGCTACCAGGCGGTGGTCAAGGCCGGTGCGATGGAGCCCAAGGACATCGCCGCGACGGTCAAGGACGCGGGTCTGCGCGGCCGCGGCGGCGCCGGCTTCGCCACCGGCCTCAAGTGGACCTTCATGCCGCCGCCCGATGGCGGTCCGCGCTACCTCGCCGTCAACGCCGATGAAAGTGAGCCGGGTACCTTCAAGGACCGGCAGATCATGGAGCGCAATCCGCATCTGCCGATCGAGGGCATCATGATCGCCGCGATGGCGATTCAAGCAAACGCCGCGTTCATCTATGTCCGCGGTGAGTATGTCGAGGCCTATCGCATCATGCGCGATGCGATTAGCCAGGCCTATGCCGCGGGTATCCTCGGTGAGAATGCGCTCGGCTTCAACCGCCGCTTCGATCTCCATATCCAGCCCGGCGCCGGCGCCTACATCTGCGGCGAAGAGAGTGGGATGCTCGAATCGATGGAGGGCAAGAAAGGCCAGCCGCGCAAACGCCCCCCCTTTCCCGCAGTGCGCGGACTTTGGCAGCGCCCGACCACCGTCGAAAATATCGAGACCTGTTCGCACGCGCCCGTGATCATCATGCGCGGCGCCGACTGGTATAAGAGCATCGGGATGCCCAACAGCTCGGGCCATACGCTGTTCGGCGTGAGCGGACACGTAAAACGTCCAGGAATTTACGAGATGCCGTTGGGGGTCAAGCTGCGCGATCTCATTTACAAATTCGGCGGCGGCCTCGAAGACGGCCGCACCGTCAAAGCCGTGATCCCCGGTGGACTCTCGATGCCGGTCTTGCGCGGCGATCAGATCGACGTCGCGGTCGATCACGAGTCGCTCAAGACCGTCAACTCGCTGCTCGGCACCGCCGGCGCGATCGTGATGGACGACCGCTCGTGCATGGTGCGTGCGGCGCTGGTGATCGCGCGCTTCTTCGAGCACGAATCCTGCGGCCAGTGTACGCAATGCCGTGAAGGTACCGGCTGGACCTACCGCACCCTCAAGCGCATCGAGGCGGGGGAGGGGCGTCCGCAAGACCTCGATACGCTCGCCGACACCTTCAACTTCATGGACGGCAAATGCATCTGCGCGCTCGCCGATGGCGCTTCGTGGGCCTCGCGCGCGTTTCTCAAACAGTTTCGCGCCGACTACGAGGCGCATATCGACGCCAAAAAATGCCCCTTTCCGGAGAGCTTCGACGTATGAGCACGCGAGTCACACGCAACACCGTAGTCGCGATGCTCGGAACGCCGGACCGCACCGCGGGCAGTCTCAACAGCCCGGTTGAATTGGAAGAATTCGGCACCCTCTACAACGAAAAGTGGACCTACGAGCACCTCGTGAGCGATCCGGCGGGCGTACTGCAGCGCGCCATCTGTTGGCATCGCTACGATTTCGTCGCGACGATGATTCGTGGCGGCGTGAGCGAAGAGTGGCGCCCCGACATCAAGCTCGCCGCGGCGGTCGCGGCTGAGAACGATCGCCTTGCGCCAATTGAAAATCGGCACGAGCCCATCAAACCAAGCGGCTTGTATGCACCGGCCTCCGAAGTGAAGGATGCCACCGACCTCGGCGGCTACATCATGGGGCAGAAGCCCTCGCGCGCGATGGACTAGCTATCCGATCGCGGCGCGCAAGGCCGCGCTCGCTTCCGCAATCGCACTCCGCGACTTCTCCACGACTGATGGCATTCCAAAAAAGCCATGGGTCACGCCGTCATAGCGCTTGAGCACGGTCGCCACACCTTCCTCGCGCAGACGGGCGGCATAGGCTTCGCCCTCGTCGCGCAACGGGTCGAACTCTGCCGTGATTACCAGCGCCGGCGGCAGGCCCGCCAGCGTCCTCGCCCGCGCCGGGCACGCGTAGGGATTGACCGCGTCGGCGTCGCTCGCGAGATAGTGTCCCCAAAACCATTCCATATCGGCGCGCGAAAGAATGTAGTAGCCGTCGGTCGCGAACTGACTATGCGACGGTGTATGCAATTCCCGCCGCGTCGCCGGATATACTAGTAGCTGATAAGCGATTTCAGGTCCGCCGCGATCGCGCGCCATCAATGCCGTGGCTGACGCGAGATTCGCTCCCGCGCTTGTGCCGCCGACTGCGATTCGCCTCGCGTCGCAGTCAATCTTCGTCGAATTTTCCGCTACCCACTTGGTTGCCGCGTAGCAATCTTCCGGCCCCGCCGGGAACTTGTGCTCCGGCGCGAGCCGGTAGTCCACCGAAACCGTTACGCATCCGGCCGCGTTAGTTATCATCCGGCACGGCTGGTCGGTCATCTCGATACTGCCGACCACCCATCCGCCACCGTGAAGATAGACCAACGCGCCGAACGGTCCGGTGCCGCTCGGCGTATAGATGCGGATCGAAATATCGCCGGCCGGCCCGGGAATCGAGCGATCCTCGACGCGTGCGACCGGCACCAAATCACCCCCAGCCGTCCGCCGCGCCATCTGCTCGCGCGCGGCTTGGGGCGTCATCTGATGAAATGACTGGAGTTTTGCCGCCGCCATCTGGTCGAGCAGCGCCTTCATGTCAAGGTCGAGTGGCATTTATTATTCTCCAGTCCGTTTCCAGGAAAAGTGACTACCGCGACTCCATGTCACGATAGCTAGCGGTCATTATCAGACGTAGAGCGCGGCCTGACGATCCAATTCGGTCGCGTAATTGTCGGGACCGAGCCGATTCACAATCAGCATTAACACGAATCGATGTATCCCGAGGTCTTCGTATTGGTGCAAGGTCGCTTGCACTTCCGCGCGATTTCCCCGTAGCGTGCGCATGATAGTCAAATCGAGCGTCGAATAGTCACGGCCAACCTTCGCACATTCGTCGCGCAACTTGACTAGTTCGGCCTTCATCTGATCGGGTGAAAGTAGTATTGGGCACCAGCCGTCGCCCCATTGCGCGACCCAGCGCAGCGCGTGCTTGTCCTTGCTGCCGATGAGTACCGGCGGGCCGCCCTTGCGCGCCGGCTTCGGGTACAGCCGCACCGGTGGGAACTTTACGTACTTGCCTTCGAATGACGCCTCATCCTTCGTCCACAACTCCCGCATCGCCGCAATGTATTCTTTCGTCTGCGTCCAGCGATGCGGAAAATCGGCGCCCATCAGTTCCGATTCTTCCTTGAGCCAGCCCGCGCCGATGCCGAACAACACCCGGCCGCCCGAGAAATAATCGAGCGTCGCGATTTCGTTCGCGGTCAGAATCGGATTGCGCTCGGGCACCAGGCAGACCCCGGTCGCGACCTTGAGGCGGGTGGTTGCTGCGGCCGCCATCGCCATCGCGACGAACGGATCGCACATGCGCGAGTAATGATCGGGGATCTCGCCCTTGCCCGGCGGCGTTTCCGGCAGCGGTGTCGTCGTATGCACCGGCATCACCGGATGATCCGGCAGCCATAGCGACTCGAACCCGAGTGCCTCGGCCTTGCGCGCGAGGGTCGCGGGATCGACGCTATACTCATTCACCACCGCGAGCATTCCAATTTTCATAGCCGTCACCACATCCGGCCGCTGCCGGTGCAAGACCCGGTCGTCATTGCGTGAACGATAAAGCTGGTTGTGCGATCAGGTCTTCTTCGGCTCGGTTACCTCGCGAAACGCGCGAATCGCCTCGACCGCGGTCGGGACGCCGCTGTATTGCGAGATATGAATAATCATCTCCTTGATTTCCTGCTGCGTCACTCCGATGTTGAGCGCGCCGCGCATATGCAGCCGGAGCTCCGGCCCGCGTCCCAGCGCCATCAGCGCGGTCATCGTAATCAGTGAGCGAAGTTTGGTCTCGAGCCCGGGCCGCCCCCAGATTCCGCCAAAGAGCTGATCGTTCAGGAAGGTGGCGAAACCTTCGTCGAATTGCTTCAGATATTCATTGCCGCCCACGGCGGCTTTTTCGCCGAACAGCTTGGTGCGTATTTCCAGACCCTTTTTTGCTAGATCCTCTGCCATCTTGGTATCTCCCTTCGCTAAAAATTGTTGATTGAATGAGTATTACGTCTGACTAATGCGATCGCCCTCACGTGCGCACTTTGACGCCTGCGCGATCCTCCTGCACCGTCGCCACCGCCGTCGAGTCCTTGTCGCCCAAGCCGCGCGCCATCGCCGCGAGAAAGTCCTGCTCGACCATCGCCGCGATCGGCATCGGCACGTTCAGCTCGCGTCCCACTTCGGTCGCCAGTCCCAGGTCCTTGCGCGCGAGCTTGAGCGCGAAGGTCACGCGATCGAAATTGCCGCGGAAGATCATCTTCGGCAGCGCGCCTTTCAGAATCATCCCCTGGCCATACGCGCCGTCCGAGACCGCCTTCAGCAGGGCCTCGGGTGAGACGCCGGCCTTCACGCCCATCGTGAACGCCTCGACCAGTAGTTGCGTCGAGCAAATCGCGATCATGTTATGCACCAGCTTCGCGACCGCGCCCGCGCCGATCGCGCCGATGTACGAAACCTTATCGCCAATCGCGTCGAGCGCCGGTTTGATTTTTTCGTAAACTGCTTGATCGCCGCCGACCATCACGGCCAGCGTCGCGTTGCGCGCGCCGGGAATTCCACCGCTCACGGGAGCGTCGAGCATCGCGATGCCCTTGACCTTGAACGCATCGTGGATGCGCCGGATGACGGTGGGCGAGTTGGTCGAAAGGTCGGCGTACACCGCGCCCGGCTGAATCCCGCTCAGGATGCCGTCGGTGCCCAGCGCGACGGCTTCGACCTCCTTCGGTCCCGGCAACGAGGTCAGTACCAGTTCACTCTTGGCCGCTACCGCCGCCGGCGTATCACCCCACTGCGCGCCCCCCGCCAGATGCGCTTCGGCCATCGTGCGCCGTATGTCGTTCACGATCAGGCTGTGCCCCGCCTTGATCAAATTGAGCGCCATCGGTCCGCCCATGTTGCCCAATCCAATAAATCCAATTCGCATTTTCGGCCTCCCCAGCTAATAGATAACGACGAATTTACGAGGGCGCTGAGCGTGGATGCACGCCGCGCCGGCACGCCGCTATACGCAATTATTTTGTTCGCGTTCAGCCCCTTTAAAGCACCGACCCCACGGCTACCGCAAGGATTGTCGCGGCCGCCGGTCCGCGAGCTTCAGGCAGGCTTGGTCACTTCGTTGAGCGCACGAATTGCCTCGACCGCCGTGGGAACGCCGCCGTATTGCGATAGATGAATGATCAACTCCTTGATCTCCGCCGGCGTGATTCCCAGGTTGAGCGCGCCGCGCATGTGCGTGCGCAATTCGGGCCCGCGTGCGAGCACCATCAGCGCCGCCATCGTAATCAACGACCGTGTCTTGATCGCCAGTCCCGGGCGCGTCCAGATCTTCGCGAACACCTGGTCATTGATAAAGTTGGCGAAATCCTCGTCGAAGCTCTTGAAGGCTTCGTGCCGTTCCCGCGACGCTTTCTCGCCCCATAACTGTGCGCGCAGCTTGATTCCTTTCTCATGCAGGTCCTCGGCCATGACATAAACCTCCCGGAAATTCTGTGACGTGCGAACCGCTGCGTCGCATCGATGCGACGGTTTCGAATCGCCATCCTCACGCTTCCTTAAGCATCGCCCGCAAATTACTGCAAGGTGCATCTGTTCTCGCCGGGCCGCGATTTCTTGATCGGCTTTTCAGCCGTGAGCAAGCTCACCCGCTACCGACACCCGCGACTTCTCTGACTGACCGCTTGGTCGGCGGATTGACATACAGCGCCGCTTGTATCACCCTTGGTCCCAGTATTTGCGGCCTTATCCAGAGCGGCGGAGGGACTGGCCCGACGATGCCGCAGCAACCGGCGCCTTCTTGGTGCTGGTGCTAAGTCCTGCGGGGTTTCCCGAATTTTCGGGAGGCCTTGGTAGATAAGGCGAGAGTAGAAGTACCCTCGTCTTATCGCCAGACGAGGGTTTTTTGATCCCCGCCGATGGACTTTCCGCTAGCCGGGGCTGCAAGGACGCAAGCATCGTGTTGGCGAGCAAGCGAATTTTGATCGTCGGAATTGGAGGTCTCGGTGTGCCCGCGGCCTGCGCCCTCGTGCGCGCCGGATTCGCCGACCTTGGCCTGCTCGACCCCGACCTCATCGACCTTTCGAATCTGCCCCGCCAAATCATCTTCGGCGAATCCGATATCGGCGCTCCCAAGGTTATGGCCGCAGCCCGCTACCTCACGGCCGTCCTTCCCGCGCTCAAAATCGAATCGATGGCGAAATCCCTTGACGCTACCAACGCCGCCGAGATCATCGCGCGCTTCGACTTCGTGATCGACGCGACCGACAGCCCCGCGATCAAGTTCCTCATCAACGACGTTTGTGTCGATCTCGGCGTGCCTTTTGTCTATGGCGGCGTGCTCGGACTCGCGGGGCAGGCGATGACCGTGCTGCCCGGAACCACTGCTTGCCTGCGCTGTCTCTTTGAGGAGCCGCCCGCCGAGGCTGATATTGCGAGCTGCCGCGAGGCCGGGATTATCGGCCCAGTGGCTGGTGCGATTGGCGCGGCGCAGGCGGCCGAGGCGCTCAGCTTCATGAGCGGTCGAATGCCCGCGCTCGCGGGCACGATGTTGACGCTCGATGGCTCTCAAAGCGGGCGAATTCGCCTGACTCCAATTGCGGTGCGTATCGGATGCCGATGCGGCGCCGCCGAATCAAACGCTGCTGCCGGAGCCGCTGCCGCGCCGGCCAGGTAACGAGGATGCAATGAGTTACGTCACCAATCTCAAGTGTCGTGAGTGCGGCCAGGAATACCCGATTAGCCCGCTCCATGTTTGCGAGACCTGCTTCGGTCCACTCGAAGTCGGCTACGACTACGCGAAAATCCGCGCCGCCATCTCGCGCTCAATCATCGAACGCCGTCCGCATAACCTCTGGCGCTATCGCGAACTGTTGCCCGTCGAGGGCGAACCCCAGATTGGTCCGAATTCAGGATTTACGCCGCTGCTCAGGGCCGAGCGTCTCGGCGCCGAACTCGGTATCAAGAAACTCTATATCAAGGACGACACCGTCAACCACCCAACCCTGTCATACAAGGACCGCGTGGTCTCCGTCGCGATCAGCAAGGCGCGCGAATTCGGCTTCACGACGGTCTCCTGCGCCTCGACTGGAAATCTCGCGACGGCCGTCGCCGCCCATGCCGCACGCGCGGGACTTAACTGCGTAATCTTCATGCCCGAGGGCGTCGAGACCGGCAAAATCGTCGGCTCGACCATCTACGGCGCGCGCGTCATCACGATTCGCGGCAACTACGACGATGTCAATCGGCTCTGCAGCGAAATCGCCGACAAGTACGGCTGGGCTTTCGTCAACATCAACCTGCGCCCGTACTACACCGAGGGCGCCAAGACCTTCGGCTTCGAGGTTGCCGAGCAGCTCGGATGGCGCACCCCCGACCACATCGTGGTCCCGACCGCCGGCGGCACCATCCTGCCTAAGGTCGCCAAGGGCTTCAAGGAGTTCAAAGAGGTTGGCTTGCTGCGCGAAAGTGAATTCAAAATCCATTGCGCGCAGGCGGCCGGCGCTGCCCCCGTCATCCACGCGCTGCACAAGGGCACCGACCTGATTACGCCCGTCAAGCCCGACACCATCGCCAAGTCGATCGCGATCGGCAACCCGGCCGACGGCTATTACGTCCTCAAGGCGGTGCGCGAGTCCGGTGGATGGGGCGACGCCGCCACCGACCCGGAGATTATCGACGCGATCAAACTGCTCGCCTCCACCGAGGGCATCTTCGCCGAGCCCGCCGGCGGCACCACGCTTGCCGTTACGATGAAGCTGATCGCGCAAAAGCGCATCAAGCCCGACGAGAGCGTGGTAGTTTCCATCACCGGAAACGGCTACAAAACCGTGGAAGCCGTGGCCCAATCGATCGAGCAGCCGTTCATAATCGAGGCGCGCCTGCGGGAATTTGACGCGCTCTACGAGCGGCTGGGCGGTACCCGCCGCGCGCTGGCCGGTGCCGCATGACCTTGCGGGCGCACCGTCCCAAGCATAAACATCGAAGTTCGCCTTTGCGACTTTTCCAGGAGGCTTGATCCTCATCATGGCTGTCAAGGTTAGAGTACCGACCCCGCTGCGCCGCTTCACCGCCGGCGTCGACGAAGTTACCGCCGAAGGCGATTCGATCAAGGCCGTCCTCGACGACCTCGATCGGCGCCATCCCGGTATGCGCGAGCGCCTGCTCGACGACAAGGGCGAACTGCGCCGCTTCGTCAACGTCTATCTCAACGGCGACGACATCCGCTTCCTCAACCAGCTCAGCTCCAAGGTCAAGGATGGCGACGATATCTCAATCGTCCCGGCGATCGCGGGCGGACGTTAGCCCCGAGTTCGTGCCGGCCGCGCGCGCCTTGAGCGTGCTCGATCTCATCGGCAATACGCCGCTGCTCGAGATCACCCGGCTGACCGAGGGGCTGCTGCCTCCGGCTGTGCGCATCTTCGCCAAGCTCGAGGGCTTCAACCCCGGCGGCTCTGTGAAGGACCGCGCCGCGCGCAAGATGATCGAACTCGGCGTCGCGCGCGGCGAACTGCGCCCCGGCAAGGTCATCCTCGATTCGACCTCGGGCAACACCGGTATCGCGCTCGCGATGGTCGGGGCGGCGCTCGGCTATCCGGTCGAACTCGTGATGGCCTCCAACGTCAGCCGCGAGCGCAAGAAAATTATCGAGGCCTTCGGCGCCAAGCCCATTTACTCCGACCCGCTCGAAGGTTCCGACGGCGCGATTGTGCTCTGCCGCAAGATTATCGACGCCGATCCCGATCGCTACTTCAAGCCCGATCAATACAACAACGAGGCCAATCCACTCGCTCATTTCGAGACCACCGGCCCCGAAATCTGGCGCCAGACCGAGGGCGCCGTTACCCACTTCGTCGCTGGTATCGGCACCAGCGGCACCATCATGGGCACCGGCCGCTTCCTCAAGTCGCGCAATCCCGGCGTCAAGGTCATTGCGGTCGAGCCCGACGACCCGATGCATGGCCTCGAAGGCCTCAAGCACATGGCCTCCTCGATCATCCCCGGCATCTACCACGAGCGCGAACTCGACGACAAAATGCAGGTCAGCACCGAGGACGCCTATGAAATGGTTTACGCGCTCGGGCAGTTCGAGGGCCTGCTCGTCGGCCAGTCGTCGGGGGCCGCGATGGTCGCGGCGCTCAAGCTCGCGAGCTCGCTCCGCGAGGGCACCGTCGTCACGATTTTCTCCGACTTCGGCGAAAAATATCTCTCCACCAACCTCTGGATCGGATGGCAGGAATGGCGCCGCGAACATCTCCAGCGCCTGATTCGCAAATGGAACGTATCCGCGAACGTTACTACTTGAGCTACCCGCGCGCCCTCATCCGGGAGCCCATCCTTTACCAGTTGGTCAAGAAGTTCGACCTGGTCTTTAATATCCGTGGCGCCAGCGTCTCGGAGGATATGGGCTTGGTGGCGGTCGAATTCGAGGGCACCAACGATCAGATCGAGCGCGCTATCGCATGGCTGCGTGCGACCGGCGTCACCGTTGAGCCGATCGAAAAGAACGTCATCGAGTAGCGCGCGCGGCGCCTTCCTCCGCGCTGATTCAATCCCGTGGCGCTGACCAATCGCCAAATCGAACGTTACAGCCGCCAGCTTATCGTCCCGGGTTTTGGCGGCGCTGCGCAGGAACGTCTTCTGGCGGCGCGCGTTTTACTACTTGGCGATTGCGCGGATACGTCGGTGCTCGCATATCTCGTCGGCGCTGGTGTTGGACAAATCGATTTATGCGCAGATCTCGACCCCAGCGCGCGCGATACGATCATCGCTCGTATGCGCGATCTCAATCCCGACTCGACCATCCGCGTCGCCCCCGAATCTGGCGGCCTGGACTACGACCTGGCGCTGGCGATTGTCGGTGACGACTCGACGCTCGATCAGGCCCGCGCGCTCTTCGATCGATCTGCCGGCCTCACGGATAGTTTCGCGTCCAGGTTCGGACCCAATTCGGGAATAATTTTCGCGCGCCTCGACCAGCTCGCGCGAATCGCCGTGATTCCGCGCCGCCCTCCATGCCCGCGATGTGCCGGCGCAGCCGATCTGCTCGCCCCCCTCGCTTCAATCGATCGGCGCGCCGATAACGCCGGCTTCATCGCCAGTCTGGTGGCCCTCGAAGCGATCAAACTTCTTGCCCGCTTCGCCCCCGCGCCAAGCCCCACGCTGGTCGAGTTTCGCGGCTACCAATCCTCCGCCCGCATCCTCGATTGGACGCCCGGCTCCGCGTGCGCTTGCGACGACGTAATTCGATCGGTGCCCTGATGATTCCGCCGAATCCCGCCGCAAGGCTGTGGCTGTTCGATTTCGACAACACCGTCGCCGCCCTCGAACGCGAGGTCGATTGGCCCGGCAGCCGCCGCGAACTCGAGGCATATTTGCGCGCCGCGGGCGTCAACGAGGAGATCTTCGCCGAGATTCCCACTGGTAATCTCCCGCTCTACGCCAAGTTGCATTCGCGCTGGCTGCGCCCGTCGCGGGGGGCGCCGCGCATCGCCTTTCCGCCGCCCGAAGATGCGGAAGCGCTTTTGCGCCATGCCTCTGAAATAATCGAGCGCCATGAGCTGATCGGCGCCGAACGCGCCGCGCCGACTGCCGGCGCAATCGACTTGCTTCGCGCGCTCGCCGCTCGCCGCGCCGTCGCAATCATCGTGACGTCGAACTCCTCGCGCACCGTCGCGCGCTGGTTCGAGCGCCACGATATCAACGATTTCGTTCGCGCGATCGTCGGTCGCGACAGCCTGCTCGCGCTGAAACCCTCGCCCGAGATGATCACCCACGCGATCGCGCTAACGGCTATTCCCACTGCCGAAACGGTCTTCATCGGCGACAGCCTCGCCGACTTCGAGGCGGCGCGCGCCGCGGGGCTAGGCTTTTACGGAATTGCCACCACCGGATCCGCCCGCGACCGCCTCCTCGCCGTCGGCGCCTCCGACATCTTCACCTCGCCCTCCGCCCTGCGCATCCATCTGAACCTCACCCCTCCCGATCCTGCTTCCGATACCGAATCGAATTAGCCCGCGCCACTGTTGCCTTTGGTAAGGGCCCCCGGATTCTCTATCTTGGCAGTTCATGATTTGTCATGATCAATTGTCATTCTGGGAGCAAAGCGAAGAATCCCGGAATCCGGACCCATTCACTTCGTTCAGGGTGACCACCGGATGCGATCCTTCGTGGCCCCTGACCTCCCGCTTACGGGCGCGCGAAAGGTCTCAACGGTATCGTACGCAAGACCTATCATCCCGGTTCACTGGGGGAAGTTTGAAAACCTTTCAAAGGTTTCAAGGCCTCTCTCCCTGCTCCCGCCTCGAATTAGCGCCCAATTTCCCAGCATTTTCCTGCCCTCGGCCCCTACCAACCCAGAATTTGAGCCTGGCGACCACCAATTCTGCGATTTTTCAATCGAATTAGCTGCATGCGCGGTTGCCTCCACCATCGAATATAGATAACTTATACGACTAACAAAGTAATCTATCCTCGGAGAACACTTCATAAGATGAGCGAAGGTTTTACCCTCTGGTTCACCGGCCTCTCGGGCGCAGGCAAGTCAACGTTGGCCAGCCTCGTGGCCGAAGAATTGCGCGGGCGCGGTCATCGCGTCGAAATCCTCGACGGCGATGAAGTTCGGACCAACCTCTCGAAGGGACTCGGCTTTTCCAAGGAGGATCGCGATACCAACATCCGCCGCATCGGATGGGTCTGCCGCCTGCTCGCGCGCAATGGCGTCATCGCGATTTCGGCGGCGATTTCCCCGTACCGCGAAATTCGCGATGAGGTCCGGGGGATGCACGACCGCTTCTTCGAGGCCTTCGTCCAGTGCCCCGTGCCCATACTCGCCGAACGGGACGTCAAGGGCCTCTACAAGAAGGCGCTCGCGGGCGAGATCAAGAATTTCACCGGCGTCTCGGATCCTTACGAGGAGCCGCTCAGGCCTGAAATCACGCTTGATTCCGAGACCGAGACCGAAGAGCAAAGCCTTGCGCGACTGCTCGCCGCCCTCGAAGCGCAAAATTTTATTTTCCCCCGTGGAGCCGCACGATGAGCAGCGTCGCTAACGATCCGATTTCCGCGCACGGCAATGGTGATCTCGTTGACCTGAGAGCGCCCGCCGCCGAGCAGTCGGCCCTTCGCGCCCATGCCGAAAAGCTCCCGGTGGTGACGCTCGGCGCACGCGAAATTGCCGACCTCGAGATGCTCTCCTCCGGCGCGTTCTCGCCGCTGACCGGCTTCATGGGTGAGGCCGACTACCTCCGCAGCCGCGACGATCTCCGCCTCGCGTCCGGCATCCCCTGGTCGATTCCAATCACGCTCGGCGTTGACGAGGCGACCGCGCGTTCGTTGGCGCCCGGTCAGGATGTTGCGCTGGCAACCGAGTCCGGCGCTCGCCTCGCCATCCTGAAACTCGCCGAAATTTACAAGGTCGACCGTCAGAAAGAGGCACAGGCGGTCTTCGGTACTGCCGAGGATGCACATCCGGGCGCCAAAAACGTCACCTCGACGCCGCCATACTGTCTTGGCGGCAAGGTCATCGCGTTCGCGGAGATTCCCGGCCGCACCTTTCTCGAGTACCGCCTCGACCCGCGCGCGACCCGTGCGAAGTTCCGCGAACTCGGATGGCGCAAAATCGTTGCCTTCCAGACCCGCAACCCGACTCATCGCGCGCACGAATATATCCAGAAGGCGGCACTCGAGATTTGCGACGGCCTCCTGCTCCATCCGCTGGTGGGAGAGACCAAGGGCGACGACGTCCCCGCCGCGGTCCGGATGGAAACCTACAAGGTGCTGCTCGAACTCTACTATCCAAAGAATCGCGCGCTGCTTACCGTGATGCCCGCGCACATGCGCTATGGCGGTCCGCGCGAAGCGATCCTCCACGCCATCATCCGGCGCAACTACGGTTGCACGCACTTCATCGTCGGCCGCGACCACGCCGGCGTTGGCACCTACTACGGCACCTACGACGCGCAAAAGATTTTCGAGCGCTACGCGCCCGGCGAGATCGGCATCACCACGCTCAATTTCGAAAATACCTTCTATTGCGGCAAGTGCGCCGGGATGGCGTCGTTCAAGACCTGCCCGCATACCGACGCCGATCGTCTGCTGCTTTCCGGCACCAAGGTGCGCGAGATGCTGCGCGCGGGTCAGGCGCCGCCGCCTGAATATACCCGCCCTGAGATCGCGGCGATCTTGACGCGAGCGATGCACGGCCAGAACTGACGCACGCACACTTCCGATTCGTCGACGCGGCGGGCGGCCACACGGCCTCCGCCGCGTTTCATTTTCGGATGCTGTATTTACATTTTTCGGCGATCGAGGCTCAGTCGACCTGGTGGAATTCATGGTACGCGCCCCCATCCAGGTCCTTGCCGCTGACGCCATCGATCGCCAGGTAGTTTCCGCACAAGTAGCCAGCCCAGTATTCACCCGGATTGGTGACGTCGCACGGATGCGACGCGCCGACGACTATGACAACGGCGTGATCGTCCGGCAGACCAAGCAGCGCAGGCGACTTGGCGCCGCTCGCGCCGACCGTCTTGCCGCTGGTCCGCGCGCGAATCGCGCTCGTCACCGTCACCATCATCAGACCGTCGCTAAAGCTTTCGGCATGCGCGGCAATCGCGCGCACGATATCGGCGCGATCGATTTGCCAATCGCGCAACGGCGGGTGCAATCCCGGTGCTTCCAGTTGACCGGATACGCCCGATACCCCCGCGCATCCGTCGGCTATGCATGCAAATTGCGCCGGGCCAATGGTCGCGAAACCGAAGGCCCCGGGGAGCCACGCGGCGTCGATATAGCTGGCCTGATCGCCGGACTTCGTGAAACGCGCAACCGCGTTGAAATTTCGCAATGCGAGTTGTGCCGCCGTATCGCCTGCATAATCGCCCAGGTCGATTTCGAATTCGAACAATCGGAGATCGGGGAATTTGGTGTTGGCCGCTTGGTCCAGCGCGTCGGCGATGTCGTGCAGCGAACTTCCGTGCGGCTTAACACCAATCCGGTAGGCGAAATCGGTCGTGGCCGCGGGTGTCGCGCCGGCTTGCGGCGACGGCGCCGCGATCGCAATTCCGGCGACTGCCGCCGAGGGTACGGCGGCGTCTCCTGCGCGCGCAAGCGTGGCGAGCATGAGTGACGCGAGCGCCGCGCCGAGGCTCGCGAACGCGCGGAGCTTGCCGGCACTTACGCTTCGCATCGCTGATGCCGCTTCCCGTTCGGGGCCGACCACGTTTCGCTTATTGCAGCGGAGGCTCGTCGTCGGGCGGCGCCATTATCGGCGAGCCGTGATGAAGGATCATCAGCCATTCGCCGCTGGCGCGCTCGAACACGTTGGTCGCGAGCACCTGCGAGCGCGAGCCGCCGTCATAGCCGCGTTGCGTCAGGTTTTCCTCGACCAGCACCACCGCGAGGTTGCCGTTTAACGTGACCGCCTCGTCGCGCAGTTCGAACTTCATCTCGAAGGCGCTCTGAAAGATGCGCTCCCAGCTCGTCATGACGGGACCCCATCCGGTCAGCCGGCGCCATCCCGGATGGACACAGGCGATCCGCTGATCGCGCAGCCACACGCGCTCCATCTGCGCGAGGTCGAGACTTTCGAAAGCGCGATAGAAGGCGCGGTTGGCTTTCAGTACTGCGTCGCGTTCGGACATTGGGGTCAGGCTCCCTCAAACGAACAGTTTTACCCTACGTCGGTAATCGGGCTGGTGCCAGAGCCACCAAGGTCGGGGAGGCCAGTTCGCCGCGCGATGACCTTCGGGAGGGCCGAGCCTGAGAGTTGGTGAATTTTTTACGGATGGGGATCGGGCAAGGAGAGCACAAAAGGCAGGACTTCACCCGCGCGGTTTAACCAGCGGCTACGCGTTGAGAAAAGGGCGGCCGGGCGATTTCGCAGCGCGGGCGGGAGAGGCGCAGATTGAAAGAAGCAGCATTTTGGGCATAATCGTCCCGGATTTGGCGGATTTCACTACGAAGGGAGGGCGAAGATGTTTCACGTGAAACATCTTTGCGATCCGCCGGCAGGGTTGCGCGGAGAAAGTAATCAACATATATGATGTAATATCAAGAGAAATGACGAATTATAAACGGAGGCGAAAGTCATGAAGCCGAGCAATGTAGTGCATCGGGATGAGATCGCGTGGACGGAGGCGGCGCAGGGCAAATTCCGCTACCGGCGCAAGTCTTTTACGGCGGCGGCCGGGATGCGCCGGCTCGGCGCGAGCCTGTATGAAATCGAGCCGGGGGGCGTCGGCCTTTCCGCGCCATTACCATTGCGCGAACGAGGAGGCGATCTACGTGCTGGAGGGCGAAGGCGTGCTGAGTGTCGGCGAAGCGGAAGTTAAGCTGCGGGCCGGCGATTTCGCGGCGCTGCCGCGCGGCAGCGAGTATGCGCATCGGCTGCGCAATCGGTCGGATCGGCCGCTCACCTATCTCTGCTTTTCGACCATGATTGAGCCCGAGGTGGCGGTCTATGCGGACTCGAACAAGGTGGGTGTGATGGTGGGGTCGGCGCCGGGCGGCGACAAGGGAAAACGGCTGCTGAACGCGGTGTTTCGGCGCGAGACCGAGGTGGATTATTTCGATCGCGAGCCCGACGCCTGAACCGGCTATCGGCACGCCCGCGGCCGGCCGGGAAACCGGTTACGCTGTGACGCGGGAGGTGCAGGTGCTTCAAGCAGGTGGCGGCTGGGATCCCGCATGTTCAGAAAGCTCGTGGATGGTCGGGCGTTACACGAACAAAGGCGGGGACATCGTACGGGTTGTCCTCGCCCCAGTATTTGACCTTGCGGCTTGCCAGCTTTGCCACTTTCGGATCTGCATCGCCACTTAGCGTCTGCTCATACCTGAGCGCTTCCGACGTGCCCATCTGCGCGAAGACTTGCGCGGCGAGCGTGCGCTCTCGGGGATCGTCACTGTTGGCCCAGCGTATAGCATCGGGCATCCCGGCCTCCTTGGAACCCAGTAAGCGCTCAATCTTAGCCACCTGCGCCTCCTTGGCGTCAAATTCGAGCCGCGACGCCGCTTCGACGTCCGGCGCGACTGCCGCCGCCTCGGGCTGCTGGGTGAAAAAATGAGTCACGGTCGCGCTGCCGTTCTTTTCGACCACGCTCTCGTTCTGCGCCGACGATGCAGGTGTCGCCTGGGCTAGCCTCTCACGTTCCGCCTCCAGCGAGGCGAGTTCCTTCTTCGTCGAACCCAGCCAGTCCTGGTAATACCTCGGATATTGCGAACTCACGTTGGTGTAGCCGCCGCCGGTCCACGCGTAGACACTCGGCCAATCGTCTCTACCCTCGGTCATGTTAAACGATCGCACGGCCAACTCCAGATGGCCGTTTCCGCTGATGTCTTTCACGATTTCTTTGACGTCATCGTCGAGCGGAGGTCCACCGCCGTAATCAAATCCTTCGACACCTGCCGCGCTCTTATCGAAGATGGTGAGATCATTGCAGTTGCCACCTCCATCCCAGTCGTAGATAGCGACCAGCGAAAGTTTGCCGGAATGGCGTAGCTCAACGAATTGAAATGAGCAAAGCTTACCTTGCTCGATCCAGGCGTCACCCCAGAAGTGGGTCATGAAGTTCCAGACCGCGTCGTTCGCCGGTGTGTCCGCTGCGAGGCTATGAGGGCTTTCACTGACCAATCCATGGAAGCGAGATCCGGCGCCGCTGCCAGTGCATTCGCTCCGAACAGGAACATCGAGGCTAAAATAGAGATTGGTAATATTCTCTTGCGCATACTCGGTTCTACGCGCCGGCGCGGACCGCCGCCAGTCATGGGCTCGGCGCGACGGCGGGGGCGGCAATGGACTCCTGGTCGACTGTGTGGGCGACCGGACCTTGGTTCGCTTGTTCGAGGCTGTATTTCCCCGAGATCGCCACATCGCTGTCAGGATCATGACTCAAGGTTCGCAGATAGCTTATCGCTTCTGGAGTGGCTATATCGCCAAACACGTCAGCGGCGAATGCGCGGTCATAGGGATCGCCGCTGTTCGCCCATTTGATCGCGTCGCTCATGCCGGCATCTCGCGGAACGTCCAGGAACCGTTCGATCTTGGCCGCTTCCGCCTTAGTGCAATCTAGGCCGTCCCGGTCTGGCGGAGGAGAAGCCGGTAGTTGTGGCGGTGTGTATGAGTGCTCAAATGCGGCGCCGGCCGAGGCGATAGGGCCATACTCCCCCGTCAATGGTCGCAAAGGCTGAAAGCTCTCGGCGGCGGACTGCCGCCCGGCCGGCGCTCCGCTGGCAGCGCTCGCCCCAGGCCCGGAGCCCTTCGAGCTTCATAGAACCGCATGCTTTCGACAAAGGGCGCAAGCCGGTCGGCAGGCCTATCTCGGCGCTCCAGGTCATGGGTCTCGATGCTTCCGCACAGGCGAGAAATGCTTTCGCCACCGTGGCCGACTTCAAAACAGTTAACTGTTAGGGCCAGTTGCAACACCAAATTTGCCTGCGCCGCGTTTCCTTATCTCGATCCGAGTCGGTATGCCGTTCAGCATCGGCGGGATCTGACTGGTGATCGTTGCCGTGTTCGATTGGACTCCGAACAGGATCACCGCGTGTCCGTTCTCCATTCCAACGCCGATCTCGTTGATACCCTTCAGCCTGAGATAATGAGCCTCGTTCTGGTTCACTGCCGCCGCCGCCGCCCCCTGCTCCGTGTCCGGTATCGTCACTCCGCCGTCAAAGTTATCGCTGTTTACCGCGACCATGCTTGAGCCGCAAGTCTGTCCAACGGCGTAATCCCACCGAACGCCGCCAGTGCGTTCGCTCCGAACAGGAACATCGAGGCTAAAAACGAGATTGGCAATACGCTCTTGCGCATACTCAGTTCTCCTAGTCAGTCGCGAAACTCGCCAATCATTTGGCCGGTGGGTAGCCTGTATTCTCAGGAATCAGTTTCCCTTAAATCGTTGGATACCCCCTGCGGGGAAGCCGTTCCCCGTCGGTTCGGGCTCAACATCAACGTCGTAGCCTTCCAGTTTTGACGGCGCTTGCCGCTCCACCGCTTCCACGTTGGTCGCCTTATCGACGTACACGATAAAGATGGTGACGTTAGAAGCGCTCGTCCCGATGGCAATCCCGGTTACGTGCGGAATTTTCATCAATTCGGCCAGATGCCGCTGGCGTACTGCCTCAGCCTCCTGTGAAGCCTTAAAATTGTCAGACTCCTGCGCAGCTTCTTGCGCTGACGGTGTACTGAACTTGCGCAGCTCGCCGACACCAGTTCTGGCTGGCAGATTGTCAATGAATTTCCATACGGCATCCTTGGGTTCAGGCTCTGAGCCTGCTTCACCGACCAATCGCCGGATAAAAAGCCAGGATGAGGAGTAGCCGTTTTCGCGAATGCGAATGAGGCGTACAGGCAAGTTAAAAGACAAACCGTCGCACCGTATAGCTTATTCATCTTGATGGACAATTCTTTTGCAGCATTGGTCGGCAGTGGGAGGATCGGCGGGAATAAGTGGCAATGTCGGGCACGACGAGGTAGCGCGTCCGCCTATCGGCATCTGAGTGCGGACTTTCCACACATAACAAACCGCAATAATTACCCACAGTGTTGATAGACCATTGCCACGAGCCATTTATAAGCTGGGCGGCATCATACTGCCTATCTAGCGTTTTATCCCCACTTGGTCCTTACGACTCCATCGCCATCTCGTCCAACTGACAGGGACTTAAACTTGGACACTAATAGACGTCGAAAACGGTTAGGCTGTGACGCGCGAGGTGCGGCGTGAGCGAAGGGCAGTGGGGCGCGAGTGAGATAATCGCGAATCTTTACGTGGGAGATCTGCAGGACGCGCAGAAGTTTCACGGGATGATCATTTCGGTGCTGCCGGACTGGCTCGAGGCCGAGCCGGCGCATGCGGTGTGGATGCCGTTTCTGAAAAACGGGCTGGCGACGCTCGAAAGCACGGCGGCGCTGACCGACCATGCGTTGCGCCTGGGCCTGCGCGTGCTGGTGCATTGCGAGGAGGGCTGCGAGCGGGCGCCATTGACGGTCGCCTGGTTTCTGCATCGGCGGCGCGCAATGACGCTGGAGGAGGCGTACGCCCTGCTGAAGCGGCAGCGCCCGATGGTCGAGGATCGGCGCCGCTGGCTCGGCCTCTACAATCGGTGAGGGCACCTGCTCGCCGGTCCGGCGATCGCTCGCGATGCTTTGCGGAGTGATGAAGAAGTTGTTGAGGAACGCAAAACTGATAGCTTCCGCAGACTGAAACCTCACGAGGTTTCAGACTTCCCACTTGATAAAGATGCGGGCTTCGCCCTGGGAAAACCTCGTAATGGAATGGCACTAAGGGCGGCGCCGCTGGCTGGGCATCTACAATCGGTAACCCGCGCCGCGCGAATAGCGTTAGATCGCAAGCCGGCTGTCCGCGTTTAATCCGCGAATTTTCCGGTGTGCGATAGGTGCATTCGGGAGCGCTCGCGGGGCGCGGGCGCTACGCGATCAGGTTGGCGACTTTTTGCGTGTCAACGTATTCGCGCGCGCGGCGGATTTTGCCGGCCTCGACCTCGAAGACGAAGCAGTATTCGTTTTCGTAATCCTTGCCGTTGAAGAGCTTGCCGCGATTAGTCATTTCGATGACGACGGTGTCGCCGTCGCCGTAAACGCGGCGGATTTCCGAGGCGAGTCCGCTCGGGAACATCTTCGCGGCTTGGCGGGCGAAATCGACGATGGCGCTCTTGCCCTTGCGCAGCCCGGAGAGATTGGGCAGGGCGCCGGGAATCAGCCAGCTCACTTCGTCGGACATATTGGCGAAGGCGGTTTTGATATCGCCCTTGGCAAAGGCGCTCCATGTGTTGAGGACGAGTTGCTTGTTGGTTTCGACGCTCATGGGGAAATATACCTCCTTGAATTGTGGCGGCCCTATGGCGAGTACGTTTACAGAGAATGAGCAGGTGAGAACAGTTCAACCTTAGGTCCGGCGGTGCTTCTCGAATCCATTCTCAACCTGACATGCCCCATTGGACCAGCAACAGCCCTTAGCTGCCGCTGCATGATCTTTTCGACTGCGCGATCGCGTCTCGGCATGGATCGAAATCCGGTTCTTGGCGCCGTGCAATATACGTAATCGGTCCTCGCTTTGATTCGCGCCACATCGGCGTCGGAGGGCAATGGCTTGGGGCCGCTCAAGTAGGGAGTCATGATCGCAACTGCGTCAGACTGCACCATTTGTTTCCAAACTTCGTCGTTATGCGCAGTCTCGGACCCGTGATGTGGAACCTTGAAAATTTGGACAGGCCCCGTTGGCCGGTTTGGAGAGGCAAGTATTCCCTGCCAACCCATTGTTGGAACCCCGCACTCTTCCAAATCGCTTCCAAGTAGAACTCGGGCATTTCCAAACCGAACCCAAAGGGTGATGGAGACCCTATTTGGAGAAATTGCGACAGGCCGCCTCTTTGGTGCTTTGTATTCCGGCAAAAAGGGCGCGAATTCCAACTGCGCCATCGTGAACGTATCAGACGAAGGGCTAAGAGCATGGACGAGAACCCCTTGGCGCTCTTCGGTAAGCGGTCGACTATAGATCATTTGATCTGACTTGACCCATTCGATCCCGGTTGAGGGAACTTTGCTGTGCGGACTCCTCTGTCGCAATATTTCGAAAATCTCCGCGAACTCCGGAAGATCGTTTGTGCCGAGTTTGTCGTGCGTCGAAGCACTTACCAACTGATAGAATTCTTTGATCCGCAGGGCAGCGGAACAGAGCAGGATAGCTTTCGGGGCTTGTCTGACAATCTCCGCAGCGCCCCTCATGTGGTCGTTATGCCAATGGCTGACAACGATCCATTGAAGCTGCTCTTTTATATCGACGTTCAGTGCAGATAAGTAGTCGAGGGCTATCGGACGTTTCGATCGTGTATCGACGCAGGAATCCACCACCATCCACTGGCCGTATCCCAGGTGAATGACTACGCACTCGCCCACGCCGGGTCCGAAAAGGGAAACTTCCAACTCGTCAGGAGTTGGCGGTGCGTTCTGTGGAACTGAAAACGCCAAAGAACTCAGCTAATGAGTCAGCTTCCTTATGTACCGCTTCGATCTCGCTTTTCGTCCAGGCTGGTAAACGTCGAAATCTAACTGCCGAAACGAGTTTACGTTGAGCGGCCGCGGTAATCTCGTAGCCGATAAACCAATAGAAGACTGCACCGAGTTCCACGAGATTCTGGTCGTCGCTTGAGATCTCGTCAAAACTGAACGAGGCCCTTTCGTCGGCTCTCTCTTGTGATGTGAGATCTCGCAATATGGCTTCAAAGCCATCTTTGCTGATCTCCACTACTGTGCCTTCCCACTGCTGCAGTGGTCGGGATCTGTAGCGTGGGCTAGGGGTCCTTATCGGACGCTTTATGAACTTGCTGGTGATGTCGTCCGGCTCGATGTTCAGCGCTCCACTACCGCCGGCAAACTTATTCAATTTCTCGAAATCTTTAGAAGCAGAGCCCACTCTCCGAGGTTCAAGATCCGGTGGAGCAATTATGTAAGGCGACTCTAATTTCGGCACGGATGAAGCGTAGTCTCGATTAACCTGGCGTGCCCCCTTGGGTGCACCAGTGCGCGGTTCCACCTTTTCGATAAATTCTGTGGCTCCAACAGCTTCCTGTACCGACTGAAACGAGGTTCGTTGGCTCATACAGAAATCCTGTCGTTTGAAAGGATCGTTTCCGCCACTTTCTTGGCATACTGAAGAGCCGGTCGCCATGACTCCTTGAGAATAGAACCAAGCTTTTGAATTGAGCCGTCGCCCTGTTCTTCGAAATGTTCGTTAGTGCCGATGTATATGCCCGGTTGGATTCGAAGCGAGGATTGAACTGTGACTCGAAACTTGGTGGCCGCGCTTCCTTGACGCTTCCCAGCGATCACCAAAGTTTCAAGTCCGGGTGACTCCATAAACTGGTTCCACAGTTCCTTCGGCGCGAGTCTATGTCCCACCGCGTGCCATTCTTCGGTTGAACTCATTTGATAGTGCATATCACGATTAAGACCCATCTGCGTTACCGGTGTGTGCTCAAGTAGAGTGAAGACACTTACCACACAATCGCGCAAAGCTTCGAAATGAGCAGCGTCTGTAGTACTGGCTGAGAATCTGTCGCGTGTTACTTGAACCGCTAACCAATCGGCAGTGAACGATGAAATTTCCGGCGAGATTACCTGAATGTTTGCGTCCTCACCTTCCGCTTCACGGATAATGTTCTTTGAGGACAGCCACTTCGGCTGAAAAATGCTCGGGTTGAAGCTGCCGACCAGTACGACGCTGGCGCCTTCGAGTTCGCAGTTTAAAACAGCCATTATAGTTCGCGTCTCTCAAATTTCATGAGGATTTCAGGCCCGATCATAAGACAATCCTTCAGAGGCACTTGCTCGCTAGACGCCTGCGGAATGATACACCTTTTATCGAACTCCAGAGCAATAACTCACGTAGATTCTTGGGGATACTCGATTCTTTGAATCAAAGACTTCAGCCGTCAGACGAGCGACCCCACAGTGTCCTCTTGGGGGGCATTCCCAGCGACGGGAACGCCCCCGGCCGCGTGAATCGCGTTAGAGACTGGCTATTGGTACGCGGCTTCGAGGAGGGCGACGATCTCCTCGCGGTTGACCGGGCGATCGACGACCTTCGCGTGTTCGATCTCGGAATGCACCGGCTCCGCAATCTCGGGGATTTCGTTGCGCTTCACGCCCGCATCCTTGAGCGTGTGCGGAACGTCGAACTGCGCGATGAACTGCTGGACGCGATCGGCACATTCGAGCGCCGCCGCGCGCGCGTTGGCATCGTCGAACTTGACGCCGAGACCCTCGGCGATCGGGCCGAAGCGCTGCGGCGCAATATCGGCCATGAAGCGCATCACATGCGGCATCGTGATGCACGAGGTGACGCCGTGCGGCACGTCCCATTTCGGTCCGATCTGATGGCCGAGTGCGTGCGAGACGCCGAAGCGCGTGTTCATCCCGCCGAAGATCGAAAACCATGCCGCCATCTGGCAATTGCCGCGATGCGCGAGCGACTCCTCGCCGGTGGTCTTGATCGACGCCGGCAGATGCTCGAACAGCAGCGCGATCGATTTGGTGGCGAGGGTGTCGGCGAGCATCTGGTGGCGAATCGAATAGATGGCTTCGACCGCGTGGTCGAGCGCGCGCATCCCGGTGGCGATCCAGAGCCAGTCGGGGGTTTCGACGCTGAGCGCGGGGTCGTTGATGACGGTGCGCGGCTGCAGGCGCGGATCGACGACGCCGCCTTTGATCAGGGTGGATTCGTCGGTGACGCCGCCGACGGGCGTGTACTCGCCGGCCGAGAGCGTGGTCGGTACGGCTATATGAATGAGGTCGCGGCCATCGCCGCCGGAGACTGCGCCGGCGAAATCGATGCCGTGGGCAGCGGTGGTGGCGTCGCGATTGGAGAGAATCGAAGCGGCGGCGACCTTGGCGGTATCGATGGGGCTGCCGCCGCCGAAGCTGATGACACAATCGGCGTCCACGCGCTTCATCTCGGCGGTCAGTTCGCGCACGGTATGGGCGGGAACGTGCTGGGCGGCGCCCTTGTAAACGGCGGCACAGCGGGAGCCGATCGCGGCGGTCACGCGGTCGAGCAGTTTCGATTTGCCCAGCGTCTTGCCGGTGACGACGACCGCGCGGTTGAGCTTGCGGCGCTCGAGCTCCTTGCCGAGGGCGTCGACCTTGCCGGGTCCGAAGATGACCCTTTCAAGTTTGGTGAAAGAGAATTCGCCGACCGGTGCGCTAATGTTCATGTGAGGACCTCCGTTGACCATACCGGCCCTTGTCTAACATTGGCGGAGCCGGATGCGAAGAGGAAGGAGTGGTTCAAGAACGCAGAACTATGATTTCTTAAGAAACTGAAACCTCATGGAGGTTTCAGACTTCCCGTTAGTAAGATGCGGGCTGCGCCCTGGGAAAACCTGTCATGGCAGGCGCTCGCGATGCTCGGGTGAGCGGCTTTTTTCGGTGCTTGACGCTCGCGATGCTCGGGCAGGCAGCCAAGCTTGGCGAGAATGATTAGGCGCTCAGCATCGTGCGCATATCGCCGCCCTTCTTCCAAATGGGAAGTCTGAAACCTTATTAAGGTTTCAGTTCTGCTGAAAAACTAAAATTTTGAGCTCCTCGACCAATGGATTTTGCGCCCAAGTGGATGAACGGCTAGGGCTTGATGGTCACGAGAGTGCCGATCGGCAGAAGCCGCGCGAGTTCGCTGATGTCGGCGTTGTCGACGGAGATGCAGCCGGTGGTCCAGTCAATATCGCCGAGGTTGAGAATCGGCAGGTCGGAGCCGTGGATGCCGACGCCGTCGCCCTCGCGCATACCGCGCGGAATGTCGCCGTCGGCCTTGGCGTGGACGAAATTGGCCTGATCGACGGCGTTGGGGTAGTTGATTTTGAGGAACCATCGGAAGCGCCGACTGGGGTGCTTGGAGACCATGAGATAGTTGCCTTCGGGGGTGCGGCGGTCCCCCTCCCATTGTTTGGCGCCGGCGAAGCGGCTGCGGCCGAAAACGGCGTGATAGCTCTTATAGAGGTGGCGCTTGTAGAAGACCTCGATGCGATGGCGCGATTTGTAGGCGGCGACCGTCCAATTGAAAGAACTGGAGGTGGCGGAAACGGGATCGCTGAGATAAAGGCGCAAGCCCTCGTCGGAGGGGCGGGCGGGCGTGGCCGGGGCAGCGCTGACGACTGGAGTCGGCAGCCCTACCCCCGGCGCCGTCGCCGGGGATGGCGGGATGAGGGCAGCGACCGCGGTGGGTGCGCCGGTCGGGGGCGGCGTCGCGGCGGCGGTGGCGGCCGCGGCCGGGGTCGCCGCTGCGACCGGGGTTGCTGGAGCGGCGTGCGCCGGACGGCCGTAAAAGACGTGATCGATGGCAGGCGTTTGCGTCGCGAGCGGAGCGCGGGACGGCCCGCGTTTCGCGGCGGGCTGTGCAATGGCCAAGGAGCGTGCAGGCGCGGGCGGTAGCGCCGGCGATGAAATCGCCGGTGCAACGGCGACGGTCCCGACCGCTTGAGCGGTCGGGGTGCCGGCAGGCACCGGCAGCGCAATCGGGGTGGCCTGGACGGCCGGCAGCATCACTGCGGCGGTTGGCTGAGGGGCAGCGGTCTGGGCTGCGGCGCCGATCGGCGCCGCAGCGAGTACGATCGTCAGGAGAACGATCGCCAATCGAAAGTGCTTGCCCATGCCCGCGTCCACCTGCCTTTGCCGCAAGGATCATTGTGAGAAGGCTTGGCCGTTTGGTCAATTGCTACTACGCTTTTGAATCAGTTTATTTTTTCGATTTTTCCGTGAGGCGCGAAGAAGATGGAAAGCGACTTGGCCCGGGCGTTGGCGGCTCTGACTACCGGAATCTACGTGCTGACGGTGGCCGACGGCGACCGTCACCATGGGATGTCGTCGTCATGGGTGACGCAGGTTTCGGGGGTACCGCCGTTGTTCAGCGCGGCGGTCGACAACGACCATTTTTCGCGCGGGATTATCATGCGGACTGCGGTGTTCGGGCTGAATATCGTGGGTGGCCGCGGCAAGGAGTTGGAGGATTACTTCTACTCGGCGCGGGCGCGGCGGGCGGACAATCTGACGGAGGTCGATTACGAACAGTCGCCCGTGCTGAAAGTCCCGTGGCTGAAGCTTGCGATGGTCTCGATTGAGGCGCGGGTGAGCGCAAGCTGCGTGGCGGGCGACCATACGATATTTATCGCGGAGCCGATCGGAGTGCGCGTCGGGGCGGGGGATCGCCCGCTGACTTCGCTTGACCTGGAGTACGTGTACCTGGGCGGGCGAGAGGCGATCGCGCGCGATCGGACGGGATGGCGGTGACGCGAGGATTACGGCGGGCGGATGCGCCGGGGCTAATTTGACGCCTGCCAAAACCATTTGATAGCATTCGCGCGCGGGAGAGAAAGATGCCGATCGAAAAAAATGAGCTGCGCCAGGTGATGGGACATTTTGCGACGGGCGTCACCGTCATCACCACGCTCAACAAGGCGGGCCAGATGCATGGGCTCACGGCAAACGCGTTCACCTCGGTCTCGCTGGAGCCGCCGCTGCTGCTGATATCGGTCGACAAGAAGGCGGAAAGCTGGCCGGCGTTCGAGGAGAGCAAAGTTTTCACGGTGAACATCCTGGCGGACAACCAGGAGGCGCTCTCGCGCAGATTCGCGGTCAGCGGCGGCAACAAGTTCGAGGGTGTCGCGTACCGGATTGGAGCGAACGGAGCGCCGATATTGGAAGGAGTGCTGACGTATATCGAATGCACGCTATACGCGGCGTACGAGGGCGGCGACCATTCGATTTACCTGGGCGAAATCCAGCAGGCGGAAATTCGCGAAGGGAAACCGCTGGTGTTCTTTCGCGGCGGCTATCGCGCGCTGGGTGACTGAGACTTCGCTTCCTCGATCCTCATCCCGCCGATTCGTGGCAGTTAGCGCAAGCGAGTATTCCTAATTTAATTTTGAGACGTATCAGGTTCACGGCACCGAAGCCGTGTTATCGGGGAATGCTTGAAGCGGCGCGGTTGATCGGCCGGGCGTTGGGGGGCGTGCGATGAAGGCGCCGGCGCGGTTGCCGGGGCTGACGGTCTTTCTGCCGTCGCATAATGAGGAAGGCAACGTCGAACGCGTGGTGGCGGGCTTTCTGGCGGAACTGCCACGGGTGGCGGAGCATTACGAAGTCGTGGTAGTGGATGACGGCAGCCGGGATCGCACGGGCGAAATCGCGGATCGGCTGGCGGCGGAAAACCCTCACGTCCTGGTGGTACATCATGCGAAGAACCTGGGATATGGCGGCGCGGTAAGCAGCGGATTGCGCAGCGGCACGCAGCCGTTTCTGCTGCTGTCGGACGGCGATGGCCAGTTCGATCCGGCGGAGATGTCGAAGCTGACCTCGCGGATCGAGAATTACGACGTGGTGATCGGGCGGCGCGCGCGACGAGCCGATAACCTGATGCGCCGAATCAACGGCAAGGCGTGGACGACGCTGTCGCGGACGCTGTTCGGCCTGCGGATCACCGATATGGATTGCGGCTTCAAGCTGTTCAGGCGCGAGGCCGTGGCGGGAATCACGCTGCGTTCGAACAGCGCCATGATAACGACGGAACTGATGGCGCGGCTGGCGGGACGCAATGCGCGAATTTGCGAGGTTGACGTGACGCATTTGCCGCGTGTGGCGGGTGAGCAGACCGGCAACAGTCCGCGGGTGGTGCTGCGGGCCTTCAAGGAGATGTTCGAGCTGTACCGGGATTTGAAGGCCGCGCGGCGTGGCGAGAGGCCGCAAATTTAGGAAGGGAAGGATTGGGCTTTGGTGCTTTTGGGAACAAATGAGTGACGCAAATTGGAAAGCGACAACGCAAAGCGTATATCGCCCTGCGAAAATGGTCTATTCAAGCGCTGGTATGGCGCGCAGATTCTCCGTATTCTGATTGGGTTTTAGTCCGCGCGCCGGATGGCACGGCGTTAGCATTAACGAAATGAGGAAAGGTCCGAGAACGGACCGTCAAGGGAACGGAAAGGAGAAGGTTATGAAGCGTACTGTTTCGATTTTGACCGCGGCGCTGTTCGTGAGCGCATTGGCGATGCCGGCGTTCGCGCAGGCCCCGGGCGCTACCGGTGAAACTGGTGCAACTGGCGCGACTGGCGCCACCGGAGCGACTGGCGCGACGGGAGCACCCGGAGCTCCGGCGCCTGAGGAGTCGCCTGCGATGGCGGCACCGGAAGCGACACCGACGGCACATCACAGGCATCATCGCCGGCATCATCATTATCGTCATCACAAGGCGGCGGCGGGAGAGACTGGTGAGACTGGTGCTACGGGTGCGCCCGGAGCCACTGGTGCGACCGGTGCGACCGGAGCAACTGGAGCGGAAGGAGCTCCGGCGCCTTCAGCGACCTGATCGACTCGCGCAATCAGTAAACGGGCGTGAGAAAGGCGCCCGATCAGGCTGGGATTTGATCGCGCAGAGCGGGAAAGTCGCGGCCTGACGGGCGTCATCAATAATTAATAAAAGCACGCGGCGCGCTTGAGCGTCGCGTGCTTTTTATATTGCGGCGATACTGATAGGATTCGCGCTATCCCGTACACCTGCCTGCGCGGACGGGCACTAAACTCAATTGTTTCCCAGCCAAGGGTTCCGACTGTTTCTCGCATTGACTATTGCGCTTGTCGTGCAATGGGCACCGCATGCGCTCGCCGAAGGGAGCAGCAACTCTGCGGCCTCCGAACAGGTGTGCGATCCGCTGGCGGATTACTACCTTGGAATGGAAGACTATCCGCAGGCGATCAGGCGCCATGAGATAGTCGTTAAAGCGCATCCGAACAACGCTCTGGCGTATTACCACCTGGGCTTCGCTTACGGCGTCACCGGCGACCATCGGGCGGAGCTTGCCGATTATCAAAAGGCGGTCGAACTGGGGTTGAGCGACTGGCAGCTTTTTCTCAACATGGGCTTGCTCTATCTGGACGGCGCGCGGCTCGACAACGCGACCGCGGTTTTGCGTCTCGCGACGCTGCTCGGCCCGTATCATCCGGAGACCCACTTCAATCTCGGGCTCGCCTATGAGCGGAACGGAACCTATGCGCAAGCGGAGCAGGAAATTTTGCTCTCGTTGCGGCTCGATCCGAACCAGTTGGATGCCCGCAATCAGCTCGGCGTGATCTATGCGGAAGAGGGGAATTATCAGCGCGCCCATGAGGAGTGGACCGATCTCGCACAGTCGAATCCAAACTACTCGCCGGCGCGGGCCAACCTGGTCATCCTGGAGCAGGTCGAGCGGGGGCAGATCAAGGGGCCGCAGCGGATGACCGGGTTTGCTCATGGGCCGTGAATATGCGCGGTGTGAGAATTCGCCCGGCGGGAGAATTGGAGAATTGAAGAGGAGGACGATGGTGGAGGTTGAGGAAATGCCCAGGTGGCACCGGTTGATCCAGATATTTACGGTGGTTGCGGCGATTTCGCTGGCGCATGGAGCGCCAGCGCTGGCGGCGACCCACGCGCATCCCCTCCATTTGCATTCACGTCATCATAGCCGGCGGGCCGCCGGACCGGTGGTGCGGTACCATGCGGCGTTGCTGGAGGATGCCGATACCGGACGCATCCTGTACGCCAGTAATCCGAATCTTATATGGCCGCCGGCCTCGATGGCGAAGATGATGCTGCTGCTGGTGGCGAACGACCAAATCGCGGACGGGCGGGTTTCATACACTACGCCGGTGCGGATTTCCGAGCGATCGGCGCTGACGCGAGGGTCGCGTCTGGGACTGCGCGCGGGCGACGTCTATCCCCTCGGCGAGCTGATGAAGGCGGCGCTGATCAAGTCCGCGAATGACGCCGCGGTGGCAGTGGCCGAGGCGGTGGGGGGATCGGTCGAGGAGACGGTCCGCATGATGAACGCGAAGACGCAGAGCCTGGGTATGACGGAGACGGAATACCAGACCGTCGACGGCTTGCCGCCGAGGCCCGACCATGACGTGGACCGCACCACGCCGCTCGATTTGGCGATTGTCGCACGGGCGCTGATTCATACGACGAATCTGCTGCAATGGTCGGGGATGGAGACGGCGCTATTCGACGGGGGCGCGGCAATCCTGCACAATACCAACCACCTGATCGGCCATTACGAAGGCTGCGACGGGCTCAAGACCGGCTTTACGGTGGAGTCGGGCTTCAACCTGACGGCGACGGCGCAACGGGGCGACATGCGGCTGATTTCGGTTATACTGGGAGCGCCGTCTAATCCGCAGCGGTTTATCCAGACGCAAAAGCTGCTCGATTGGGGCTTCAGCAATTTCTCCAAGGTGCAATTGCTAAAGCGCGGCGAAGCGCTGCCGGTACACGTCCAGGTGCAGCAGGGGCCGCTGATTCAGCCGGTGCCGGAGGCCGACCTGTCGCTGGTGGTGCGCAAGAGCGAGGTCCCGGACGTAAAGCTGGAATACTGCGTACCGCCGGTGGTCAGCGGACCGCTTACGCTGGGTGCGCCGCTGGGGCAGGTTATCGTGCGCGACGGCGGCGAAGTGATGACCAAGGTCGATGTCGTGTCGCCGGTGGCGGTGGGAGCGGAGCCGCAGATATTGAACGCGGTAACGGTGCAGGCGGACGAGAATGCGGATAGAAGTACAATAATGAATGATTCGACGCAGGAGAAAAAATGACACCGGGTTCCCGTCAACGTAATCGCCGCCTTCGCAAGCTCGCGCGCAAGCGCCGTACCGACCCGTGCCAGGCCAAGTCGCGGCTGCGGCGGATGCGGCGGAGCCGCGTCCGGCGCGCGGCGAAGTAGCGGGGCACTGACGCCAGGACAGGACCGCCCTCGCCGCGGATGCGGCGGGGGCGGTCCTGCGTCCTGCGTATGGGGGGTAGGGGAGGCGGGTGAGCCCCGTTCACTCGTTGGGGGCTGTCCTCACCCGCCAAAGGTCCGACCGCGTCGGTCCCTTGGCGACCTCTCCCTGGACAAGGAGAGGTCTTGGAGGCGCTGCCCCAATGGCGGCGCTCTTACATGTTGTTGCCGGGGTTGCCGCCGGGCTTTTCGGAGGCGGCGGAGGGCTGCGCCAGCGGCACGATCTGGGCAATCTGACATTGCACCAGCGCGCGCAGCTTGTTGTCGATCTGGAAAAATCGCGTGACCTTGACGTCGCTCAGAATGGCGCGAAATTTCGGGATGTAGGCGCTCTGCACGTTGAGGCGGGCTTGTGAAATCGCCATCACCTCGTTGAGCTTCTTGCGCGCGTCGGGGTTGGTCAGGTTCTGGAAGTGGCTGGCGAATTCCTTGATCTCGCGGACGTGGCGGTCTTCGATCCGATCCATCTTGCCTTCGTACTCGTCGTAGAGCGGCCAGAACGCCTTACTCTCGTCGTCGGTCAAAGCCATATTTTGGCCGACGACCGCCTTGCGTTCGGCACGGGCCGCGGCGATATCGAGCTGCTTTTGCGATGCCGCGGGCGCCACGGGCGCCGCCGGTGCGGACTGGTCTTGCGCGAATGCGGGAGCGGCGCAGCCGACGCTGCAAACGATGATCGCGATAGCGGATGAAGCGGTAAGAAATTTTGCAAGGTTCATACGAAGGAACGATCTCCCTGTCGTTTCGATTGAGGCGAGCGGTCGCGGGATGGTTACGTATCGTTCCGGCACAGTCAAGCTCCGCACCGGGACAGTCAAGTCCGGGCGCGCTAGCGGCGCGGGCGTTTGCGCGCGGACGACGGCGGTGGCCGGCGAACCGACGGGGGCGCCGGCGTGCTCAGGCGGCGGATGTCGAGGAAGAGCTGGATACTGGCCGCCATCCCGAGCGCCCAGATGAGAATCCAGATGCGGCGAAACTTGACCATCAGGGCAGGCGCGTCGGCCGGGTTGATGCCGAGAGTTCGAAAGTACCATTCGGAGAGGCGATAGGCGGTCAACATCAGGGCGAGCACGACTACCACCTGGAGGACGGAGAGGAGCGCGCCAGGAGTGGATTTGGCGGCGCGCAGAAAGGTGCGGACGGCGAGTAGCCATCCGATCCAAACGGCAATGAGTGCGACGCCGATCGCGGCCGCCATCAGGTAGAAGTTCATGCCCATGTTTACGCGCCCGAAGCGCCGGTGGAATCCTGCGTCACGCGGGGCGGCGACGCAAGTCTTTCAATGATTGACGAGCAGCCCAACAGTCTTGACCTGACTTTTCGGACTGCTCGCGCTGCTCGGGTGGGCGGCTTTTTTCAGTGGCTGACGCTCGCGCTGCTCGGGTGGGCGGCCAAGTCACGCTGGAACGGTGATGTGCGCGTGGCAGCAGCGCGTGTCTACCAATCGCGGTGCTGTCACCCTGAGCGCAGCGAATGGGTCCCGGATTAGGAGCATAAGGAATCGGGATTCTTCGCAAGTTCAGAATGACGGAGGCAGACGCCCGTGCATGGCGCCGTTGCGGAGATCGTCAGGGCGCCATGTGAATTGCTTGTGAAATGATCGCGCCGTGGTGAATTGACAACGCTGCGGTACGGCGGTTACCGTTTAACGTGCGCTTTCAGTCAGGTTTCATCCGAAAAATAACGAGGTCGTGGTAGCGGTGCCGGTAATCGCAGTAATCCCGGCGCGCTATGATTCGTCGCGGCTGCCCGGCAAGGCGCTGGCGGAAATCGGCGGGGTGCCGATGATCGTGCGGGTTTGGCGGCAGACGCGGCGGGCGCGGTCGGTGGAGCGGGTGATTGTCGCGACCGACGACGAGCGGATAGCACGGGCGGTGCGGGCGGCGGGCGGCGAGGCTGCGATGACCGCCAGCACGCATCAGAGCGGCACCGATCGAATCGCGGAGGTGGCGGCGCGGATCGAGGCCGAGATTTATCTCAACGTACAGGGCGATCAGCCGTTTATCGCGCCCGAGGACCTCGACGCGCTGGTGGCGCCGATGCGCGCGGAACCGGCGCTGGCGATGGCGACGCTGGCGACGCCGATCCTCGACGCCGAAGAGTGGTATAATCCGAACAAAGTGAAGGTGGTCTGCGACGCGCGCGGCGACGCGATTTACTTCTCGCGCAGTCCGATTCCATTCGCGCGCGATGGCGGCGCAGTGCCGGCGGTGGCGCGGCGCCATATCGGGGTCTATGGCTACCGGCGCGATTTCCTGCTGCGCTTCGCGGCGTTGGAGCCGGGGGTGCTCGAACAGGTTGAAAAGCTCGAACAGTTGCGCGCGCTCGAGCGCGGCTATCGAATCCGGGTGGTGGCGTCGGTGGCGCCGTCGCTCGAAGTGGATACGCCCGACGATCTGGAGCGGGCTAACCAGGCGGCGGCGGTGAAGCAATAGCCGGGGAGGGTATCTAGCGTGGAACGCGGCAAGACCAAATTCATATTCGTGAGCGGCGGCGTGGTGTCGTCATTGGGCAAGGGGCTTGCGGCGGCGTCGCTGGGGGCGTTGCTGGAAGCGCGCGGGCTCAGCGTGACGCTGCTCAAGATGGACCCGTACATCAATATCGATCCGGGCACGATGAGCCCGCTGCAGCATGGCGAGGTTTTCGTCACCGATGACGGCGCGGAGACCGATCTGGATTTGGGCCATTACGAGCGCTTCGTGCAGACCACGATGGGGCGGCGCAACAACTGCACCACGGGTCAAATTTACGACACGGTAATTCAGAAGGAACGCCACGGGGATTACCTGGGCGCGACGGTGCAGGTGATTCCGCATATCACCGACGAGATCAAGCGGCGCATCCTGCTCGCGGCGGAAGGCAGCGACCTGTGTATCGTCGAGGTGGGCGGGACGGTCGGCGATATCGAGAGTCTGCCGTTCCTGGAAGCGGTGCGGCAGTTTCGCTGGGACCTTGGGCGCGAGAACGTACTTTACGTGCACTTGACGCTGGTGCCGTTTATCCCGGCGGCGGGCGAACTCAAGACCAAGCCGACGCAGCACAGCGTGAAGGAGTTGACGGGACTGGGAATCCAGCCGGACATCCTGCTATGCCGTTGCGATCGTCCGCTGGAGCAGCGCTTTCGCGCCAAGATCGCGCATTTCTGCAACGTCGAGGAAAATTGCGTGATCGCGGCGGTCGATGTGAAGACGATCTATGAAGTCCCGATCAAGTTTCATGAAGAGGGCTTCGATCAGCGGGTGGTCGAAAAGCTCAATATGTGGACCGGGCAGCCGAATCTGACCAAGTGGCGCCGGCTGATCAAGACCGCGCAAAATCCCAAGGTGACGGTCAATATCGCGGTGGTGGGCAAGTATGTGAACCTGGTGGATGCGTACAAGAGCCTGCACGAAGCGATCGCACATGGGGCGATCGCTAACGAGGCCAAGGTCGAGATCGATTACGTTGACGCCGAAGAGCTGGAGAAGGGCGATGCGGCCAAGCGGCTGGCCAACGCGCACGCGATTATCATTCCGGGCGGCTTCGGGGAGCGCGGTATCGAGGGCAAGATCAAGGCGGTGCGCTATGCGCGCGAAAGCGGCGTGCCGATCCTGGGAATCTGCCTGGGGCTGCAGGTGATGGTGATCGAGCACGCGCGCCATGTGCTGGGAATCAAGCGGGCCAACTCGCAGGAATTCGACGCGAAGACGCCCGACCCCGTGATCCACATGATGGATCAGCAGAAAGACGTGGCTAACATGGGTGGGACGATGCGGCTGGGTTCGTATCCGTGCGCGGTGCGGCCGGGGTCGCTGGCGGCGACGCTCTATCGGCGCAATCGGATAGCCGAGCGTCATCGCCATCGCTACGAAGTGAACAATCACTATCGCGCGGCGCTGGAAAAGGTTGGCTTCAAGGCGACCGGCACTTCGCCCGACGATGCGCTGGTCGAGATCATGGAGTTGCCGACGCATCCGTGGTTCCTCGGCTGCCAGTTTCATCCGGAGCTGAAATCGCGGCCGCTCGATTGTCATCCGCTGTTTCGCGGGCTGATTCGCGCGGCGGTGCAGCGGCGCTCGGCGGTAGTTCCGGAAAGGTCGAAAGTGCGGGAGTTGCGATCGGTGTCATGAAGGTGACGGCGGTGGAGGCGGGCGGCGTGGTCTTCGGCGGGCCGCGCCTGGTCGCGATTGCGGGACCGTGCGTGATCGAGAGCGCCGAGTCGTCGCTGCGCCATGCCGAGCGGCTGGCGGCGATTGCGCGGACGACCGGAGTCCCAATCGTGTTCAAGTCGTCGTTCGACAAGGCCAATCGCACGAGCCATGGTTCGTTTCGCGGACCCGGACTCGACGCGGGCCTGCGCGTGCTGGAACGAGTGAAGCGCGAGACCGGGTTAGCCGTGCTGACCGATATCCATGAGCCGGAGCAGGCCGCGCCGGTTGCCGAAGTCGTCGATATCCTGCAAATCCCGGCGCTGCTCTCGCGCCAGACCGACCTGGTGGTAGCGGCGGCGCGGACCGGCTGCGCGGTCAACTTGAAGAAAGGGCAGTTCCTCGCGCCGTGGGACATGAAGGCGGTGGTGGGCAAGGCCGAGGGAGCGGGAAATCGCCGGCTGATCCTGACCGAGCGGGGCTTTTCGTTTGGCTACAACAATCTCGTCTCCGACATGCGATCGCTCGTGATCATGCGTGGGCTGGGCTATCCGGTGGTGTTCGACGCGACGCATTCGGTGCAGCTGCCGGGCGCGGGTGGTGAGCGATCGGGCGGACAGCGCGAGTTCGTCGCGCCGCTCGCGCGGGCGGCGGCCGCCGTGGGAATCGACGCAGTGTTCATGGAAGTGCATGAGGACCCCGACCAAGCGTTGAGCGACGGGCCGAACTCATACCCGCTGGCGTTGCTGGCGACGCTGCTGAGCGACTTGCGGCGAATCGACGAGCTGGCGCGCGAAAGCGCCGCCCGCGGCTAGGTAGCAATAGCGTTGTCGTAGCTCGCGCGCGGGCGTATCGTAGAAAGTTCGCGGCGGTACCGCGTCTCAGCTCACCATTGGTTTACTCTAAAAATGTTGCTTGATAGCCTTCCTTCGGACGGGACACGCTGATGAGCCCAAGGCGGATCGCCAAAGCGCTCGCGCTCTCGGGCGGTGTCGCGCTGGGTGCGATTCTGATCGTCACGATCTGGGTTGTGAAGCATCGCATACCGGAGCAGAAGCTGATCTCCGCCGCCGGGCTGTTGCCGAACTCGCTGCTGCACGCGCGCAATTTCCATTGGACGCAGATGAAGGGTGAGAAGAACCAATGGGTGTTGGCCGCCAAAGATGCGAGTTACTCCAACGATAAGACCAGCGTGACACTCAAGGAAGCCACCGTCTCGATGACGACCGAGGATGGCAAGCACGTGAAACTGACGGCCCCGACAGCCGTGCTTACCATGGATGGAAATCACGTCAAACGGGCTCAACTCAGAGGTGGGATCGTGGTGGTGTATGGTGATTACACGGTGACCACTAACGAGGCCGAATTTACGCCCGACGAAGATCGCTTGCAGGCGCCGGGCGCGGTGAAGATCGAGGGACAGGGACTGACCGTCACCGGCGTCGGCATGACCGGCCATCCGAAGACCGAAACCTTCGAGTTGCTAAAGGAAGTGAGCACACAGATTGTACCGAAAGCCAAGGGCGGCGACGCCAAGGTCTCCTGAAACAGTGAAGCGCAGGGTGTTGATAGCGGCCGCGGTCGCATGGGCGGCGGCGGGGATTCCGCAGGCCCGATGCGCCGGTGTGCAGTCGGCGTATGCGCAGGACGCAGCGCCATCCCCGGCACCCGCAGTCGAGACGGCGCCGCCCTCGGGCGAGGTCCTGGCGCCCGCGCCGAGCACGATTTCCGCTCCGGCTCCGGAGGCACCCGCTGCGGTTGCTCATGCGGCGCGCCCCAGCCGGGTCAAAACCGCTTCGCTCAAGAGCGACAGCAAGGAGAGCCCGTCGGACAGCGCGCCGTTCGGGGGCTTCGAGAGCAATTCGAATCACGGACCGATCAATATCAAGTCGGACACCATGTCGTTCGATTACAAGAAGAGCGTGGTGGTTTTTTCGGGCCGCGTGCACGCTGTGCAAGCCGGCAGCGAGCTGTCCTCGAACACGCTGCATGTGCAGATGAACAAGAACAGTCAAATCCAGGAGATGATTGCCGACGGCAACGTACGCATGAGCCAGGGCCAGCGTTGGACGACCAGCGATCATGCGGTGCTCGACGAGACCCTGCATACGCTGGTGCTGACCGGGAGCCCGGTGGCGCATGACGGCAACGACCAGATCGCCGGCACGAAGATCACGGTCTATCTGCAAACCAACACGAGCGAGGTAACCGATCCGAAGGCGGTGATCTTCCCTAGCGAGTCGAAAAAACCGAATAATAGTGAAGCGCCAGCGACGACGCCCGCCACGGCGGGCGCGGGTGAGTAGGCGGCATTGGAGTAGATGGCACTCGAAGTAAAACTCGGACAGAGCCTGCAGACGCGCCAGACGCAGCAACTGGTGATGACGCCGCAGCTCCAGCAGGCGATCAAGATACTGCAACTGTCGCTGCCCGAACTGGAGGCGGTGGTTCAAAGCGAACTCGATTCCAATCCGATGCTCGAGCCGCTCGACCAGAGCGTGGCGGAGGCGGCGGCCAACAACGAGACCGCCGAGGCCGGGGCCGAGCCGGAAGCGTTGCCGCCTGAGCCTGACGGCGCCGGCGCGGGCACCATCGGGGAGAGCGACTGGGAGCCGGTGACCGAGGATCGGCCACCCGAGATGGTGGCGACCGAGGCGCCCGACGCGACCGTCGAGTTGCGCGAGCTGAACCATCTGGAAAAGCTCGACTGGCGCGAATACCTCGAGACTTATTCCAACAACTGGCAGGACGGCGAGGCTCCGGATTCCGACGACGACCGCCGACAGACGCTCGAAAACACGCTCACCCGCAAGACCTCGCTCGAGGATCACCTGATGTGGCAGCTCAGGCTGTCGAACCTCGACGAGACCGATCAGCGCATCGGCGCGACGATCATCTATAACCTGAGCGACGACGGCTACCTGGAGACCCCGCTCGAAGAATTGGCGGCGCAGCTCGAATGCGACGTGGCGCAGGTGGAGCGGGTGCTCAAGCGCGTGCAGCGGCTCGATCCGCCGGGCGTGGGGGCACGCGATCTGCGCGAATGCCTCTATGCGCAACTGACCAACCTGGGGATGGAAGAGTCGCTCGCTGCGCGGGTCGTGCTCAATCATCTCGGCCTGCTCGAGAAACATCGCTACAACGAAATCGCGAAGGCGCTCGGCATCTCGCTCGAGATGGTGGGCGAGGCGGCCAAGGTAATCGCGTTGCTCGAGCCCAAGCCGGGGCGGGACTATGGCGGCCGGGAGCCGGCGTATATCGTGCCCGACGTCTATATCCAGAAGGTCGGCACCGAGTTCATGGTGACGCTCAACGAGAGCGCGGTGCCGCGCCTGCGGCTCGCGAATTATTATCAGCGGGTGCTGAACGACGGGGCGGTGGGCGCCGAGACCAAGGAGTATCTGCAGGAGCGGCTGCGCTCGGCGCGCTGGCTGGTGAAATCGATTTTTCAGCGCCAGCAGACGATCTTCAAGGTCGCCAACTCGATCGTGAAATTTCAGCGCGCGTTTTTCGAACATGGCATCGGCCAGTTGAAGCCGCTGGTGTTGAAGGACGTGGCCCAGGACATCAACATGCACGAGTCCACGATCAGCCGAGCGACCGCCAACAAGTACGCGCATACGCCGCAAGGCATTCACGAGCTCAAGTTCTTTTTCACCTCGGGGGTCAAGGGCACCGACGGCGGCGACGTCAGCGCCGAGACGGTGAAAGAAAAGATTCGCGCGCTGGTACTCGGGGAGCCGCAGGGGGATCCGCTTTCCGACCAGGCGATCGCCGACATCCTGCGCGTCGATCAGATCGATATTGCCCGGCGCACCGTGGCCAAATATCGGCAAGCGTTGGGCATCCTGCCTTCGGGCCGCCGCAAGCGGCTGGGCTAGCTTCATCGAGAGCACGGGGTGTAGGCGGATGATCAAGACCGAAGTCGGCAAGAAAACGCGAGTCGCCACGAACGCGGCGGCACGCGCCGTGCGCAAGGCGCAGATTCCGCCGGTGGTGGTGACGGTAACCTTTCGCCACGTCGAACCGAGCGTGGCGATCCGGACATACGCGGAGCGCAAGTTCTCCCATCTGGCGAAGTTCCTCAAGCGCGCCTGCGAAGCGCATTTGATTCTCACAATCGACAAATACCGGCAACATGGGGAAGTTACGATCAAATCCGGACACTTGACGGTGACCGCGCAGGAGGAGACCAAGGACCTCTACTCGGTCATCGATTTGCTGGCGGACAAAGTCGGACGCCAGGTGCGGAGCCAAGTGGGCAAAGCCGAGGGCAAGAAGCTCCGTGCGCGGTCGACCGGAGAGGTTCTCAGCGCTGCCGAGGAAACCACGCCGAACCGCGGTTCCAACCGCGTCTGAGCCGATGAAAATCACCGAAATTCTGACCCCGGACCTGGTGTTGCCGGATTTGCGCGGCACCACCAAGTCCGACATTCTGCGCGAGCTGGCAACCTGTCTTGCGGCCAAGTTCAAAGATATCAACCTCAACGGTCTGGCGGCGGTGCTGGCCGAGCGCGAGCGGCTGGGATCGACCGCGATTGGTGACGGCATCGCGATACCGCACGGCAAGATTCGCGGCGCAACGAAGATCGTGGGCGCGTTCGGGCGTCACGTTGCGGGGGTCGATTTCGAATCGCTCGACGGCGGCCCGACGCACCTGTTTTTCGTCCTGATCGCGCCTGAGGATTCGACCAGCCTGCACTTGAAGGCGCTCGCACGGGTGTCGCGCCTGCTCAAGGACGCGGCCTTCCGCGAGCGTTTGCTCGCCGCCCCCGACGCCGACGCCATCTATGGCCTGATCGTCGAGGAGGACGGCCGCTACTGAACGCGCGCCGCAGCGGCCATGGGCGATCGCGGGGCAGGCGCGCCCCGATCGTTGACCTCGTCCCAATCGTCCGATGACGTCGATCGCAAACGAGACGCCCGCCAAGCCCCGCCTGATAATCGTGACCGGGGTTTCCGGATCGGGGCGGGTCTCCGCGATGCGCGTGCTTGAGGACCTCGGCTTCTATTGCGTCGATAATCTGCCGGTCGCGCTGGCGCCAACCGTAGTCAAACTGGCGCGCGAGCGCACGCCCGCGATCGCCAACGTGGCGCTGGGCATCGACGCCCGCGAGCGCATCTTCTTTCCGCAATGGCCGCAGGTGCTCGACGAACTCGAGCGCGACGGCTTCATCCCCGAAATTATATTTCTCGACGCCTCCGACGCGGTGCTGTCGCGCCGTTACTCGGAGAGCCGCCGGCCTCATCCGATGGCCGAAAGCGGAGCGAGCGTCGCCGACAGTATCCGCCTTGAGCGCTTGGCGCTGGCCGAGATGCGCGAGCGGGCGACCCGCATCATCGACACCACGACGCTGACCGTACACGAATTGCGGGAAGTGATGACGGCGGCGGTGTTGCGGGCGGCGGCCGGCGCGCGGATGGCAATCGCGCTGGTCTCGTTCGGCTACAAGTACGGCCAGCCGGTCGGCCTCGATCTGGTGCTCGACGTGCGCTTCATCCCCAATCCGTTTTTCGTGGCGGAGTTGCGTCCGCTGACCGGACTGGACCCACGCGTGAGCGAGTACGTGATGGCGCAGCCGGAGGCGCGGCGCTTTATCGACGAGCTTGGGCGACTGTTGGAATTTCTGCTGCCGCTCTATCAGCGGGAGGGCAAGAGCTACCTGACGATCGGCCTCGGCTGCACCGGCGGACGCCATCGGTCACCGGCGCTCGCGCGCCAATTGCGGGAGCGGCTGGCGCAGGCCGGTTTCGAGGCTATCGTTCGCGACCACGACATCGCACGCTGAACGCGCGGGCTGTCATCTCCGGGCCGGAAAAAAGCGCTGCCCGCGAGGCCCGTTCAATTCATGATGCTGCCGGCGTCAACATTGATGGTCTGTCCGGTTACGCCCGATGACAGATCGCTCACCAGGAAGATCGCGACGCGCGCGACCTCGTGCTCGGTGACCATGCGCTGCAATGCGGCGGTCGAGGTAAAGCCCTTCTTGATTTGATCGTAGGGCACGCCCATGGCCTCGGCGCGCGCGCGGATGACGCGTTCGATGCGGTCGCCTTCGACCGCGCCTGGGCAGATGCAGTTGACGCGGATACCATCGCTGCCCCATTCGCCGGCGAGCGTCTGCGTCAGCCCGATCATCGCCCACTTGGAGGCGGCGTAAGGCGAGCGCAAGGGATAGCCGCGCCGGCCCGCGCCCGACGAGATCATCAGGATATTGCCGGAGCGCTGTTTGACCATCGCGGGAATCGCGGCGCGCGACGCCAGCCATGCGCCGGTCAGGTTGATATCGAGGACTTCCTGCCATTCCGTCAGCGCCATCTCGGTGCTGCGCTTGGTCGGTCCCGCGATGCCGGCGTTGTTCACCAGGATATCGATGCGGCCGAGGGCCTTGACGGTTTCCTCGACCATGCGGGCGCAATCGGCTTCCTTCGAGACGTCGGCGCGAATCGCGATGGCGCGGACGCCAACTTTCTCTACCGCCGCACGGGTCTCGTTGAGGGGGCCTTCGGAACGGGCGGCGACCGCGATTTTCATACCGTGATGCGCATAGAGCAGCGCGATCTCCTTGCCGATTCCGTAACCGCCGCCGGTGATCAATGCGACCTTGTCCTTCAACTCCTGCATGGCGAGGTTCCTCTAAGGTTTGCGCCGAATTGCGCAAGGGGGATTTTGAGGCCGAATCTAGTCTCATTTCGCGAGTCATGACAAACGCGCGTCACAGGAAATTCGGCTCGGCCATGGGTCACTAAGGGATTCGGCGCTTCATCACACGGTCAACTTATTACGTCGAAGGCTCCGGGCGGAAGAATGTTCCCTATAGAACTAAAAGCGCACTGCGATGAGGCTCGGACACCCGATGGATAATGCCCGTATGAGATAATTTCCGTAGGCGAGGTAAACGACCATGAGAAGCAAAATCTTCCTGATCCTGGAGGCGTCGTTGCTGGCGTTTGGGATGTTCACGTTGCAGTCCTGCTTCGAACCAAATCCCTACTACGGACCGAATTACGGGCCGGGCTATGCGCCAGGATATGCACTGCCACCGGTGTACGGCGACTACGACGAAAATCGGCACTGGCACGATCGTGACTGGTGGGTCAGCAACCGCCATGACTGGGCGCAGCAACATCATCCGGACTGGATTACGCCCGGACGGCGTGAGATGCAGCCGTTGCGAGATCAGGACCAACGGCACGTGAGCGGTCGAGACGATCAGCATCACGATCGCGATGGCCACGGACATGAGCAAGGGCCTGGAGATAAGGACCAGCATTAACTATTTCAAGCGGGACCCCATTGTCGCAGGCCGTGCGAAAGGGCTTCCCGCTTCCAGTTCCATTCCGCGAGCGATGACAAGCGCGTATCGAGCAAAGCGGCCCGGCCATCCAACCGCGACCGTCCTGGGCGCGATGCGCGGATTGTTCTTTTGCGCAGTTCCTCACATACGATCGAAGTGCCTTGTCACATATCTGACCGCTCCGTATCATGGCAAAACCGTGGCCGCCATCAGAGAAATCACCATACCGCCCGGCAAACCGGGCGATGGCCGTTCGACGCTCCTCAACCTGCTCAGGATCGCGGTCCTGGTGCTGCTGGTAGGCGGATCGATCTACCTGTTGGCTACCCACGCGGAATGGTTCGAAAATCCGCGGATGGTCAAGGTCGAGGTGATTCGATGGGGGGTGTGGGGACCGATCGCCTACATCCTGCTGTACGCGCTGGGTCCGTCATTTTTGGTGCCCGGCGCGGTGATGACGATCGCGGGCGGACTCGCGTTCGGTGCATTTTGGGGTGCGATCTGGTCGGTGGTTGGAGCGGACCTGGGTGCGCTGATCGCGTTCGGCGCGGGGCGTTTTCTGGGGCGCTCATTCGTCCAGAGATTCGTCGGCGAGCGCTTCCAGAGCCTGATGGAGCGTCTGGCGCGCAACGGCTTCTACATCATCCTCTATCTTCGGATCGTTCCGGTGATTCCCTACAACGCGCTCAATCTGCTGGCCGGGGCCTCGCCCATAGAATTTCGCGACTACTTCTGGGCGAGCGCGATCGGAATCCTTCCGGGAACGATCCTGTTCGCGATGCTGGGCGACGCGCTGTGGCATCCGATGCAGCCGCGCTTTTTTATCGCGGTGGGGCTGATTCTGTGCTGCTTCGCCGCGGGCGAGGTTTTTCGCCGCCGCAACAAGGTCACCGTCGACGTCTGATTTTCGGATCCCGTCGCCATCCGCCATCTGGCCGCGAACAGAACGGTTCCTATCATCTCCGATGCCGACACTGGATAGGTGTAGCGATTACCGGCGGTCCTCCTTAGGAGCCGGGCGTCGGGTTGAAGGCGCTACCACTTGCAGTTCCAGTCCTTCCTTTCGCAGTTCCTCGTTCACAGCTTCTAGCCGTTGTTCAGCAATCGGATATCGGACATTGAGGTTCAAGAGTTTATCACGCGGAAGATATAAATTTGCGCTCGGTATCTCCTTCCAATACAAATCCGATTTCTCGTCTCGGTTCATTTGTTTCGCATTAAGGTAGCCTTGCCGATCAAAACGCCGCGGGTTCGAAAGGATAAGTCCTGAGAGGGAGCCTTCGCTATCGACGAAGTATTCCGCCACATCACCTTGGTACAGGTGGTCGTCGTCAGTGAGGAGGTCCGCTACCACTTTTCGCTTGGGTTCTTTCGGAAAATTGAAATTAGTGAGCAATACGTGCCACTCACTCACCGTACGAAGGAGAACCCGCTGCACGAAAGACTCATAGAGGCGCGACTTACTTCGCCACTCCCCATGCATCTTGATTAACCAGACAAAGGATGCAGTCTCAAACACCACCACGGGGTAATAGAGGAGGAGAAATTCTGACTGTCCTACGACCACTGCGTGAAGGGAGACCCAAAATTGTTCCGGGTTTTTGTCAAAGAGAGCTTCCGAATATGCCGCCGAGAACACCTCTCTGTAATTGATCCGGGCGCTGGCATCAGACCACCCCCAGAATCCGAGATCGAGACATATCGCAATTATAAGCGGAATAAAGGAAATCCAGAATGCGAAGGTGATCTCTTCGGTTCGCGTGCGTTGAAACTTCAGGGGAAAAAATACCGAAGCCCACCGGAATATTGCCCGCGGTGCGAAGAGATATGCCAACAAGAAATATGAAACGATCAGGGCTACCACTCATGAGCCTCCGACCGTTTCATTTAGGCTGCTTATCTTGCGGAACTGGATGGACGGACGACTTTGAACTTGCAACCATCTACCGTGACAAATGCTTCACCTGATCGCTGGATATCCGTATCGATCCGAGCCTTTTGATTCCGAATTGCCGACACCACTTCCCGAACAGACTCTGCCTGATTAGGCGCTGCATTATCTAATGCCTCCGACAGAGTTTTAAAGTTCGTAATCATGCGAGCCTCCTAACCTTGGCCTAGTGCACCTCGCTTAAAATATAACCATTACCGTCAGAATCAGCTTTCTTCGTCACTCAACGCTGCACCGGCACGATACCATCTTAAGGGGGAGGGGGGTACCCCCCTCCCCCCTGTACCTTTTCGCGGATCGCGCGCTAACAGCAATCATCGGCGGCGCCTGTCCGGAATGTGACTCCGATATCGTAAAAGCACAGCGGGCGGGCATCATCGATGATGCCCGCCCGCGGTTTATTTGCGAGTGCGAACGCGCCGGGCCGGATCAGGTGCCGGTTTCCCAGCTCGTCAGATACTTCTTCTGCTCCGCCGACAGCACGTCGATCTTGATACTCATGGCGGCGAGCTTGAGGCTCGCGACTTCCTCGTCTATCGCCTGTGGCACATTGTGCACCGCGATCGGCAGCGGATCGATGGTTGCGGTCCAGCGCGCGGCGAGCGCCTGTGTGGCGAAACTCATGTCCATCACCTGCGCGGGATGACCCTCGGCGCAGGCGAGATTGACCAGCCGCCCCTGGCCCAGAATGTAAAGCGTGTGGCCGTTGGCAAGCAGGTAGGCGTCAACGTGATTGGTGACGTTGCGATTGATCTGTTTAGCCGAGTCGTTGAGATAGGCGATGTCGATCTCGACGTCGAAATGGCCGGAGTTGCAGAGGATCGCGCCGTCCTTCATCAGGCTGAAATGCGACGGGTTGAGCACCGAGCGGTCGCCGGTCGCACTGATGAAGATGTCGCCGACCCTGGCCGCCGCGGCCATCGGCATCACGCGCAATCCGTCCATCGCGGCTTCCAGCGCGCGCACCGGATCGACTTCGGTCACAATCACGTCGGCGCCGAGGCCGCGCGCGCGTGACGCGATGCCACGCCCGCACCATCCGTAGCCCGCGACCACCACGATCGAACCCGCGATCAGCACGCCGGTCGCGCGGATGATGCCGTCCATGGTGGATTGGCCGGTGCCGTACCGGTTATCGAACAGATGCTTGGTCTGCGCGTCGTTGACGGCGACGACCGGAATCTTGAGCGCGGCGTCCTGGGCCATCGCACGCAAGCGGATAACGCCGGTGGTGGTCTCCTCCATACTGGCGCGGACTTCGCTCGCCTGCGCGAGGTACTCGGTGTGCAGCATACTGACGAGGTCGGCGCCATCGTCCATGGTAATCGTCGGATGGCGCTGAATCACCGCGCGCAGATGGCTGTAGTAGGTGTCGCGGTCCTCGTCATGAATCGCATAGGCCGGAATGTCGTACTCCGCCACCAGCGCCGCGGCGACATCGTCTTGGGTCGAGAGCGGATTGCTGGCGCAGCAGAAAACCTCCGCACCGCCGGCTTTGAGCGCGCGCAACAGGTTGGCGGTTTCGCAGGTGATGTGCAGGCACGCGCCGAGGCGTTGGCCCTTGAGCGGCTGCTCCTTGGCGAAGCGCTCGCGGATGATCCGCAACACCGGCATCTGCCGGTCGGCCCATTCGATCCGTTTACGGCCGGCGGCGGCCAGCCCGAGATCGCGAACGTCGTGCTCATTGCCCTTGGAATTGGGCATAAGAATCCTCCTGGTGGCGATAATCCTGTCAGTGACGATAATCCCGGACCGGCGCGAATCGCGGATCTCGCGCGCCGCGACTTGCGCCGCAGGGCTGCTCAGATGCGCGCGGAACGGCCGGGTGATTATTTCGCTTCAGCGCGTGCGAGCACCCCGCTCAACGCCCGCCGCTCACTCCAAAGGCGCTTTGCAACGCGCTGATCATATCGACGCTCTCCCACGGGAACAGGCCGTTATGCGCCGGGCGCCCGAAATGGCCATAGGCGGCCGTCGCCTTGTAGATGGGCCGCTTCAGGTCGAGCGTCTTGATAATGCCGGCCGGGCGGAAGTCGAAGAGTTCGCGCAGGGTTGACGAGAGCTTGTGGTCGGGCACGACGCCGGTGTCGAAGGTGTCGATCAGCAGCGAGACCGGTTCGGCGACGCCGATCGCGTAGGCGACCTGGATTTCACATTTCGCTGCGAGTCCCGCCGCGACGACGTTCTTGGCGACGTGGCGCGCCATGTAGCAGGCCGAACGATCGACCTTGCTCGGGTCCTTGCCGGAAAACGCACCGCCGCCATGACGGCCGTAGCCGCCGTAGGTATCGACGATAATCTTGCGGCCGGTCAGCCCGCAGTCGCCATGCGGTCCGCCCACGACGAAGCTCCCGGTCGGATTGACGTGAATGATGGTCGATTTGTCGAGGTACTGCTCGGGGATGGTCTTCTTGATCAGCTCCTCGATGATCGCCTCGCGGATGGTCGCGTAGCCGACGGCGGGGCTGTGCTGAGTCGAGATGACGACCGTGTTGACGCCGACCGGACGGCCGTTGACGTAACGCACGGTCACCTGGCTCTTGCCGTCGGGGCGCAGGAAATCGAGTTTCTTTTCCTTGCGCAGGCGGGTCAGATTCTCCATCAGGCGATGAGCGAGCGCGATCGGCAGCGGCATCAACTCGGGCGTTTCGTCGCAGGCGAAGCCGAACATCAGGCCCTGGTCGCCGGCGCCCTGCTCCTTGAACAGGCCCTCGCCCTCGGTGACGCCCTGCGAGATGTCGGGCGACTGCGGCTCGATCGCGGTAAGCACCGCGCACATATTGCCGTTGAAGCCGACCTCGTCGTTGTCATAGCCGATATCGGTCGCAGTCTTGCGCGCAATTTTGATGAAGTCAGGGCTGTGCTTCGAGGTTATCTCGCCGGCGAGCACGATCAGGCCGGTCTTGACCAGGGTCTCGAGGGCGACGCGGGAATTGGGGTCCTCGGCGATCAGCGCATCGAGTACGGCGTCCGAAATCTGGTCGCACATCTTGTCGGGATGGCCTTCGGAAACGGACTCCGAAGTAAAGAGGAAATCTTTTATGGGCATTAAAGGGGGCTCCTTGGAAATGCGGCTGAAGGCGTCGCGCCCCGAGGAGGCTTGGTCCGGGCGGAACGCGGCAGACTTTGAATCAAACGATCTCGCGATTCGCTGGACGGTCGGTGCGCAGAGCAGTCTCGGGGCAAAGTTTCGGTTCGTCCCTAAACGATCACGGCTAAAATACAGATCCCACGCCTATAATATAGGACGTTCAGCTAAAATACAGGTCGCTTTGGTATAACCAACCGTAATACTCTGGTCAAGATTAGACCAGGCGAGTTCGTGGGCCGAGCTAACGAGTCTGCGAGGTAGGTTAAGATCCCTGATTGACCAGAATCGTCATTTACCCGGCGAATTTATTCCTCGTTAAAACGCTGTTCGAAGAGCTCCTTGATCGCCTTCATGGCGGCGTGCGCTTCCGGCCCTTCCACTTTGACTTTTAACTTGGTGCCTTGGCCGGCGCCGAGCATGATCAAATTGGTGACGCTGCGGGCGTTGATCGCCTGCTTGCCGCTGCCGAGCGTAACCGTCGCATTGAACTTTTTGATGGTGTCGGCGAGCGTCGAGGCGGCGCGCAGATGAAGTCCAAGTCGGTTCTTGATTTCGAGGGTGGCTTCCAGTTCATTCACAGTGTCAACGATAAATGGAAGCGGGTGGCAGGTAAACTTACCGCGCGCGCGCTCAGCCACATCGGTCCACACCCGGAATCAATGCGGAAGGCCGCCACGCCGACTGCACACGGAGTCGATGACGGCTCAGGAGCCATTGCGCGTTGAACGCGGCTCGGCAGCATCGTCCTCGCCCATCAGCCCGGCGGTGAAGAGTTCGCGCAGGCGCGGCTCGACCGCCTTGTCGCGAGTACTGCCTTCGCGCCGGCGCCACGCATTCAGCGGGATCACGGCCTTGGCCATATTGCGATGGCCACCGGCGCTGCCGATGTCGCCGAACAGCCGCTTGACGATTTCGCCGGCATTGCCGCGGCCGATGCCATGATTGCGCACGGCGATCACCAGGTTGGGGCCGAGCTTGCCCGCGACTGCGACCCATTCGACGCCCTCGAACTGCAAACAGAAGTCGGCCATCTGCACGATCAAATCGTCGCGTTCGACCGGGCCGAGATGCAGCGCCACGAGACCGTCACGCAGATCCATCCGGCCCATCGCACGCGAGAGGATACGCGCGAAGCTGAGCGGCAGTTCGGGGCGATCGATCTGGCGCAACAGGCTGTAATTGGCGAGCGGATAGAGATGGGTGAAGGCCTCGATATCGTTTTCAGTGACGCGCCGCGAAAGCGCGAGCGTGTCGCTGCGGATGCCATAGAGCAGGGCGGTCGCGATACGCTCACTGATGCGCTCATCGGCCCCGATGAAGTACTCCGTCATGATCGTCGCGGTGGCGCCGTAGCCGACGCGCACGTCCTCGAAAGGCGCGAGGCCGGTTTCGTAGCCGGGATGATGATCGATGACGATATCGGCGCGCGGGATGCGCTCACCAAAGTAGGGCGGCTCCACATCGACCATCGCGATGCGTTCGAATTCCCGCAGCTCCTCGGTCTGCGCCTGCGCGATCTCGATCTCCAACAGATGCATCATCGTGCGGTTTTCGGGCCGCGTGACCGGCTTGAAAGCAAAGATGGGGGTGGTCTGCTTATTGCGGCCGAGCAGGGCGCGCAATGCGATCGCGCTCGACATCGCGTCGGGGTCGGGGTCATCCTGAAGCACGATGGCGACGCGGTCGCCCTCATCGACCAACGCGCGAAGTTCGCGGATTTTTTGCCTGGTGAACGTTTGATCCATAGAATCGGTCCGCGGCGAATGATTTCTACCCGCGGACTTGCGTCGGGATTGCCGCTAGCAGTGGCGGCCTTGTACTTCTAAAATAGTGGCGGCTGAACGGCGAGACGGGCAGGATACCCAGACCCTCGGGCTTTGCTCCATTGGATCGGCTTTAACATAGCGCCAGAAGTTGAAGCAATCGGGGGTATTCAGCCGCCGAGGGTTGGCGTGGGGCCTTGGGGCTACAGCGGATGAACGAAGAAAAATGCGAAATCTGCCGGCGGCCGACCACCGAATGGCTGCTGCGAATGACGATCGAGGATCGCGCGGGCTTCGCCGAGACCGCATATATATGCGCCAATTGCGGGATTAAGCTGCGCCTGGCGTCGGAAAAGACCCGCGATCTGCAAATCGATCCGTGGGTCCGCGAAGCCGTCGCGCGCGTGCTCAAAGGCAAGGAATAGGAACTGATGGCATCGGCCCCGCAAACCGCGAAGGAACTCGACCTCTGGCCTTACGAGGAGGCGCGCCGGCTGGCCGAGCGTGTCGGCGGCTACGAACCGGAGCGTCCCGCCGTGTTCCAGAGCGGCTTCGGGCCGTCGGGATTGCCGCATCTCGGGACCATGGGCGAGGTCTTGCGGCCGGCGTATGTGCGACATGCGTTCGCGCTGCTGTGGCCCGAGCGGCCGCAGCGCTTCGTGGTCTTCATCGACGACATGGATGGCCTGCGCAAGGTGCCAGAGAACATTCCCAACCGCGAGGCCTTTACGCCTCATCAGGGCAAGCCGGTCTCGCGCATTCCCGATCCCTTCCGCGCCAGCTCGGGTGCGGAATGCCACGACAGTTTCGCCGCGCACATGATTTCGCTGCTCGGCTCGTTCCTGGCTCCCGTCGAGGTCGAATACGAGCTGATGCGTTCGAGCGAGATGTACGGCAGCGGCGCGTTCGACGAGGCGCTCAAGCAGGTGCTCGCGAAGCATCAGGAGATAATTCGCATCGTGACGCCGACGCTGCGCGAAGAAAATCGCGCGGGATGGTCGCCGGTGATGCCGCTCTGTCCGGCCTGCGGTCAGGTCAACTCGACGCTGGTGACCGCGTACCATCCCGAGCGCAGCGCCGTCGAGTTCTCCTGCGAGCGCAGTTTCGGCGGCGCCCACGGCTGCGGCTTTCGCGGCGAACAGAGCATTCTGGGCGGGCGCGCCAAGGTGCAATGGAAGGTCGACTGGGCGTTGCGCTGGTACGTGCTCAAGGTCGATTACGAACTCTACGGCAAAGACCTGATCGACTCGGCGCGGCTCTCCGGGCAGATCGTCAAGCTGCTCGGTGGACGGCCGCCGCTCGGCTTCGCCTTCGAGATGTATCTCGACGAAGAGGGGCACAAGGTCTCGAAGTCGGTCGGGCGCGGCGTGGGCGTCGAACAATGGCGCCGGTACGCGCCGATCGAGGTGCTCAAGTATTTCCTCATCCTGAACCCGCGCCGCGCACGCAAGCTGTTTCTCGAATCGATTCCGCAGTATGTCGATGAATATCTCGAGGCCTTGCGCGAATGGAGCAAGGCCGATCCGAACGCGCGCCGCAATTCGCCGCTCGAGTTCGTGCTGCAACGCGACAGTGCGCGATGCTTTAATTCGGGCGTCAGCTTCAGCCTGATCATGAACCTGGTGCCGGCGTTGGGTACGGCGGATCGCGACCTCATCTGGAAGTACCTGGTCAATTACGATCCCGGGATTGCCGGTGACGCGGAAACCGAGGCGCTGGCGCGCAACCTGATGGAATGTGCGCTGAATTTTTATCGCGACTTTATCGAACCGGCGAAGCAGCCCTACGCGCCGAGCGAGACCGAACGCGAGCAACTGCGGGCGCTGGCAAGTTGGCTCGAAGCGAATAGCGGCGCGGCAGCCGAAGAGATCGAAAAGGCCATCTATGATCTCGGGCGCGCCAATTACGAGAAGCCCGGCAAGATCTTCCCGGTGATTTACCGCACGCTGATGGGCCAGGAGCGCGGTCCCCGCCTGGGCGCGTTCATCCGTCTGGCGACGCCGGAAAAGATCGCGCAGGCGTTGCAAGCGTCGCTCGCCTGACCCCGCACAATTCGCCGCGGGCGGTCGAGCGCGCACTCTATGGTTGAGCGCTTCAGACGAATTCGGCGAAGACCGAATCGGCGAGTTCGAGGCCGCGATCGCTCAGCCGAATCCGTCCGTCTTCGCGCAGCAACAGACCCGCATCGAAGAGGCTCGCGGCTTGCGCACCGAATTGCGCATCGAAGCTCACGCCGAAGCGTGACTCGAAATCCGTCAACGCGAAGCCCTCGCGCAGGCGCAAATTAAGAAAGACGAATTCCCCCGCCGCGATCGCCGCATCGACGGTTTCAGAACCCGCCTCCGCGAGGCCCCCGGCAAGCGCCGCAGTGCTGTAGCGTGCGGGCATCCGCTCGTTCCACCACCGCCGACCGCCGGCACCGTCGCGCGCAAAGCTGTGGGCGCCCGCGCCGATACCGAGATAGCTCTGGCCCCGCCAGTACGTGAGATTGTGACGGGCCTCATGGCCGGGTTGCGCGTAATTCGAAATCTCGTACATTGGAAAGCCGCGACGCGGAAGTTCGTCGCGCACCAGCGCGTACATCGCCGCCTGATCGTCGTTGGGAAGTGGTGTAATACGCCCGCGCTTCATCTCGGTGGAAAACGCGGTGCCTTCTTCGAAGGTGAGGTTGTAGGCCGAGACATGGTCGGGGCCGAGCGCGACCGCCTCCGCGATATCGTGGCGCACGTCGGCGAGGGTCTGCCCCGGTACGGCGAAAATGATGTCGAGGTTGAGGCGCTCGAAGCCCGCGCGATGGGCGGCGCGGGCGGCCTCGCGAGTTTCCTCCGCGCTATGGATACGGCCGAGAAATTTCAGGATCGCGGGATTGAATGACTGCGCGCCGAAGCTGATCCGGTTGACGCCTGCCGCGCGCATCCCGGCGAGTTTGGTGAAATCGACGGTACCCGGGTTGGCCTCGAGCGTGATTTCGACGTCGGGCTCCAACCCGAAAAGCCGCTGCGCGACATCGAGGATGCTGCCGATCGATTTCGGATCGAATAGCGAAGGCGTACCGCCGCCAAAGAAGATCGTGCGCAGCGAATTCCCGTTCCACGCCAGTTCGGATGCGCGCCGTTCCATCTCGGCGATTAGCGCGCGAACGTATTCGTCCTCGGGCCACACCGCCGCCGCGTGCGAATTGAAGTCGCAGTACGGGCATTTCGACTGGCACCATGGAATATGAATGTAGAGCGAGAAACTCATCGAACGGCGTGGTTCATATCTTATGCCACACAGATCGCATTCGCCATGCGGCGGCTATAACGGCTTCGGGTGCGCGGCTATACTTGCCCCGAATCGAATTATAGAGGGGACCTTTCCAAAGTCGCTACCTATCACGAAGAGCCGCCGCCGATCGCGCCGGAGACCGCGCCGGGCGGACGCCAGCCGAGTGCCGTTCGCTACAGCTCGAATCTTGCGGGGCTGGTGGCGGCGGGTATCCTGCTCAGCCGGATCGCTGGCCTGATCCGCGAAAGCATCTTCGCGCATTACCTCGGCAACTCCGCCGCAGCCGACGCCTTCAAGGCCGGCTTTCGCATTCCAAATATCCTGCAAAATCTCTTCGGCGAAGGCGTCCTGTCGGCTTCGTTCATCCCAGTCTATAGCCGGCTGCTGGGCGAGAGCGATGAGGAGAGCGCGGACCTGCTCGCATGGGCGGTCGGCGCGATGCTCGCGTTGGCGATTTCGATCTTCGTGATGCTTGGCGTGTTTGCCGCGCCCTACCTGATCAACGTGATCGCGCCGGGCTTTCATGGCGACAAGCGCGACTTGACGATCCGCCTCGTGCGGATTCTCTTCCCCGGCGCGGGATTACTGGTGATGTCGGCGTGGTGCCTGGGCGTGCTCAACAGCCACCATCGGTTCTTCGCGTCGTACGCGGCGCCGGTCGCGTGGAACGTCGTGATGATCGGCGCGTTGATCTGGTACGGGCCGCGCAGCTCGCAGGATCGGCTCGCGATCGACCTCGCGTTCGCGTCAGTGGCCGGCGCGGCGCTGCAATTCGCCGTGCAACTGCCGCAGACGCTGCCATTGCTCGGGCACCTGCGGCTGCATTTCGATCGCGTGAGCGAAGCCCTGCGCACGGTCTTCCGCAACCTGTTGCCGGTGATCCTCGGGCGCGGCGTGGGGCAGGTCAGCGGCTACGTTGACAATCTGCTCGCGAGCCTGCTGCCGACGGGCGCGGTCGCGGCGATCAATTACGCGCAGATTCTCTACTTCCTGCCGGTCAGCCTTTTTGGCCTCTCCGTGGCGGCGGCCGAGCTGCCCTCGATGTCGCGCGCGACAGTCGAAACCAACGCCGGCGTCTTCGAGACGTTGCGGCTCAGGCTCAACGCAGGGTTGCGTCAGATCGCGTTCCTGGTGGTGCCGTCCTCGGCCGCGTTCCTTTTTATCGGTGACGCAATCGTGACGCTGCTGTTTCAGTCGGGCGCCTTCACCCATCGCGATGCGATTTACGTATGGGCGACGGTCGCCGGCGTGTCGGTCGGGATGCTGGCAGCTACGACGGCGCGGCTTTATATCTCGGCCTTTTACGCGCTCTCCAATCCGCGCACGCCGTTTCGCTTCGCGCTCGTGCGGGTGACGCTGACGCTGGTGTTGGGATATCTCTGCGCGGTTCCGCTGCCCCATCTAGTAGGACTCGATCAGCGCTGGGGTGTCGTTGGCCTCACGGCCTCGGCCGGAGTGGCGGCGTGGGTCGAGTTCGCGATGTTACGCTTGAGTCTCAACCGGGTCCTCGGATGGACCGGGATCGAGCGCCCCTACCTGATACGGCTATGGACGATGGCGCTGGTGGCCTCGGCCGTGGGCATCGCGCTCAAAATTTCGTTGCCGCGCGGGGAACCGCGGCTCGCCGCGCTGGCGGTCATAATCGGATACGGCGCGGCCTACCTGGGACTCGCGTATCTGACCAACGAGCCGGAACTGAAACGATTCGTCGATTATGCTTCGCGGCGATTGCGCCGCCGCGGTTAGTGCGGGCGGGTGGATTTCGGCTCACGGCGCGATCGTAAAACGTTGGCCGCGGCGCCGGTGCGCAAGCGCGCGACCGTTGCGGTGGTGCTATGGCCTTCCAGCAACGGTGCCAGCGCCACCTGTCCGCCATACGATTCGACGAACTTCTGACCGTCAACGACTTGGCCGCGATAGTCCTCGCCCTTGACCAGAACGTCGGGACGGACCGTGCGGATGACCCGCTCCGCCCGGTTTTCGTCGAAGACCAAAACGTAATCGACCAATTCGAGCGCTGCGAGCATCCGGGCGCGGTCGCCGGCGTGGTTGATCGGGCGATCGGGGCCCTTGATCGCGCGCACACTGCGATCGCTGTTGAGTCCCACCACCAACACGTCGCCCTGCGCGTGCGCGAAACCGAGCAGGTGCAGATGGCCGGCGTGCATCAGGTCGAAGCAGCCGTTGGTGAAGACGATCCGGCGTCCGGCGCGGCGATCGCGATCCAGCGCAATCCTCAGTTCGTCACTGGATAGAATCTTGCGCTCGTAACCGTTGTGCGCGGGCTTGAGCGCCATCGCCATATCCTCGCGCGAAATTATCTCCGTGCCGATGCGCCCGACTTCAATACCGGCGGCGAGATTGGCGATTGCGGCGGCCGACGAAAACGTGAGCCCTGCCGCCGCCATCAAACCGAAAAATGTCAGGACGACGTCGCCCGCGCCGGTGACGTCGTAAACCTCGCGCGGCGTCGTCGGGATGTAGGTGTCGGCACCGCCGCGTTCGGCCAGGTACATGCCGTCGCGATCGAGCGTGATCAGGCACGCCTTGAGGTCGAGCTTTTTGACCAGGGTCTCGGCGGCGGCGCGCCAGGCGGCGCGATCGCTCAGGCGCATCCCGGTCGCGGTCTCGGTCTCGAAGCGGTTCGGCGTCAGCGCTGTGGCTCCGCGGTAAATCGAGAAATCTTCGCTGAGCCGCGGGTCGATCACGATTGGAATGCCGCGCCGATTAGCGCCGTCGATCAGCGCGCGCAACAGGCCCGGCGTGAGCAAGCCCTTGTTGATGTCGGAAACCAGCACGCCGTCCACGCGTTTGAGTTCGTCCGCGATACGCGCCTTCAAGGCCCGTTCGCGAGCGGGCGAGAGCGGCCGCGGATCCTCCTCGTCCACGCGCAGTAATTGCTGCGTGGCGCGATTGGCCGATTGCACCGAACCGAGCATCCGTTCCTTGACGATGGTCGGGCGATCGGGATCGACCACCAGCGATCGCGTGCCGATGCCGAGGTCGCGGAACATCTCGCGCAACATCGCGCCGTTGCGATCGGCGCCGATCACGCTAAGGGCGCTGGGCCGCGCGCCGAGCGCGCGCAAACTCGCCATCACGAAGCCGGCGTTGCCGGGTTTTTCCTCGCGCCGATGAACCTGCAGGATCGGAATCGGCGCCTCGGGCGAGATGCGCGCGACGTCGCCCCACAGGTAACGGTCGAGAATGACTTCGCCCGCAACCAGGATTCGCAGCGGTTTCAGTTCCGGGATTGCGAGGCCCGCGTGCGTCGACGCGGCCTCGGCCACCCGCGATTTGCTTTTTCGCGCAGCCATGCCTTCGCGATGATACGTGCTAGCGCACTGAAAAGCCGCCGTCGATTACCAGTTCGGCGCCGGTCATATGATCGGACGCGCTCGACGCCAGAAAGACCGCCGACCCCGCCAATTCCTGCGGCTCGCCGAAACGTCCACGCGGCGTGCGCTGGATCATCTCCTTGAGCCCCTCGGCCCATTCGGGCCAGTTGCGAATCCAGTCGGTCATGTCGGTCGAAAACCATCCGGGCAGCAGCGAATTGACCTGGATATTGTGCGGCGCGAGTTCGATCGCGAGGCAGCGCGTGAGCTGCTGCAGCCCACCCTTGGCCACCGCGTACGACGGGAACACCGGCGAGCCGAAATTCCCGGCGATACTGCTGACGTTGATTATTTTGCCGCCGCGCTTGCCCGCTACCATCGAGCGCGCCGCGATCTGCGAGAGCAGGAAGCAGGCGTTGAGGTTGGTCGCCATCACCTGGTCCCACTCCTCGGCCGTCTGGTCGAGCACGCCCTTCAGAATCGCGAAGGCCGCGTTGTTAACCAGGATATCGACCGGGCCGAGCACGCGTTCGACCTCGTCCATCGCGGGTTTCAAGTCCGCTCGCTTCATCAGATCGACCTTGAGCGCGAGGGCAGGCACACCGACCGCGCGCAGATCGGCCAGCGCCGCGCGATTCTTCGCCTCGTCGCGCGCCATAATCGCGACCGCCGCCCCGGCCTGTGCGAGTGCGATCGCGATCGCATGGCCGAGTCCGCGATTGCCGCCGGTGACGACCGCCACGCGTCCGCTCAGATCGAAAAGTTTGCGAGTCGATTCGCTAATCGCCATTTGAATGTCTCTCCGGTTCGTTCGCGCAATTATGCGGGATCGCCGGCATGGTTGGACAGCGCCCGCCGCCGCCTTCTATATTGACGTGCTGACCGCGCGCGTTTGAATGGCACGGCGGCGCGAGCTACCGATGCACGGCTGGACCGCGGCAGGCGCGGCGACGACGCTGGCGGGGGTGCGAATGCTTGCGGACACGGGTAAATACGGAAGAGCGGAGGAACCAACATGGGACTCAGGACGCCAGAACAATACAAGCAAGCGATGCGCGACGGCCGTGCGGTTTTCTTCCGTGGCGAGAAGGTGGCAGACGTCACCACGCATCCGGTAATCGGGATCGCGGTCGAGCACGCCTGCATCGACTACCGCATGGCCGAGGATCCGAAGTATCGCGACCTCGCCGTGATTAACGAGGGTGGCCAGCAGTACAGCCGCTACTTCCATCTGCCGCGCAACGGCGGCGACCTGCTCAAGCGCAGCGAACTGATCGCGGCATCCACCCGCGAGGGTGCGACGCTGGTCGTGTTGATCAAGGAGATCGGCAGTGACGCGTTGATCGCACTGCACCTGATTGGCGAGAAACTCGCGGCCGCGGGCAAGCCGCAATATCGCGAACGCATTCAGAAATACCATCGCCATTGCCGCGATAACGATCTGGCTATTGCGGTGGCGCAGACCGACGTCAAGGGCGACCGCTCGCTCGGACCCACGGCGCAGGACCATCCGGATTACTATGTGCGCGTGGTCGAGGAGCGTCCCGACGGCATCGTGGTGCGCGGCGCGAAGGTCCACACCTCCGTTTCGACCAACACCGACGAGGTCATCGTGCTGCCCACGCGCGCGATGCGCGCCGAGGATAAGGCCTACGCGGTGGCCTTCGCGCTGCCGATCAATACGCCGGGCCTCAAGCTCATCGCGAGTCCGCACGGCAGCAGCAAGAAAGATCCCTACGAGCATCCGATCAGCGCGCGCCACAAGATGATGGAAACGCTGACAGTGTTCGACGATGTCTTCGTGCCCAACGAGCGCATCTTCCTCAACGGCGAGATCGAATTCGCCGGCCTGCTCGCGCTGACCTTCGTGCGCTATCATCGTTTCACCGCGGTCTCGTACAAGCTGCCGCTACTCGAGCTGATGGCGGGCGCCGGCTTCGCGGTCGCGGAGGCCAACGGCGTCAGCAAGGCGGCGCACGTGCGCGACAAGCTCACGCATCTGGCAGCTTATCACACTACCGTGCGCGGACTGATAGAACATGCGGCGGCGACCTGCACCATCGAGGAAGGTTTCGCCGTGCCGAATACTCTGATCACCAACGTCGCCAAATATCACTTCGCGCATAACTATCATCAGGCGGTGCAGATCGTGCAGGACCTCGCCGGCGGATTACTCGTGACCGCGCCGGCGGCCGAGGACATGACCAGCGAGGCGACCCGCGGCTACGTGATGAAGTACATGGGCGGCGCCAAGGGTTTTGACGCCGACAAGCGCCTGCGCCTGATCAACCTGGTCGGCGATTTGACTTCGTCGGACTTCGGCGGCTACCAGGAGGTGCTCGCCGTGCATGCCGAAGGCGGCTTCGAAGCGGAGAAATTGCAGGCGTACCGCGAGTACGATTTCAAAACCGTTGCGGCCTACGCGCGCAAGCTCGCCGGCGTCTGAGAGACCTGCGGGCGGCGTGTGACGCGGCTACTCGCCGTATCCCGCGCCGCCCGCGAAAGCGCAACGCGCGGCGCTGACCCGCGCATCCCCCCTTACCGGATAACCGGCGAATCCAGCTCCAGCAAACCCGCAAGTTCGTCTGCGCCTAAGTGATTATCGCGCTCCAGCGCGGCGCGATCGTGACCGAGGTATTCGAGGTAGCGATCGCCGAGCGTCCGTGCGTGGGCGAAGGCGGCCTCGAGTCGCGCGCGCGACACGGCGTCGAGCGGCACGATACCCTGGATGATGCGCGCGATTTCAGCACGCGCGGCCTCGAGCTTCGCGCGGTTGCCGTCGCCGGCTACGGCGTCATCGAGCACGTCGCGAATCCGCGCCGCGTCGGTGTTGAGCTTTTCGATATCGATCGACGCGCGGTCGGCGTCGGTCGTGGGCCACACCAGGTCGAGAATCTTCTTGCTGGTGACACCGAGCGCGACCGCCACGCCGAGCCCCGTCACCATCGCGGCGCCCGCCGGCAGCACGAATCCGCCGCCGAGCGCGACCAGTCCCGTGGTGATGCCCTCGACCGACAGGCCGATTGTCCCGAGCGGGAAAATGACCGCCGCTGGAATTCCGATCGACGCCACCGCCTTCTTGAAAATTTCGAGCTTGCGATCGTCCAGGCGCACCAGGTGGCCGCGTTTCCCCAGCGCAACCGCCACGCGGTTTTCAAGGTCCGTCAGCGTTTCAAAAAATTGCGTCCAGTGGTTGGTGTCCACGGACTTGACTCCCAGATGGTCGCGCAGGCGCGCGAGATAATCCCTCGCCTCCCGCGCCGGCGATTTGCCCGCCATCGCGACCGCTTCGGTCAGGAGCGATCGGCTCACCTCGCGATTCTCGAAGAACGGCAGCTCGCGCGGTTCCAGCCTGAGCTTGGTGTGCAGCGCCGTGATCGCATCGAGCCGCGCCGCGGCCGGCAGCTCGAGGAACGCGAACAATTGATACAGCCGGCGCAGCCGGCGCCGATCGATTATTCGGCCGGTTCGCATCAACGGCAGCAGCGCATTGATGTAAGCTTGGCGTTCCTTTGCGGTCAGCGCGGCGAGCGCGCTCTCGGGCACCGCGCGCCATGCGGCGACGGGTTCGGGTGTGTCGCGCTTGCGCAGCACGCGCGCGAGCAGCCGTTTACCGCTTTCGAGATTGGGCAGACCAGTGGGAACGATTGCAAGAACTTTCACGGAGAAATCACTCCCCGATAGGCGCGAATCTCATGAAGGCGCCCTTCTGATTCACTATACGCACTATTGTCACTTTCGTCCGCCGAATCAGTCAATGGTCTAATCGGAGGGGGGCGCATAGTTGGCGAAATAGCCGCCGGGATCGTGCGGAATCTCCAACGGATCTTCAGATTATGCCAAGCATTATCGAAATCCAGATCAGCTTGCAGACCAGATGAAGAAACTGGTCGGTGTTGAAGCCGTAACGATGTTCGCACTTACCGAAATCGATTAGCCAGTGCGCTACGAACTCAGCCACGCCGAGGCCGGCGGAACCGGTGATAAGCCCAACGACGCCGCCATGCATTAGTGCGTGGGAGGTCAGCCAGTAATACCACGGTGGTTCGCCGGGTGCGCCCTGATGATGGCGGTTCTTGCCGAGCGCCATCGCGGTCGATTGAATCACAAAGTCGCCGAAGGCATGACCGACAATCAGCCACCACAGCAGATGAAGAGCGCCGTGAATCATGGCCTCGGCTATTCGGCGAACCTCCAGGCGTCGGCGGCGGCGCCATTGATTTTCCAACGCGGCATCACGATTTTCGGGTCGTTGGTCTCCTCGTAAACGACCTCGCACGGTAGGCCGATGGCGACTTCGGCCTCCTCGTTCAGCATCACGCCGGCGACGCGCGTAACCCTGCCGTCGGCCTCTTTGCAGTCATCGAGCTCGATAATCGCGACGACATACGGGACCGCGCCGATAAACGCACCCACGATCGGCTGCACCACCACTACATAGCTATAGATTTTCCCCTTGCCGCCGGTTTCGAACCAGCCAACATCCATCGAGGCGCATTTGGCGCAAGCGGGGAATATCGGCGGAAACCATTTGTGGCCGCAGGCCTTGCATTGCCGCACGAGGTATTTGCGCTGCCTGGTCCCCGCCCACCATTCGGCGGTGTCGAAGTCGGGCAGGATGCGCAGCTTGGTATAGTCAATTGGTCCGGGCATCTGAGTAATCCTCGAATAGTAAGAATGGGTCGCGTCCCTCGTCCTCGATCCGACCCTACGCCGCCATGCCGCGCAGAATGAGGCAGCTCGCCATGTTCTCCCAGCCCCAGCCCATGCCGCAGCACAAATCGGCCTTGCGCAGTTGCCGGCATCCGGCCTTGCGGTCGTAAGTATGTTTCCCTTCGGCCCATCCCGGACACGCATCATCCGCGCGATGACGCAGTTGGCGCACGTTTTCGATTACCATCTGCACGCCGTGCGTGTAGCCCTCCGAGAGATGCCCGCCCGACAGGTTGCTCGGCAGTTCGTGATCGATTTGCAGGCGTCCGCCCTTGACGAACTCACCGGCCTCGCCCCTGCCGCAAAAGCCATTGGCCTCAAGCTGGATCAGCGTGGTGAAGGTAAAGGCGTCGTAGCACGAAACGAAATCCACGTCCTTGTGAGTAATGCCCGCCATGCCGAACGCGCGCTTCCAGCCATAGTTGCCGGCCACATAATGAAGGCTTTCGCGCGAGTAGTTCCATTGCGGACTGTCGGTCAGGGTGCGCGCATAGCCGCCCATGATGAATACCGGCGGATGACGCAGATCGTAGGCCCGTTCGCGCGAGGTAACTATGATCGCGACTGAGACATCGGTCTCCTGGCAGCAGTCGAGCAGGCGGAACGGCTTGACGATCCAGCGCGAGCGCTGATGGTCCTCGATCGTGATGGGGCTGCGATGGATCGCCTTGGGATTGAGCGTTGCATGGTAGCGATGCGCGACGGCGATTTCCGCGAACGCCCTGGTCGTGCAGCCGGTGTCGTGCAGGTAGCGCATCGCGCTCATGCCGAAGCGCTGCGCCGGCGTCGTCCAGCCCCAGCCCATGTTGAATTGCGCATCGCCTTCGGCCGTCGCGACGGGAATCGGTCCGCCCGGTGTCTGCCCGCCCATGCGGCGGCCGGAGCGCCCGTTCATCGAACGGAAGATCACCATGGTCTTGCAGTAGCCCGCTTCGATCAGCCCGATCGCGTGCGCGACCAACGCCTCGCCGCTGGAACCGCCGCCGAGGATATCGACCGCGTAATTCAGCCGCATGCCGAGCGCGGTCGCGACGTGCGGCGAGGTGGTCGAATCGCCTGCCTGGTAGCTGGTCATGCCATCGACGTCGCCGGGCTTGAGTCCCGCATCGGCGAGCGCTTTGCTGACCGCCTCGCAGGCCATCGACAGCGTGGTGCGGTTGGACGGCCGCATGTGCGGGGTTTCGCCGACGCCGACGATACAGTACTTGTCCGTGAGCGCTCCCATCGATTCCTCCGGGCTCGAGTCGCCGCGCCGCGCGTCAGGCGCGGACGCAGGGTCAATAGACACGCGCGATGCGGCGCAGGCCGCCTCCGCATGAACCGCCGACGGCGGCCACGCGCAAAGCCTTAGCTCGCCGTGTAGGAAATGGTCAAGGATTGCGCGAGGCGACCCGCGAATTGAGTCACTCGCGCGCGCGTTCGATCAGCTCGCGCGCCGCGCGCACGAACTTCTCGCTGGTCTCCGCACCGCCGAGCATCCGCGCGATCTCGGCGGGCCGATCGGCCTCGTCGAGAGCGGCCGCGCTGCTGCGGGTGGACCCGCGGCGCTCTTCTTTCTCGACCGCGAAGTGGCGGTCGGCGAACGCCGCAATCTGCGCGAGGTGCGTGACGCAGAGAATTTGATGGAACCGCGCGAGTTGCTTGAGCTTGCGCCCGACAATCTCGCCGACCGCGCCGCCGATGCCGGCGTCAACTTCGTCGAAAATGATCGTGGCGACGCCGCGCCGCTGCGCCTCGAGGCGCTTGAGCGCCAGCATCACGCGCGAGAGCTCGCCACCCGAGGCGACCCTCGCTAGCGGCAATGGCGGCTGCCCGAGGTTGGGCGAGAGGTAGAACTCGACCGCATCGAAGCCGGTCGGCCCCAGTGCGATGCCGTCGTGCACGAAGGCGGCACCCTCGGTCGGAATCGCGGTCAGTCGCGGCTCGAAGATCGCGCTGCGCATGCCGAGCGTCTTCAGCTCGGCTTCCATGCGGCGTTTGAGTCCGGCGCCGTCGTGCTCGCGCTTCTGATGGAGCACGCGGGCTCGCGCAAGCAAGTCGCCAAGTGTGCGCGCCAACTCAGCTTCGGCGGCGGCGCGGCTTTCGGTAACACCCTCGAGCTCGGCGATTTCGCGCCGCGATCGTTCCAGCGTCTCGAGCGCGGAATCGAGCGAGCCGCCGTACTTGCGCTTCAGCCGGGTAAGCTCTTGCAGGCGGTTCTCGACCTCTTCGAGGCGCTTCGGGTCGGCCTCGATTCGCGCGGCATAGGCGGCCAGCTCGCGTGCGGCCTCCTCCAGATCGGCGCGCGCACTTGCGATCAGGTCGAGTGCGGCGTTGAGCTTGGGATCGATTGCGGCAGCGTCGGTCAGGCGTGCGGACGCCTGCGCGATCGCATCGATCGCCGCGCCGTCGCCACCATAGAGCGACTGCTCGGCTTCATTGGCAGCCTCGGCCAGCCGCGTGGCGTTGGCCAGCACCGCGCGGCTCGTTGCGAGTTCCTCGTCCTCGCCCGCGACCAATGCGGCCCGTTCGAGTTCGGCTGCGCGAAATCGCGCGATCTCCAGCAGCTCCGCCCGCTCGCGTTCGCGCCGTTCGAGATCGGCGAGGCGCGCACGAATTGCGCGCGCCTGTTCGTAGGTCGTCAGGTAGGCCGCCAGTTCGGCCTCGAGCCCGGCATGCCGATCGAGAATCTGCTGATGGTTTTCGCGCAAGGCCAGCGATTGCTGCTCATGCTGGCCGTAAATCTGGACGAGGGCCGCGCCGATCCGCGCGAGGCCATTGACCGTCGCCAGCGAATCGTTGATCGTGACGCGCGATCTTCCACCCTCCGCGATCACCCGGCGAATCAGGAGTTCGCGCGGATTATCCTCACTGATCCATTCCGCGGCTTCGGGCAATGCCGCCTCGCCTTCGAGCTCGAACACCCCCTCGATCACCGCTTCCTTCGCGCCGGAGCGGATCATGTCGGGCGAGGCGCGGCCGCCGAGCAGCAGGCCCAGCGCGCTCATCACGATCGTCTTGCCCGCGCCGGTCTCGCCGGTCAACACGTTGAGGCCGGGACCGAAGGAGAGCGCGGCCTCTTCGATCACGGCGAAGTTGCGGATGCGCAGTTCGGTGAGCATCCCGAGGGCCGCCCGTCAGCCCCAGTGGAGCTTGTCGCGCCAGATTTCGAATGACGGGTGCGCGGAGCGAATCAGCCTCACGGCAAATTTGCCGCGCGTGATCAGAATCGTGTCGGTCGGTCCGAGCCCGGCGGACTCCTGGCCGTCGCAGGTCAGCATCGCACCCTGATCGTCGGCCTTCAGGCGAATCTTTAGCTCGAAGGAATCGGGCAGCACCACCGGACGGTTGCTCAAGGTATGCGGACAGATGGGCGCCAGCACGATCACGCGCAGGCTGGGATAGACGATCGGGCCACCGGCGCTGAGCGCGTAGGCGGTGGAACCGGTCGGCGTGGCGACGATGAGACCGTCGGCGCGATAGGTGCAAAACGGGATGTGATTGGCAACGACGTCGAGTTCGAGCATGTGCCCAACCGTGCGTTTGACGATGACGACGTCGTTGAGCGCGGAGAATTCCTCGACCGCGCTATCGCCGGCGCCGTCGCGATGCACCGCGGCGTGGAGCATGATCCGCCCGTCAACCGCATAATCGCCCTCGACCACTTTTGCGAGCGTTGGCAACGCCTCGTCGGTGCTGACTTCGGTCAAAAAACCCAGCCCGCCGAGGTTGATTCCGAGGATTGGCTTTTCCAGCACGCCGATCTCGCGGGCGACACCGAGCAGGGTTCCGTCGCCGCCCAGGACGACCATCAGGTCGGCGCGCTGCGCGAGGCTCGCGCGCGGCGCCCCGTCGGCGCCGATCGCAGGGGCGATTTCGGCGGCGGCGATCGGCGCGAGGCCGTGGCCGCGAATCCATGCGCAAAGTTTCACCGCCAACGCCATCGCCTTGGCGGGGCGGTCCTGCCTGACCACCAACCCGATCGTTTTTATGGGTTCGTTCGCCGCCACCGCGCTTTCGGATTATCACGCGCAATGGCGGCGGGCAACGCACGGTCGGCGGCGTGCGAGACAATAGCGCAGATTCAGCGAAAATGTTTCACGTGAAACATCTTTGCTAAAATTTTGCGGAGAAATCCTTGGCGATTATGTTGCTGTGTACTACAACCGCCGAAAGGAGTAACCTCAAATGGACGTGACAGGTCGGAAGTTATCCGAAAAGTTATCCACAGTATCCACAGGCTGTGTAGAGCACTGCTTGCCCATGACGCTTGACACGCCTATTGACTTCGGAACGGAAAGATCATCATTTCATAAGCGGGTAATGTCGTACCGAGTCGAAATCGATGGCTGTTCGATCACGATGGACAATGTTCGCGAAGTGTTCGAGCTGATCAAGGAAGCCAAAAAAAACGGCTCCCCCAACGTTGTTATGGCCGCGAGCGAAGAACCGGCCAAGATGCAGGAGTGGACACCGGCTGTTGTCGAATCCTTCGGCGATTTGATTCGTCGGCATGGCCTGCAAATGAAAGTGACTACTGTTCTTTTGAGGGCTCCGGAATGGGTTACCAAATCGGATTTGATGAAGAGTCTGAATTTGCAAGACGGACAGCAACTCGGCGGGTCTTTGAGCGGCCTCTCAAAGAATGCGGCGAAACTAGGCGTGCCACCAGTCTTTGAAATGGAGCGAGTACAGATAGGCGGGGCGCGGACAAGCCGCTATCGCCTCACGAAGGATTTCAGGGCGGCGTTAACGGATTTGATCGAGCACCGCAGGCGACAGGCGGAGCAGGAAATGTATGAACGAAATCATCCCGGGGACGAAGGTGACCATGAAGACGACGTTTCGGACATGAGTGATCGAACATGAAGAAAACGGCAACGGCTTGGAGCTTCTCCCGTGGAAAGGTCAACTCCAAGCCGTTTGATCCGCGTGGTGGCTGTGGGCTAACGGAAAGTCATTCGGCCTGTACCCGAAGGACGCCAGTTCAACTCTGGTGAGCCACCCCAATTCTTATCTAGGGATTACCCCTCGATAAGTCAACCCGCGCCGTTGTAGCGGCACGGAAAGGAGCGTGTACGCCCATGTACGACGATACGTCATAGAAGAAGGCCCCCGCAAGGGGGCCTTGAGCGGCGGTTTTGATTTTGGCGGCGCGATTGATAGGCTACACCAAGAGGAGATGCGCCATGCAATTCGTCTTGGACCACGAAAAAGCGGCGCAAGCCGCTGCCCTTCTTTTGCAACGTCATCGTGGGCGCTTGAACTATACCGCCCTGATCAAGCTGCTCTACATGGCCGACCGACGGTCGTTCGTTGAATCGGGACTACCGATAACTGGGGACTATATGGTCTCCATGAAGAACGGAACCGTGTTGAGCGGCGTGTATGATTTGATCAAGGGAGAGAAAGAGCATCCCGCGTGGGATGCTCATATTAAACGTGACGGTTATGACGTTGCGCTCTTGAAAGTGCCGACCTTTAGGCGCTTGTCGTCATACGAGAAACGAGTCATCGAGAATATCGATGCTGAATTTGGGCATTTGGACTGGCGGGTTCTGTGCGATTTAACGCATCAATTTCCTGAATGGCACAATCCGGACGATTCGTCAGAAAGAATCGAACCTGCCGATATTCTTCGCAGAGAGCACAAGAATGACGATGAGATCGAGCGAATCGCCCGCGAAGCTGAAGAGTTCTTCTTCCTGAAGACAGCCTAGATGACTCCGATTCCAGGGATGGGAGAGACGATACTTCTCCGTCCTCGATCCTTCGATATAGAGCATCTATGGGTGATCGTTACCGAAGCTGCCGATGTCGGCTGCGCCGTGATGTTTAACCTGACTGGATGGACGATGGACAATGACCACACATGCATATTGAAGATCGGCGAGCATGATTTCATAACGAAAAGGACCGTGGTTGAATATCAGCGTGGAATACTTCTGACGCCGGAGAAATGGCAGCACCTGCTTGATACCTCCGATTTACTAAAGCCGCATAAACCGGTCGGTAAAGATCTATTGAAAAAAATACAAAAAGGAGCCTTGCACGAGGACGGACGGACGGAAGAGGCTTTTCAAGATATTGTGCGACAATTCTTGATTGATTAAAACAACCTCAAAACGGCCGAATATTTTAAGGGTCCGTGTTTGCCTTTCTAAGCGGATTCCTTATTAGTTTCTTCATCATCTGATCGAACTTCCCCATATCCGCGTTCTCAAGTTTCTCGCTGGCGTCGCGCTCGAATGCTTCCTGCTTGGGTGACTTCTTCGGGGAAGAGGCTGAGTTGCCTTTGGCTTTGGCCATGCCGGAATTTTAGCGCGGCCACGGCATCCCCGCCAGCGTTAGCTTTGATGCACCGATGAAATCAATTGGCGGAACTGATCCGGCTCGTGGCGGAAGTTGTGGTGGAACGTGAACTCATTCAAGTAGAGCGGCAGGTAATCTTTGCTCACGTTGTGGAACGTGCCGACAATCCCGCGCTTCAAGAGCGACCAGAAATTCTCGATATTGTTCGTGTGAACCTCACCGCGAACGTATTCGCGCGCCTTGTGGTGGATCGTCTCGTGCGGATAGAAATGCTTCAAATCGACGTAGCCGACATATTCATCGGTTGCGACTAGCGAGACCTTTTCGTTGACCGTCTGTTCTACGAACAGGCTCAAAGTCTCTGCGCTCGTATTCTCGATTACTTGCGCGACCACGTTGCCCTTGCGGGCGATTGCGCCGATCACCGTCACTTTGCCGGTATGCGCCGCGCCGCCGCCGTGATACTTCGCGCGCACGCTGGCGTGACGGTTCTCTTGTTTGCCGCCGATGAACGTCTCGTCAACTTCCACCTGACCGGCCAGGGGCCATTCCTCATTCTTCATCGCAGCGCGGAGCCGATGGCACATAAACCAGTACGTCCGGTAGTCCGCGCCATGCGTGCGCGCCATCATGCGGTAAACCTGTAACGCGCTGATTCCTTTCTTGCTCGACAGGATTAGGTAGGCGACCTTGAACCACGCCCGAAGCGGCATCTTCGTGTCTTTGAAGATCGTCCCGACCAGCACCGAGAAGCGATAGGGCGTCTTGCCGCACTTCTTGCAAACCCAAGTGAAGGGCTTCGCTTTGACCGCATAGACCTTTTCATTGTCGCAGCGAGCGCAGCGCACGCCGTTCGGCCAACGCACGTCAACGAGGTACTGCTTGCACGCATCGTCATCGGGGAAGCGACGATCGAACGCATCGAGCGAGAGCTTCGGCAGTACGGTTTTCGGACGCCCTTGTTTAGCTTGCTTGTCCATGCTGCTAAGATTAATGCAAATTCAGGGAGTAGTCAACAGCAACATAATCGCCAAATCCTTCATCGTTGACATCGGTCGGGCGTTATTTTCAAGCGGGTAATACCAAGACGGTCGGCGAGGCTGGCGGCGAGCGCCATCGAGAGCCAGGCGCGCGATGCCGGCGCGGGAAATCCTTGCAAGTCAGTTGGCGTTGCGGTGGGCGAACGATCGCCAAACAGTTCCCCGATCAGCCGGCGCAGCGATGCCGCATCGTCAACGTCGTACCACGACGGCATCCGCGCGGCTTCCAGGCCGAGTTCGGCCACTCGCTCGAGCGTCTGAGCGAAGACGGCCGCGGTGCTCCAGGAGATATCCTCGAAAATTCGCCAATGCGGGCGCTTGAGCCCAATCAGGCAGTAGCCGCCGTCGTCGGCGCCCGCGATCGCAATCCGGTCGCCGCTTCGCGCGAGATTGGTGACGGCGCCGGCAAGGATCGAGGCGGGAATCGTCGGGCTGTCGGAGTTCATCATCGAAACCGATTCGTAACCCGCCGCGAAGAGGTCGTCGGCTACATTGATCAAGCGTTCGGTGAGGCCGTCGCCGCGCTGTGCGATCAGTTGGAAGGACGTGGGCACCAGGCCGTCGAAGGCCGACTCCATACCGACGGGCGAGTACGCGACCATCCCGGTGACGCGCGCATCCGAAGCTGCCGCGACCATCGCCGCAGCGGCTTCGATGGAAGCGGATACGTCGCGGATGAAGCAGCGGTTCAATGCGGCGGCCTCGTCCTCCGTCAGCGGCGGAACCAGCCGGCTCTTGACCGCGCCACTGACGGGAGCCTTCGCCATGATGACGAGCGCGTGGGAGCGAGGCGGCCGCATCTGCGCTTCAGGGCGTCGCATCGACGGACGGCGCTGCTGCCGTTGGAATCGGCGATGGAGTTGGTGTCGCAGTTGGAGTTGCCGCCGGCGTCGGTGATGGCGTGGGCGAAACCATCGGCGCCGCGGTGGGCGTTGACGCAGGCGCATCGGCCGGTCCGATTTGCTGCTCCGTCATCGGGGTGGAAGCGGCGCGCGGCTGCGACGAATCGGGACTGGCCGGCGACTCATCGGCGGAAGCTGGCGGCGATTGCTGCGCCGGCGACAATGATGACAGTGAGCCCGAAGGCGGAAGTGAGCTAGCTGGTGGCAATTCCCGCGCGGGCGGCACTGGTGGCAACGGGGCGGGCGGTGCGCCCTGCGAAACGTCATCCGGGTTTTCGATCGCGGGAGGATGAGCGGCACGGGTCGCGAGATTGTTCGCATACGCGACCGCGGTCGCTTCGAGCAGGCCGCCGCGTGAGTTCGAATGTGCCGGGTCCACGACAATCGCGTCCGCACCCATCGCGCAGGCGTTCTGATCGATCATCAAGAGGGTGTTGTGCTGATTCAAATCGCCGTTCGCGACCGCGATCGCGCCGAGTTCGCGATAGGGCTGCGTCGGCATCGCCGCGAGTGTTTCGATCGCGCAATCGGACGGCCGCGGCGGGATGTTTCCGGAGATAACGCGCGAGACGTTCACCCGCGTGGTCATGGGAATTTCCATTTGCGGCGCGGACGGCGCGCACGATACGGCGAGAGCGGCGCAGGCGATCAGCACCGACGATTGGATTATTGCCACACGCAACGAATACCGGCGCGTCATCGGCCCCGCAAGCGCAGCGCATGGCGGGGCGGGGCGCTGCGTTGGGCGCTCGCATTGGGTAGTGTCCTAATTTGAATTTGCCACGTCTATTAGGTTAAACAGGGTTCGGAAACGAATCGGGGCCTGGGCTCATTGAAGGGCCCGGGCCCCCGAACGCGAATTGGTAGCGGCTTCTCGATTCAATCGAACTAGAGCGTAAACAGTGTCACACGGCGCCCGTTAACCCACTTAGGCATCCGTGCATGATTGCTCTTTAACTATTGCTCAGGCCAAGGAATACCATAGCTGCACCGACCTAGAGATTCCTCAAATCTATCAATAGCGGTGTCTAGGGGCACGTGTTGTAACACCGCCCAGTACAAAGCCTCCTCGAGGAGCTGCGCGTCGTGTGCTTCCATATTCGAAACATTGCGCTTCCCTCCGTGAACGAGAGCAGAACGGACAGCGTATTGCCGACTTATGTTGCTAGCAAAGTCATGGCGATGTGAGGGATTCTGAACGAGCATTGTAGCAGCTCGCCGCGCGATCGTCTGAATCACGGGTGCGGTCTTATCATCGCTAGAAAGTAGAGCCTCTATAGCTGTGAAGAAAAAAAGAAAGCGCTCCGAACGCTCTTCGGCCTGACGACCGCGAGCCATCCAACCGAGTCCCTGCGCAACTCGCTCACCTATGGTTTTTGCTCGATGTTCGAATATCTGTCGGGTTCGATCAGCGAAACCAATTTGCTGGTGGTGCTCCAGTAATCTCTGGTTGATCGTGTATATGCGCGGTGCGGACCAACCTCCACCAAAGAGGCCGTCGTCGATTTCCTTGATTATTACGCTTCGATCTCGCGTCTCTGGTCGACGTATCGGATACGTCTCGGTTTCGCCGAGTCCAGGGAAAAGTGTCGGCACTCGACCGGCGGGATAGCTCAGCCGAAGGAGGGATAGGGCAATATTGATGAGCCACAATGCTTCTTCCTTGACGTTGCCTCGGGACGCTGTCACCTTCACTTCCCAAGATACCCGCGCCAGCGCGATTTTCCCTTTCTTTCCCTCGAAATTAAAGCCAGGATTAGCACTAATCTCGAATTCCAGATTGGTATTCTTGTTTTGGCGACCGAGTTTCGTAAGGAGGTCTTCCGAAAGACAAGCTCTAACCGGGCCGACATCTATATTTTGGACGGCATCCACAAAGTGAATTGCATAATTTGGAACGATGCATAGGTAAGTAGTCGCGCCTAACGTATCTAAGTCTCTTATTAATTCCACCGCTTTGGATTCACTATTTACTCCGTCGGTCTCGACTGCTCGCTTCCACGCAGCGTCTTCTATATCATTTTCATGTACAGCCTTGGTTCCTAGAACTTTGATCGTGCGCCGACTCAGAGCTGCGAGGGCTTTCCTAACATCAACGGTATGAGTGAACATCGCACCATCTAGAAAACGAGCACCTAGTCCGCTTTCAAGCGCTGCCTTAACTTCTTCCTCTGACTTGCATCTTGCCGCCCACGCTGCAGAAAGAAATTGGGCCGCGGCCTTCCTTAGTTCCTGGTCATTTGCAGCCTTGTTCATTCCCGGTCTCCCTGTTAACAATTCAACGGCTTCGGATCGCGGACTAACTACTGGCAGACCGATGAATCGCCGCGCAAGAAGAGGGACAAAATGTCTTACGACAGTTCGGATGATTTTTATCACCTGACACCGGATGGATGGTTGACTAAGAATGAAGAGCCGTTCCCGCGGGACCGCGTTGAAACATGGGAGCGCAGAATGCGCCAATCATCAGGCTGGTCTAGAGAAGACGTGTGGTGGCAGTGCGTTTGGGTAGAGCCAAACACCGATCGCGCTATCAGGGACAAGCTGCGCGAGAAATATCCAGTGCCAGCCAATAGACATATTGGCAGCCGCGATGATGTCGGCAAACCTCTCTAGAATTCAAATTTGGAGAGTACCGCGCGGCGCGGGTGCTCGCATTGGCGGGCCTTTCGTATAAAAATGCAATCTGCCAAAAACGACGGCGGTAATCACCCGATGGCATCGAAAGTTGAAGCGAAAAGCGCGACGCGCGCGGCGGATATGAAACGGCCGTTGCTCGGGGCGCATATGTCGATCGCGGGTGGCGTCAGCGAAGCGTTGATCCGGGCTCGCGACACCGGCTGCGAATGTGTTCAGATCTTCACCAAGTCGTCGCGCCAATGGGTCTCGAAGCCCTACGCGAAAGAGGAGGTCGAGGCCTTCAAGCGCGTGCTCGGCGAAACCGGCATCAAGATGGTAATCGCGCACGACTCCTACCTGATCAACATGGGCGCGCCGGACGAAGCGATGCGCAATAAATCGGTCGCCGGCTTTATCGACGAACTCGAACGCTGCGAGATGCTCGGAGTGCCGTTTCTGATCGCGCATCCAGGAGCACACGTGGGCGCGGGCGAAGAGGCCGGGATCAAGACGATCGCGAAATCGATCAGCGAGGCGCACAAAAGCTGCGCGGGTTTCAAGGTCGAGGTGGCGCTGGAAATCACGGCGGGGCAGGGCAGCAATCTCGGCTACCGCTTCGAACAGATGGGCCAGATTTTCGACGCGACCGCTGAAAACGAACGGCTGCGGCTGTGCTTCGACACTGAGCATGCGTTCGCGGCCGGTTACGATTTGCGCACCGAGGAGGGCTACGAGCGCACGTTTGCGGAACTCGACGAGCACGTCGGACTCAAGCGGCTGGTCGCGTTTCACATGAACGATTCGCTCAAGCCGTTCCATTCGCGCGTCGATCGCCATCAGCATATCGGCAAGGGCTACCTCGGCATCGATCCGTTCCGCCGCCTGGTCAACGACCCGCGCTTCGCCGGCATCCCGATGTGCCTCGAAACCGAACCGGGCCCCGAGATGGCCGACATCGCGGCGGACCTGCGGCAACTGCACGAACTGCTGAATTCCGACGACTGATGATCAAGCGAATATTGACTGGCGACCGGCCGACCGGACAACTCCATCTCGGCCATTTTGTGGGCTCACTGCAGAACCGCGTGCGGTTGCAAGACGAGTACGACACCTACGTCCTGATCGCCGACGTGCAGGCGCTGACCGACAACTTCGAGCATCCGGAGAAGCTCGAAGCGAACATCTTCGAAGTCGCGCTCGACTACCTGGCGGTCGGGCTCGACCCGGAGAAGGTCAAGATCGTCGTGCAATCGATGGTGCCGGAACTGACCGAGCTGACGATCTACTTCATGAACCTGGTGACGGTGGCGACGCTGGAGCGCAATCCGACGGTCAAGGAGGAGATCAAGCAGCGCAATTTCGTCAAGGGGGTGCCGGTCGGGTTCTGGTCGTATCCGATTTCGCAGGCGGCCGATATCGCGATTTTCAAGGCGGACCTCGTGCCCGTCGGTGAAGACCAGCTGCCGATGATCGAGCAGACGCGCGAAATCGTGCGCAAGTTCAACCGGCTCTATGGCAAGGTGTTGATCGAGCCGCGTGCGCTGCTGGGGGCGGTGGCGCGGCTGCCGGGCACCGACGGCGGCGCCAAGATGTCGAAGTCGGTGGGGAACTGCATCTACCTGGGCGACCCGCCCGAGCTGATGCGCAAGCGCGTGATGTCGATGTTCACCGATCCCAATCGGATTCATCCGACGGATCCCGGCACGGTCGAGGGCAATCCGGTTTTCACCTACCACGACGTTTTCAATCCGAACAAAGCCGAGATCGAGGATCTGAAGGAGCGTTATCGAAAAGGCACGGTGGGCGACGTCGAAGTGAAGCAGCGTTTGTTCGAGGCGCTCGACGCGATGCTCTCACCGATTCGCGAACGGCGCGAGCAATTGGCGGCGAATCCGAAGCGGGTTTACGAGATTGTCATGGAGGGGACGCGCACGGGCCGCGCGCTCGCGCAGGCGACCATGGCCGACGTCCGGCACGCGATGAAGATCGCGTATAAGTTCGCCTGAGGGATGGCGCAAAATCGAGCCCCGGACTAAAGTGGTTGATGCATGGCGCTCAAAGGCACATACGAGGCGATCAAGCAGGCCTTCCAGGATATTATCGCGCCGCAGTTGGAGCGAATAAACGGAGAGATCGCCGGGCTCAAGACGCAGATGCATTCGTTGGAAAAGCGCACAGAGGAAGGGTTTATCTCGGTTCGGCACGAGATGGGTTCCTTAGAGAAGCGCATGGAGGAAGGCTTTGCCTCCCTTCGCAATGAGATGGGCTCGCTGCGCGGCGAAATGGGCTCACTGCGCAATGAGATGGATTCGCTGCGTGGTGAGATGCGCCAAGGATTCGCATACTCGAATAAACGGGTGGACGAAGTTCTCGAGATTCGCGAGCGCCTCGCGGTTCTGGAAGCGAAGCTGGCCAGCCGCAACTAAGCCTCCATCAGTACGCCTTCGCGAAGAGGGCGCGCTCGGAGGCCGATTCGCTGCACACGACGCATTTGCCCGGCGGATGCGACTGGTTGAGCGGAATCGCACGGCAGGTCGCGCGGGTCTCCTCGCGAATCCTGGTCTCGCACACGGGATTGCCGCACCAGTAAACGTCGGCGAAACCGCCGCCGCCTTCGCCCTCCATCTGGGTGCGCAGTTTGTCGTAGCTGTCCACCTGATGCGTGTTGGCGTCCATCGTGGCGCGCGCCTGCACGAGCATGTTCTTCTGAATCTCGGCGAGCAGTCCGACCGCGCGCACAGCAACCTCGTTCATCGCTGCCTTCGATTTTCCCGCCGGTCCCGGAATGTCGCGCCGTGCGAGCACGACCTCGCCCGAGGCGAGGTCGCGCGGGCCGATCTCGACGCGCAGCGGCACCCCGCGCATCTCCCAATCGTTGAACTTGAAGCCGGGGGTTGCGCCGTCGCGCTCGTCGAGGCGCGCACGGAGGCCGGCGTTCTCGAGCGCGAGCAGGATCGAGCGCGCGGCGACGACCACGCGTTCGCCTTCGTCGGCCTTGCGAAAAATCGGCACGATCACGACTTGCGTCGAGGCGACCGCCGGCGGTAATCGCAAGCCCTGGTCGTCGCCGTGGGTCATGATGATCGCGCCGAGCAGCCGCGTCGAGACGCCCCAACTGGTCTGCCACGGATGCACCAGCTCGTTTTTCTCGTCGAGAAAGCGGATTTCGAAAGCGCGCGCAAAGTTCTGCCCGAGGAAGTGCGAGGTGCCGCATTGCAGTGCGCGGCCGTCGCCCATCAGCCCCTCGATGGTGTAAGTCTCGTCCGCGCCGGGGAAGCGCTCGGCCGCGCTTTTCCGCCCCGCGACGATCGGTATCGCGAGAATCTCCTCGGCGAACTTGCGATAGACCTCGAGCATCGTCAGGGTCTCGGCCTCGGCCTCGGCGCGGGTGGCGTGTGCGGTGTGGCCCTCCTGCCACAGGAACTCGGTGGTGCGCAGGAAGATGCGCGTGCGCATTTCCCAGCGCACCACGTTGCACCACTGGTTGATCATCATCGGCAAGTCGCGATGGGAATGAATCCACTGCGCAAACATGTGATTGATGATGGTCTCGGAGGTCGGCCGCACGATCAGCGGCTCTTCGAGTTCCTTGCCGCCGCCATGGGTGACGACGGCAACTTCGGGCGCAAAACCCTCGATGTGCTGCGCCTCCTTTTGCAGGAAGCTCTGCGGGATGAAGAGCGGGAAGTAGGCGTTGCGTGCGCCGGTCTTCTTGATGCGGCGGTCGAGCTCGTCGCGCAGCGCCTCCCAGATGGCGAAGCCGTCGGGCCGAAAGACGATGCATCCGCGCACTGGCGAGTAGTCGGCCAGTTCGGCGCGAAGGATCAAATCGTTGTACCAGGCGGCAAAATCCTGGCTGCGCGGGGTTACTTTTTTCTCGTCGGGCTTGTCAGTCATGCGCGGGGCTTTTCCAAGTGAGATTTTGCGAACGGAAATCAAATCATATACGCGCGTGCGGCGGGACGCATCGGCTCCTTGACGCGCCGCGAAGCGCCGGGTTCAATTGCTTAGACGCGCGCGGTTGAATCGATTCGACGTTATCCGCCTTTGCGCCCCGAGGCGCGCGTTCGCGCCAGCGGCGGCATCGATGCGGCCAGAGCTTAAACGCCGGAGCCGGCGTATTTCAACACAGCCGCGCGGCAGGCGGGCGCCAGGAGATTACCGATGAGGTCAACCATCGCAGCCTTCGCGCTGCTTACGATCGCGCTCACGATGCCGGTCGCCGCCGTGGCCGAGAGCGCGGCGAACGCGAATCAGCGCACGATCCAGGTCGCGGGCGACGGCGAGGCGCAGGCGGCGCCGGATCTGGCGGTGCTGAGCCTCGCGATTGAGACCCATGCGGCGACGGCGGCGGACGCGGCGGGACGCAACGGCGGACTCGCGCAGAAGGTCAGCGAGGCTCTCAGAGCCAAGCTCGGCGACAAGGGCAAGACGTGGACCGGGGGCTATTCGCTCTATCCCGAATATGAGGACCAGTCGCGCCCGAACGCGAAACCGGTCATCACAGGTTATCGCGCGGAAAATACGATCACGGTGCAGACCGGTGCGCTCGACCTCGTCGGACCGCTCATCGACGCGGCCATCGCGGCCGGCGCCAATCGTGTGAATTCGCTCGACTTCAACCTGCGTGACGACACCCATGCGCGTAACGAGGCGATCACCAAGGCGGCGAAGGACGCGCAGGCACAAGCGCAGGCGCTCGCCGCGGCGCTCGGCCTCAAGCTCGGGCCGATCGTCAGCGCGACTACCGTAAGCAACGAGCGTCCGCAACCCGTCATGTTTCGGGCCGCCGCGATGGGCGTGAATAACGCGACGCCGGTGCAGCCCGGCGAGGTCACGGTGCCGGCGACGGTTTCACTGACCTACCAGATTGAGTAGTCTCGCCGCTCGCAGCCTGATATCCACTGAGCGCGTAACTTATATCGACTAAGACTCATGAGCCGGGCAGGAAAATGCTGAAGCCAGGGGACGCCGCGCCGCAGTTCGAATTGCCGTGCGCGCTCGACGACAAGCTGAGCCGCGTCAGTCTCGCGAGCCTCCGCTCCGAGATGGTGGTGCTGTTCTTTTATCCGCGCGACTTTTCCTTCATCTGCCCGACCGAGGTCATCGGCTTTCACAAGTCGCAGGCGGCCTTCAAGGCCGAGCAGACCAGCATCGTGGGCATCAGCGTGGACGACGCCGAGACTCATCGGCGCTGGGCGCGCGAACTCGGTGGCATCGGCTATCCATTGTTGGCCGACGAGGGCGGCAAGGTCGCGCGCGCTTTCGGCATCCTCGACGACAAGGAAAACGTGGCGCTGCGTGCGAGCTTCATCCTCGACGCCAAGCGCACGATCGTTTACGCGGTCGCGAGCCCGACCAACGTCGGCCGCAGCGTCAGCGAAACTTTGCGTGTGGTGCGCGCGCTCCGATCGGGCAAGCTGTGCCCGGCGGATTGGGAACCGGGCAGTGATTTCGGCCCTACTGACGCGAAGTATTAAACCGCCTTGGCCGCTCTCAAACCGCAAGAATATCGGCGGACCTTCGATCGGCTCGCCAACATCCGCGAAATCGTTTTCGGAGTTCAGGACGGCGTGCTGACCACCGCCGGAGTACTGGCCGGCTTGAGCGGCGCGGTGTCGGCGCGCTCGCAGGTGATTCTGGCGGCGCTCGCCTCGACCGTCGCCGGTGCGCTCTCGATGGGCGCCGGGGCGTATCTCGGCGCGCATGCGGAATCTGCCGTATTGCGCAGCGAACTCGATCGCGTGCGCCGCGAATCCGAGGGCCAGCGCTACGTTGTCCAGGAGAGCCTGCTCGACGCGCTCGCCAAAGAGGGCCTCAGTCGCGAGGCCGGCTACCGCGTCGTCAAGCTGCTGAGTTCGGCGCCCAAAGCGCTCTACTCCACCGCCGAGGAAAAGATTTACGGCCTGGCCGGCGCGACCTTCGGCAACGCGATTACCGAAGGCTTGCTGATGGGCGTGGCGTTTCTGATCGGCGCGCTGGTGCCGTTGCTGCCGTTCATCCTGATCGCCTCGGTGCGCACCGGCCTGATCGCCGGCATGGCGACGACGGCCATCACGCTCTTCGCGGTCGGCTATGTCTTCGAGGGCCGTTTGAGCGGTGAGCGCCATCCGGCGCTTGCGGGGCTGCGCTTTCTGGCGATCGCACTCAGCGCTGCCACCATCGGCTATGTAATCGGACTTCTCATCGCGCCGATCGGCTCGGTTCCCCCTGGATGAAGCTGCGCGCCTACTCATCGCTCGCCGCATTCATGGCTCATTATGCCGCGTTGCGGGCCGCGCAGTCCGACGGCGCTGGCACTATACGCGCGGGTACTTCGAGCCCCGACGACGCCGCGACGTTGATCGAAATGGAACGTGTCATTGATGAGTTGAGTGACGCCGAGCGCGCCGCGCTCCGTGACGATGCGGCGTCGCTCGCGAATGCGATTTCCTCCGGCGCCCCCGTCCGCCATCGCGCCCGCGCCGAACTGAAACTGCGCCGCCTACTGGCCGCGCGCGGCATCATCGCCGGGTAGCGGACGCGCGCTCACGATGTTCGCCTACGTCATTCGGCGCATCGTTTTTGGCATGGCCGTGCTGCTGGGCACCTCGCTCATTACCTTTGCGATCGCATTCGTAATTCCCGCCGATCCGGCGGTGGCGTTCGCCGGCGCCAAGGCCGATCCCGCTACGCTCGCGGCGATTCGAGGCGAACTCGGCCTCGACCAGCCGATCTATTTTCAGTACGCGCGCTATCTCGATCGGGCGTTGCATGGCGACCTCGGCCGCTCGTACATCCGGCGCGAGGATGTTGCCGGCCTCATCGTGAGCCGGTTTCCCGCAACCGCGATTCTCGCGCTCGCCGCGATGGCACTATCACTCGCACTCGGCATCCCGATGGGCATGCTCGCGGCGGCCTATCGCGAACGCGCACCCGACAATCTTCTCCTCGTACTTTCGCTCGGTCTGGTTTCGATTCCGGTCTTCTGGCTCGGCACGATCCTGCTAATCGTTGGCGGCCTCTACCTCCATTGGTTTCCGCTCGGCGGCTTCGACGGCTGGAAGAGCCTGGTGCTGCCCACGATCACGCTCGCGCTCGGCAGCGCCGGTTACTACTCGCGCATCCTGCAGACCAATCTCGCCGACGCGATGGATCAGGAATACGTCCGCACCGCGCGCGGCAAGGGTCTGTCGCTGCGCGCCGCGATGTTCAAGCATGCGATGGCCAATGCGATGCTGCCCTTGGTGACGCTCGCCGGCCTCGACTTTGCCGGTCTGCTCTCCGGCGTCGTGCTGACCGAGACCGTCTTCAACTGGCCCGGCCTCGGCCGTCTCGCCTTTGAAGCGGTCTTCAATCTCGATATCCCGCTGGTCATGGGCACGGTGTTGTTCTCCGCGGCGCTGGTCGTGATCGCCAATCTGGTCGTTGACCTGCTCTACGCATGGCTCGACCCGCGCATCCGGCTCGGCCAGCAAGCGTGATGCGATGAGGACGCGCGCGCGATGAAGTTCCGGTTCAACGCGATGGAGACCGTTGGCGCGTTGATGGTCCTGAGTCTTGCCGTAATCGCAATCATGGCGCCGTGGCTCGCGCCCTATGATCCTACGCGCGCGGTCGCAAATACCTTCGGCGACCCCGCCGCGCCCTCGCGCATGTATCCGCTCGGCACCGATCAACTCGGCCGCGACGTGCTCTCGCGGATCATCTATGGCGCGCGCATTTCGCTGACCGTCGGCATAGCCGCAATGGCCGTCACGATGACAATCGGCGTGACGATTGGGCTCACCGCGGGCTTCTTCGGCGGCGCCATCGACTTCGCATTGATGCGTTTTACCGACGTGATGCTGACGCTGCCGGCGCTGCTGCTCGCGATGGCCTTCGTCGCGGTGTTGCGGCCCAGCATCCTGAGCATTCTGCTCGTCATCGGATTGGTCTCGTGGACCCAGATCGCCCGCGTCGTGCGTGCCGAGGCGCTCTCGATGGCGCAGCGCGATTTCGTCATGGCGGCGCGTGCGCTTGGCGCGCCGTCCGCGCGGCTGATCCTGCGCCATGTGATGCCGAACGTGATGCCGATAATCGTCGTGATGGCGGTGCTCGGGACCTCCGGCACGCTGCTGCTCGACGCCGGCCTTTCGTTTCTCACGCTTGGCGTGCCGCCGCCAACGCCGAGTTGGGGCCGCATGATCGAGGAGGCGACCACCTACTTTCGCGTTGCGCCGTGGCTTGCGATTTTCCCCGGCCTCGCGATCTTCTACGCGGTGCTTGGCTTCAACCTGCTCGGCTACGGCTTCCTGCGCCGCCGCACCCGCGCGGGCAGCGCCTTATGATGATGCGTCCCCGACCCCCTACGCACTTCGCACCCGCTCGCACGATCAATGCTGCAATAAGGAGTATACTCCTACAAGAAGGGCCGGCTGCGGCGACTCGGCCCTTGGTTATCGCGGCGCGAAATCTTTTTTTACAAAACAAACCCATTTTCCCCAGTCTGGGCTTACGAAAACCTGTCGTGAGTGTCGTGGGTGTCGTCGCGATGCTCTTGTTTTTCGCACTTCCAGGGTGCCGTTCCGGTGCGCCGCCGCTCCAGTTCCCTCCGGGCGCGATGGTCCTCAAGCTTGCCGCGATCTCGGACATCCCAACGCTCGACCCGGCCGTCGGCTACGACGTCGAATCCTGGATGTTCGAGCAGATGATCTTCGATACGCTGGTGCGCTACAGCGACGCCGGCGTGGACCTCGTACCCGATTTCGCGAGTGCGTGGGAATCCTCGCCGGATGCCACCCGCTTCACGTTCCATCTGCGCCGCGACGCGCGCTTTACCAACGGTCGCATCGTTACCAGCGCCGACTTCAAGTACGCGATCGAGCGCGTGCTCGATCCCGCGACCCGCTCCAAGGGCATGGAGTATTACCGCGCGATCGTCGGGGCCGAGGACTTCGCCGCGCATCGCGCGAAATCCGTCACTGGGATCGAAACGCCTGACGCATGGACGATCGCGTTTCATCTCACGGCGCCCGATCCGATCTTTCTGCAAAAGCTCGCGATGCCGTTTGCGGCCGCCGTGCCGCGCGAAGCGGTGGAAAAATGGGGCGAGGATTTCTCGCGTCACGTGGTCGGCAGCGGCCCCTTCATGCTCAAGCAATGGATTGGCGGCCAGCGGATCGTCGTCGTCAAGAATCCCGGCTACTTCATCAAGGGCAGCCCGCAGCTTGACGCCGTGGTCGAAGCGATCGGCGTCAGCGAGGACCTCCAGTGGTTCAAGTTCGAGGCTGGCGAAATCGACGTTTCGAATATTCCGTCCGCCGTTTTTCCGTACGTGATGAAGACCCCGCATCTCCGCGATTTGACCCTCAGGATCGTCACCGTGACCACCCGCTACATGGGCATGAACTGCCGGATGCCGCCGTTTACCGACGAGCGCGTGCGCCGCGCGCTGAACTACGCGGTCAACAAACCCAAGCTGATCGCGGTGCTCAACGGCCGTGGCATCGTTGCCAACGGTGTGATGCCGCCGGGGCTGCCCGGCTACGATCCGCACTTGGCGGGCTATCCGTACGATCCGGCGCGCGCGCGCGAATTGCTCGAGGAAGCCGGTCTCGGACACGGCTTCGAGGCGACGCTCTGGATGCCCGCCGATCAGACGATGATGATCCTCGGCCAATCGATTCAGCAGGACCTCGAACTGGTTGGAGTTCATCTAAGGCTGAAGGCGGTCGCCTTCGCACCGTTCCTCGAAGCGATTCGCCAACCGCAGACCGTGCCGCTCTTTTTTTCGGGATGGGAGGCGGATTTCCCCGACCCGGCGAACTTCCTCGAGGTGCTGCTGTCGCGCCGGCAATGGCGCGCCAACAACGATGCCTTTTTCAGCGATCCGCGTGTCGAAGCGCTGCTCGCCCAGGCCGCTCCGCTGAGCGATCTCGCACGGCGCTATGCGATCTATCGCGCGGCCGAGCGAATCGTCGTCAGCGACGCGCCCTGGGTTTTTCTGTACTACCCGATCACTTATGAAATCCAGCAGCCGTGGGTGCATGGCTACGTGCTCAATCCGATGCGGCCGGCGCGGCTCGAAAAGGTCTGGCTCTCCCCCCATCCCGCCAGCTAAGGAGGCAGATCTTCAATTGTTGAGGAGCGCAAAACTTTAGCTTTCCGGAAACTGAAACCTCATTGAGATTTCAGACTTCCCGTTTGTAAGATGCGGGCTACGCCCTCTGAAAACTTCACGAAGTATAGACGCCACATGGCGGGTTCCAACACGACTGGGTGCTCAGCCGAGCATCGCGAGCTATCCATGATGGAAGTTTGAAACCTCGTGAGGTTTCAATGAAGTAAAGGTTTTGGACTCCTCAACGACGCTCCTGTTTCGCGGGTGCTTGGGGAGCGCGCGATATCCTCGCTTTCGAGCGCGCAAATCGTCCACTGGTCGCGGCGCGATCGGGCGCGCGCTATTATCGAATTATCGCGAACGGAAATATTATCCATGCCCCATGTAGCTCCGCCTTATGCCAGCGATGCCGTCGCGCATCTGAAGCGCGTCGATCCGATTCTCGGCGAGGTTATCGATCGCGTCGGCCCATACCTAATCCCGCGCCGCCCGGAACGCTTTCAGGCGCTGGTGCGCGCGATTATCTTTCAGCAACTCGCGGGCCGCGCCGCCCAGACGATCTACGATCGCTTCGTCCAGCAAGTCGGCGGCAAACGTTTTCCCACGCCCACCCTCGTACTCGCCACCTCCGACGAAGTGCTGCGCGCGGCCGGGCTCTCGCGCGGCAAGATGGCGTACATCCGCGACCTTGCCGGCCACGTGCGCGATCGCACGCTAAATTTCCATCGCTTCCCGGGGATGGACGACGACGCGATCATCACCGACCTCACCCGGGTGCGCGGGATCGGACGTTGGACCGCCGAAATGTTTCTGATGTTCAACCTCCATCGCCCCGACGTTTTTCCGGTTGACGATCTCGGCGTGCGCAACGCCGTCGCGCGGCTTTATGCGATGAGCACACCGCCGCCGCCAAAGGAATTGCGCGAGTTCGGCGAGCGCTGGCGCCCCTATCGCTCGGTCGCTGCATGGTACCTCTGGCAGAGCATGCGCATAACGACGCCCGGCGACTCCGCCGATGGCGCTGCGGCCAAAGCCAAGGCCAATGCGAAGGCTAAAGCGCAGCCACGCAAGAAGGCCGCAAAGAAGGTTGCTGCGCGGCGGACCGCTCCGCCCACGACGAGCGCGAGGTCCGCAGCCGCCCGCAAGCCGCGCAAGACTTCCTGAGACTGGTGCGCGAAACTTCACGAAATCGGCGCGCCAGGCTTGGAGTCGCTACCCGCGAATGTGCGATCATAACTTCCGATGGATTTCGTTGAACGGTTAATCGCAGCGCAACGGTCGAAGCATACGGTCGCGATTCTCGGGGTCGATCCGCAACTCGATTCCAAAACCACGCCCGGCGTTCCGGCCGGCTACACGCTCGCGCGCTTTTGCTGCGAGATCGTCGAGGCCTGTGCCCCGCAGATCGCCGCGATCAAGCCGCAACTGGCCTTCTTCGAGGCCCGTGGACTCGACGGGATGCGCGCGCTGGTCGAAGTGCTCAAGCTCGCCCGCACGCTCGGTCTGGTTACGATCGCGGACGCCAAGCGCGGCGATATCGGCACGACCTCCGCGGCCTACGCCGAAGCCTATCTGGGCGACGGTGATTTCGCTTGCGACGCGATTACCGTCAATCCGTATCTCGGCAGCGACGCGCTCGCGCCGTTCGTTGCCCGGGTGCGCGCAGGCCGCGGCCTGTTCGTGTTGGTCAAGACCTCGAATCCATCGTCGGGCGAATTTCAGGATCTCGAAGCGCCAAATCGCCCGCTGTGGGAGGCCGTTGCCGAACGGGTCCATGGATGGGGGAGTGATTTTATCGGCGCCGAAGGTTTCACGCCGGTGGGCGCCGTGGTCGGCGCGACCTATCCCGAACATGCGCGGCGGGCGCGGGAGTTGATGCCCGACTCGCTGATCCTGGTGCCCGGTTATGGCGCGCAGGGGGCCAGCGCCGAAGACTCGATTATCACCGCGCGCGCCGACGGACTCGGCACGATCGTCAACGCCAGCCGCAGCCTTATGTATGCATATCTGAAGGGTTCCGGCGCGCCGCCCGGAGTCGCAGCAAGCGCCGCGGCCGCGACGATGCGCCTGGCACTCAACGATGCGATGACGGCGGCGGGCAAGACTCCACCCGCATAATTCGCGCGCCCCGCCTCCGCGCGGAATCCAGTTTGTTGAGGAACGCAAAACTTTGATTTTCTCAGGATACTGAAACCTCACGAGGGCACTAATATACTTGACTCCCTGAGCGTGGTAAAGTGCTCCTGACGTGACAGGCCGCAAAAAAGCCCGCCAAGGTTAACTGCCTTAGCGGGCTCCAAGTCCGTGCATGAAGGAAACGGGCTAGCCGGTTTTACGGACAGCCCCTTGCTTCCATCCCTCTTCTGCCTGATTGGCCATCCCTTCCTTGTCCTCGATTAGCGTGAAATCAAAGTGAAGCGGGCGAACGTTTATTGTGTTGATCTGTAGCGCGTAAACCATCTCAGCATTGAAATCGATACAGGGGGCCCGATCACTTAGACGATCTCCTACCAGCCGTCGAAGAAGTTTTTCGCTTTGAGGACCAATCGGATCGACGTCATTCTCCCAACGAGAGACCGTCTGTTCGTTGACTTCCAATAAAGCCGCTAGTTCTTTTCCCGTCAATTCGAGCGCCTTGCGCAGAAACAGGATTTCGCCGCCATTTAGCTTTGCGGGGTGCAAGACGCGACTGACCGCAACAGCGGCGATCAGACCCTCCAAGTCGCTGACCGTCACGCTTTCTACCCGTTTGCAAAGCGCGCATCTCTCCAACGTCACTGCGTTGTAGAGCATGATCCGGACGCCCGGCAGACCAAGGCGCTTGTCCTCGTGTTTGAACAAGCGCTGGCTTTCCAACTTGCCACCACAATCACAAAGTCTCATGGCCAACTCCTTTTGAGTCGCCACACCCGCTCGATCACCAGCCGTGGTGTTTGCTCTTTCCGCATATTGATTCGAACTCGAATGGCGACTCCCTGACCCTCCGTTGTCTGTCCCTCGACTCGATATGCCGGTCCCTCGGCAACCGACTTACCGAGTAATTGCGTAACCGGGCTTTGCTTCAAGACCGACCGTATGTCGATCTCAAACAAGCGCATTTCGTCCATTTCGTTTAGACTCAGACGGGAGAAAGTGATGTCCACTCCTCCGTGCACCAGTTTTCTGATACGAGATGAAGCTTGCGACAAAGACTCATCGACAGACACCAGCGAACGTAATTTACCCATCTGAATTTTTCCTTCATACGCCGCACCCACATCGGAATCTCCAAAATACGCGAAACTTGCGAAATTCGCAAGTGGTCGCGCCCACTATCTGCGTTAGCATATAATTCCAACAGAAGAGTGGGGGAAATCGTTAATACGTGTAAATAGATGTCAAAGCGTCCATCCACATAAGGTAGGACGCCCAAAATTGCGGGAAACTCAAGGTGCAGATACCAAAGCAACATGCTGCCGGACTGGCGGCCCTAGCGCGTTTGTCCGATCCGGTCGCTGCTGAGTTCCGAGCTTCTTTAGCCCAGAAAGACACTCTTGTTCCGGACATCACTGGGAGCGCTTCACGAATAGCGGACAAAATCGGGGTTCCCGGAGATGAAGTCAAGCTTATATTACGAGCTGTCGTGTCGCTGAGTGGGCTTAGAGCAGAAAGCGGCGAGAATGTTCCTGAGTTTCTTGAAAAACTCGGTGAGGCCATTACCGAGAGTGGACATCTCCCCCTGCGCGCCTTATCGGATGTTGAGCGCCAGCAGTTAAAAGCGAATCTCGCCCGACTTCTTTCATTTGAGCCATTCATTATGGCCTCAAAGGCCATCTACCTGCGCCAAGATTATGAGCGTACATACTGCCTGGCCCGCATTTTTACGGACATTCGTCCGATTTTTGGAGATGATCGCACGGCGAAACCGTTGGCTTCAATATTAGTCCACATGCTCAAGCTGAAATATCACAAGGCCAGCGATCTCAAGGAGATACACATTGCCTTGGATACAGCCGATCTCGCTGCTTTAAAATCCGCAATCGAACGTGCCGAGCAGAAAGCAAAAAGTCTCGAATCATTCTTAAAAGATGCCAAAGTACCTGCCTTTATGGAGCCCCCTAAAGATGGAAGTCATTGATGATAATTGCACTGACCGGCGGAGTCATCATCGCGATTTTCATAGCTATGATCGAATCGATCACTACGCGGCCGATATTAGCGAGTTCTATAGCCCACGATATGTAGTTTTCTTTGTCGCTAAAGATGCGTGGCAAACAGCAGCAAATGATGAATCATCGCCTAATGAGGATTTGGAAAGTACCTTTAGGGTATTGTCAAACAAGTGGCGGAATGAAACAGCCACTTCTTCATCCAAGTCGCAAATATTATCTAACCCCAGTTATCTTAGTATTATCGAAATGGGGGAACCGGTGTTGCCTTTTATATTTGAAGAGATGGCCGACACTCCGGATTTTTGGTTCCGCGCGCTTCAGCAGATAACAACGGTCAATCCTGTTCTGCCGAATAGTTCGTTCTCTCAGGCCGTCAGTGCTTGGCTAGACTGGGGGAGAAAGCACGGATATGTCCCAGGTGGAGAAACGCACAAGGATTAAAAGTTGGTTTTCAAATCTGAAAGACACTTTTGTCATCACCAGCGGATACGATCCGAATTATAACTGCTTTGCATTTTCAGTTCATGATACGGAAAATTGGTGGGAATACGACGCGACTCATGAAAATGAGCCTACCTATTGGCCGCTCGGATTAGAGGATAGCGATACGGTCAAAGGCTTTATCGAAGCGCTCCGACATAAGGGTTTTGAGGAAATAGACAATTGCGATCTAGTGTCCTGTTCGCTAAATAACATGAATAATTGGTCGGCTCCCGACGTCTCTGCTATCAGGGAGGAGCAGCATGGAGCGGGGACGGCCGAAAGCAAGGTTGGTGGTGGCGCCGAGCG
>JBEKJC010000003.1:0-157566 GCA_050011435.1 Binataceae bacterium (SeqCode)
GTACGTAATCGCTTCGTGAAGCGTGGTCGGGATGTTCGCGTCCATGAACAAAGGATAGCGTAGTTATGGCTGGTGAGTCAAGTATATACTTGCCCTCACGAGGTTTCAGACTTCCCGTTTGTAGGATGCGGGCTTCGCCCTGTGAAAACACATCATGATTGACGTGTTTCAGGGATGGGCGTTCGCGACGCTTGGATAGGGGTACCCCCCCCCGCACGCGCTCGGAACCCAAAACTTATAGTTTCAGGAGAGTGAAACCTTTGAAAAGTTTCAAGCAGCCCAACAGTCTTGACCTGACTTCGAGGACTGCACTTCCCACGGTGAACCGGGATGGCGGGTCTTGCGGGCGAATCGGTTGAGACCCTTCGCGGGCGCGTAAGCGGGAGGGTCGGCGGCAAAGGACGGCAGCCACCCGACCGTCGATCAATGATGCGGTATGCAGAGGAGCAGCAAGGTACTTACTATGGATTCTGGCAGCGAATCGGCGTAGACCACGCGGCGCGCGGAGCGCCGGGCCGCACGTGCTCAGCTGAATTTCCAGAATTGGTCGTGGAAGTACTGCGCGCGTTCGATGACCGGGATGACGCGGACACCGTCGGCGGCGGGCGCGATCGGCTCGTCGTCGGCGCGGCCCAACTCCTCGATCACCTCGCGGCCCGAATCGGCCAGCGCCTTCAAGTCGTAGCCGCCTTCGAGCGCCGCGACCAAACGGCCCGCGCAGCATTCGGCGGCGAGGCGCTTCAGCCGGCGCGCCATCGCGAGAAAGCCGCGCTCGGTCACGCGCATGCCGCCGAGCGGATCGCGAAAATGGCAATCGAAGCCCGACGAAATCAGGATGAACTCGGGCTTGAACTGGCGCGCGATCGGCATCAGCAGATCGTCGAAGGCGCGCAGATACTCGTCGTCGCCAAAACTCGCCGGCAACGGAACATTGACCGTGTAACCCGCACCGGCGCCGGCCCCGACCTCCTCGAACAGGCCCGTACCCGGATAGAACGGGGACTGATGCAGCGACATGTAGAGCACCTGCGGCGACGCGTAAAAAATCTCTTGCGTGCCGTTGCCATGATGGACGTCCCAATCGAGGATGAGCACGCGCTTGAGGCCGTGATTCGCGATCAACGCCGCCGCCGCAATCGCGACGTTGTTGAAGAAGCAGAACCCCATCGCACGATTCGCCAAGGCGTGATGGCCGGGAGGACGCACGATGGCGAAGGCGTTGTGCGCCTCTCCCGCCATCACCGCTTCGACCGCGGTCAGCACGCCGCCGGCCGCGAGCGTCGCGGTCTTAAAGGTCGCGGGCGAGGTGTGGGTGTCGGGATCGAAGTTGGCGCGCTCAAGCGTGGAGGTGTGTTCGACCTGGGCGATGTAATCCTCCTGATGGCATAATTCGAGTTCGGCGAGGGCGGCCTCGCGCGGCGCGTAGAGCTTCAAGCCGGGTCGCTGGAGCCGCTCGGCCATATCGATCATCACGGCGACGCGCTCGGGGCGTTCGGGGTGTACGCGGCCGGCATAATGGTCGAGGTAGCGGCGGTCGGCGATCAGCGCGGTTCGATTCATGGTTTGACACCTCTGCCCGCGTTCACGATCATTGAGTGCTGGATTCGCGCCGGATCTCCGAGATGGCGGCGCGAGCAATCGGAGTACTCCCGCTGAGCGTCACCATTGGGCATAGTCGAAATCATAGTAATCCTGGCGGTCGCGCTGATCGTAATCCCGCCGGAAAATCTGCCCGACGTAATGCGTGCGACGGGCAAGATCCTCCGCGAGCTGCGCCTGGCGAGCAACATGGTTGTGCGCGAACTGGGCGGCGCGCTCGACCAGCCGTCCGCAGATCAGCCCGCGCCCCCAATTAATACGATGAAGCCCGCGGTCGCCGCCATCGGGGCTAATATCGCACAAACCGCGGCGTCAGCCGATTCCGCGGCGCCCGCGACCGCCGCTACTATCGCATCATCATCTGAATCCGTCGCCGCCGACGCGACGCCTGTCGCGCCCGCCGGGCCTGAGGCCGCGCCTGTCGCGCCCAAGGCAACTGAATAGGCCGCGTAACTGACCGACGTGACCAGCCGCGACGATCTTCCGCCGGAGGTGCAACCGGGCAGCTCCGAAGGCGCATCCCCGGGCGGCTCCGAGGGCGTGCCGGCGACGACGCCGTCCGCGTCCACGCCCGCCTCTGCAAGTGCGCCGCCACCACCGATTCTGACCGGCGCGGAGCCGCCGCTGATTGGGGCGCCCACGCAGGCACCGGTCGCGGACGACTCGCGGATGCCGTTGCTCGAACATTTGAAGGAACTGCGCGGCCGCCTGATCCGTTGCGTGATCGCGATTGGGCTGGCCTTTGCGCTGGCTTATTTTGCCGCCGACTGGCTGGTCACGGCGTTGACCCGGCCGCTCCATGTGGCGGCGCATGGCCGCAATGTGTTGCTGATCGGGACCGGCTTGGGCGAGGCCTTTTTCACCAAGATCAAGGTCGCCCTGATTGCGGGATTGTTCCTTGCGAGTCCGGCGGTGTTTTACGAAATCTGGAAATTCATCGCGCCGGGACTCTATGAAACCGAGCGGCGCATGGCGCTGCCGTTCGTGATCTTCGCAACGATCTTCTTTGTTGCGGGCGGCTACTTCTGCTGGGCGGTGGTGTTTCCGATCGGCTATGCGTTTTTCCTCAGCCAGTACGAGAGTATCGGCGTGACGCCGACCATTCGGATCAGCGAGTACCTGGCCTTTTCGTCGAAGCTGCTGATCGCCTTTGCGATCACCTTCGAGATGCCGATCTTCGCCTTCTTCCTGACCCGCCTCGGCCTAGTCGATTACCGCATGATGATTCGCCATTTCCGATACGCGGTGCTGGCGATCTTTATAGTGGCCGTCGCACTGACGCCGCCCGACATGGTCTCGCCGTTCCTGCTCGCAATTCCATTGCTGCTGCTCTACGGGCTCAGCATCGGGGTTTCGTACTTCTTTCGAGGAGAGACGGCGGCCGGGGCCTCAACGACCTAAGCCGGGGCGCACCGCCGGGGCATCAAGCAGAGGGGACGATTTTCGACTCATGGCACGGCTGGAATATACACCGGTGGCGACGGGCGGACCCGGAATCGAACCGCGCTGGACGCATAGCGCCAAGGATATTATCGGGACCGCCTACTCAACCTCGAGCCGCATCTGGTATACGGTTTCGCGCGGCGTCCTGAGCGAGATTTATTTCCCGACGCTCGACCGGCCGCAGATTCGCGACCTGCAGTTCCTGATCACCGACGGCGAGAGCTTTTTTCATGACGCGCATCGGAATCTGGAAACCAAAACCGAATACCTGGGCGAGCACGGGCTGGGCGTGCGGATCACGAATTTCGACCCCGACGGGCGCTATCAGATCGTCGCCGAGGTCATCGCCGACCCGCATCAGCCGTGCGTGCTGATCGACACGACGCTGGAGGGCGACCCGGCGTTTCTGCGCAAGCTGCACGTCTATGTGATCGTCGCGCCGCATCTGGAGGTCGGCGGATGGGGCAATAACGGCAACGTCGCCGCGATCGCCGGGCGCGAGTTTCTGACCGCGAACAAGGGCGGCACCTGGCTCGCCCTGGCGGCAACCGCGCCGTTCGTCGCACGCTCATGCGGCTATGTCGGCACCACCGACGGCTGGCAGGATCTCTCGCGCAACTTCAAGCTCGACTATGACTTCGCGGCGGCGCCCGACGGCAATATCGCGCTGACCGGCGAGATCGATCTGAGCGGCGGCTTTCACTTCACCGTCGGGCTGGCCTTCGGCCACACGCTGCATCGCGCGGTGACCAACCTGTTCCAGGCCATCGCGCTGCCGTTCGTCGAGCATCGCACCCGCTTTCTCGAGCAATGGGAGCGCGCGGTGCGCTGGCTGCATCCACTGGAACGGCTCACCGGCGACGGCGGCATGCTCTACCGGCGCAGCCGCGAACTGATCATGGCGCACGAGGACAAGAGCTATCCCGGCGCGCTGATCGCATCGCTCAGCATCCCGTGGGGCGAGGTCAAGGGCGACGAGGATTTGGGCGGCTATCATCTGGTCTGGACGCGCGACATGGTCAACAGCGCGACCGGATTGCTGGCGGCCGGCGACCATTCGACGCCGCTGCGCGCGCTGATCTATCTCGCTTGCTCGCAGCACGAGGACGGCGGCTTCGCGCAAAATTTCTGGGTTGACGGTGAGCCCTACTGGACCGGCATCCAGCTCGACGAAGTGGCGTTTCCGATCATGCTCGCATGGCGCCTGCAGCAGGCCAGCGCACTAACCGATTTCGACCCGTATCCGATGGTGCGGCGGGCGGCGCGCTACCTGATCGGGCACGGACCGGCGACGCCGCAGGAACGCTGGGAGGAGAACTGCGGCTACTCGCCGGCGACGCTCGCGAGCAATATCGCCGCGCTGATTTGCGCCGCCGCCTTCGCGCGCCTGCGTGGTGACGAAGCGAGCGCGCGCTATCTCACCGAGTACGCCGATTTTCTCGAGGCGCACATCGAGCAGTGGACCGTCACTAGCGCCGGTACGCTGGTGGCCGGCATCCGCCGCCATTACATCCGCATCACGCCGGAAGACCCCGGTAATCCGATTCCGCATGAAGATCCCGATCACTGCATGATCGGGATTCGCAATCGTCCGCCGGGTGCGCCGACGGATTTTCCGGCGCGCGAGATTGTCGACGGCGGCTTTCTGGAGCTGGTCCGCTACGGCATCCGCAGGGGCGGCGACCGGTTGATCGAGGATTCGCTGCGCGTGATCGACTCGACGCTCAAGACTGACTTCCCGGCCGGTCCATGCTGGCGACGCTACAATCATGACGGCTATGGTCAGCGCGACGACGGCGGCCCGTTCGTCGGATGGGGCGTCGGTCGTCCGTGGCCCTTGCTGACGGGCGAACGGGGCCATTACGAACTGGCCGCCGGCCGCGATGCAACGCCGTATCTGCGCGCGATGGAAAACTTCGCGACCGCGACCCGACTGCTGCCCGAACAGATCTGGGACGGTCCCGATAATCCGCAGGCGCACCTGTATTTCGGCATGCCGACCGGCGCCGCGATGCCCCTGATGTGGGCGCATGCCGAGTATATCAAGCTCCTGCGATCGGTCACCGACGACGCCGTTTTCGACCTGCTTCCCGACGTCGCCGAGCGCTACCTCAATCAACGCGGCCGACGGGATCTCGAAGTATGGAAGCACAACCGTCAGATCCAGTCGGTGCCGGCCGCATGCGTGCTGCGCGTCCAGGCGGGGGAACCGTTCATGCTCCATTGGAGCAACGACGGATGGAAAACGCCGATCGATACCGCGGCGCAAACCACCGCGATCGGCCTCCACTTCGTCGATGTCGTGATTGCGGCCGGCGACCGCGCGCCGATTCTCTTCACCTTTCGCTGGCTCGACGACGGCGGCTGGGAAGGGCGCGACTACAAGGTTGACGTCCGCGCGAGTTAAACCAGGTGCGCGCGGTCAATTCATGCAATGCGGCGAATCGAGAACTGGACGGTGAGCGCGTCGATCAGCGCGTTGAAATCGGCGGACGATTCCGGCGCGAAGTAAAGTCGCAAATGATGTTGTGCGGGGTCCTCGGTGCGCATCGTCGCGAGGTTGTCGTAGGATTCGATCAACGCCTTGAACAGCGCGATCAGCGCCGGTGGAATCCGGATCAGTATCGTTGCCATCGCGGTGGGCGGCACGCCTGCCGATGCATAGCTGGAGGCATCAAGCGATCGATCGTCAGAGTCCATCGGTTTCAGTGCCAAGATGCGTAGTATATCGACTATGCAGTCCGCTACCCCTGGATTCTAGCCGATGGCGCTGCCGCGTTTGATCTTCGTTACCGGCAAGGGCGGCACGGGCAAGAGCACCGTCGCGGCGGCCCTGGCGACGGCGCTGGCACGGCTGCGGCCAACCACGCTCGCCGACCTCGGCGGGCGCCAATCGGCACTGCGGCTGATCGGCCTGAAGGCGACCGACGCGAGCGTCGCGTCGAGTACGCGAGCGAATACTCAAACCGAGAGCCCAGCCAATAGCGACAGCACGCTCGACGCCGTCGCAATCACGCCGCAGGGCGAACTGGAAACGTTCATTCAGCGGATAGTGCCGGTGCGCGCGGTCTCGCGGCGCATGCTGCAGAGCCGGACATTCGGTTACGTAACCGCCGCGCTGCCGGGGCTGGAGGCCTTCCTGATGCTCGAGCGGCTGCGCGAGATGGCAGGGCACGCCGCACTCAATGACCGCTTTGCCGTGATCGACGCGCCCGCGACCGGTCACGCGCTCGGATTGCTCGCGGTCGCCAGGGGCATCCGCAACCTCGCTCCCGCCGGTACGCTCAATCGTCTGTCGAGCGCGGTCGAAGACTTTCTGATCGATCGGAATCGCTTCGGCGTAATCCTCACGGTAGTGCCCGAGGAACTCGCCCTGCGCGAGGCGCTCGAAGCGGCGGCGGAGTTGCGCGACCGCCTCGGCATCGAATGCATCGGCGCAATCCTGAATTGCGTTCCGCGGGCGCTGTTCACGGCGGGGGAAATCGCGCGGCTGCGTCCGCTGGAAGCCCACACGCACCTCGCCGAGCGCCGGCACGCATTGGCGGAAATCGCGCGTCACGCGCGGCGCGAACTCGAGCGCGCGGGAATCGCGGTGGTGGAACTGCCGCTGCTGTATGAGGAGACGCTCGATGCGCGCCAGATCGAAACTCTGAGCGAGCGCCTCACGATGGAAATGCTGGTTCAATGAAACCGCGTTACGCGCTCGACCTCCACGACCGGCGACTGCTGATTTGCCTGGGCCCCGGCGGCGTCGGCAAGACCACCCTCAGCGCGGCGCTCGCGCTCAATGCCGCGATCGGCGGCCGCACCGTCGACGTCATGACGGTCGATCCGGCGCCGCGCCTGCTCGACGCGCTCGGCCTCACCGCCGGCGACGCGACGATGCAGACCGTCGCGCTGACGGGACTCGGCGCTCATCGCGGCGCCCGCCTGCGCGCACTCAAGCTCGACCCCAAGCTCACTTTCGATTCGCTAATCGAACGCCATGCGCCGTCGGCCGCGGCGCGCGACGCGATCCTCGCCAACCGCATCTACCGCAATCTCTCGACCGCGCTCGCCGGCGTCGCCGACTACATGGCGATGGAGCGGTTGCTCGAACTGCATCACAACGCTGCGACCGGCCTGATCGTGCTGGATACGCCGCCAGCGCGCGAGGCGCTCGATTTTCTCGACGCACCGCGCCGCCTGCTCGAGCTGCTCGGCTCGCGCGCGATCAAGCTGCTCGGTGCGGGCCGCTCGGTTCTGCGCGGCCCGTTCTCGATGCTCGACCTCGCGGCGCGCGCCGTGCTAACCGCCTTCGACCGCCTGACCGGACTCCATCTGCTCGGTGACGTGCAGGCCTTCGTCGCGAGCTTCGACGGCATGTACGCAGGCTTCGCCGATCGCGCAGCGCAGGCGCAGGCGCTGATTCGCGACGACCAAACACTGGTGGTGCTGGTGACGACGGCTGAAACCGAACGGGTCGATCAGGCGATTGAATTTATCGAGGCGCTCACGCAGTTGGGGCTGAAGCTCGGAGCCGTCGCGGTCAATCGCGTGATGGCGCCGTTGCCGGACGAAGCGGCGATCGCGGGCGCGCGCCTTCCCGCCGCATTGAAGCGCAAGCTCAAACGCAATCTCGACGATTTCGCAGCGCTGCGGCAGCGCGAGGCCTCTGCGCTCGATCGACTGCGCGACCGCCTACCGGCCGGCACGCGGCTGATCGCCGCGCCCGATCTCGGCCGCGAGCCGCGCACGCTCGCCGACCTCGCGGAGATCGCCCGCAATCTGCACCCGGTGGTCGGCGGGAACGGGTGAAAGAGAAAGAGAGCGTTGTTGGGGAACGCAAAACCTTTAATTTCTTCCGGAAACTGAAACCTCATCGAGGTTTCAGACTTCCCGTTTGGAAGATGCGGGCTGCGCCCTGTAAAAAAACCTCGTCATGGATTGACGCCAAATTGTTAGCGTAGGCCGCCTGGTCCCGCGGCCGCGGTGCAGCCGCAGCGTTCATGACCCGGTTTCCGCACGACTTAGCCACCTATCCGAGCAACGCGAGCGTGGCCCACCGGCGGCATGGAATGCCGTGAAACCTCGTAAGGTTTCAGTTTACTTTTTTCGGGGGGATTTGCGCCGCGGCTTGGGCGTACCGCCCGCCTTGGACCTGCCGTTGTCGGCGGGTGCGGATTTCGTCTGCGTCTCCGCCAGCATGCGATCGATCTTGATGCTAAGGTTGACCAGTTGCCCGTTCAGATGATCGAGGCGGGCCTTGAGTTCGCGCACGTCGCGCTTGGACGGAATGTTAACGAAATCGAGTATCGTTTCGATGTTGCGATCGAAGCTCTGCTTGTTAGAAAACAAACTCTCGCCCGCGCGACCAAGCGTACGGCGCAGTTTATCGTTGGCCATCACTTCGCTGAAAAAACTCGCCACGCCATCTTCGCTCATCTGGCGCAGCTTCGACATCAGGCTTTCGGCATCGCGGCGTCCCATCGCGATCAACTATATCTAGGGGGCGGCGAGAGGCAAACCGATGCAGATAATCGCGACCATCATCGGGCTGGCGTCGGGCTTGGCGCTGATGCGCTTGCACAAGGCGCCCGTCGATATGATCGCGACGTCGCTGATGGTCGATGCGGCGCTCGCACCGCTGACGGCGGTTATCGCCGCACGCCGCGGCCGCTCCGCGATGCGCTGGGTGATTGGCGGTTTCGCGCTCGGCATGTGGGCGCTCGCCTACGTCCTGATTGTCGTGCCGCGGCAGCCCGACGCGCCGGTAAATCCGGAGAACCCCGCGCGGCCGCCTACTTCGGACGCTGCCTGAGAAATCTCAGCGTGGGCATGAATACCTCAACCTCCGCATGAGTGCCGCAAATCACATCCAGATGCCCCCATCCGGCGAGCGTCTTCACCGTAACGTCCGTACTGCCCCTGCTGCCAGTTGACGAGGCCGATTGCGCGACGCGTGACCGCCATTGCGCGCCGATATTGGTGCTGGCGAACGCGATCACCGGAATCTTCGAGGCGGCCAGCCGTGCGCGGTCGGCGGGTGTGAAGGAATTCTCGTAGTCCTGCACCGTCGGCCAGTAGCGATCGTAGCCCGCCAGCATCCGCGCCAGCACCACCGCGTCGGAGTAGCCGCCGCCCGGATTCGCCAGCCCGCCATGACCACCGAAGGCGCCGCCCGTGCCGTACACGACCGCCTCCAGATTCTCGCGCGCGCTCTTGTACTTCGGGAGCGGCGCGGGCCCGTCGGGATTCGCGATCACAGCTTCCATCAACGTTTGGCGCTTGTCGTAGGTCAGATGCGCGCCGCCGATATCGTCGGCATAGCGCTTCGGCGGCGTAACGGCGGCCCGGTCGGGAGGAATCCAACCGTCGAAGATCACCAACCCCTCGACGTCCTGCGGATGCCGCGCCGCGAACAGATAGGCGAAGCTCACGCCGCGGCTGAAGCCCGCGACGAAGATTCGCTGACGCCCCGTGGTCTTCATCACATAGCGCGCCGCCGCCTCGAGATCCGACTCGAACAAATCGTTGGTCCAGCCCTTGAGTTCGGTTAGATCGGCTACGGGCGTCGCGGGTGGAATGAAATGCGTGCGATAGTCGAGCGCCCAGAAATCGACCCCGTGCAGCGCCGTGAACAGCGGGAGCGAGTAATGCGGATCGGCAACCGTCACCTCGCCATTCATGTTGGTGCCGGGCAGATAGAGCATCACGATGTCGGGATGAGCCGGCAGTAGCCATCCGCGCGTCACTCGATGGAGTCCGATGCGATCGAAGGGCGACGATCCGCGCGTCATCGTGTAAGCCCAATCGCGAACCCCGGGCGCTTTGGCGAAGGTGCGCGGGGCGCCGGCCGCGACGAACTGCGGCGCGTCGATTAAGGCACCAGCCGCATTCACCAAGTCCGCAGCGCAAGCGAGAGAAATTGCCGTACCGACGCCGAGCGCGGTCAGCAATATCACCATCGCGATCCCTATGGGGCATCGCCGACCGCCAGTTCGCGAGCTTCGTAAGGTTGGCTTAACTTCCATCACAAATCCTTCGCCGTTGGCTCGTACCGGAGCCGCATTGGGCTGGCATTATAGTTTTGCAAGTGCTCTGATTTGTAGCGAAATAATCTGACCACGGGAGCCCCTGATGAGCGCTAAAGCCCAGTTCGGAATCTTCTCGCCGCAAGCCGGCATGTCCTTCAAGGCGCTGGCCGACCGCGCCACCCAAGCCGAGAAACTCGGCTACCATTCGCTCTGGCTGGTCGATCATTTTTGGAACCGCGGCATCCCGGACGCCGATTGTCTGGAATCGACGGCGGCGATGAGCGCCCTCGCGGCGCGCACCGAAAAATTGCGCATCGGCACGCTGGTGCTGTGCAACTCTTTTCGCAATCCGGCGCTGCTCGCCAAGTCGCTGACGACCATCGATAACGTCAGCAACGGGCGCCTCGAAATCGGCCTGGGCGCGGGCTGGATGGACGAGGAATATCGCGGCTACGGTTACGAGTTCCCCACCATGGGCACGCGCCTGCGTCAGCTCGAAGAGGGCTTGCAGGTGATGAAGCTGTTGTTCACCGAAAAGCGCGCGACCTTCAAGGGCCGTTACTACGCGCTCGACGAGGCCTACAACAATCCCAAGCCGGTGCAGACGCCCCATCCCCCGATTACGATTGGCGGCAGCGGCGAAAAGGTAATGCTCAAAATCGTCGCCAAACACGCCGACCGCTGGAACTGTCCGGCCGGCTACCGGAGCTTCGAGGGCAAGCTCAACGTGCTCAAGGATCACTGCAAAGCGGTCGGCCGCGACATCAATTCGATCAACATCTCGGAGCAGTTGCTGGTGTGCATCGGCGCGACCGAGGCCGAGGTCGAGGACAAGTGGAAGGTGGCGTCGCGGCTGAAGCCGTTCTCGCTCACCGGAATAAAAGGCACGCCGGCGCAGATTACCGAGCAGTTGCACGATCGCGTGCGCAAGGGGATCACCTTTTTCACCGTGATGTTCGGCGATTTCGGACCGCCGCAGACGATCGATCTGTTCGCGCGCGAGGTGATGCCGGCATTCGCATGAGCGGGCGGCGCGGATTCGCCGCGCTTCCCGAATCGCAGCACTCATGCTTCGCCTATCGACAATAGCGGCACGGACCGAGCGCACGGATGTCCCGCGCACTCGCATCATTGGCGCTGCTCTCAACGATTGGATGCGCGTCGGCGAATGCGCGCCACCCCGCGCTAACAGCCTCGCCTCGAATTTGTGTATAAGGGCGGAAGTTCCATCGCCAATTTGCACAGGGAGGAAGACTTCGATGCCGCTCTATCTCGATGAAATTTCCTTTAACGTCGCGTCGCGCGACGACACCAAGAAAATCTACGATCTGATCAATGGCGCGCTCACGCGCGGCTTTCCGCCCGGCGTCACGCTCAAGGCCGGCCCGTGGGTCTCCAACGAGGAGCCGAAAGTCGTCCTGATCCTCGACATCCAGGATCACGCGCTGACGTTTTCGGCCTTCACTGGCGCGGTCGCGCAGGGCGTCGTCAGCCGGCGGCGGCTTCAGCCGATTGTCGAATGGAGCGCCTTCGAGAAATTCGTCAAGGAAGCCTGACGCGCGCAGGATTGTAACCGATGAACGGTGCGGAAATTCTCATTCGGACCGCGCTCGCCGCGGGCGTGAACGTATGTTTCGCCAATCCCGGCACCACCGAGATGCCGTTGGTCGCGGCGCTCGACGCGATCGATGGAATGCGTGCGGTGCTCGGCCTGTTCGAGGGCGTTTGCAGCGGCGCCGCCGACGGCTATGCGCGAATGGCGGACCGGCCGGCGCTGACGCTCACCCATCTCGGGCCGGGCTTCGCCAACAGCATCGCCAACCTGCACAACGCCCGGCGCGCGCGTTCGGCGGTGGTCAATATCATCGGCGACCAGGCGACGTGGCATCTCGCGGCCGACGCACCGCTCACTTCCGATATCGTTTCGCTCGCGCGGCCGGTTTCGTCGTGGGTGCGCAAGTCCGCATCGCCGGACGCGATCACCGGCGATACGGCCGATGCGATCGCGGCGGCCGGTCATACGCCGGGCCATGTCGCCACGTTGATCGTGCCGTCGGATTGCCAATGGAGTCCGGCCGCGGATCGCATCGCATCACCGCAAATCGCGGCGCTACCGACGGCAGGCGACGACGCGATTCGCAAGTCCGCCGAACTGCTGCGCAGGCATGGCGCGACGGCCGCGCTGTTCATGGGCGCCAATGCGTTGCGCGCGCGCGGTCTCAACGCCGCCGCTCGCATCGCGGCGAAATGCGGATGCCGTCTCATGTGCGAGACCTTCCCCGCGCGGGTCGAGCGCGGCGGCGCGATGCCCGCAATCGAAAAGCTGCCGTACTTTCCCGAGCAGGCGCTCGAGTCGCTCGGTAAATCCGACGCCGTGGTGCTGGCGGGCGCGCCCGCGCCGGTGGCGTTTTTCGGCTACCCGAATGTTCCGAGCCTGATGATTCCCGAGGGCCGCGAATGTGCGACGCTGGCCGCGCCTTACGACGACGCGGCCGCCGCTCTGGAGGCCCTGGCCGAGGCGCTGGGTGCGCCACGCGGCGCTACCGCGCCATCCGCGGTCAAACGCCCGCCGCTGCCCACCGGCGAACTCAACGCGGCGACGATCGGCGCCGCGATCGCCGCGACCATGCCCGAGGGCGCGATCGTGATGGACGAGGCGGCGACCACCGGCCTGCCCTTCTTCGGCGCCTCGGCTGGCGCGCCGGCGCATACCTACCTCGCGCTCACCGGCGGCGCGATCGGACAGGGGCTGCCGTGCGCGACCGGCGCCGCGGTCGCCTGTCCCGATCGCAAGGTAATCGCCTTCCAGGCCGACGGCAGCGGCATGTACACGTTGCAGGCGCTGTGGACGCAGGCGCGCGAGCGCCTCAACGTCACCACGCTCATCTGCAACAACCGCCGCTACCGGATTCTGCAGGTGGAACTCGCGCGCGCGGGCATCACCGAGCCCGGACGCAAGGCGCGGTCGCTCACGAGCCTCGCCAATCCCGAAATCAACTGGTCACAAATGGCGGCCGGAATGGGCGTACCCGCAGTGCGTGTCGAGCGTGCCGAAGATCTGGTGGTTCAGTTGCGGCGCGCGCTGGCGGAGCCGGGCCCGAACCTGATCGAGATGTTGATCTAATGGTCAAGGAACTCAAAGCTATATTTTTTAAGAAACTGAAACCTCAGTGAGGTTTCAGACTTCCCATTTTGGGATGACGCTCGCTTTGCTCGGGTAGACCGAGGCGCGCGCGGGGGCGGCGAAACATAAGGCGGCGCCCGAAATGGCATAAACAGCTAGCGGGCGGGGCCGAATATCAGTTCGAGCCTTTCAGGCAACTCGATCAGTTGTTCGATCCAATGCTCGTGATCGACGCGATCACCCAACCCGATGAAATGGACGCCTGCAGCCTCGGCGGCAATGCGATCGGTCTCGCTGTCGCCCACGTAAACCGCGCGCGGCGCTTCAACTCCCGCCCGCGCGAGGCACAACTCGACGATGTCGGGCGCCGGCTTCGGACGGACCTTGTCGCGGGCGCTCGCCACCGCGTCGAAAATGCCGTCCAGTCCGAGATGGCCGATCAGCGCGGGAATCGTCGCCGAGCGATTGGTCGCGAGCGCCAGGCGATAGCGCAGCTTCAGCGTCGAGAGAAATGGCCGCAGTTCCACCGGCGGGCGCATGAGATTGAAAAACGGGGTGGCGTCCATCGTCCGTGCGATCTCGCGCATCCGATCGAACTTCGCCGCGTCGCCGCGCGCGCGCAACTCGAAGACTTGCGGCGCCGCCATGAAGACGCCCGCCTTTCCCTCGTCGGGATTCATCCGCCGCTCGCCCATCTGCGCGAAGATCGCGTTGTAGTAGACGGTGTTCGATTCGGTTGAATCGAAGAGCACGCCGTCCGCGTCGAACATCACAAGCTCAAGCATCATGGTTTAATAGCACGTTTGAATTGACGGCGCGCCGCCGCGAACATAGTGCCGCGTGCGCAAGCGCTTTGGCCGGCGCCCCCGGATTTGCTACTTGCGATCATAAGTTAACGAACCCAACCGCGCGGTGCGCGTCGCGATCATAATGTTGATAATTGCGAACCGCCGCGCAAACGGAGGAATCGATCAGTGAAAGCGATCCAGTTCAAAGAGGTCGGCGGTCCCGACGTGATGAAACTTGTCGAGGTGCCCAAGCCCGAGCCGCGGCCGGGAATGATCCGGATGCGAGTGCATGCGGCGGGAATCAATTTCGCCGACACTTTCTTTCGCGAAGGCAACTACCTGATCAAGCCGAAGCTGCCCGACACTCCCGGCATGGAGGCGGCCGGCGTAATCGACGAAGTGGGCCCCGGCGTCGAGGGCCTCAAACCCGGCATGCGGGTCACCGCGGTGGGCCTTCGAGCCTATGCCGAGTACGCGCTGTTCTATGCCAACCAGGTCATCCCGCTGCCCGATTTCGTCAGCTTCGAGGAGGGCGCCGCGTTCCCGATCCAGACCCTGACGGCGTGGTTTATGATCCACACCTGTCATCACCTCACGGCCGGCGAAACCGTGCTCGTGCATTCGGCGGCCGGCGGCGTCGGCATCGTCGCGATGCAGATCGCGAAGGCGGCGGGCGCGCGCGTAATCGGCACGGTCTCGAATGACAGCAAGATCGAGATCGCGAAAAAGTACGGCGCCGACGACGTGATCAATTACGAAACCCACGACTTCGCCGAGGAGGCCAAGCGCCTGACCGGCGGCAAAGGCGTCAACCTGATTCTCGACGCGGTCGGCAAGCCCACGTTCGAAAAGGGCCTCGCGTGCGCGGCGCCCTTTGGCCATACCATCCTGTACGGTCGCGCCGGCGGTCCGCCGGACAAGCTCGACGTCTTTCGGCTGTTCGAGAAATCGCTCAAGGTCAGCGGCTTCGTGCTTTACACCGCGTCGGCGAATCACGATCTGATGCGCCAGGGCACCGCGCACAGCTTCAATCTGATGCGCGAAGGTAAGCTCAAGATTCTGATCGGCAAAACCTTCCCGCTCGCCGAAGCGCCTGCCGCCCATCGGTTTATTTCATCGCGCGGCTCGGTCGGCAAGCTGGTGCTGATCCCGTAGCGCCTCGACGTGCGGGAAAAAGTCCACCTGCGGCGCGTGCCTCTCGGACTCGCAGGGAGGCGCGCGCAGCATCCACAGGTTAATTCACAGCCGCGTTGACACGGGCGCGACCGCGGCCAACACTTAAGGCGCGCCGGCGGCAATTTTGCCGTCGCGCTCGCAACATTCGGCCCGTCGCGCGCGCGGACAGGCGGCGTGGATCGCGAGCCGGATGAAAGGTGTGGTTGCGCGCATGAGAGCCTCATCGGCCAGCGGACGCGGAACTCCCCGGACCGCGCGCCGTCTTGCCAAAGTAATTCGGATACCCACCGCTACCGTCGTGCGCCGGCGCCGGATGGTGCGCGCCGCGGCCGCGATCGGTGCGCTGGTTTTCATATCGGTGATGGTCTTGCGCTTCGGCCGTTTCACCGTGCCGCAACCGCCCGTGGAGGTGCCGCCGGTTCAACTCAACGCAATCGAGGCGCGCATCGTCGAACTCGTCAACGCCGCGCGCGCCCAAGTCGGCGCCGCCCCGTTGGCGCTTTCCGATCGCCTGACGCTGGCCGCGCGCGCCCACGCGCAGGACATGGCCGCCCACGGCTATCTCGCTCACGATAGTGCCGCCGGCGATACACCGGCCGACCGCGTCCGCGCGGTGGGACTCGATTATGACGAACTCGCCGAAAATCTCCTGAGCGATCCGGGTCACGAGGTCGACGCGCTGCCGCAACGGGCGTTAGCCGCATGGCTGGCGAGTCCAACGCCGCGCAACAACCTGCTCTCGCCGCGGTTTCGTACGGCCGCGGTCGCGATCGCTCATGCCACCAACGGCTCCTTTTACGTCACGCTCGACTTAATGCGTTAGTTGATATTACTCGCCACTCGAATGCGGCCCCCCGTCGGCGCCGATTTCGCCGTCAGCGGCGCGGATCCGCTATCATCAGCGGTTGAACTTGGTCCGCAATACGCGGATGCTGCATATTCGGGACGAGGTGGTGTCGGCGTTCGCTCCCGAACGCTCGACGCGGCCGGGTTCTGGGCTCGCGGGGGGCGCATGGACTTTTCCACGATTGCGGGGATGGCGGGCGGTCATGCCGAGGCGCGCGCGATCCAAATCGCCCTGAAGCTGGGGATCTTCGAACGGTTGAGCGCAGGGGCGCTCGAATCCGGCGCACTCGCGTCGTCGATCGGCGGCGAACCGCGGGCGACCGCGATCCTGGCTAATGCGTTGGTGGCAATCGGCTTGCTCCACAAGATTGACGGCCGCTATCAGCTCGACCAATCCGCGCGGCGTTTTCTCGTCGAGGCGTCGCCCGAGTACCTCGGCGGCATGATTCTGTTCGACGCCGAGCTGTGGGACGAATGGGGCCGCCTCGAAAATTCCATCCGCAGCGGCGCTCCCGCACGCACGCCCGACATGTTTCAATCGACCCCCGCGGCCACCGCACGCTTTATCCGCGCGATGGACAGCCTGGTGCGCGCGCGCGGTGACGACCGCTGGACGGCGGAGCATCTGGACCTCGCAAAAGCCCGCACGATCGCGGACCTGGGCGGCGGCCCCGGGACCTACCTGGTCGAGTTTCTGCGGCGCTATCCCGAGCTCCATGGCGCACTCTGGGATCTTCCAGCAACGCTTGAAGTTGCGCGGGAGATTCTCTCCCGGCGCGCGCCCTCGATACTCCCGCGAATCGAGCTGCGCCCGGTCGATTATCTCGCCGGCGAACTTCCCGGCCCGGTCGACGCCATCTTCATGTCGAACATTATCCATAGCGAGAACGAACCCGTGAACGAGGCGCTGATGGCGCAATGCTTTCGCGCACTCACACCCGGCGGACTCATCGCCGTCAAGGATCACATCATGAACCGCGACCTCACCGAACCAGCGGCGGGAGCGGTCTTCTCGCTCTACCTGCTCCTGACCACACGCGGCCGCGACTACGCCTTCGACGAGACCGCCGGATGGCTCCGCGCCGCCGGCTTCATCGAGATTCAGATGACGGCGCTGCCGAGTCCGCCCTTCACCTCCTCGATCGTCAGCGCGCGCAAGCCATGACGCCACCGCATTTACATAACTTGACGCGGCGCTTGAATTTCATCGTGGCGCGGGGCGCTCTCTGGATCTTGATGGCCGCGCTCGCGCTGTGCCAGAGCGGCTGCTTCGCACCGTTGATACCGATGGTCATACCGCTGGCGGAGGAGGGCGCCGGGGCGCTCGTGAACCTCGTCAGCGTGGGCGCCCAGGCCGGTACGATGGTCAAGCACGGCGATGACGCGAACCCCGAAGAGACCGAAGTTTACGAACAAACCAAACTCGCAGACAGCGACTTTGACACTGCCAGATCCAATGACCCTGCCAATGCGACCAAGTGCAACGGGATCGAGTTGATCACTCCGGCGATCATCGAGTTCCGCCCCGACCATAACGGGGTTACCCAATGGCGCGAGCTCGGCCTCGGCGGAACCGGCAATACGCCGCGCTGGATCGTGATGGCGGATGCGAGGGGCGCCATCGCAAACGCAAAAGACATCGCTCCCGGCGGCTGGTCGCCTGCGACCAATCTCGAACACATGGAATTCAAACCGGCGCTCAAGACCTCCACCGAACCTGGCCTCTCCACTTACCTGGCTTATGCCCCCGACGTTGCCCTCGCCGACGTCGAGCGCGATGAACTCGCCTCACTGATGCTCGATTTCGGCCCCATCGTCGGCACCTTCAAATACAACGGACGAGTTTTCAAGTATTCGACGCTGAACAAGCTGCCCTGCTTTCCAGTTCCACACTGATGGAAATTGTCCCGGTGATGTTGCTCGCGTGAACGCGGTGCCCGATTGAAGCGATTCGTCGCCGCTGTAATTAGAATTTTCGCGGCGCTCGCGCTGCTGATTCTGCTCGCATCTGCCGCAGTCTATCTGCACTACGGCGACGCCGATGCCACCGCGGCGCGCGCACCCGCAGGTCCTGCGCCCGAGCCGGCTGCGTGGCCCGATAGCGCTCTCACTATCGCGAGCCTCGGTCATGCGACTCTCCTGATGAACTACTTCGGCGTCCGCCTGATCAGCGACCCGACGCTGTACGATCGCATCGGCCTCGCCCTCGATTCGATCGTGACGTTCGGTCCGCGCCGCTATGTCGCCCCGCCGCTGGCCCCGAACGCGCTCGGACCCATCGACGTTATTCTGGTGACGCACGCCCACATGGACCATCTCGATATTCCCTCGCTCGAGGCGCTGCCCAAAAGCGCAACGGTCATCGCCTGCGCCAAATGCGCCGCCTTGATTCGTCCGCTCGGTTTCAACGACGTTCGCGAACTCAATTGGGGCGAGTCCACCACGGTCAAGGGGCTGACCGTCACCGCGATGGCCGCGCGGCATTGGGGCAAGCGCTGGCCGCCGTTCGGCACGGTATACGGCTACAACAGCTACGTCCTCGATCGCGGCGGCCGGCGGATGCTGCTCGCGTGCGACAGCGCCTACACCGACGCCTTCGCCGCGCTCACGAGCCGGCCGCCGGTAGTCGCCGCGTTTTCGATCGGCGCCTACGATCCATGGATCCACAACCACGCCAACCCGGAACAGGTATGGACGATGTTTCAGCAGTCCGGCGCGCGCTATCTCGTCCCGATTCATTGGGGCACTTTTCGCCTCTCGAAAGAACCGATGGACGAGCCTCTAAGTCGCCTGCTCAAGGACGCCGGCACTCGCGCAGATGCCGTCGTGCTGCGTCAGCTCGGTTCGTCGTGGACGATGCCGGCCGGCTCCGACTTCGCTGCGCGTGCGACGCCGCATCGGCGCGACACCCTGCGCGATACCCGTTAACCATCGCCACCGATCTCGCACGCGGAAGGCGTTGGTGCTTGACACTCAAGCGGCAATTCGATGGCTTAATAGCTCGGTGCAGCCCAGCCAGGACACGCGAAAAATATGGCGACGAGAAAACTTAAAATACCGGCCCGGCTGGTGACGGCGTTGGCGATCGTCGCAATTTCCACCGTCTCGATGATCTCCACCATCTCAATGACGGCCGCGCGCGCTCTCGCCGATGACGATTGGGAGGCCGTGCCGAGTTCTTCGTCAGCGCTCGCCACGCCGGCGCCTGCCGTCAATCGGCCCGCGCGTTCGACGCATCGCACTACCGCGCGCCCGGCTTTGCCCGCGGTGGACGGCGCCGCCAACGAGATGGTCGCCTGCGGTGAAAGGGCGGTGCCTGCCTCGGACAAGATTCAAAGGATCGTCTCGCAAATCAATGGCACGTGGGGCTCCAACGTCCAGGTCTATCAGTCGGTCGCCGCCGAAGGCCCGCATTCGATCGGTGGCGGCTGTGTCTTCTACAATCCGGCCGCGCTCGCCGTGCTGCTCGGTTTGCGCCTCAATCTCACCGATCCGAATGTGCTCACCCCGATGCTCTATGCGATCTTCGCGCACGAGGTCGGCCACGAGGTTCATCGCGACTTCGATCCGTCGCGCGCCGCGGTGCCCAACCAGATCAAGGAGCTCGAGGCCGACCGCTTCGCCGGTTACACCATGAAGCGGCTCGACGTTCCCGCGACCGGCCTCTCACCCTACTGGAGCATGACGGGGGACGAATTCGGCATCGGCGCCTCGCACGGCAGCAGCGCGCAGCGGGTTGCCGCGTTCAAAGAGGGTTGGCATGAAGCCGAATGGAACCGCGCTGAAGATTCGATGTCGGTGACGGCCGCGACCGAGCAATCGATCGCCCCCGAAGACTCGACCGCCGCCCCTTGACTCCAACGCTCGTTCCCTACGGAAAGGGCCGGGGCTCAGGGCTCCCGCCGGCACCGCCCCTTGTCCAGGGAGCGGTCGGCGCACGCAAACGTAGTGCGTATTGCGCCGGGGGTGAGGGCATCGTGCCGCGCGCCGCGAAGAACCCAGTCCTCGACGCTCGCGCGGACGCCCCGCTCAAACGTGTTTGCGTTTCTTCGACAGGTAATCGACCAGCATGTACTCGCCGAGATGGTCGGGGCGCGTGTATAACGCACGACCGCGATTGATCTGCGTCATCTTCTCGACGAAAGCGCGCAGGCTCGGGGCGTCGTCGAGCATGAAGGTGTTGATCGTGATGCCGTGGCGCGTCACGCGTTCGACCTCTTTGAGCGTCTCCTGCGCCGCCCGCATGCTGATACCGCCAAATGACAGCGGCCATTCGCAGTAGAGCCGCTTGTTCAGGAAGTAGGCAGTCGGCTGGCCATCGGTGATTACGATAATTTGCTGGTTGCGCGACGGATGCCGTCTGAGCAAATCGCTCGCCAGCCGCAGGCCGTCCTGCAGGTTGGTGAACGGGTCGCCCATGTTCCACGACGCTTCCGGCAGGTCTTTAAGTTTCAATTCGACCGCGCGCGTAAAGAATCCGACGATCGAAAAATAATCGCGCGGAAACTTCGACCGGATCAGCGTCTCCAGCGCGAGCGCTACTTTCTTCGCCGCCGCAAAGCGTCCCTCCCAGCTCATCGACCACGACATGTCGAGGCACAGCACGGTTGACGCCGAGCTGCCGTAATCATTCTCGTAGATCTCGAAGTCGTCGGGCTTCAGCGCCAGCGGCACGCCCGGCCGCCGCGCGAGCGCGTGCTTGAGCGTCGCCACCAGGTTCAGGTTGAGCGGATCGCCGAACTCGTACGGCCGCGTCTGGTCGGGACGCATCTCGGTGATCCCACGATGGTCCGTGGTATGCGATCCCGGCCGATCCTTGAGCAGCCCCTGGTAAATGTCGCGCAGCGCGAGTTGGCCGATTCGCCGCACGCCCTTGGGCGAGAGCTGCATGTGATCGCCCTTTTGCACCATGTAGCCCGACTGGTTCAGCAGCATCATCACCTGGCGCAGGCTCTGGAAATCCTGCTGCGCCTGCTGGCCCATCAGCTCCTTCAGATCTTCCATCGAGATCGTCTCGAAGTTGCCCGACATCAGGTCCTGCTCGAGCTGGCGCATCCGTTCCATCTCGCGCATCAGGTCGAGCGCCGGCTGGTACTCCAGGCTCTTCGGACCGTGGAACATGTGGTTGTAGCGCTCGCGAAAATTTTCGAGGTCGCGAACGTTTTCGTACTCGTTCAGCAGTTCGTCGAAGTCGGCCTTGGCCTGCGCGTCCTCGAATTCGTAGTTCTCGAGCTTGCGCAGCGCCTCCGACAACCGCCGCGGCATCTGCTGCAGTTGCTGCTCCTTGTCCTCCACTCCCGGCTTCTGCCCGCGCATCCCCTCGAGCGTCTCGCGCTCCTGATTGAGAATCTCTTCGAGCCGCTGCTCGAGTTCCGAAAGTGAATTCTTGAGATTGAAATCGCGATAACGCTGGCGCATCTCCTGGCGCAACTGCTCGAGGAATTCCTCCAGCCCCTGCACCTTCACGCCGTCGAATTCCATGCCCTGGCGCATCATCCAGTCCATCGCCTGGCGGATGTCGTCGGTGTAGGACAGCATCTCGGCCAGCTTCTCGAAGACCTTGTCGGCGTCGAGCCTGAGCTTCTGCGAGCCGTCCCACTGCGTATAGCGGCTGATGAACATCGTCAGTGCGATTCCTCAGGCGTGATAGGAAAAGCGGCCGCCCTGGCGCTCCTTGTTGAGCTTCTGATGCAGATGCAGGCCTTCAAAGATAAACTCGCTCGCCGTCGCCATCAGGCCCGGCGTCTCGAACACGCCAATCTGATCGATCGCCTCGCGCAGCCCTGGAACCTCGCGCAGCGCGTCGAGATAGTCGGCCGCCGGCGCCCGATCGGAAACCTCGACGCCCCAGCCCTGCTCGAAATACGCCGCCACGCGTTTCAGATCGTCGAGCTTCACGCAACGATCGAACACCTTCAGCACGGCGCGATTCACCAGCCGCTCGATCAGGTCGTCGTCCTTCTTGTCTTCGCCCACGTACTCGAGCTCGAGCTTGCCGGCGGTCGACGCGTAGAGCGAATGCAGGTCCGACAGCCGCGGCACGATCTCCGTGTCCTCGTTGATAATCGCTCGCTTCTCCGCGTTCGAGATGATCGATTCGAGATTGTTGATCGTCACCCGCACCGACACCCCCGAGGTCTGGTTGATCTCGTTGGAGGCGCGCGCCTCGAAGGTAATCTGCGCGAGGATGTCCTTCATAAATTGCGGCATCCGCAGCGGCATCTCGGAGCGCAGCGGATAGCTGCATTCCTGCTCCATGATCGCGACTTCATGCTCGAGCGTCTTGGGGTAATGCGTGCGAATCTGGATATCGAAGCGATCTTTCAGCGGCGTGATAATCCGTCCCCGCGAGGTGTAGTCCTCCGGATTCGCGCTCGCCACGAAGACCACGTCAACCGGCAGGCGAATCTTGTAACCTTTGATCTGGACGTCCTTCTCTTCCATCAGGTTGAAGAGTCCGACCTGCACCTTCTCCGTCAGATCGGGCAGTTCGTTGATCGCGAAGATGCCGCGATTGGTGCGCGGAATCAGTCCGTAATGAATCGTCTCGGCGTCGGCCAGGTACCGCCCTTCCGCGACTTTTATCGGGTCGATCTCGCCGATCAAATCCGCCACCGAGACGTCCGGCGTCGCGAGCTTCTCGGCATAGCGATGTTCGCGCGTGAGCCACGCGATCGGCGTCTCGTCGCCCTTCTCCGCGACCAGCGCCTTGCATTTCCCGCAAATCGGCGCGAACGGATCGTCGCTGATTTCGCAGCCCGCAACCGCCGCCACGTGCTCGTCGAGCAGCGACGCCAGCGCCCGAATAATTCGCGACTTCGCCTGCCCGCGCTCGCCCAGCAGGATCATGTGATGGCCCGCGAGGATGCCGTTTTCGATTTCCGGCAGCACCGTGTCGTCGTAGCCGACGATCCCGGGCAGCACTCTTTCCTTGCGCCGCAGCCGGCCGAGCAGGTTGTCGCGCATCTCGATTCGCACCGGCTTGGTGCGATAGCCGGCGCGCTTCAAGTCTCCAAGTGTCCGAAGTTTCAGCAGGCTTTGATCCATGATGGGTAATGCCCAGGCGAAATCCTTGGCTTTCAGGATAGGTCAGCGCCGATCGTTTTGAACAGCGGCTCCAGCAGCGCGTAAGTCCGTGCGAGGGACTGCGGTAACACCCGCGTCGAACTAATGACCGGCATGAAATTGTTGTCGCCCTCCCAGCGCGGCACCAGATGGCAATGCATGTGATCTGCTATTCCAGCGCCCGCCGCGCGTCCGAGGTTCATGCCCACGTTGAGTCCCGCAGGCCGGTACGCCGTGCGCAGCCGCTGCACCGATCGCGAAACGAATTCCGACAGTTCGCTCCGTTCCTCGCGCGTCAGCAGTTCCGGCGAAGCGACGTGGCGGCGCGGCGCCACCATCAGATGTCCGTTATTGTAGGGATAGCGATTCAACATCACGAGTGCGAGCCGGCCGGCGTACAGCACCAGCCGCCGGCGGCGCGTCGCGGCGCCAATCCGGCCCATACAGAAGATACAATCCGCTCCGCCCAAAGGCGTCTGGCCGACGTACGCCGAACGCCACGGCGCCCACAGCAGCGCCGGCGGCGCCGCCTCAGGCCGAGCGCTGCCGCGCGGTGCCCGCCGCGCCATTAACCTCTACTCGCAGATCCTTGCCCGCGCGAAAAAAAGGAATCCGCTTGGCCGCGACTTCCACCACGTCGCCGGTTTTCGGATTGCGCCCCTGGCGCGCGCGCCGCTCCTTCACGCCGAAGCTGCCGAAGCCGCGAATCTCGATCCGCTCGCCGCGCGCGAGCACTTCCGCCATCGCCTCGAACATCGCATTGACGACGGTCTCGGAATCGCGATGCGTCACGCCCTGGCGCCGCGCCAGCAACTCCTCGATTATGCCTCGCTTGGTCATCTGATGATCTGGATCGCGCGGCTTGCTTCGCGATTGGTGCCGTCGTGCCTGCGGCGCTTGCGCTTAGCCGCTGCGTCCCCGGCCGGTGCGCGGAGTGCGATCGTCGCGATCGAGCCTGAGTTCCTCTTTGAGAATATCTTCGAGCGAAAAGCGCGACGCCTCGTGCTCGCGCTTTTGATACGCCGCCATCTCCTCGCGCTCCTCATGCGCGCGCAAGCCCTTGATCGAAAGCCCGATGCGCCGTTCCTTGCTGTCGACCTGCACCACCAGCGCCTCGATCTCGTCGCCGACCTTGAACAGCGACGACGGCTTGTCCACCCGCTCGTTGCTCAATTGCGAGATATGAATCAGCCCCTCGATGCCCTCTTCGATCTCGACGAACACCCCGAAATCCGCGACCGAGCTGACCTTGCCGTGCACGCGATGGTTCAGCGGGTAGCGCTGCGCCACCGTGTCCCACGGATCCGGCGTCAATTGTTTCACGCCCAGGCTCACGCGCTCGTGCTCGACTTCGATCCCGAGCACCACCGCCTCGACCTCGTCGCCCTTCTTATAAACTTCCGACGGATGGCGCACCTTCTTGGTCCACGACAAATCCGAGATATGCACCAGGCCGTCGATCCCCGGCTCGATCTCGACGAACACTCCGAAGTCAGTAATCGATTTCACCTTGCCGCGAATCGTGCTGCCGATCGGATGGATCTCGGCGAGCGCCTCCCACGGATTCGGCTCGGTCTGCTTCAGCCCCAGCGAAATCCGCCGATTGCCCTCGTCGACTCCGAGCACTTGGACTTCGACCATGTCGCCGACGTTGACCACTTTCGACGGATGCACCGCGCGCTTGCTCCAGGTCATCTCGCTGACGTGAATCAGCCCCTCGACGCCCTTCTCCAACTCCACGAACGCGCCGTAGTCGGTAACGCTGACGACCTTGCCGCGCAGCCGCGCGCCCACCGGATAGCTCTCGGTCGCTTTGGTCCACGGGTCCGGCATGATTTGTTTCATGCCGAGCGAGACGCGCTCGCGCCCCTGGTCGTACTTCAGCACCACCACCTTGACCTTCTCGCCCACCTTCAGCACTTCGGACGGATGCTGCAAACGGCCCCACGCCATGTCGGTGATATGCAGCAGGCCGTCGATTCCGCCGAGATCGACGAACGCGCCGTAGTCGGTGATATTCTTGACCGTGCCCTCGAGGATGACGCCCTCTTCGAGCACCTTCAGCGTCTCTTCCTTGAGCGAGGTGCGCTCGCGCTCGATCACGCTGCGCCGCGAGACCACGACGTTGCCGCGCGCGCGATTGAACTTCAAAATCTGAAAGCGGCCGCGCTGGCCGACGTAGCGGTCGAGATTGCGCGCCGGCCTGAGCTCGACATGCGATCCCGGCAGAAATGCCGGCACCCCGATATCGACCTGCAGGCCGCCCTTGACCTTGCCCAGGATTACCCCTTCGACCGGGGTCTCATTCTGAAACGCCTGTTCGAGTTCACGCCAGACCTTGAACTTCTCGGCCTTCGCGTGCGACAGCATCACCGTGCCGTTCTCGGTCTCGGTGCCCTCGAAAAAAACATCGACCTCGTCGCCTTCCTTGACCATGACGTTGCCGTCGTGATCCAGGAACTCGGCGAGCGGCACCTGGCCTTCGCACTTGTAATTGATATCGATGATGACGTTGTCGCGCGTAATCAGCAGAACCGTGCCGGTTAGTACGTCGCCTGAACGCGGGGCGCGCAGGCTCTGTTCCATCAGCGACTCGAAATCATTCGTTCCTCCGTTCGTTTTCTCGGACAAATCTTTCTCCATTTAAAGGGACCTTCTACCTAAGGGACATCGAGGCTACTGCAATCCATACAAGGCTGCTAGGCGCGTTTCAAGCCCTAGATTGCGCGTGAAATCGCTTCAACGCGCGATTTCATCTCATTTACGACCGCATCCACATCGCGCCCGGTCGAGTCGATCTCGATCGCGTCGTCGGCGCGCTTGAGCGGCGCCAGCGCGCGTCCGGCGTCGCGCCGATCGCGCTCGGCAAGCTGCGCCGCCACCTCTTCGAGCGTCGTCGCAACACCCTTCGCGGCCAATTCCGCATAGCGCCGCGCCGCCCGCACCGCGGGCTCCGCGACCAGAAAAAATTTCACTTCCGCGTCCGGAAATATCGCCGTGCCGATATCGCGCCCCTCCATCACCACCCCGCCCCTTTCGCCGGCCGCGCGCTGCAAGATGCGCATCTTGTCGCGCACCAATGCGATCGCGGAAAAGCGCGAGGCGAGATCGCCTATCTCAGGCTGTGTGATTAGGTCGCTGATATCGTGGCCGGCGAGTAAAACGCGCTCGCCGTTGAACGCAATTGTGATTGTATCAAGAACCTTCTGCAAATGCTCGCGCAGATACTGATCGGCCGCCGCGGTCTGCGGGTCCAGCCCGTCAGGCGATCCTGCGCCGGCTACCTCCGGCGCGTAAGGTTCAACGCCGGCCGCCCGCGCCGCCACCGCGACCGCCCGGTACATCGCACCGGTGTTGACGTAGCTGAAGCCGAGCGCTCGCGCGAGCGCGCGCGCCACCGTCGATTTGCCGGCGCCGACCGGACCGTCGATCGCGACTAGCGGACGCGCCCGCTTCATTTCAAACCCTCGCGCATCCGCCGCCCGCGTTCGAACTGCGCCATCAACTCGGCCGCATCGCCGCGCGCGACGGCGTTGGCAAACTTATCCAACGACCCGCGAAAGAGTTCGAGCGCCGCCCCGATCGCCTCGCGATTGGTCAAACAGATATCGCGCCACATCTCGGCCGACGACGCGGCGATCCGGGTGGTGTCGCGCAGGCCGCCCGCACCATACTCAGAGACAAGTTTTCCGTCAATTTGTTCACCTTCGAGCGCCGCCGCCAGCGCGCTCGCGACGATCTGCGGCAGATGGCTCGCGCGCGCGAGCAAAGCGTCATGCACCGCCGGCGCCAGCTCCTCGACCTTCGCGCCGGTCGCCCGCCACAGCGCGGCCACCTTCGCCACCGCCGCCGCGTTGCTCCGCCGCGACGGCGTCACGATCACGCGCCGATTCACGAACAGCCCCGCTTCCGCCGCGCCCGCGCCGACCGTCTCCTTGCCCGCCACCGGATGGACCCCGACCAGCGCCATCGCGGGGCCGAGCAGCGGCTCGAGCGCGCGCACCACCCATTGCTTGACGCTGCCGACGTCGGTAATCACCGCGTCGTGCGGCAGATACGGGATCATCGCGGCCAGCGTCTCCGGAAAAGTCATCACCGGGGTCGCCAGCATCACGAGATCCGCGCCATGCGCCGCCTCAGCAACATCGCGCGTCGCGTAATCGATCAGTCCGCGCTCGAGCGCGACGTCGAGATTCGCCTGCGTGCGCCCGAGCCCGACTATCCGCTCGACCAGCCCATGCCGGCGCGCCGTGAGCGCGAGCGACCCGCCAATCAGGCCCACTCCGCAAATCGTCATCTGGCGAAACAACACCGTCATTGCTTCATTTTATCCCGCGCGGGAGCGCAAAAAGACCCTGAAACCTCGCGAGGTTTCAGTTCTCCGAGAAATATCAATTCTGAGTTCCTCAACAACTTTCCCTTTTCTCTTTCCCCCCGAGCACCCCCTCCAGCGCCGCGACCAGCTTCCGATTCTCCGCCGGCAGACCCACGCTGATCCGCACGTGATGCGGCCAGCCGTATCCCCCCATCGGCCGCACGATCACGCCGAGCTTAAGCAGCCGGTTGAAGACCGCCTGCCCCTCGCCGACCTCGGTCAAGATAAAATTCGCGTGGCTCGGCACGTAGGCGAGCCCCATCCGCTTGAACTCCTGCTCGAGGTACTCGATTCCTTCCGCGTTATTCGCGAGCGTGCGCCGCACATGCTCGTGGTCGTCCATCCCGGCCAGGACCGCGGCCTGCGCGAGCGAGGTCACGTTGAACGGCTGGCGCACCTTGTGCAGCAATTGCACGAGATCCGGCCGCGCCACCGCGTAGCCGACGCGCACGCCCGCCAGTCCGAAGATTTTCGAAAAGGTGCGCATCGTCACGATCATTCGATTGGGGTCGTGATACTTAAGCGAGTCCGGATACTCGGGGTCGCGCACGAACTCGAAGTAGGCCTCGTCGGCCACGATCACCACGTGCTCCGGCACCCGCGCCAAAAAGCGCTCCCACGCCGCGCGCTTCACGATCGTGCCCGCGGGATTGGTCGGATTGTCGAGAAACACGATCCGGGTGTTGGCGTCGATCGCACTTGAGATGGCATCGAGGTCGATGTAAAAGCCGTCCCGCATCGGCACCGTCCTCGACTCTCCGCCCGCGGCCGCCGTCGCCAGCGCATAGATCGCGAACGAATGTTGCGAAAAGACCGCGTTCAGGCCGGGCCGGATAAACAGGAACGCGAGCAGGTTCAGCACCTCGACCGAACCGCCCGCGACAAAAATCCGATCCGCGCCGACCCCGTGATGGGCCGCGAGCTTCTGGCACACCGCCCAGCACGCTCCGTCGGGATAGCGGTTGACCTCGTCGAGCGCCGCGCGCATCGCGGCCACCGCCTTGGGCGACGGCCCCAGCGGATTCTCGTTGGACGCGAGCTTGACTGGCTCGCCGATTCCGAGCTCGCGCTGCAACTCCTCGATGGGCTTGCCGGGCTCATACGGATGCAGCGCGGCCACCGTGGGCATTACCAGGGATTCGGGCTTGATCAAGCTTTGCGACCCGCGCCGGGGATACGGCCGCCGGCGGACCTTTTCAGTGCTGGCCGGACGCGTCGGAACCGGTCGGACGCGTCACGGCCTGCCCTCAGGATACGATCCCAGCACTTTGAGAAAAAGTGCCCGAGGCTCAAGCGCGGCCAGCGCCCGGCGCACCTTGGCGTCCTCGCGATGGCCTTGCAGGTCCACGAAAAACACGTACGCCCACGGCCGCTCGCGCTGCGGCCGCGATTGGATCATCGTCAGGTTGATCCGCTCGCGCGCAAACAGCGTCAACGCTCCGTGCAGCGCGCCCGCGCGCTCGGGCAGCGCGAACACCAGGCTGGTCTTGTCCGCGCCGCTGCGCCCCATCGCCTCGCGCCCGAGCACCAGAAAGCGCGTGGTGTTCTGCGCCACGTCCTGGATATTCTCCGCGATCACCTTCAGATCGTTGGCTCGCGCTGCCGCCACCGACGCGATCGCCGCGTAGCGCGGATCCTCCGCGGCCTTCTGCGCCGCCAGGCTGTTCGACGCCGCTGCCTCCAGCTCGCAATTCGGATAATTCGCCGCCAGATAGTTGCGGCATTGCCCCAGCGATTGCTGATGCGACACGATCCGGCTGAACCCGCCCGCATCCGCCCGCGCCATCAGCGCATGGCGAATCGGCAGCATGATCTCGCCCAGGATATGCAGCGGCGTATCGATCAATAGATCCAGCGTCAGGCTGACCGAGCCCTCGGTCGAATTTTCCACCGGCACCACGCCGTAATCCGCCCGGTCGTTCTCCAAAGCCTGGAACACCGCCGCGATCGAGGCTTGGGGCGCAAACGCCGCGCTCGCCCCGAAGCGATTTCGCGCCGCCTCGTGCGAATAGGTGTGTTCGGGGCCGAGATACGCGATCCGGATGACATGCTCGAGCGCGGTGCACGCCGAAATCAGCTCCTGGAAAATCCGCCGCAGATGCTCGGCGCTGAGCGGTCCCGGATTATGCGCGACCACCCGCTCCAGCACCTGCCGTTCGCGCACCGGCTGATAGATCGGCGCGCCGTCGGCGTGTTTCAGCCGGCCGATTTCCTGCGCGAGGCGCGCGCGCCGGTTGAACAGCTCGACCAGATGCAGATTGATCGCGTCGGTGCGCTTGCGCAATCCCTCGAGCGTAGCGCCGGTCCGCGCGCCGCGCGGTTTCCCCTTTGCGGGTTTCCCGATGCCGGGCTTTCCCCCGCCCGGTTTTTTCCTGGAGGATTTTCCGGTCGAGGACTTTTCGATCGCAGGTTTTTCTCGAGCAGTCATTGCGGCGGCAATCGCTATCCCATTCCGCCGCCGTTTTCAACGCGGCCGCGCGCGATGTACGCATTCCCCATCGCCGCAAATTTTCGCGCTCGGGCATCGCGCAGCGCCGCCGGTGTCATCCGCACCAGTCGTTTCAGATGGCGTTCGATCGCCCCGCCCAGCGCCGCGATCGCGTCGGCGGGCTCCCGATGCGCCCCGCCCGGCGGCTCCGGCACGATCTCGTCGATTACGCCCAAACGCAGCAGATCCTCGGCCGTCAGCTTGAGCGCCCGCGCCGCGTCCGCCACCTTCTCGGGGCCGCCCTCCCGCCACAGGATCGCCGCGCAGCCCTCCGGCGTGATCACCGAGTAGCAGGCGTATTCCTGCATCAGCACGACGTTGCCGACGCCGAGCGCCAGCGCCCCGCCCGAGCCGCCCTCGCCGATTACGCAGGCGATCACCGGCGCCTCGATCTTCGCCATCAATTCCAGGTTCGCTGCGATCGCCTCCGACTGTCCGCGCTCCTCCGCGCCGACTCCCGGCTCGGCCCCCTGCGTATCGATAAAGGTGATCACCGGCAGCCCAAAGCGGCTCGCCAGCTCGAACACCCGCGCCGCCTTGCGGTAGCCCTCCGGATGCGGTTTGCCGAAATTGCGCCGAATCCGCTCGGCCGTCGAACGGCCCCGCTGATGACCCGCGAGCGCCACCGGCACGCGCCCGAAATAGCCGATTCCGGCGACGATCGCGCCGTCGTCGGCGAAGCGGCGGTCGCCGTGAATCTCGAGAAATTCGCCGATCAGCGCCGCGACGTAATCGAGCGTCTGCGGCCGCGAGGGATTGCGCGCCACCCTGACGCGGTCGATCGCACCCAGCCGCGCCTTGAGCTCGGCCTCAATCCGAACGCGCTCGGCCGCGAGCCTTCCTCGCGCGCGCGCATCCGCGGCGTCGTGCAGACGCGCAAGCTCGGCCAGCCGCGCCTCGAGTTCCGCCGCCGGCCGCACCGCGCCCGCGGCGTCGGGCAAGCCCGTCCTGCTAGTCATCGAGATTACTCATCCCCACTACTCATTCGCATTCGTTATTGCGCATTACCCATTCATCGTTTATCAGTAGCGCATTACTCACTCGCGATCGCCGCCCGCGGCGCACGAAAAAATTCGCTAAACAGTTGGAGAGCCTCTTCGATACCGCGGTCCGGGTCAAGCCAGACCAGGTCGGGCTCGCGCCGAAACCAGGTCATCTGGCGCTTGGCCAGGCGCCGGCTCGCGCGCTTGGCCAGCGCGATCGCCGCCGGCAGATCGATCGTTCCCGCCAGATGCTGTGCGATCTCGCAGTAGCCGATCGTCTGCCCAATCACGCCGGCGGCGCGCGCGCCCGCCGGCAGGCCGCGCACCTCATCGACCAGCCCGGCCGCGATCATCGCGTCGAAACGGCGGTCGATGCGCTCGTAGAGCCGCGCGCGCGCGACGGTCAGCGCGACCGCCAGATTCACGTAGCCGCCGCCGGCCATCCGATGGCGCCGCTGATGTTCGCTGATCGGAATCCCGCTGATAGCGAAGACCTCGAGCGCGCGGACGATCCGCGCCACGTCGTTGGCGCCGATCCGCCGTGCGGCTTGCGGATCGATTTCGCACAGGCGGTCATGCAGGTACGCGACGCCATGCTCCGCGGCGAGCGCGGCGAGTTCCGCGCGGTACTCCGGCGCGGCCCGCGGCCCGGCGAAGATCCCGCCGCGCAGAACCCGCAGGTAAAGCCCGCTGCCGCCCACGATCAGCACCGGCCGCCCGCGCGCCGCGATCCCCGCGATCGCCGCGTCGGCCAGCGCGGCGAACTGCGCCACGTCGATCGGTTCGTCGGGCTCGCGGACGTCGATCAGATGATGCGCGACGCGGGCGCGAGCGGCTGCGTCCGGCTTGGCCGTGCCGAGGTCCATCCCGCGATAGAGCTGGCGCGAATCGGCATTGACGATCTCGGCGCCGAGCCGCTCGGCCAGTGCGAGCGCAAAGGCGGTCTTGCCCGCGCCGGTCGGCCCCACTATCAGACCGACGCGCACCGCGGCCGCGCCGTGGCCGCTCGTGCCCTCACGGACCGCCGTGATCGATTCCGTGACCGGCCCCGAATTTTCCGCCGCGTAAGTCATCGCGCTTTGAATTGTAATCGGGCGCGGGCGCCGCAGGAACCGGGCCCGCGGCGGAACTTGCGTGAACTTGCGCGTGAACCCGGCGCAAGCAGTCCGGCTCCCACCGGAACGTAACGGAATTGTCCGGCTAACGCCGGAAGAGCCGCTCGATCTGATTGCGCGCGAAGCGGATATGGACCGGCCGCCCATGCGGACAGTTGCTCTTGAACGCGGTCGCGTCGAGCTCGGCCAGCAGCGCGGCGATCTCGTCGGGCGCGAGCACCCGGCCCACGCGCACCGAGCCGTGGCAGGCCAGCCGCTTCAGCAGATCCTCGAACGCGCCCGCGCCGCGCGGAGGCAGTCCGCCTTCGCCGAGACTGTCGAGCAGGTCGGTCAGCAGCCCCATCCCGCCGTCGGCGCCGAATTCCGCCGGCACCCCCTTGAGCAGCAGCGTCGCGGGGCCGAACGGCTCGAGCTCGAAGCCGATCGCGCGAAGCTCGGCGAGCCCCGCCGTGACCATCGCGGCCCGCGCGGGCGCGAGCTCGAGCGTGGCCGGCACCAACAGCGCCTGCGATCGCACGCCGCCCGCGCGCATCTGCGCCAACAGCCGCTCAAAGGTCACCCGCTCGTGCGCCGCATGCTGATCGACCAGAATCAGACCGTCGTCGTCTTCGAGCACGAGATAGCCGGCGAAGAGCTGCCCCAGCACCCGCAGCTCCGCGTAGCGCGGGATCGGCGCGCCGCGCGGCCCGGCTGCGGTTTGTTGTCCGTCGCCCGAATGCGCGGCGGCATCGGGCCGCGTCGTTGCCGCCGGCTCCGCCGTCCCGACGCCGTCGCCCGCGACGCCATTGACGGCGCTTTCGATCGCCGCGCCGCGGCCGGCGCCGCCGTAGCCGAGGGAGAGCGCGCGCTGGGCTCTTAGAAAGGCAGAGTCGTCGGCCACCAGGCGCAGGGGCCGCGCATCGCGTTCGGCGAACTGATTGTTGCCGCCGGCAAGTCCGGCAGTCTGATCGTTTCCGCCGGCAAGTCCGGCGGCGCTCTGGCGATCTGCGCCGACCGGGGTGGCGCTTTGATCGGCCAGCCGCGCGCGCAGCGCGTGATAGACCAGCTCGAAAAGCGCGCCCGGAGTGCGAAAGCGGACCTCGGTCTTCATCGGATGAACGTTGACGTCGACCTCCTCGGCCCGCAGTTCCACGAACAGGGCGACCGCCGGATGGCGTCCGCGCGGAATCAGCGTCTGATAGGCCTGCGCGATCGCACGGGCGAGCAGCCGGTCGCGCACCCCGCGGCCGTTGACGAAGGTAAAGACCATCCGCGGCGTCGCCAACGACTCCTGGCTGGTGGCGGCCAGCCCCCACGCCCGGCCGGCTGCGGTGCGGTAATCGAACGCGATCATGCGCTCGGCGAGTTTCGCGCCGAAGAGCTGGCGCATCCGCTCGAGCGCCGCCGCCGCGCGCGGCGTCGCGATCAGGTTGCGGCCGTCGGCGCTCAAGTTGAACGCAACGCGATAGTTGGCCAGCGCGAGCCGCTGGATCGCGCCGGCCGCGGCCCCCTGCTCGGTCGCCACGGTTTTCAGAAACTTGAGCCGCGCGGGCGTGTTGAAGAACAGCTCGCGCACCTCGATCCGCGTCCCCGGTGCCATCGCGCACGCTCCCACCCGCTCGATCTCGCCCGCCGCCGCCGCGATCTCGACGCCGTGATCGTCGCCCGGCCGCCGCGTCCGCAGCAGCATCCGGGAGACGCTCGCGATCGCGGCCAGCGCCTCGCCGCGAAAGCCCAGCGTGCGAATCGCCGTCAGGTCGGCGGCGTCGCGGATCTTCGAGGTCGCATGGCGGCGCAGCGCCAGCGTCGCATCCTCGCGCCCCATCCCGCAGCCGTCGTCGGCGACGGTAATCAGCGCGCCGCCCCCGCGCGCGAGTTCGACGCCGATCGTCCGCGCGCCGGCATCGAGCGCGTTCTCGACCAGCTCTTTCAAGGCCGAGGCCGGCCGCTCGACCACCTCGCCCGCGGCGATCTGGCTCGCGACCTGCTCGGTCAGTATGTGAATTATCCGTGTCACCTTGATTCGCGCCGCGTCTCGCGCCGGCCGGCGCCTGCGCCGTGCCGGTCTCGATACTTTACCTCCCGACGCTTCAACAATGGGGACTTGGGCGGTGCGACTCAAGCGCGCCGAGGGGCTTTGCGCGGCTGGCGCCAAGGTTTACCAACAGCGCCCGCCGTAGCCTGTTAATAGCCGCCGCCGCAATGTCCTCGCCCGTTCCTGCCGATGGATGCTCAAGCGCCGCCCTCTTTTATTAGTCCGCCGGTCACGATAGGCTTGCTCGTTGGGCTCGGTCGCCCGGGCGTGCACGCGCAGTGTGCGGCTGGTCGGCTTCGAACCAACGGTCGATCGATTTTGCCGGGGTTCGAGTGCCCGCAGAGTTCGGCAAGAGTTCAGCAAGTCGGAGAACGCGCGATGAGACACTGCTCGGTATGCGGCAAGCGCCCCTCGGTGGGCAACAACGTCAGCCACGCCAACAACAAGACCAAGCGGCGCTGGAACCCCAACCTGCAGGAAGTTCGCGCCGTTATCGGCGGCGGCGTGCAGCGGGTGCTGGTCTGCACGCGCTGTATCCGCAGCGGCAAAATCAAAAAAAGCGCCTGATCCGCAAGACCGCCGCCCCGTCAAGACCGCCGTGCTGCCAGGCCGGCCTTCAGGCCAAAACGGCCCTACCGGCAGGACCGCCCGATCCGCAAAGGCTCCCGTCCAGGCAGACCCCACCTCAGAGCAGCGCGACCAGCTTTTCCGGTGGCCGCGCGATTATCGCCCGGCCCGCACGAATCACGATCGGCCGCTGCATCAGCTCCGGATGTTCGAGCAGCAGCTTCGCTACCGCCGCCGCCGTCGTATAGTCCGCGGCCTTCAGTCCGAGCTCGGCGAAGCGCTTGTCCTTGCGCACCAGCTCCGCGACCGGGCCTTCGAGTATTTTGATAATCCCTTCGAGTTGCGCGCGCGTCGGCGGATGTTTCAAATATTCGATAGTGTCGAACTCGACACTGCGGTCCTTGAGCAGTTCAAGGGCGCCGCGCGAGTTACCTCAGCCGGGGTTGTGATAAAGCGTTACTCGCTCCATAATTCCAATGCTCCTTCGACGACTGGCGCCGGGCGGCCGCAGCCGATGCGGTCGGCCGCCGCGCCTGAAGTACGAAGATAGTGCATGTGCGGCGCGATCGCGAACGCCGCCGGATTGCTGCAAACGCGCGGCGCGCCGCCGCGATTAATCATCGGACGGACGAGACCATCATGAATACGCAATATCTCAGAAAGAACCTCGGCCGCGGACGAGACCGCACACGCGAGCGCTCCGGCGCCCCGCGACCCACCAGACTCGCGCCTTCCATAACGATTGCGCTGGGGGTCGCGCTCGCCCTGATGGCGGCGCTCCCCGGCGCCGCCGCCGCCGCCCGCGTCAGCGGCACCTTCGCCACCTATCAAGGGCAACCCGCGGCCAGCCGCGATCTCCATTTCGAAAACTGCGTCACCCACGACACCTATATGGCCCCGACTCATCGCGACGGCTCGTTTGCGCAGATGCTGCCCCCCGGATGTTACGATCTGCGGGCCGAGCGCGGTGCGATCGTGCGCCACGCGATCATGGTCGGCAAGGCCGACGTCGCGGTGGGCCAGGTCAGTGACCTCTCACCGTTCGCGCCGGCCCGCCTGTGCCAGCTCGAGGCGCTCTTTCCGACGCTGCTCACCAGCCCCGCGCCGTCCACCGCCTATATCTTTACCCGCGACACGACCGTGGTCCCGGCCAGTGCGCCGGTCGTCCCGATGCCCTCGTCGCAGAGCGAATGGCTGAAGCTCAAGAACCAGCCCGGCGCCGCCGCCACCTCGTCTAATCGCCCTGCGCCCGAATTCAACGAGCCGATGGATTTCGGTGCGCCGCATCCGACCGGCCCGACGGCCCCGGCCAATCCCAACCCCTGAGCGCGCACCCTGATCGCGCCGCGGGCCGCCTAATCTCCGTTGCGGGAGATCCCCGCTACGCGTTCGATTTCTTCGACGCGCTCCGCCTCCAGCGCACGAGCGGCGCGCGCACGCGCCTCGGCCGCGGTCGCGGCCAGCACCGCGAACTCCGGAATATTGTCGTCCCATTCGATCAACGTGGAGACCGCGCCAAAGCGCCGCACCGCGTACTCGTAAAGTTCCCACACATCGGCGCGCACCGGATGGTCGTGGGTGTCGAGCAGGTAGCGGCCGTGATCGGCATGTCCCGCGAGATGGAACTGCGCCACGCGCGCGGCCGGCATCGCGTCGATATAGCGGCGCGCGTCGAACCGATGGTTAAAGGCGTTGACGAAGATGTTGTTGAGATCGAGCAGGATCGCGCAGTCGGCCTCCTCCGCGACCGCCGCCAGAAACTCCCATTCGGTGAGCTGCGGATGCGCATAGGTCATGTAGCTCGAGACGTTTTCGATCAGCAGCCGCCGCCCCAGAAAATCCTGCACCTCGCGGATGCGGCGCGCGGTGTGATGCAGCGCCTCCTCCGTATGCGGCAGCGGCAGCAGGTCGTGCAGATTGCGCCCGCCGACTCCCGTCCAGCACAGATGGTCGGAAATCCACGCCGGCTCGATCCGCCGCGCCAGCAGCGCCAGCTCGCGCAGATAATTCCGGTTGAGCGGGTCGGTCGAGCCGATCGACAACGACACCCCGTGCAGCGCGAGCGGGTAATGCCCGCGCACCACATCGAGCACTTCGAGCGGACGCCCGCCCGCGACCATGAAGTTCTCCGAGATCGCCTCGAACCAGTCCAGCGGCGGCCTGCACTCGAGGATTTCCCCATAATGCGGCCGGCGCAGTCCCACGCCGAACCCGAGCGCTGGAAATTCGGATCGCTTCATCGAAACCAATCGGCGCGGCCGGCCGGCCTCGTCGCCAGACGATTACTTACTCTCGACGTGGCCGCCCTTCTGCGCGCATTCCTGCGTGCTGGCCGTCGTGACCCAGCCCTTGCCCTTGCATGAGTTCTGGCCCTTGCAGCTGTTTTGCGCGCTCTGGCAGGCGCTTTGGCCCTTGCAGCTATTGGCTCCAATACACTTGACGTTGGCTTGACTGCTCTGGCTGCTGCTGTCCTGCGCCAGCACCGGCTGCGCGGCGAACATCAGGCCAACCACCGTCGCCAGCACCGCTCCGCTCATCTTAATCCGATTCATCGGCGTCCCTCCAATCCCGTTGTTCGTCTTCAAACTCCGCCATCGCTCAATCCACGAGCGGCGGCCCTTTTTGGACCGCGCCGGCCGCTTTCAAAATTCCCTCGCGCTGGCGTCATGAAAACACTATTCGCCGCTTCGCGGTTCCGCGAAGATCCCTTCCAACGCCAACCTTACTCCGGAAAATCGATCGTTCAAGGCAATTTCAACTCCGGCAAGGCGATTCCACTCCGGACAGTCCCGCCGGATTGCCGCGCTTGTGCAATCCCGGCCGGGAACCTTTGGCCGCCCGTTAGAATTTAGATTGACGTGGGTGCTATGTTCATCTCCTCCATATATGGCGGTCAAACGCGTCATCCCGGCAGACCAGCGGCTCAAGTTCGAGCAGGCGGTGTTGCCGCATCTCGACGCCATTTACTCGGCGGCGCTGCGGCTGGCGCGCAATCCGGCCGACGCCGAGGACCTGCTGCAGGAGACCATCCTGCGGGCCTATCGCTTTTTCCATCAGTTCACCGAGGGCACCAATTGCCGCGCGTGGCTGCTGACGATCCTCTACAACAATTTCCGCAATTCCTATCGGCGCGGCACCCGCGAGCAGCCCGCCGCCTCCAGCGAAGAATTCGATCGCGAAGTCGAGACGCGCAGCCTGCAGAGCGATCAGTCGCGGATCAATCCCGAGGATTTGCTCGGAAATCGCCTGCTCGGACATCGCCTCGAAGCCGCACTCGAAACCTTGCCGGCCGATTTTCGCGAGGCGCTGCTGCTGGTCGATGTGCAGGAGCTGAATTACCTCGAAGTCGCCGGGGTCCTCGGAGTGCCGTTGGGAACCATCAAGTCGCGCGTCGCGCGCGCGCGGGCGCTGATGCGCGAGGCGTTGCGCGGCTTCGAGCGGGCGTGCGGAAAAACAGGCTCTTGACAGCGAAGTGCGCCGGCCATACTGCACGACAAGGGCGAGCGCGCTCCGCCGATATAACATACGGACGAGATTCGCACACTTCAGGCGGCGTCAGGGTCGCCAATGCTTGTGAAGGGCAACGGTAATCGCCGGCTTCGCAATCACGCGGCGCTAATCAGGAGACGGGTTGGATTGCAGCGAGTACATAGCTAAGTACCTTGCGGCGCAGGCTGACGACGAGTTGGCCACGCACGAGCGCCGGATCGCCGACGATCATCTGGCGAAATGTTCAGACTGTCGCGCGCTGCTCGCCGAAGAACGTTCGCTCAAGGCGTTGGTGCGCAGTCACGCCGGCCTCGTCCGCACTCCGCCCGATGTGCGCCTGCGCATCCGCGCCGCGCTCGGCGAGGTCAGTGAAGCCCGCAACTTTGAGCGCGATGCGAATTTGCCCAAGCGTGCGGCTGCCATCCAGCGCGACCATCGTGAGCGCGCAGGAATCATCCGGCGCAGCGTCGCACGACTTTCACGCAACGGGCTGTGGGCGTCGGCCGGCGGCGTAGCCGCGATGATAATCATCATGCTCGCGATCCTCGCCGGACGCGCCGCCAATCAGGCCGCGACCACGTCGGCGGCCGCGGTGCCCGCCTTCGACCTGGCGATCCGCAAGTACCTGTCGTTCCAGCGCGACTTCGCGCCCAACCTCCCGCCCGAGGCGTACTCCAACTCCGACGGCGCGGTTTACGCATGGGTGCAGGATCGCGACCCGGTCCGCCGCGTCGCCACCGCAACCACCGACAAGTTTGACGACCTGGCGCGGGCCTATCGCGAGATGAGCATGCCGGACGATCTCCTCGATCTCTCGCCCGCCGGCTATGCGCTTTCCGGCGCGCGCGCCGAACGTCTGCCCGACGGACGCCCGGTCACCTACACGCTCTATACCAGCGCCGGCGGCACCATCCTCAACATCTGCTACCCGGACTCCGCGATGGCCGCTCCAGTGGGGGCGGTAAGCTGGCTCGGGATGCGCTCGTTCTACCGGTACAAGGGCTACAGCATCTGCATGTCATTTTATCCGGCCGGTCATTTCGTCTCGATCCTGCTTTCGCCGATGCCCGTCAGACAGATGCTCGACGACGTCGCGATGGCCGACGCGACCGGCGCCGCCGACGCCGCCAAATAGCCGATCTCGCACGGCCGGGATTGCTGCACGCCGATTCCTGGCATGGTGTTGAGAATCCGTAAGAGCACTCGGATAAGCCCCCCGCTCGCGATCTCCTGCGTGAAAGCTGGCTTCTTTTAAAGGGCGCTCCAGTCTCAGACGAGACCAGAGTAAAGGCGCCGGCGGCCGAAACGCCTTTTTCAACCGCCACCAGGACGTTCGCGAGGAATTATCCCGGGTAAATTCCACGCCGCATCGCCGTTAGGATAGGCTGCTACCAACTTCCTCGCTTCGCAGACAGACAATCGCAATGGACACATCCCCGGCCGGGTCGAAATCGAGCGCCGGGCTCCCGCGAGCCATCTGGGCGCTCGGCTTCGTTAGCATGTTCATGGACATCTCATCGGAGATGATTCACGCGCTGCTGCCGGTGTATCTCGTGACCGTGCTCGCCACCTCGACACTCACGGTCGGATTCATCGAAGGCATCGCCGAAGCGACGGCGAACATCACCAAGATCTTCTCGGGCGCGCTGTCCGATTGGCTCGGCAGGCGCAAGCTCCTGACGACCATCGGCTATGGTCTTGCAGCCTTCACCAAGCCGATCTTCCCGCTGGCCACCACCGTCGGGTGGATGGTCGCGGCGCGCTTCATCGATCGCATCGGGAAGGGCATACGCGATGCCCCTCGGGACGCGCTCGTCGCCGATCTCGCGCCGACGAACATGCGGGGCGCGAGCTTCGGCTTACGCCAGGCGCTCGATACGGTCGGGGCCTTTGTCGGGCCGCTTGCCGCGATCGTCCTCATGACGCTCAGCTCCAACAATTACCGCTTTGTCTTCTGGATTGCGGTCGTGCCTGCGTTCATCGCTTTGGCCGTGATGGTGTTCATGGTTCAGGAACCGGCCCAGCACAAGGCCGATGCTAAGCCGCGTATGCGCGTCGCGGATGCCAAGCGCTTGCCCCGCGAGTTCTGGATTGTCGTCGGCGTCGCCACCATCCTGACCCTTGCCCGCTTCTCCGAGGCCTTCCTCATCCTGCGCTCGCAGAATGTCGGGCTGCCGGTCGCGCTCGTCCCGGCGGTCATGGTGGTGATGAACGTTGTTTATGCGCTCGGGGCCTATCCCGCCGGCATCCTCTCCGACCGGCTTGGCCGAGGCGGCCTGCTCACGATTGGTATCGTGTGCCTCATCGTGGCGGACCTGATTCTTGCTCTCGGCTCGACGATCAGGCTCGTCATGCTCGGCGTCGTCTTCTGGGGGCTTCACATGGCGCTCACTCAAGGACTTTTCGCGAGTCTCGTGGCTGACGCCGCACCGGAGGATCTTCGGGGGACGGCCTTCGGCACATTTAATTTCGCCGGCGGCATCGCGATGCTGGTCGCAAGCGTCCTCGCCGGCGCGTTGTGGGACGCTTACGGTCCGGCGGCAACCTTTCTGGCAGGCGCAGGGCTCACCTCAGTGGCGCTGATCGGTCTTGTTTTTGCCCGAGCCTGGGCCGGGAAAACGTCGCGGATTAGTGGTTTCGAGTCTCCGCCCCAGGTGTAATGCGAACCGCGTGCCGCCGCCGCGTCAGCGGCGCTGCGCGGCGCCGTTGGCATGCTCCGCTGCCTCGAACAAATGAAGCTGGGCCGGGCCCGCGCGCTTGGGAATCTCCACCGGATAATTGCCGGTGAAGCAGGCGTCGCAATAGCCCTCGCGCTCGCCCCCGTTGAAAGAATACAGTCCGTCCCAGCTCAGGTAAGCGAGCGAGTCGGCGGTGATATAGCGGCGGATCTCCTCGACCGTCTGATGCGACGCCAGCAGTTCCTCGCGCGTCGGCGTGTCGATCCCGTAGAAGCACGAATTGGTCGTCGGCGGCGCCGCGATCCGCATGTGGACCTCGCGCGCACCCGCCTGCCGCAGCATCGGAATCACCTTGCGCAGCGTCGTTCCGCGCACCAGCGAATCTTCCACCAGCACGATCCGCTTGCCCTTGAGCAGTTCCGCCACCGGGTTGAATTTTATCTTGACCCCGAAATGGCGAATCGACGCGCGCGGCTCGATAAATGTCCGGCCGATATAATGGCTGCGCACCAGCGCCATCTCGAACGGCAATCCGGCCTCCTCGGCATAGCCGAGCGCCGCAGCGTTACCCGAGTCGGGTACCGGCACCACGATGTCGGCGTCGGCAGGACATTCGCGCGCGAGCGCCCGTCCCTGTTGCTTGCGCACCGAATAGACGTTGCGCCCGTACAGCAGACTGTCCGGCCGTGCGAAATATACGTACTCGAAAATGCACCGCTTGGTGGTCGCCGGCGCAAACGGATGCAGTGAACGCATGCCCTCGTCCGTGACCACCAGCATCTCGCCGGGCGCGACCTCGCGCACGTATTCGGCGCGCACCAGGTCGAGCGCGCAGGTCTCCGAGGCGACGATCGTCGCGTCGTTGTTGAGCTTGCCGATTACCAGCGGACGAAAGCCGTGCGGATCGCGCACCGCGATCAGACAGTTCTCCGTCAGCAAGACCAGCGAGTACGCCCCGCGCACCTGCGCCAGCGCGTCGATCACGCGGCTCGGCAGATCGGGCGCATGCGACCCCGCTATCAGATGAATCACCAGCTCGCTGTCGGACGACGATTGAAAGATCGATCCGCTCGCCTCGAGCCGCGCGCGCAATTCCTCGAAATTGACCAGGTTGCCGTTATGCGCCAGCGCGAGTCCGCCCCGCGCATACTCGACCACCAGCGGCTGGCAATTCTTGAGCGTCGTCGAACCGGTGGTCGAATAGCGGTTGTGGCCGATCGCCGCGGTGCCCTCGAGCCGGCCCAGCACTTCACTATTGAAGATGTCGGCGACCAGGCCCATCCCGCGATGCGAGATCAGCGACTTGCCGTTGGACGAGACGATCCCCGCGGATTCCTGCCCGCGATGTTGCAGCGCGTAGAGCCCCAGGTACACCAGGTTGGCGGCCTCCGGATGGCCGTACACTCCGAAAACGCCGCACTCCTCGTGAAAGCCGTCGAGCTTCGACTCGTCGGCATCCACCTCGACTGACAACTCTTCGCTATCAGTCATGACCGCTCGAGCCTCCCTGGCAGCGCACCTTCGTAAAGGCCCCGCAACGCCGCAACATCCTCGTCGATCGCAGCGCCGATTTTAAGGCGCGGGGCCTGCGTCACACGGCCGCTCACGACGACTTCCAGCGGGGCAAATATCTGATGTAACACTTCAATATTTTCCACGGATGCCGATATTACGACCGTTGACGACCCCTCGCCAAAAAGCACTTCCGCGACGTGGCCGCTGTCGCCCAGGTCGATTTCAACTCCAAGCAACCCGCCCGGATTGAAACACGACTCGGCCAGCGCCACCGCGAGCCCACCCTCACTCACGTCGTGCGCTGATCTTATCAACCGCCGATCCGCACATTCAACCAGCCCGTCGAGCAGCTTGCGCTCGCGCCGCAGATCGATCGGCGCCAGTCTCTGATCTGCTGCGCCAAACAGCGCCGCGTATTCGCTGGCCGCGAGCGACGGCGGCGCCGTCCGCACGATCAACACCGCGTCCCCGGGCGACTTGAAGTATTGCTTTAGATGTACCGCGACATTGTCGAAAGTCCCGACCACCGCAATCGTCGGCGTCGGCGGAATCGCACGCCCCGCCGTTTCGTTGTAGAGACTCACGTTGCCGCTGATCACCGGCGTCTCGAACGCGATCGCGGCGTCGCGCAGCCCCTCGATCCCGCGGATAAGCTGCCACATGATTTCGGGCCGCTCGGGATTGCCGTAGTTCAGGCAGTTGGTGATACCCGCCGGTCGCGCCCCGGCGCATGCGACATTGCGCGCCGCCTCGCAGACCGTGGCGATCGCCCCGATATAAGGGTCGAGCGTGCACGCGCGTGGATTCGAATCGACCTTGAGCGCAAGGCCGCGGCGCGAATCCTTGATCCGCAGCACGGCCGCGTCGCTGCCCGGACCTACGACCGTATTGCCCTGCACAATCGAGTCGTACTGGCGAAATACCATCCGCTTCGATGCAACATTGGGACTCGAAATGATCGCACGGAACGCCTCCGCCGGCGACGGCGCGGCGGATAATCCGTTGGTCGAGACCGCCTCATTCGCCGGAGCCGGTGCTCTCGCCGGACGATCGTAAACCGGTGCGTCATCGCTGATCGCGCCGACCGGAACGTCGGCGACGACCTGCCCCTTCCACAGCGCACGCCAGCGTCCGTCGTCGGTGATTCGACCGATCACCTCCGCGTGCAGATCCCACTTCTCGAAGACCGCGGCAAGCTCGGCCTCGCGGCCGCGCTCGGCCACGATCAGCATCCGCTCCTGCGATTCCGAGAGCAGGATTTCGTACGGCGTCAGATTCGCTTCGCGCAACGGTACGCGGTCGAGGTCGAGTTCGATCCCAAGTCCGCCGCGGCCCGCCATCTCGCTCGACGAGGACGTGAGACCCGCGGCGCCCATGTCCTGGATCGCCACAATCGCGCCCGTCTTGATCGCTTCGAGGCACGCCTCGATCAGTAATTTCTCGGTGAACGGATCGCCGACCTGAACCGTCGGCCGTTTCGATTCGCTCTCGGCGTCGAACTCCGCCGACGCCAGCAGGCTGGCCCCGTGGATCCCGTCGCGCCCGGTCGCCGAGCCGACATACAGCACCGGATTGCCGGCGCCCCGCGCGCGCGCACTCTGCAAATCTTCCCGCCGCGCGAGTCCGAGCGCGAACGCGTTGACCAAGATGTTGCCGTCGTAGCCCGCGTCGAACATCACTTCGCCGGCGACCGTCGGCACGCCCACGCAATTGCCGTAACCGCCGATTCCGCCGACCACGCCGCCGACCAGGTAGCGCGTGCGCGGATGCTCCAGTGAGCCGAACTTGAGCGAGTCCATGCTCGCGATCGGCCGCGCCCCCATCGTGAAGATGTCGCGCAGGATACCGCCGACTCCCGTCGCCGCGCCCTGGTACGGCTCGACGTACGACGGATGGTTGTGGCTCTCGATCTTGAAGACCGCGACCCAGCCGTCGCCGACCTCGATCGCACCGGCATTTTCGCCGGGACCGCCGACCACGTTGCGCCCCTTCATCGGCAGCATTCGCAGATGCTTGCGCGACGACTTGTACGAGCAGTGCTCCGACCACATCACCGAGAACACGCCCAGCTCGGTAAACGTCGGCGCGCGCCCGAGGATGCGTTCGATCGCCGCGAACTCGTCGTCCGTCAGTCCGTGCGCGCGCGCCTGCGCTGCGTCGATAACCGGCTCGCCCGGCAGCGCCATCGGCGATCTACTCATCGCGCGCCCTCGACGATCGACTGAAAAATCTTGAGCCCGTCTTCGCCGCCCAGCAGCTTCTCGACCGCGTGCTCCGGATGCGGCATCAGGCCGAAGACGTTGAAGCGATCGTTGGCCACGCCGGCGATCGATCGCATCGAGCCGTTCGGATTCGCCGCCTCGCTCTCGACCCCCGCGGCATCGACGTAGCGCAGCACCACCTGCCCGCGCTCTTCCATCTGCGCCAGTTCCGCTACCGGCGCGACGTAGCAGCCCTCGCCATGCTTGATCGGCAGATGGAGGATCTCGCCCGCTCGCGCTGCCCGCGTAAACGGCGTCTGCGCGTTCTCGACCCGCACGTTGACGAAATCGCAGATGAACGACAGCGACCGGTTGCGCATCAGCGCGCCCGGCAGCAGATGCGCCTCGCACAAAATCTGAAAGCCGTTGCAGATGCCGAGCACCAGTCCGCCATCGGCCGCGAAGCGCGCGACGCTCTTCATGATCGGCGAGAACCGCGCGATCGCGCCGCAGCGCAGATAGTCGCCGTAGCTGAAACCGCCCGGCAGCACCACGCATTGCGCGCCGCCGAGCGCTTCGTCCTTATGCCACAGCATCGCGGCGTCCTGGCCCATCACGTCGCGCAACGCGTAGAGCGCGTCGCCGTCGTCGAGCGAGCCGGGAAACCGTACGACGCCCCACCTCATCCTGCCTCGACCTCGAAGCGATAGTCCTCGATATTCGGATTGGCGAGCAGTTGATCGCACATCCGCTTGACCGCCGCCTCCGCCGCGGCGACCGACGCCGCGTCGATCTCGATCACGATGTAACGGCCGACGTGAACGCTGGCGACGCCCTCGAAGCCGAGGCTCTTGAGCGAACCCTCGACCGCGCGTCCCTGCGGGTCGAGGATGCCCTTGCGCGGCGTGATAAAGACCTTGACCCGCAACGTCTAGCTCTCCACCCGCCGCAGCATCTCCTGGTACGCTTCCTCGACGTCGCCCAGGTCGCGCCGAAAACGATCCTTGTCGAGCTTCTTGCGCGTGGCCTTGTCCCAGAAGCGGCAGGTGTCGGGACAAATCTCGTCGCCGAGTAAAATCTCCCCGTGATAGCGCCCGAACTCGAGTTTGAAATCCACCAGCAGGATGCCCCGCTCATCCAGGAAGTGGCCGAGGATCTCGTTGACCCGCAGCGCCAGCTTGTCGATCGTCTTGAGCTCCTCCGCGGTCGCCCACCCAAACGCGATCGCGTGCTCGCCGAGGATCAGCGGATCGTCGAGCGCGTCGTTCTTGTAGTAGTACTCGACCACCGGACGCGGCAGTTGCTCGCCCTCCTCGCGCCCCAGCCGCTTCGACATCGAACCGGCGACGAGATTGCGCACGACGGTCTCGACCGGAACGATCTGGAGCCGCCTGCACAACATCTCGCGGTCATTGAGGCGGCGCACGAAATGCGTTTTGACGCCGTTGCGCTCGAGCAGCGTGAAGAACAACTCGGACATGCGGTTGTTGATCACGCCCTTGTCTTCAATCGTGCCGCGCTTCTTCGCGTTGAACGCGGTCGCGTCGTCCTTGAAGTAGGCGATGACCAAATCGGGGTCCGACGTCGAATAGAGCTTCTTCGCCTTGCCCTCGTAAAACATTTCGAGCTTTTCCGGAGTGGTTTCCACGATTTCCTCCGATCGATCAATCGTAGGTTTATCTTAACTGTGCGGGCCGGGCGGGAAAACTCGCCCGCCCTCGCGCAGCGGCGAGACCGCCCGCGATTTATCCACAAAGCGCTGATCTATTCACAGAAGCGGACGCCGCCGAACCGAGACCGGCTTCACGGTTTGAATTTGGCGCCGGCTCGCGGCGTAAAACGCTCGACCAGTTCGGCCGAGAAGCCAAGATAGCCGCGTGGCTCCAGCCGCAGCAGCGCCGCCTTGGCCGCTGCGTCGAGCGGCAGCCCAGCCACGAATTCCTCGATCGTCTTGCGATTGACCGCGCGCCCCCGCGTCAATTCCTTGAGCCGCTCGTACGGACGTTCCAGCGCGTGCCGCCGCATCATCGTCTGGATCGCCTCGGCCAGCACTTCCCACGCCTTTTCGTCGTCGATCTCCGCCGCGATGCGCGCGGTATTGATCCGCAGCTTGCCGAGCCCGCGCTCGATCGAACTCAGCGCGACGATCAAGTGGCCGAACGCGGTCCCGATGCCGCGAATCGCCGTGCTGTCGCTCAAGTCGCGCTGCCAGCGCGACACCGGCAGCTTGGTCGCGAGATGCTGGAACAGCGCGGTCGCCAGCCCCAGGTTGCCCTCGCAATTCTCGAAGTCGATCGGATTCACTTTGTGCGGCATCACCGACGACCCGACCTCGCCCGCGACGGTCTTCTGGGTGAAGTAGCCGATCGAAATATAGGCCCAGATGTCGCGCGCGAAGCCGAGCAGAATCGTATCGATGCGCGCGACCGTGTCGAAAAGCTCGGCCAGAAAATCATGGCTCTCGATCTGCGTCGTCAGCGGATTCCACGTGAGCCCCAGCCCCTCGACGAAGTTGCGCGAATGCTCCAGCCAGTCCACCTCCGGATACGCGAACCGATGCGCGTTGAAATTGCCGACCGCACCATTGGCCTTGCCCAGAAATTCCTGCCGGCGCAGATGGCCCATCTGGCGCTCCAGCCGCCACGCGAAAATCGCGAATTCCTTGCCGACCGTGGTCGGCGACGCCTCCTGCCCGTGAGTGCGCGCGATCATCGCGACGCCTTTATACTGCCGCGCGATCTCGCCGAGCGTATCGCGTATCCGGTCGAGCGCGGGCAGCAGCGAACGCTCGGTGAATTCCTTCAGAATCAACGCATACGCGAGGTTGCTGATGTCTTCCGAGGTGCACGCGAAATGCACCATCTCGAGCGGCAGCCCGAGTTCCAGCGCGCCGATTTTCTCCTTGAGAAAATATTCCAGCGCCTTTACATCGTGATTGGTCTCGGCCTCCAGCGCCTTCACCCGCCGCGCGTCGGCGATGGCGAAATCATGGTAGAGCGCGCGCAAGCGCTTGGCCGCCGGCGCGCCGATCGGGGCGATCGCATCGATGGCGGGGTTCGCCGCGAGCGCCAGGTACCATTCGATTTCGATCCGCACGCGGTACCGGATCAGTGCGTACTCGCTGAAGTACTCGGCGAGCCCTCGGGTCCGCGACCGATAGCGCCCGTCGATCGGGCCGATCGCCATCAGCGCTTCGTCGTGTTCGAGCTTTTCAGTCCCGCGGTCCTTACTCATATGGTTGGCGGCTCATGTGCGTGGGCGGCTCCTGCACGTGCGCGAATTACCGCCGCATCACCGGCCGGTATGGCCGAAGCCGCGGTCGCCGCGCCGACTTTCGCCGAGACCTTCGGCTTCCACAATTTCGGCCCGGACGACCGGCGCGAAGATTAGTTGCGCGATGCGATCGCCGCGCCGAATCGTGAGCGGCTCGGCACCCAGGTTGATCACGATTACGCGCACTTCGCCGCGATAGTCGGCGTCGATGGTGCCGGGCGAGTTCACCAGCGCGAGCCCTTCGCTGAGCGCCCGACCGCTGCGCGCACGCACCTGCCCCTCGAACCCCGACGGGATTTCGAGCGCGATTCCGGTCGGTATCGCCGCGCGCTGCAGCGGATTGAGCACCTGGTCCGTCTCGATATCCGCCATCAGATCGACGCCCGCGGCGTGATCGCTATGGTAGCGCGGCAGCGGCATTGCGCTCGCGCGAAGACGTTGAACCTTGACCTGCGGCATATTAATCAACGCGATCGGCAGCTCCTCACATGAGAGCTAACACTTAAGTCAAATTCGTTTCCACGGCGCAACCGGGCATGTCGGCCAATTACCCGCGACACCGAAAGGCATCGCAACACATTATAATCCGCCTTCTGGCGTAAAGCGTGTCGTTACAGTTAGACTGAATGCGCAATCCCGTTGACGTGGCGCAGGTCTCCGGCCAGCCGCCTTCCAGGAAGTGTCGCGGGAAAAGAGGAGGGAGCGGTGATGAATCGCGGACGTGTTGCCAATTTGTTGGTTTGCCTGTTGCTCACGCTACTTTTGTTCGGACTCGGCCGGGGCGCTGCCCACGCTCAGACCAAGATACCGCAGCCAGCCCAGGCCGGCACCATCAGGATTACGAAAGCGGGCAGCTACTTCCTCGGCAGCAACCTCACTACTTCGTTAACCGTTTCTCCGTTCATCCTGGTGAGCGCGAAAAATGTTACGATTAACTTGAACGGATTTATGATTAAGGGGCCCGGAACCAGCGGCACCGGATCGGCCGGGATCAAAGTATCGAGCCCGAGTATCACCGGGCTGACGATCGTCAACGGCACGATCACCCAGATTGCCGGCCCAGCACTCTCGTTGGGCGGCAGTAGTAGCGTGAGCGGAGTGCAGATAATCGCCAACTCCGGCGACGGCGTGGATTGCACCTCGTCGTGCCTGGTCACCAACAATGTCATCACCGGCAATACCGGCACCGGCCTCAACTTCAGCGACGCCACCAGTGGCTACGGAAACAACGTGCTTTCGGGCAATACCACCAACGTCACGGGCGGTACTCAGCTCGGCACGAATATCTGCAACACCGGACTCTGCTAATTGCGCCAAGGGGCGCGCGAGACCTATGGTTTCGCCCCCGCGCTTGATTGATGATGTTCGAGTAGGCGTTAGCCGAGCGACGACCACACCTGCGGACTGAGTTCCCGCCCCTTCAGATCGCCCAGCAGCACCAGCCCCATGCGGCTCGAATCGAAGCAATGCTCCGACAGCTCGACCACCTGGTCGTTGGTGACGCTGTCGATCGCCTTCGCGACCTCCTCGAGCGGTATGTCGCGCCGGAAGTAGATCTCGTTGCGCGCAAGCCGGTTCATCCGGCTGTCCGACGACTCCATGCCGAGCAGCATGTTGCCTTTGAGCTGGCTCTTGGCCCGCGCCAACTCGGCGGGCTTGAGCCCCTCGCGCGAGACCTTGCCGATCTCGCCGAGCGTGACCTCGATCACTTCGTCAACCCAATCCGGATTCGTCCCCGCGTATATCCCGAAGTAGCCGCAATCGAGAAACGAGGAGATGAACGAGTAGATGCTGTAAACGCGGCCGCGCTTCTCGCGCACTTCCTGAAACAGCCGCGACGACATCCCGCCGCCCACCGCGGTGTTCATCACATACGCGGCGAAGCGCAGCGGATCGACCTGGCTGATGCCGGGGCCGCCGATACAGATGTGCGCCTGCTCCAGGTCTTTGGCTTGATTGAGCACCATCACGGTTTCGCGCGGCGCACTGATCGGTTCGCCGCGACTGTCGCCCTTGATGCCGCCGAAGTAGCGTTCGCAATCGGCCACCAGCCCGTCGTGATCGACCGCACCCGCAGCCGCGATAAAAACCCGGCCGGCGCGATAGCGGTCGGCCATGAACGTCACCAGCAATTTGCGATCGATCGCGTTGACGCTTTCGACCGATCCGAAAATCGGCAGCGATAGCGGATGGCCCTGCCAGAACTTCAGGTTGAAGAGATCGTGTATGAAATCGTCGGGCGTATCCTCGGCCTGCGAAATCTCCTGCAACACCACCTGGCGCTCGCGATCGATTTCCGCCGGGTCGAACACCGACTCCAGAAACAAGTCGGCCAGCAGCTCGGTCGCCATCTTGAGATCGGCCCCGAGCACCTTGGCGTAGTAGCAGGTGTATTCCTTGCCGGTGAACGCGTTCAGCACGCCGCCGACCGCATCGAATTGCTCGGCGATTTGCGCCGCGGTGCGCTTCTTCGTGCCCTTAAACAGCAGATGCTCGATGAAGTGCGACACTCCGTTCTGATGTTCGTGCTCGTAGCGCGAACCGTTTTCCACCCAGATGCCGATCGTCGCCGAGACCATCTGCGGCATCGGCTCCGTCAGTATCCGCACGCCGTTGGGCAGGACGCTCTTGCGAACCATCACGGCCGCCTATTTCCCCTTCTGCTGTTCGAGATCGGCCTGCGCTTCGCGCAGTGAGAGCCGGATCTTGCCGCTGCGATCGACGTCGAGCACCTTCACCTTGATCTCGTCGCCCTCGTGCAGCACATCCTCGACCCGCCGCACGCGCTCGTTCGATATCTGCGAGATGTGCAGCAGGCCGTCAGTGCCCGGCATGATCTCGACGAACGCGCCGAACTCGACAATCTTGCGCACGATCCCGTCGTAGATACGGCCGACTTCGGGCACCGCCGTGATCTCCTCGATACGCCTGATCGCGAGCTCCATCGCCGCGTTGTCGGCCGATGCGATCAGCACCGTGCCGTCGTCCTCGATATCGATCTTGCAGCCGGTCTCCTCGACCAGGCCGCGAATCACCTTGCCCCCGGGTCCGATAACGTCGCGAATCTTGTCGGGCTTGATATGCAGCGTGACGATGCGCGGAGCGAAATGCGAGACTTCCTTGCGCGGCGTTTCGATCGCTTTTGCCATCACGCCCAGAATGAACAGCCGCGCGTCGCGCGCCTGATGCAGCGCCTGGCGCATCACCTCGCGCGTCACGCCGCCGACCTTGTTGTCCATCTGGATCGCGGTAATGCCCTCGGCCGTGCCCGCCACCTTGAAGTCCATATCGCCTAGATGGTCCTCGTCGCCGAGGATATCCGTCAGCACGCGAACCTTGTCGCCTTCCTTGACCAGCCCCATCGCGATACCCGCAACCGGCGCCTTGATCGGCACGCCCGCGTCCATCAGGGCCAGCGTCCCCCCGCACACCGTCGCCATCGAGGAGCTGCCGTTGGATTCGAGCACTTCGCCGACCACGCGGATGGTGTACGGGAAGTCCTCTTCAGCCGGCAGCACCGCCGCCAGCGCCCGTTCGGCCAGCGCCCCATGCCCGATTTCGCGGCGGCCCGGCCCGCGCAGGAACTTCACCTCGCCGGTCGAGAACGGCGGAAAATTGTAGTGCAGCATGAACTTCTTGTAGCGCTCGCCCAGCAGCGCATCGACCCGCTGCTCGTCCGACGACGTCCCCAGCGTGACCGTCCCCAGCACCTGGGTCTCGCCGCGCGTAAACAGCGCCGAGCCGTGGGTGCGCGGCAGCACGTGGACCTCCGCGCTGATCTGGCGAATTTCCGTGGACGAACGATCGTCGATTCGCTTGTCCTGGTCCAGAATCACCCCGCGCACCTGATCGCGCAGCACCTTCTCGCAGGCCTCTTCGAGTTCGGGTTTGCGATCCGCATAGCGCGCCGCCAGTTCCTCGGCCACCTTGTCCTGCAACGCGTAGGTCGCCGTGCTGCGTTCCTTCTTGCCGCTGATTTTGAGCGCCTCGGTCAGCTCCGACGTCATCCGCTCGCGCACTTCACCGAGCAGCTTCTGATCGAATTCCTTCTTCTTGAAATCGCGCTTGGGCTTGCCCGCCAGCCGCCGCAGTTCCTCCTGCAACTCGAACACCGGGCGCAGCTCTTCATGCGCCGTGAACAGCGCCTCCAAGATCGCTTCCTCGTCGACGATTTGCGCGCCGCCCTCGAGCATCATGATCGATTCCGGCTTCGCCGCTACCACCAGTGAAATGTCGCTCTGCTCCATTTCGCTGAACAGCGGATTCACCACCAGCTTGCCGTCGATGCGGCCCATGCGCACCGCCGCGACCGGCCCTTCATACGGGATGTCGGAGACTTCCAGCGCCGCCGACGCCGCGATCAGCGCGAGCGTGTCCGAGTCGCTCTCGCGATCGATCGACAGCACGGTGACCACGATCTGCGTCTCCTTGTCGTAGCCCTTGGGAAACAGCGGGCGCATCGCGCGATCGATCAGGCGCGACGTCAGAATCTCTTTTTCCGACGGGCGTCCCTCGCGCTTGAAAAATCCGCCGGGGATTTTGCCCGCGGCGAAAGTCTTTTCCTGGTAGTCAACCGTCAGCGGCAGGAAGTCGATCTTGTCGCGGCTCTGGTACGCCGACACCACCGTCGCCAGCACCACCGTCTCGCCGTATTGGGCGAGCACCGCGCCATGCGACTGTTTGGCGAGGCGTCCCGTCTCCAGCGACAAGGTCCTGCCGGCAAATTGAATCTCTAGCTTTCTGTACATCGAATCACACTTCAGGGAGACGGGGAGGTTCCTTTGATATAGCGGATGACCCGCGGAACCTCTTTTCCTGATGCGCCCTGTGGGGGCTGATCGCTGCCCGTGCGTATGAAAGCACGGGACGGCGTGAGCTTAGCCATTCCGTCTAGCGGCGGATGCCGAGCTTTTCGATCAGTCCTTTATACCGCGCGAAGTCCTGCGAATGCAGGTAGTCAAGCAGCCGCCGGCGCTTGCCGACCAGGCGCAGCAACCCGCGCCGCGAATGATGATCCTTCGCGTGCGACTTCAGATGCCCGGTCAGTTGTTCGATTCGCGCGGTGAAGATCGCGATCTGAACTTCGGACGAACCACTGTCGTTCTGGGTGCGCGCGTTGGCGCCGATTATTTCCCGCTTGCGGGCGGCCTCGAGAGGCATCAGGTTTACTTGCTTTCCCTTTTTCCTTTATTTATCCGGCAAGATTATCAGACGCCCTATACCTAGTAAAGCTACTCCGGCGCCCCATCGGCCACCGCTTTGTCAGCCGCCGGCCGCCTCCGCCGCGACCTGCCGCGCCCACCCGAAAAAGCGCCCCACACCACTCGTTCCCCCCTCATTTAGCGGCACATGAACGGTCTAGGAACGCTCTTCAGATAGCGCCTCGGCAGCGCACGTCGCCCCGAATATTCGCGCAATTACCGCCGTTACCCGCGAAGTCGCCTCCGCCACCGCTAGCAGGCCCCCGTTCGCAACCACCTTGAAAAACTTCGCCTGCGGCGGCACCACGCCGTCGAGCGCGCGCGAGTCGCCGTTGCGCAGTCGTTTGGCGGTCGCCTCGTCCACTGCGACCTCGGGCAAATCGGGCACCGCCTCGCGCAATCCGATCAGGCTCGCGCTGCCGCCGCGCTCCAGCGCCGCGAGCACTTCGTCCAGCGGATGCGCATCCTCGATCGCGAACCGCCCGTTGCGCGTGCGTCGCAACTCCGCCAGATGAGCCGCGCCGCCGAGCGCAACCCCGATATCGCGCGCGAGCGACCGCACGTAGGTGCCGGGCGAACAGACCATCGTAAAGCGGATCGCATCGGCGTCCGCGACCGTCAGTTCCAGCCGCGCGATCGCGACCTCGCGCGGCGGTGGCGGCGCCACTTCATCGCCTCGGCGCGCCAGCTTGTAGAGCGGCACGCCGCCGCGCTTGATCGCCGAGAAAATCGGCGGCGTCTGCGTCACCGTACCGGTGAAGCTCGCGGCGATCGCGCTCAGCCGCGCCGCATCGAACGGCGCTACCGCCGCCGTCCGCACCACCTCGCCCGTGCGATCGAGCGTGTCGGTCTCCGTCCCCAGCGCGATCGTCCCTGCGTAATATTTATCGCCGTCGTGAAGAAACGGCGCCAGCTTGGTCGCCTCGCCCACCAGGATCGGCAGCACGCCGGTCGCAAACGGATCGAGCGTGCCCAGATGGCCGACACGCGCCGGTTTGACCCGCCACTTGACCTGGCGCACCACCTCGGCCGAGGTCGGACCGGCCGGCTTGTCGATTAGTATGATTCCATCCATCAGCTCAACCGCACGAGTCTCCGGGACCTCTCTTGGCCTCGGCAGGACCTGGCGATGCTCCCTGAACATCGCGACCTTCGTTCGCGCCGCGCGTGCTTACAATTGCCGCCGAGCAACGCGAGCGCCCATCATGATGAGGTCTTTACAGGGCGAAGCCCGCATCTTTACCAAAGGGAAGTCTGAAACCTCATTGAGGTTTCAGTGTCCGGAAAGAACTTAAAGGTTTTGCATTCTTCAACCATCATTCTCTGAAAATCCAAATCTTCACGGACTCTCAGCGTCGCGCTACTCGCGCGGACGGCTCGCGCGCAGCAATTCCTCAACCCGCGCCGCATTCTCCAGCCCGGGATCGAATTCGAAGTCGAATTGCGGCGTATAGCGCAGACCGAGCACCCGTCCGATATTGCGCCGGATGAAGCCCTCGGCGCTCGCAAAACCCTTGACCGCGTCCGCCGCGTGCGCCCGGCCCTCGAAATGCGAGAAGAAGACTCGCCCCTGGCGCAAGTCGTCGCTCATCCTGACGGAAGTCAGCGTCACCCCGCGCAAGCGCGGATCTCTCAAGTCGCGCAGGAGCATCAGCGACAACTCCCGCAGGACCATTTCGGCGACCCGTCCCGGCCGCCTGCCATCGCCCGATGCCATAATAATTTGAACTCTATCGCCAATCCTCGCAGCGCTTAAGCGTGCTGCGGGCGCTGTCAGTAGATTCTTCAACAGGTCCGGCGGGAGTCCGCGCGCAGGCTTGCTTCGCCTCGCCCCCTCAGTAGCTGATGATTTCGAGTTGCTCGTCTCCGAGCGGAGCTAGCGCGAGTCTCTCGATAAAGTTCACGACTTCGCGCAGCGCCGAATCCACAAACGCGCGATCATTGCCGACTTGGCAGATACCCAGTTCGGCACGCTGCCACATGTCGTGATGATCGGACTCCGCGATCGAGACGTTAAACTTGTCGCGCACGCGCGCCTTGATCGCGCGCAACACCTGGCGCTTGCCCTTCAGCGAATGGTTTTCGGGCAGATAGAGGGTGAGCCGCAGGACCCCGACGACCATCGCGCTTGCTGCACTCGATTCAGGTCTGCATCGGCTTTTCGGCCGACCCACCCGCGCCGCGCACCGCTTCCGGCTTGGCCACCGCGAGTTTGCGCATTACCGCTTCCATCTCGAAATCTTCGATCACGTCGTTCGGCTTCACGTCGTTGAAATTCTCGAGCCCGATACCGCATTCGTAGCCGGCGAGAACTTCGCGCGCGTCGTCCTTGAAGCGCCGCAGCGTCGCGATCTTGCCTTCCCACACCACCCGTCCGTCGCGCACCAGGCGCGCGCGGGCGCTGCGCAGCAGCTTGCCCTCCATCACCATCACGCCCGCGACCGTAGTGCCCTGCACGACGAAGGTCTGCCGCACTTCCGCCTGTCCCAGCGACTTCTCGCGATAGGTCGGCGCCAGCAGCCCTTCCATCGCCTCGCGCATGTCGTTGATAACTTCGTAGATGATCGTGTACAGGCGGATTTCCACGCCCTCTTTTTCCGCCAACTGCGCCGCCTTGGGCTCCGGGCGCACGTTGAAGCCGATTATGATCGCCTTCGACGCCGACGCCAGCGTGACGTCGGTTTCCGAAATCGCCCCGACCGATTTGTGAATCAGCTCGACTTTCACCTCGGCCGTCGACAGCCGCGCCAGCGATTCCACCAGCGCCTCGACCGAACCGTTGACGTCGCCCTTGACGATAATCCGCAGCTCCTTGACCTCGCCGCCGGCCATCCGCGAGCTCAGGTCTTCGAGCGAAATCCGGCTGGTCTTCTGCAACCCGCCTTCGCGCTGCTTGGAGCGGCGGAATTCCGCGACTTGCCGCGCCTTGGCTTCGTCGATCACCGCGGTAAACGCGGTCCCCGGCTCCGGCACGCTCGACAGCCCGAAGATCTCGACCGGCATCGACGGCCCCGCCTCGGTCACGCGCTGTCCCAGATGGTCCTGCATCGCGCGCACGCGCCCGTAGGTGATTCCGCATACGAACGGATCGCCCTGGCGCAGCGTGCCCTCCTGGATCAGAACCGTCGCGACCGGACCGCGTCCGCGATCGAGCTCGGATTCCACCACCGTGCCGCGCGCCGTGCGATCGGGATTCGCCTTGAGCTCCATCACGTCGGCCTGCAGCAGGATCATTTCGAGCAGCCGCTCGATGCCCTCGCCGGTCCGCGCCGACACCGGAACCGTAATCGTATCGCCGCCGTAGTCTTCCGGAATCAAGCCATGCTCGGTGAGCTGCTGCTTGACCCGGTCGAGGTTGGCTTCGGGGCGGTCGATCTTGTTGATCGCGACGATAATCGGTACGCCCGCGGCCTTGGCGTGATTCAGCGCCTCGACCGTCTGCGGCATCACGCCCTCATCGGCCGCCACCACCAGGATAACCATGTCCGTTACCTTGGCCCCGCGCGCGCGCATCGCGGTGAACGCCTCGTGGCCCGGCGTATCGACAAAACTGATCTTGCGCCCGTGCACTTCCACCATGTACGCGCCGATATGCTGGGTGATGCCGCCGAATTCGCGCTCGGTGACATTGGTATGCCGAATCGCGTCGAGCAGCGAGGTCTTGCCGTGATCGACGTGGCCCATCACGGTCACCACCGGCGGCCGCGTGATCGCCTCGCCCGCAACCGCTTCCTCGCCCTCGTCGATCGCCGATTCCACATCGAAGCCGACGTTCTCGACGCTATAGCCGAACTCGCTCGCGACCAGCGTCGCCGTATCGACGTCGAGCACCTGGTTGAGCGTTGACATCACCCCGAGGTCCATCAGCTTGCGGATGATCTCGCCGGCCTTGACCCCCATCTGCCGCGCCAGTTCCGCGACGTTCACGCCCTCGGCAATCCGCACGACGCGCTTGGACGCCTTCGGCGTGGTGATCTCGGTCTTGCGCTGTTCCTTGCCCGGCATCGCGCGCCGCTTCTTCGGCACGCGCAATCCCCGCATCTCGCGCTCGGCGGCGACATCCGTCGGCCCCTTCTTGACCACGCGCTTCTTCTTGATCGTGCGCGCGGCGCCCGGCTTGGCGTTTTCCGAGGGCGGTCCGAACCCCTCGGGCGGGCCGGCCGGAGCAGCCGCCGGCTGATTGAAGCGGCCGGTCGTCGTCGGACGCGCCGACGGCGGTCCACCCGGACGCGCGCCGGGAGCCGTCGTCGGACGTGCGGGCGCCGTTGCCGGCTTGCGCAAATCGATTTTGCCCAGCACCTTCGGTCCGCGCGGTCCGTCGTCGAGCGTGGGCGCCGCGGAATGGGCTGAACTGGTAAAATTTATCGTGCGTCCGGGCAGATCAGCCTCGCCCATGCGCGCGTCCGGTCGGCGTGGCGCCAAATTTCCGGACGACAGATTTCTGACCGGAGCGCTCTCGCGCAATTCCCCGGGCGGCATCCCGCCGTGACGAATTGCTCCCGGCGCCGCGGGCGCCGCGGGCGCCGCAGGTGCGGGCGCCGGACGCTGCGGCGCAGAGCGTGGCGCCGGCGCGGGTCTCGACGGCGCGGGTCGCGACGGCGCCCCCATCGATGGCGCACCCCGCGCGAGCGTCCCGGTCGCCGGCGCGGGTGTACGCTTGACGATTGTCGCGCGTTCAACCGCAGGAGCCTGCGCCGACGATGACAACATCGACGCCGACGCGGGCGGCAGCACGGATTCTTCCGGCTCCACCGCAACCGCCGGCTCCGCCGCGGCCGTTACTGCCGCATGCGCATGCTCGGCGCCGTTGACTGCTGGAGCCGGCGGTAGTTCCGGTTCCGGCTCAAGAAATTCTGTCGCCAGTGCGGGCAATTCGGGTTCAGCCTGTAACTGCTCCTCGAAAATCGGCGTAAACGGCTCGTCGCCGCCCGCCCGCTCAACTTCGAAGTGAAAGGGCTCGGCGGGCGCCGCCGGCACCGCGCCGGCCTCCGGCTCCGCATGTCGCCGCCGCATCACCGTCGCATTGAGGCGCTTCTCCAGCACCTTGCCGGCGCTGGTTTCGACCACTGTTTCGCGCCGCAATAGGGTCGCGCGATGGGCCTGCTCATCGAGATCGGCTTTCACCCGATCGGTCTCTTCCTGGGAGAGCAGGCTCGAATCCGAATGTGCGTGTCCGAGCCGCAGGCGCCCCGTACTTGCGAGCACCTCTTCGACCGGCACGCCCCATTCATGGGCAAGGGTTTTAATCCGCTTTCGAGCCATCTTTTCTATGTTATTCCAACTGGGCTGAACTCGCCAGCCGTGATCGAATCAATTCCGTTATTTCACGCCGCTCGTCAACGCCGATTCTGCGCCTCAACGAGCGAAATTCCCTCACCCTGCTCCGCTCAAACCGCAGCCAACACTCCGCGCTCCGATGGAGATAGCCGCCGCGCCCCGGCCGCCGCTGCGCATCGTCAGGCCGGATCACCGCACCCGCCGCCGCAATCCGCACCATCGCAACCTGCAGATCGCGCCGCATGCATCCGAGACACGTGCGCATCGGTTCATGCCCCACGTCGGTCGTATGCCCCCCTCCGTCATCCTGAGTGGAGGTCGCCGGAGCAAAGGATCTCGCGCGGTCCGCCGCGCGTAATTTATTTGTCGAAGAACGCAAAACTATTATCTTTTACCGAAACCTCGCGAAGTTTCGGACTTCCCTTTGGGCAAGATGCGGGCTTCGCCCGGTAAAATCCTCACCATGATTGGCGTCATCGGCCTACGGTTTGCCCTCGGCATCCGCGGCCTGCGCCTCAGGCGTGACGCCGTCGCCCGCGCCATCGGTTCCCGCACTCGCATCAACCGCGCCGACTTCCTCGACGCCTGCCGCCGCAGTCGCGTCGTCAACCGCCGCAGCCGCCACGGCTTTCTCCGCAGCTTCCACCGCCGCGGCGGCCTTTGCCTCTTCGATCCGGCGCTTGTTCGCAACCCAGTCGCGCGCCGCCAGTATTACCTGCCGCGCACGCTCGGGGCTGATTCCTTCGACCTCGAAGTTGTCCTCGTTCGCTTCCGACAATTGCTCGGCCGAGCGAAAACCCCACTGATAGAGCAGCTCCGCGTTGATATCGCCGATACTCGGAATCGCGTTGAGCGACGCCCGCGCCGCCCGCGCTTCCTCTTCCGCTTCGGAATCGCTGCGCACGTCCAGCTTCCATCCCGACAGCCGATGCGCCAGCCGCACGTTCTGCCCGCGCTTGCCGATCGCCAGCGAAAGCTGATCGTCGGGCACGATCACTTCCATCGAATGCTCGTCCTCGTCGATCACCACCTTGGACACTTTCGCCGGCGCCAGCGCGCGGCACACCAGCTCCGCCTGATCGTCGGTCCACGGCACGATATCGATCTTCTCGCCGCGCAGCTCCTGCACCACCGATTGCACCCGCGTGCCCTTCATTCCCACGCACGCTCCGACCGGATCGACGTCGCTGTCTTTCGAGTAAACCGCGACCTTGGCCCGTCCGCCCGGCTCGCGCGCGCATTGCCGAATCTCGACGATCGCCTCGTATATCTCCGGCACTTCTTGCTCGAACAGCTTCATCAGGAACAGGTTCGACGTGCGCGAGAGCACGATCGCAAGCCCCTTCTCCGACAGCTCGACGTCGAGGATCAGCGCGCGGATGCGATCGCCCTGCCGATAGCGCTCGTGCGGAATCTGCTCTTTTTCCGGCAAGATCGCCTCGGTCCGCCCCAGGTTCACGATCATGTTCTTGCGCTCGAAGCGCTGCACGATCCCCGATACCACTTCGCCCTTGCGATCCTTGAACTCGTTGAAGATCTGTTTGCGCTCGGCGTCGCGGATATGCTGAATCAGATTCTGCTTGGCCGCCTGCGCCGCGATCCGGCCCATCGTCGCCGTGTCCAGCTTGATCAGGATTTCATCGCCGACCTGCGCCTCCGGATCGTACTTCGCCCGCGCATCCTCGAGCTCGACCTCCGAACCCGCGTTCGCGACCGCGACCACCACCGTCTTGATCTCGAACAGCTCGATTTCGCCGATTTCCGCGTTGAAACGCGACTCGATATTGCGGTCCGCACCAAAGGTCCGGCGCGCCGCCGAATGCATCATCTCCTCGACCGCGTTGACCACGATCGTTTTGTCGATGCCCTTTTCCTTGGATACTTGTTCGATAACCCGGTTCAGATCGACCGCCATATCGCCTCCCGCAGGCGCAAGCTGATTCGCGCGCAAGCTGCATTGGATATATTGGAAAAATTCGGCGCGGCCCCGAAACCTCCCGGCGCCGCCGGTTTCCCCGCACTCGTACTAGTCGAACTTGTGTTCGTAATTCGCCCCCTTGATTTCGTCGAAGCCGAAGCTTTCCCGGCCGTGGCTCTGTTCGTCGTCAAGCTCCACTCCATGCGCGCTGACCGCCGCCAGCACGCCCTCAAAATTCTTGCGCCCGTTGCGCGGCCGATGCGTCCGTACCCGCACCCGCTGACCGACGAACGCCTCGAAATGCTTAAGCTTCGTCAGCGGCCGGTTCACTCCCGGCGACGCCACCTCCAGCAGGTAGCGCCCGTCCACCGGATCGTAAACGTCCAGCAGGTCGCCGATTATCGGGCTCAGCACTTCCAGATCGCTCATCGCGATACCGCCCCCCGGACGATCCACCAGCAGCCGCAGCAGCGAAGTCCGCGTGCCCTTGCGAAAATCGATCCCGACCAGCTCGAAGCCCTGTCTCTCGATATGCGGTTCGAGCAATTCGACCACCTTTTTCGCGATCGGATGCAGTTGCAACACCATCACCGGCCGTCTTCCCCACGGTTCGCCAGCAAGGGCCGAGTCAAGCAAGCCGAAATGTTCCCGGAGACGAGCGGCGAACCAACAAAAAAGTGGGCAGCGGCCCACAACGACATGTTATCATCGTCACCGGTTAGTCATCAAGGCGGGGATTTTACGCTTCGGCATCCGGCCGCTGCGACCCTCCCCGCCTGGCCGCTGAACGCGTAGCCCGCTTGATCCCGATGCCGCCGCCGATGAAGCAAATGGACACGCTTGACTGGATCGATCCCGCCGCTACTACTCTCTTCGACCTCGGCTGCAACGTCGGCGAATTGCTGGAGGCGGTCGCCCAGCGCTACCCGCGCCTCAAATTAACCGGCGTCGACGTCAACCGCGCCGCCATCGAGAACGCGCGCCGCCGCCTCCCACAGGCCGATCTCCGCCAATGCGACGGACCGACGCTGCCCTTCGACGACGATTCGTTCGATTACGTCACCTGTATCGAGGTCCTCGAGCACATTCCCCAAACGCTGCGCCGCACCACCTTGCGCGAAGTCTGGCGCGTGCTCAAACCGGGCGGCAAGCTCCTCCTGCGATGCCCCCACGCCGGACTCTTTCAGGGCCTCGACCCCGCCAACCTCCGCTTCCGCCTGCCGCGCCTGCACCGCGCCATCGTCCGCCGCGGCCTGCGCGACGACGGTTATCGCGACGCTGCCGACGGCGTCGTCTGGCACCATCACTTCAACCGCGACGAATTGCTCGACTTGCTCGGTCCGGGCTTCGAACTCGAGGCGCTGCGCTATGGTGGGATGTTGCTGATGCCGCTCGGCGATCTCCTGCGATGGCCGTTCTACCGTCTCGGGATTCACCGCAACCCGGTGTTGCGCACGATCGACCGCGCGATCGCATGGGACCTCGGAATCTCATACGGCCGCGCCTCCTATGTGATTCTGCTCGTGATGCGCAAAACCGCGCCCTAGCCCATCGCGCCCGCGCCGCCCCTTCGAGCCTGACGCGGAGGCCGACCCTCCCCTCCGTCATCTGAGCGAAGGCTGCCGGAGTCGAAGGATCTCGCGCGGTCATCCGCGCGTATTCCAGTGGTTGAGTAACTCAAAACCTATGATTGGCGTCACGTGACCCTGTTCCCGCACGACTTGGCGAACTACCCGAGCATCGCGAGCAGTCCGAAAAGTCAGGTCAAGACTGTTGGGCTGCTCGTCAATCATGACGGATTCAGACTTCCCTTTGGTTGGACACGAGTGATATCCGCACGGCCGCACATGACGTCGTGCGCTCATCGCCGGCATCGTCATCCTGCACGAAGTGAAGGATCTCGCGCGGTCCTTCGCGCGTCCTCTCCCTCGATCCTCCACGACGCTTAATGATCGCCGCCTGGAGTCCACGCAGAAACCCGAAAGACCTTTTTCAGTGCCTGCGCGCCGCAATCCCGCTTCGAACTGGCCGCCGCCTGCGCATCGAGCGCACCGCCTCACCACCCAATTCCCCGCAGGCGAAGCCCGCGTCTTCCAAACGGGAAGTCTGAAACCTCCATGAGGTTTCAGAAAGAAACTAAGGGTTTGCGTTCCTCGACAACTGGCTGAAGTCCTGACCGGGAGAGAAATATTCCGGGTCAGCTGGCGGAGGTGATGGCGCGGGCGACCGGGGCCGGAAGCTCGATCGTTACGAAACAGGTTTCGGGAAACAGGTAGTCAGAGCCGGACTCGTCCACCACGCGAACGAGTCGATGATCTTCGGCGGATGGGTCAGGAATCACTCGATAGACCTTGCGCAGTTCCAGGGACGCGGCAAAGCCCCGGTTCTTGATGCACACCACGAAGCGGGCGGTCTTGTGCTTCACAAATCCTCGGGAAGCAGGCGTTTGATCTTCATTTCGTTCTGTCCAATACCATGCGCTTCGTACCAATGGACTTCGACACGAGCGATTGTACCATCGGGGAGGCGAGAGTTCGCGTCGACCGCTCGACGTATGAGCAGGAGCGCCACTCGACGCGTTCGACGGTGACGCGCGGAGGACCGCGCGAGATCCTTCGACTCCGGCAGCCTTCGCTCAGGATGACTTTTTTCAGTGATTGACGCTCGCGATGCTCGGGTCGGCGGCCAAGTCTTGCGGTAATCGAGCCCTGTCGCCTCAAGCCACGAGGAGTTTTTCACAGGGCGAAGCCCGCATCTTTTACCAACGGGAAGTCTGAAACCTCAACGAGGTTTCAGTTTCCTGAAAAGCTAAAGTTTCGAGTTCCTCGACAACTCTCTTCCCCTCTCTGCTATTCGTCGTCCTCGCGCAGCTTCGCCAGCACCGACAGATCCTCGAGCGTGGTCGTATCGCCGAGCGTCTCATCGCCCGCCGCGATTTGCCGCAGCAGCCGCCGCATAATCTTGCCGCTGCGCGTTTTCGGCAGCGCGTCGGTAAAGCGCAAGTCGTCGGGCCGCGCGAGGGCGCCGATTTCCTTGACCACGTGCTGGCGCAATTCCTCGCGCAGCTTGGCGTCGCTATGGCGGCCACCCTCGAGCGTCACGAACGCGACCACCGCCTGCCCCTTCATCTCGTCGGGACGACCGACCACCGCGGCCTCCGCCACCGTCGGATGCGAGACCAGCGCGCTTTCGATTTCCATCGTGCCCAACCGATGTCCCGAGACGTTAATCACGTCATCGACGCGGCCCATGATCCAGAAGTAGCCGTCCTCGTCGCGCCGGGCGCCGTCGCCGGTGAAGTACATGTTGTCGATTTGACTGAAGTACTGCTGCCGATAGCGCTCGGGATCGCGAAAGATCGTCCGCAGCATCCCCGGCCACGGCCGCTTGATTACGAGTAGTCCGCCCTGGTTGGGTGCGACGGTCACACCTTCGCGCGAGACCACTTCAGCCGCCACTCCCGGCAGCGGACGCGTCGCCGAACCCGGCTTGGTCGCGATCGCCCCCGGCATCGGCGCGATCAGAATGCCGCCGGTCTCGGTCTGCCACCACGTATCGACGATCGGACAGCGTTCGCCCCCGATCACCTTGTGATACCACATCCACGCCTCGGGATTGATCGGCTCGCCGACCGTGCCCAACAGGCGCAGGCTCGAAAGATCATGTTTCTTGACCCACGACTCGCCCCATTTGATAAACGTGCGGATCGCCGTGGGCGCAGTATAAAGGATGTTGACGCGATACTTCTCGATAATCTCCCAGAACCGATCGTTCTCGGGAAAATTCGGCGCCCCCTCGTACATCACCACCGTCGCACCCGCCGCCAGCGGTCCGTAAACCACGTAGCTGTGACCCGTTACCCAGCCCACGTCGGCGGTACACCAGAAGATGTCCTCCTCCTTGAGGTCGAACACCCACTTCATCGTCATCAGCAGATGGGTCAGGTAGCCGCCCGTCGTATGCACGACGCCCTTGGGCTTGCCGGTCGTGCCCGAGGTGTACAGCGTGAACAGCGGATGCTCCGAATCGACGTGCAGCGCCTCGCAGTTGGGACTCTGATGCGGCACCAACTCGTCCCACCAGACGTCGCGCCCGTGCCGCATTTCAAGCTTTTCGCCCAGGCGGTTGAGCACGAGGCATTTCTCGACCGAGGGCGAGCGCTTGAGCGCCTCGTCAACGTGCTCCTTCAGCGGAACCTTCTGCCCGCGGCGCCAGCCCCCGTCGGCGGTGATCACCACTTTGGCTTCGGCGTCGTTGATTCGATCGATCAGCGCCTCCGCCGAGAAACCGCCGAATATCACCGAATGAATCGCGCCGATCCGCGCGCACGCCAGCATCGCGATCGCCGCCTCCGGCACCATCGGCATGTAGATCGCGACGCGGTCGCCGTCCTTCACGCCCAGGCTTTTCAGCGCGTTGGCGCAGCGCCCGACTTCATCGGCGAGCATCTGGTAGGTCAGCACGCGGGTGTCGCCCGGCTCGCCTTCCCAGATCAGCGCGACCTTGTTGCGCCGCGCGCCCGTCAGATGGCGGTCGAGGCAGTTGTGCGACGCGTTCAGTTCGCCGCCGACAAACCACTTCGCGAACGGAAACTTCCATTCGAGCACCTGCCCAAACGGCTTGAACCACTCGAGCTCGCGCGCGCATTCGCCCCAGAACCCTTCGGGGTCATCGGCTGCCCGCTTATAGAGCGCCTCGTACTCCGCGAGACTCTTCACGTTGGCGTCGAGGCTGAACTTCGCCGGCGGTTCGAACTTTCGCCGCTCGCGCAGAATTGATTCGATATCGGTGCTTTCGTTGGCAGCCATCGGCACTTAAACCCTCCCGCGGACCTCGCGTGTCTTGAGACTTAAGTAAAGCGTCGCCGCGTCCCCAATCTCTCGCCGGTTCGAATGTATCTCGCGCAGCCGGCTCAGCAGTTCATGCTCGACGTCCGGCGCGAACTCCGCCGCCAGCTCGGCCGTGCGCGCCGCCCAGCGCAGCACGATGCGTCCCTCGGGACCGCCGAAATCGTCGAAGAACCAGGCGCAACTGGTCAGCGTCGCCTGCGCCGCGCGCTCCATCTCGAGCAGCCGCAGCAACTGCTCGCGCCGCGTCTCGTCCGCCACCCGATACCGTGCGAAGAACTCCTGCTCGGTCGCCGGATTGTCGTCGATAAACAGCCGAATCGCGCCCTTCAACGCCGCCGCCGGGTCGGCCACCAGCGGCGACGCGAAGCGATCGTAAACCTGGTCCGCGTGGTTCTTGATAAACTCCATCGCCTCGCGCAGCGGCCCGCGCCAGTCCTGGTTCGTATTTCCCTCCAGGCGGCATCCGCAGTTCGAGCGCCAACGCTCCACCCCATGCGCGCAGCTCCACGCCGACGCGCTCTCGATCTCGAAGCGCCCGCGCACCGGATGTTGCGCCAGGTATTGTCCGCAATTCGTCGCCGCCAGGCCATCGCGATCCGCTAAATTCGCAAAGGCGCGCGCAAGCTCGGCCGCCCCGGTCTTCTTGTGATGGCCAAAAGTCTCGCCGTCAGTCGCCACCATCACCGCCGCTCCCGGCGTCAGCGCGTAGGCCGCATGCGCGAGTCCGTCCGCCAGTCGCGCACCATCGCTCAGCATATCGCTGAACGCAATCTGACCCGACAACTCACGCTCGAAGCGGAATATCGCAATACTCAGTTCGCCGCGCCGCCATTCGAACGGGCCGGCCTCGCCCGGCGCGATCCCGTCGCCGCTAAACCGCCCCTGATTCGGCGCCAGAATAGTATATTTGATTCCCGCCTGCGCCAGCGCCTCCAGCGTTTCCTCGTCCACCGCGCATTCCGGCAACCACATCCCCTCGGGCCGCCGCCCAAAACGATAGACGAAATCCTCGATACCCCAACTGATCTGGATTTCCTTGTCGCGCGCGCTCAGCAACGGCATTATCGAATGGCTATAGGCCTGCGCCATCGCATTGCCATGGCCGCCGCGCTCTTTCGCAATGGCCTCGTCGCCCATCCGAATCGCGCGGTAGGCCGCCTTCCCGTGCCGTTCCATCCAGCCCAGCAGCGTCGGTCCGAAATTGAAGTCGAGCGATTCGTAATTGTTGAGAATCCGGACCACGCGCCCCTCCATGATATGGGCGTGCGCGTTGGCGTTGTAACATTCACTCAAAATCCGCTCGTTCCAGTTGGCAAACGGCGCCGCACCCGCCTCCGGTGCGATCAGCCCGGTCCACGGACTTTCCCGCGGAGGCTGATAAAAATGTCCATGCACAATTATGTAACGTGGCTCATCCATTAGTTACTTCGATTAGTTCCTCCGATTTCCTGTCACCGGGACTCGCAATCACCGTCGCGCAGTCGATCGCGCAAAAGCTTCGGCGAAAATTCGCCCGGCCGGCCTCGCGCAATCGCGGCCGTCAGCCCGCGGCAACAGCGAAGGAACCCTTGACCGTCGCCTCGCCCTTCTGGTTCACCACTTCCAGTTCGCCCTCGACCAGCTTCTCGCCGTGCTTTTCGCTCTTGCCGGTGACCTTGCCGCGGCACGTCAGCGTGTCACCCGGCCAGACCTGCCGCGCGAAGCGCACCTTGAAGCGCCGCACCTGTCCCGCCCCCGCATAGTCCGTCAGGCAGCGCGAGAGGCATCCCGCGGTCCACATGCCCTGCGCAAATACGGTCGGGATTCCCGCCGCCTCGACGAAGGTCTGATCGTAATGCAGCGGGACGAAGTCGCCCGACGCCCCCGCATAACGCACGAAGTCGGGCCGCGCGACGTTATCGATCGTCACCGTCGGCGTCTCGTCGCCAATCTTGACCGCGTCGTACTTGATTTTGCTTGCCATGCTCACCTCGCTTCAACCCCAACCACGCAACCGGAAGGGGGAGAGTTGTTGAGGAACGCAGAATTTATAGTTTTCTGAAACCTTATAAAGGTTTCAGTCTCCGGAAAGCCAAAGTTTTGAGTTCTTCGACCACTCTCCCCCCTTCCTAACCACTGACCGCCTGCCCGGTCTCGACCAGCGTCCCGCGCGCGTAGGCGACGGTCTCGCCCTTCTGATTCTTGTATTCGATTTCGGTGACCATGAAGGTCATCTTGCCGCCGCGCCCGCCCTCTTTCTCGTACACGTCGGCGATTCGCGAGGTCCCGGTCAGCACGTCGCCGACGAAGATCGGTTTCAGGAACTCGAAGTCCTGCTCGCCGTGCAGAATCCGCCGCAGATCGAACTTTGCCGTCGGCATCGAATCCTCGCCCATCCAGAACGACGCGGCCTGCAGGAAGGTCGGCGGCACCGGGATTCCACCGCACTCCTTCTTCGCCAGCTCGGGATCGAAATAGACCGGGTTGGGGTCGCGGATCGCGCGCGCGAACTCGCGCACCTTGCTCCACTCGATCGGCACCGTAAACGGTTTGCCGGTCTGGCCGATAATACTCTTGTCGATAGCCATCGAATTACCTTCCTTTGACCCCCTCCGTCATTTTGAACGAAGTGAAGGATCGCGCGCGGACCTCCGCGCGTCAGGCAGTCCTCAAAAAAAAGGGTTGTCAAGGAACTCAAAACCTTTATTTCATTGAAACCTCACAAGGTTTCAAACTTCCCATTTGTTAAAGATGCGGGCTTCGCCCTGTAAAAACCTAATCATGATAGGCGCTCGCGATGCTCGGGTCCTCGGCCAAGTCCCGCAACAACATTACTGCTCAATTGACCCGGCTGCATCGCAGCCGCAGCCGTGCGGATATCTCCCGTGCCCATCAAACGGGAAGTCTGAAACCTCTATGAGGTTTCAGTAAAATCGTAGTTTTGAGTTCCTCAACAACTTATCTTCTTATCTAATTTTCCTCACAGGTTAAGCCCCTGCGCCACCAGCTCCCGATTATAGGTCGCGTCGCCGAATGTGAACTCGGACGACTTGGCGCGCTTGAAGTACAAATGCATATCGTGATCCCAGGTGAATCCGATACCGCCGTGGACCTGAATCCCGTCGGCCGACACGCGCCGATACGCATCCGACGCCGCCGCCTTCGCCAGTGCCGCCGCCAGCGGTCCCTCCGCGACCCCGTTGCTCACTGCCCACGCCGCGTAATAGACCGCCGATTTCGCGCCCTCGACGTCGATCATCATATTGGCGCATTTGTGCTGCACGGCCTGGAAGCTGCCGATCGGCCGTCCGAATTGCACCCGCACCTTCGCATACTCGACCGTCATATCGAGCACCTTCTGCGCCCCGCCCATCATCTCGGCCGCGATCATCACTTTGCCCTTGTCGATAATATCCGCGAGCGTCTTCCAGCCGTCCCCGACCACGCCCACGACGTCGCCCGCGCCCGCCTTGACGCCCGCGAACTTCACTTCGCTTAAGCGCCGCGTCGAGTCCATCGTCTTGAGCGGCGTGATACTCACGCCCGCCCGCCCGGTCTCGATCGCGAACAGCGTGATCCCCATGCCGCCCGTCCGCGCTGCGACCAGCAGGTAGTCCGCTATATGCGCGTCGTTGACGAAGAGTTTGATCCCATCGAGCGTGAAGCGACTTCCGCGCTTGCGCGCCGCCATCGCAATACCGTCGGCGCCCCAGCGCCCCGACGGCTCCATCCACGCCACCGTCGCGATCAGATCGCCCGCCGCGATTTTCGGCAGCAACACCTCCTGCTGCACGAGGCTGCCCGCATTCTTGAGCGCCTCCGCCACCATCGCGGTCCAGATAAACGGCGACGGCAGCAGCACCCGCCCCATCTCCTCGAGCACCAGCACCAGATCGACGTAGGAAAGATTCGCGCCGCCATGAACCTCGGGAATCACCAGCCCGGTCCAGCCGAGACCCGCCATCTTGCGCCACAACTCCGCGTCGTAGCCGCGTTCGTCTTCGATCAGCCGGCGCACCACCGTCGACGGACATTCCTTTTCGAGCAGGCCGCGCGCACTCTCGCGCAGCATCTCCTGCTCCTCGCTGAAGCCAAAGTCCAAGTTGAGTTACCTTCCCCGCTTTAATTCGATATCCGCCACCGGCCTACCGCTGTGCAAGCACATCCGGCCTGATCTATCTGATTCATACACCCCGGAGCGTTTTCGGATATCACGCCGCCAACGCTCACGACAACCCCACCCCGGGCGCCAGACCAACGGAGAGGGCTCGTGGTCGAGGAACTCAAAACCTTTATTTTTAACTGAAACCTCATGGAGGTTTCAGACTTCCCATTGCACAAGATGCGGGCTTCGCCCTGTGAAAACCTAGTCATGATCGGCGCTCGTGATGCTCGATTGCGCGACACTCATGTGTTTCTTCATGGTCGAACGGTTCCCCTTCAGACTTAGCCGCTCTCCCGAGCAACGCGAGCGTAAATCCTTGAAGGGAAGTCTGAAACCTTTTTAAGGTTTCAGAAAAAGGCTTAAGGTTTTGGACTCTTGAACAACTCTCCCCATTCTCCTCACAACCCCATCTGCACGATCTCCGCCGCGCGGATATTGCCGCCATCGATCACCATAGTCGCCCCGCTCATCCAGCTCGCCGCCTCCGACGCCAGGAAGATACATGGGTATGCGACGTCCTCGACCCGCCCGAAGCGTCCGAGCGCGCGCGACCGCAGCATCATCTTCTTCACTTCCTCGTTGGGCCAGATCCGCTCGGCGGCGCCCTCGGTGGTGACCGGTCCGGGCGCGATACAGTTCACCCGAATACCATAGCGGCCCCATTCGCCGGCTTGCGATTCGGTCAGCTTGATCACGCCCGCCTTCGACGCTGCGTAGGGCAACATCGTGGACGAGCCATGCACGCCGGCGGTGGACGACAGGTTGATAATACAGCCGCCGTTGTTTTGCGCGATAAATTGCCGCGCCGCCGCCTTCGAGCAGAAGAAGGTGCCGTCGAGGTTGATCGAGATCACCGCGCGCCAACCGTTGGGCGAAAGGTTCATGCTCGGCGTCGTGATACTGCCCCCATGATTGTTGATCATCACGTCGAGCCGCCCGAAATGTTTGACCGCTTCGGCGATCATCTCGTCGCATTTGGAGGCGTCGCGCACGTCCACCACGAACATCTCGCACTTGCCGCCGGCATGCCGGATATCGTCGCGGACCGGCTCCAGATGGCCCGCGTTGCGGCTCGCGATCAGCACGGGCGCGCCGCGCTTGGCGAACTCATGCGCGATCGAAATCCCGATACCGGTGCCGCCCCCGGTCACGACCGTAACTTTGCCTTCAACGCTGAATACGTCTTTCACGTCACGAGGTCCTCCCGCCGACAATGCCCTTTGATTTAGCGCAGCGCCCCCGAAATGACCAAACCCGCGGCACGGCGCATTCAATTTCACGACTTGGAGCTTTCCGGTGCCTCTCCCCGCAGGGAGAGGCCGATGAACGCGCAGCGTTCGGCGGGTGAGGGACCCTTAGAAAATTACAACCGGAGTGCCAAGCGGATTGGGGAACCAAATCCCGCGCATCCTTGTTTCCCCGATCGTCAGTTGAATATTCGCCCGTTGGCCGATTGCGAACGCGACCGCACGAAGGAATGCGGGGGGGGGGACGCCCCGCGGCGATTACGGGCCGGGAACGAGGTTATCGGGGATGAGCTCGAGATTTTGCGCCGTCTCAAGCGAAGCGGCGATCGAGACCAGCGGATCGGACCTGATCCTGCCGTGCCAATATTACGATATTTCGGGCGGCCATCGGTTGACCGGCGAGCAGCGCCTGATGCTCGCGCTGCTGACCGACGCGATCAACGTCTATCAGAAGGGCGTGCTCTCCCACGTTACGCGCGCGCGCCGGCTCTACGTCGATGCGGAGCGCTGGATTCTGGCCGACAACGATCGCGGCAAATGGCTCAGTTTCGCCACGGTCTGCGACGCGCTGGGGATCGATTCGATGCATCTGCGGCGGCGGATTATTTCGTGGAAGCATCAGATCAGTCGGCGCCGCCAGCGTCATCCGGCGTCCTCGCACACGCATCTTCGAATCACTCCACGCGCCGATCGGGTGAGCCATCCGCGGCCTGCGCCTCTCCCTGCGGGAGAGGCCGGCGAACGCCCTGCGTTTGCCGGATGAGGGTTCGTCGCTCGCGATGCTCGGGTAGGCGGCTAAGTCCTGCGGCAACCGAGCAACGCTAGCACCAACGATCATGAGATTTTTACAGGGCGTAGCCCGCATCTTTTACCAACGGGAAGTCTGAAACCTCTATGAGGTTTCAGTTTCCTGAATACTTATAGTTCTGCGTTCCTCAACCACCATCCCCCTTGCTCCTCCCCTCAGCTCGCCGCGCCCATCCGGCCGAGCGCCTCCCGCGCCTTCTGAACCGCGCCCGCATCGGCACCGGGTCCCGTTGCAGCCGCCGCCGTTCGGTAATGTTGCAAGGCTTCCGGACGGTCGCCGATCGACTCGTAGGTATTGGCGAGATTCAATTGCGCCTCGGCGCTGCTCGGGCACGCCGTCACTGCGTCCTGGTAGTAGCCGAGCGCCTTCGTAGTGTCGCCCGCCGCCATCCGCTCGCCGCCCTTGCGCGTTGCCGCCGCCATCACCGCCGGGTCGCACGTTCCGGGAGGCGGCGGTGCCGTACTATACGACGCCCGACCGCTTTGCAACGCGCTCACCTGCTGCTTGAGCTGATCGAGTTGTGCCTGCTGATCCGCGAGTTGCTTCTTGTTGGCATCGATCGCACCTTGCAGGCATCCGGTGACCACCGTGGCGAACGTGACAGCGGCGAACGTGATCGCGATCCTGCGCATCGACATGGCCGTAGATTACACCAGGCGATCTCGCGTGCCGAGCAGATTGGTATTGACCGCTAATCCTATTGTTGCTCCCCTCGGTCAAGAGGGGTAACACCGATTGGATGTCACCGATCACCTCACATCCGTCGCCATGGGGGAGCTATTTATGGGATTGAAACTTAAATCATCCGTTCGCGCAAAACTCATCTACGCGCTCGCGCCGATCGCATTTCTTGCGACGCTGGCGTTCGCCCCCGCCGGATTGTCCTTCGAGGCACCCGCCGGGCCGTCGCCCGCCGCCGCCCTGCAACAATTGCTCGACGGCAACGCGCGCTATACCGCCGACAAGGCCACCCATCCCGATTCGCGCCCGTCCGACGCCGCGCAACACCCGGCCGCGGTCATTCTCTCCTGCTCGGATTCGCGCGTGCCGCCCGAAATTCTCTTCGACCAGGGCGTCGGTTCGCTCTTCGTCGTGCGCGATGCGGGCAATACCTACGACCAGCTCGCCCTCGAAAGCATCGAGTACGCGGTCGGACATCTCGGCACCTCGTTGATCATCGTGATCGGGCATGATCAATGCGGCGCGGTGACGGCCGCGGTCGGCGAGTATCCGAAGCCGACGGCCAGCCCGATGCTCAAAAACATTTACCCGGCGATCGCCAGCACACGCGGCAAACCGGGCGACCCGGTTTCCAACGCCATCAGCGAAAACGCGATCCTGACCGCCGCGCGCCTGGCGAAAGACCCACACCTCGCCCCAAAAGTCGCCAGCGGCCAGTTGCGGATTGTCGCCGCGCGCTACAACCTCGCCAGCGGCGCCCTCACGATCCTGACTGCCAAATGAAAGACGTTAGGATCCTGAAAGATCTCCGCGGGCATTACAGAAGTTGTTGAAGAACTCAAAACTTGTATTTTTCCCGAAATTGAAACCTCATTGAGGTTTCAAACTTCCCGTCTGTAAGATGCGGGCTGCGCCCTGTAAAAACTTTGCCACAGGACTTAGCTGACGACCCGAGCATCGCGAGCGTGGCCCACCGTCGGCATGGAATGCCGTGAAACCTCGTGAGGTTTCAGTTTCCTGAGAAATAAAAGTTCTGCGTTCCTCGACCATCATCCCCTTTCCTTCTCTGGAGCTTCGACCATGCCGACCAAACACAACCCTGAAAATAAACCCGTCGCGGTCGTCACCGGCGTCGGCCCCGGACTCGGGGCCGCGCTCGCCCGCCGCTTTGCGCACACCTATGCGGTCGCGATCCTCGCGCGCAGAGCCGACTATCTTAAAGCTCTCGCCGAGGAGCTCCGCCCCGGCGGCGCCACCGTCCTCGACCTCGCCTGCGACGTCGGCAATCTCGCGCAACTCACCGCCGCCTTTCGCACCATCCGCGACGACCTCGGAGAGCCCGACGTCCTGCTCTACAACGCCGGCACCGGCTCCTGGGGCACCGTCACCGAGATCACGCCCGAACAATATGAAAAGGACTGGCGGGTGAACGCATACGGGGCGTTCGTCGCGGCCAAGGAGGTCGTGCCTGCGATGGTTGCGCGGGGGCGCGGCGCGATCCTTTTCACGGGCGCGACGGCCGGCGTCAAGGCGGGGGCGAAGTCGATCTCGTTTGGCCCGGCGAAGTTCGCGATGCGCGGGTTGGCGCAGTCATTGGCGCGCGACCTCGGCCCCAAAGGCGTCCACGTCGCCTGGATCAACGTTGACGGCAGCATCGACATCCCGGGCGCGCGCGGGCGCAAGCCGACCCTGAATGACGGCGACTTTCTCAAGCCCGAGGCGATCGCCGAGACCTACTGGCATCTCGCCCATCAGGATCCGAGCGCCTGGACGATGGAACTCGAAGTGCGCCCCTTCAAAGAAAAATTCTAACTGCCCTCAGCCCGTAGGCGCCTCTTAACGAATCGAGGTTGCGTCTCGACGCCCCGCCATGAAGGAGCGCTTTGCGTAAGTCCTGTGGCAAAGTTTTCGCCGGGCGCAGCCCTCATCTTACCAACGAGAAGTCTGAAACCGTCATGCTTGACGAGCAACCCAACGGTCTTGACCTGACTTTTCGGACTGCTTGCGATGCTCGGCTCGTCAGCTAAGTCCTGTGGCAAAGTTTTTACAGGGCGTAGCCCGCATCTTACTAACGGGAAGTCTGAAACCTCATCACGATTGACGAGCAGCCCAACGGTCTTGACCTGACTTTTCGGACGGCTCGCGAGGCTCGCGGTCGTCGGCCAAGTCCTGCGGCCAAGTTTTTACAGCGCGTAGCCCGCATCTTTTGCAAATGGGAAGTCTGAAACCTCAATGAGGTTTCAGTTTCCTGAGAAATAAAAGTTCTGCGTTCCTCGACCACCATCCCCTTGCTCTCCATTCCCGGCCGCATACGATCATTCTTCGAGCTACCGCAAATCTTCGCGCGCGAGGTTGGCCGATGAATCGTGCTCCGTCACGACAATCAGAAGTGCACCGCAGTTCACGTTCCAGATGGCTGCGCGCCGCGGTGCTGGGCGCCGACGATGGCCTCGTATCGACCGCGAGCCTGATGCTTGGGGTCGCCGCCGCCTCCGCGTCGAAACCGGCGGTCTTAATCGCTGGTGTCGCCGGGCTGGTCGCCGGGGCCATGTCGATGGCTGCCGGGGAGTACGTCTCGGTTAGCGCGCAGCGCGATTCCGAACAGGCCGATATCGCGGCCGAACAGCGCGAACTCGCCGGCGATCCGCACGCGGAGCTCAACGAGCTCGTGATGATTTACGTCAAGCGCGGCCTCGATAAAGACCTGGCAACCGAGGTCGCCCACCAGCTCAGCGCCCGCGACCGCCTCGGCACACACCTGCGCGACGAGCTTGGCATCGAAGCCGACTCCCTCGCGCGCCCGCTGCAAGCAGCGTGGATCTCGGCCGCCAGCTTCGCCGCATTCGCGATGCTCCCGATTGCCGCCCTCCTCATCGCCCCTCCATCCATGAGCGTGCCCGCAATCTCGCTTTTGTCTCTGCTTAGCCTCGCCGTCCTCGGTATCTTCGGCGGCCACATCGGTGGCGCGCCGCTCGGCCGTGCGGCTTGGCGCGTGACTATCGGCGGCGGCTTGGCGATGGCGGTCACCGCCGCTATCGGCCGGCTCCTTGGTGTCGCCATCAGTTGAAGCTCCGCCCCCGCCGGATGTCGGGTCTCGACGCCTCTCCCCGAAGGGAGAGGCCGCCCGAAACGCATAGCGTTCGGCGGGTGAGGGACCGTCAGAGAATTAAAATTCCGAGGCCTTCATCCGCATCAACGCCCCGCACCGAAATGCGCGCGACTGCTAATGCCTCGCAGCCGGACCGATCGCTTGGGCTGTGATGGGGGTAACCGCTGCGATGCTTGAAATTCTCGATCTATTCGACCTGTTCGGCGGCGGCAGCACACCCGTTATCCTGCCCGCATACCGCCGCATCGCCCACTATGTGCCAAGTGAATTTGCCGGAACGTCTTCAGTAACTCCCAACATGGATAAGTCTATCCGTTACGAGGGGCCCATGGGAGGAGGACGGGTAATCTTCGTCGAAGGACCGGGGTATATTCCGGGCTGGACCCGCCCGTTCTGGGGATACAATTATTGTGGCGCCGGAAACTACCCAGGCAACCCCACTAGTGACACTGATAGATGCTGCGAAGCGCATGACAAGTGCTACGCCGCACATGGTTTTTCATCGAATGACGTATCGGTGCTTCACCCGGGCAAAGGCATTGGCCCAGGACAAGCTGATTGCGATCGAGATTTATGCGATTGCGTGAACGATCTCGGGAAGCCACCGACTTTTGACGAGAATTTGTTACAACACGGAATTACGCTTCTATTTTGCCATAATATGTACTAATCGGGAATTTTACCAACCGCGGAAAGCAAAGTGTGATGAGAGATATATTCCCCTTAGGTATGTACTTTGTTGCCCCTCTGGCACTGCTGATAGTGCTTCGTTATGAGACCAAATTTCCTGCGTCAATGGCGCTCTTGCTCTTCTTTTTCGGACCCTTCGCCGGGGCTTGGGCGTTGGTGACGGTTGCTGAAATGACAAAGCCCGCACCAATGCCCGCCAATATCCCCGGAGCCGCTATTTTTTTCTATGTGTGTTACGGTCTACCAATTTTCGGCTTGTGGGTAACCGACTTGGGGATAATCGCATGGTCGTGCGTGCGACGCATTCAGTCAGTTAAGCAGATGAGTCTGTCGGCAAGAGTCTCGGCAGGCGCCGGACTCGGCTTGTTAATCGGCCCCGCCCTGGTCTTCGCACTTTGGGCGGTTTTCTCCTCTTTCGACCCCAATTGGCCAAAGCCGGACAAGATTTCAGGAGTAATTCATGATTGGATTTCCTTGTTTAGTTTAGTGACTCAAGGGGCGTTTGCTGGTGCCATATGTGGTTCGACTATAGGTGGGTTTTTGGACAGAGATACGGAGTCGCATGGCCGAACCAGGGGTTCAAATCCCCCTCTCTCACCGAAAGGAACCGGGATCGCTGTCCCTCCTACGGGTTCCACGGCGGAACCAACACCAGATTGACATTCCCTCTGACACCCCAGTTCGCCTCTGAAACGCTCGCCATCGCCATCGACTCGCTCTTGGCATCGAACGCCATCGACGCGCCCGTTGGGGACCGCGAGACTTCGACAAGCTGCTCGCTGCATCGATTCCCGAGTTCGATCCGTCCGATCCGCTTCATCAGCAGCTTGCAGCGGGAGGATTGCGCGCCGAAAAAGTCGCGGCGCTAGTCGAATTGCCGGGGAACTAATCCGTCAGGTCCGTACGACGATGTCGTTCAACAAGGTATAATGGAAGGATTTTGTGGCTACTTACCCTGATTCGAGGAGTTTCTATAACAGCCTCATGCAAAGCGGCACATCGGGGATACTCTATGACGAACAGTGATGCTTTCTTCTTGGGCGTATACGTTCTTGCTCCCCTCATTCTACTGGTGGCGCTTCGTCTTATGGCTAGATACCGCGTATCGATGGCGGTCTTATTCTTCTTCCTAGGACCATTCGCTGGATCGTGGGCTCTGGCGGCGGTTCGCGAATTAGCGAAACCAAGACCGGCGATCTCCAGAATCCCCGGGACAGTTCTGTTTCTCTATCTTTTCTTTGGCCTTCCAATGTTCGGCTTGTGGGTCGCCACCTTGGGAGTAATCGGATGGTGGTGGTCTCAACGCGTTAAGCTGTTTAAGCGAATCAGCACGCCCCGCAGAATCATCGCGGGTGCGGGAGTGGGCGCCCTGATCGGACCGTTCCTCTCCCTCGCGCTCTGCGCGCTCTTTTTGCAAGACCCTAATTTTCCGACTGGAGATAAAGTTTCCGAAATCATACACGACCCGATTTCTCTATTTAACTTCGGGTCCCAAGGGGTTTTAGGTGGTGCCGTGTGCGGCATGATCATCGCTTGGTATCTCCGCAAAGAAGTAGGATCGCGTGACCGCAGTGCGCTCGCGGATGCTTAGAACGCCGGGATTGAAAAGGCGGGCGGGAAGGTCGTGCTCGAATAGTCAGTAGGAATGTGGTCACTTTCGCGGATGCACTTAGTCGATCTCCCACCTTTCGCTGGCCTCGAGTCGCGATCATCTGTGGGTTCCACGGCGGAACCAACACCAGATTGACATTCCCTCTGACACCCTCAGTTCCCCTCGTATCCCGCGATCGCCATCAACTTGCCCTTCGCGTCGGACGCCATCGACGCGTCCGTTGGGGACCGCGAGACTTCGACCAGCTGCTCGCTGCATCGATTCCCGAGTTCGATCCGTCCGATCCGCTTCATCAGGAGCTTGCGGCCGAGGGGTTGCGCGCCGAAAAAGTCGCGGCGCTAGTCGAATTGCCGGAAAACATGCACTTCATTCGTGCGCGCGGCATCATCCGCAAGGCACTGCGTGAAGATGGCGTCGCCGACCGCATCGAAAAGCTCGTCGCGCGATTACTCCCAAAGCGCTCATAGCTCACCGGGCGCAACACGGTTCTCGCCGCCCCTGAGTCAGTCAGCACCCGCTGAGACGATTCGGGATATCGAAACGAGCCGTTCTCCACAGCACAAATACCGCACGATCGATCACTCCCCCGATATCTCTCGACCGGCAAACGAGCTAATCCTTAATCGTCCTCCCAGAAAGCCGGCTCGGCCTTCAATCAGAACTCGACCTAGCTATTGCTCGAGCCGAGCCTCCGGTCTCTTTAGGCTTATGGTCGAGAACAATCTATCGAGGTGCCGCAATGATCAAATACGCAAGCAATTTTTTAGTCGCCTTTTGTGCCGGTCTTACAATGGTCTGGATCGCCGGATGTACGCCCACTACTCACGTCACCGAAACCACCACCACCAGACAATATGACACTACCAATCCTCCGGTCGCGATGACGCCGGTCCCGAATTCAAACACCACTACCACCACCCAATTCAGCAATGGCACCGTGCAGCGCACCTATACTCAGCCCACGCCGTACGCGCCTGCGGATCAAACCACCACCACCGTGACCACGCAACCCAATGACGGCACCGTACAGAAACGAACCACCACCACTTACTCGGCCCCGTATTAGCTTAATGCACGTTACCCGCGCTCGTTGATTGGGCCGCGGCGCGTTTGCGTAATCTGCGCAAGGGTGAAATTTTTCGCCGCGCGTGGATGTAATTCTTCACCACGACGGGGGAAAAATTTCCCCGCAAACAAATCGCGGCAATGTTTCACGTGAAACATTGCCGCCTTAATTTCGCTGTGAAATCGCGCCGGCGGCTTCACCGTCCGGCCGCATCCAGCCCCTCAAACCGTCGAGACGGCGCGGGGTGAAATCCTTCGGTGGCGCGCCACCGGAGCCCAGCCCTCAGATTCCAGTTGCCATGCTCGGCGCAACACGCGCGCTCGCCGTCAGCTGCCCGGCGCTTTTACGACGACGCCCTGTCGGAAGGTCTGTGAGCGTCCGTCCACGGTCGTGATCGTCAGCGAACAGACATAGTTCCCGGGCATCGTGTAGTTATGGAAAATGTAAAGTTCCGGCGGCAACGCGGAGACCGTGCCGTCGCCGAAATTCCATGAGTAGGTCAGAAACCCGATGCCTTCGGGATCGTTGGCAAGCACGAAGAAGCCGACCTGCATCGGCGCCGTACCGTAGGGCGGCGCCGCCATCATCGAACCGGTGATCGGCTCGCGGATGTGCATCTTCGCCATCGGCGGCGGCATCGACGGGTCACTCGCCGGCATCGACGGATTCTTCGTCACGGAGTCCGAATCATTGCCGGAGTCCATCGCGCTGCCGCCCTCGTCCTGCGCGCGCAGCCCGGCGGGATTCAACGCGATCGCGGCCGCCGCGATCGCCGTCATCAGTGTGAATGCGGCGATACGTCCCAGTCTCATCGGATATCGAAACAACTCAACTTCATTCTCGCTTGAAGGTTACAACCGCAAGCATGATCCGCCAAGCGATGGATAACGCCCGCGCGATGCGCTCGCGCGCCCGGCGGGAAGACCGCGCCCAAGGTCCACCGCCTATTGCATCACGAAGCCGCCGTCGGGATGCAGAATCGAGCCGGTGAAGTAGCTGCCCTCCTCGCTAGCGAGGAACAACGCGGTGTTCGCCACATCGACCGGCTTGCCGATTCGCTTGAGCGGCGCCTGCCTCATCATGCGATCGAAATTCTTGCTCTCCTGCAGGTCCTTGGTCATCGGCGTGTCGATGACCCCCGGTCCGATCGCATTGCAGGTGATGTCGTAGCGGCCGAGTTCGAGCGCCATGTTCTTCATCAACATCCAGACGCCCGCCTTGCTCACCGCGTACTCGCCCGAGCCCTTGATTGGAATCTTCGCGGCGCCCGAAGCGATCGCGATAATCCGGCCGCCGCGACCCTGCGCGATCATCTGCCGGGCGGCGGCCTGGCAGGTCAGGAAGCAGCCGTCGAGGTTGATCGCCATCAGCCGGCGCCATTCCTCGAAGGGAATCTCGTGGAGCAACTTGTGCTTCACTTCGCCCTCGCCATACCGCGCATGGGAAACGCCCGCCGCCGCAAGCAAAATGTCGAGGCCGCCAAGATCCTTGACGCACTTCGCGAGCATCGCCGTGACCTGCGCGGGGTCGCTGACATCGACCTGGATCGCGGAGGCTTTGCGGCCGAGCTTGCGCACCGCGGCCGCGGTCTCCTCCGCGGCGGCCAGGTTACGGTCGGCGACGGCGACATTGGCGCCCTCTTCGGCAAACCGAATCGCCGACGCGCGTCCGATTCCGCTGGCGGCGCCGGTGATCAGCGCGTTCTTTCCATCAAGCCGTAAACTCATACCGATAAACTCCTGCGGTCCTCTGCGCCCACCGACGGGCCGGCGTGGCGCGAACTAAGTCCGAGTGGGCTAGTTAGCACTGTTCGTTAAGTTGGTCGAGCAGGGACTTGGCGTCGATGAGGTCGGGGGTGTCGAAGCCTTCGGTGAACCAGTTGGTGGGCGCGTCAGACCCGCAGCAGCCATTCGCTGAGATCGACGGTGAACGCCTCGCCGTCGGTCAACATCAGCGACTTGGGCGACCGCCGCAGATGCACCTTGACCGTGTCCAGCTCGCGCGGCATCAGGTAGATGAGGTCGCCCCCCGACATCGAGATGACGCGTATGCGTTCCTCGCCGTGGCGCTCCGCACCGGAAATTTCGTAGGGGCTCAGATGGAAGGGGTAGCCGCGCACGCGCACCGCAACCGTGTCGTATTCCTCGATCACGCCGACGAAAAAGCGCGTGTTGTCGTCTTTGAAGAGCTTGCGGTCGATGATCAGCACGCGATCGCCGTCGTTTAACGCGGGCATTCTGCTTCCCTCCCGGATTCGCCCTGAGGCGCTACTGCGAACTCGATTGTACCCATCCGGCGGATTCAAATCGACGCCTTGCCGAGTGAACCGGAGGTCGTTGAGGCCCGACGTGCTCCAGCGGTTCAACCGTCCTGCGCCGACTCGCCTCTGGGCGGACGCCTTTCACGGCGCGTGCGAGACCGCTACGATAAGTGGTTTGAACGTAGCGGCGGCGCGCTTCATGCCGTCGCCCGCGAGGAATCGCAGTGCTGACGCTCGACAAGGTCACCAAACATTTCGGCGGCCAGACGATTTTCGACGGCGCGAGCTGGTCGATGCCCGACGATGGACGCGTGGGGCTGGTCGGCCTCAACGGCGCCGGCAAATCGACCCTGCTGCGCATCATCGCCGAGCTGGTGCCGCCCGACGGCGGCCGCATCTCGCGCCCGCAACGCACGCGCGTCGGCTATCTGCATCAGGATTCGCCCGAGATGGGCGGGCGCTCAGTGCTCGACGAAACGCTTTCCGCACTGGCCGAGATGCGTCAGCACGATCGCCGCCGCATCGAAATCGAAGAGATTCTGGCGACCAATCATTCGGGCCCGGATCACGACGCCGCCCTAGAGGAACTGGGCGACGTGCTGAGCGAGCTTGAACGCCACGGCTTCTACAATGCCGACAGCCGTGCGACGTCGGTGCTGTTCGGCCTGGGCTTTCGCGAGGAAGACCTTGAGCGCGACGTCGCAGAGTTCTCGGGCGGCATCCGCATGCGCATCGCGCTGGCCAAGCTGTTGCTGCAGCGGCCCGACTTCCTGATGCTCGATGAGCCGACCAACCATCTCGATATCGAGGCGCGCAACTGGCTCGAGGAATACCTGGAGGATTACGAGGGCGGCATCATCCTGGTCTCGCATGACCATTATTTCCTCGACCGCGTGACCCGCCGCACGGTCGAGGTCTCGCGCGGCGCGCTGAACGAATACAACGGCAACTATTCGTTCTACCTGGTCGAACGCGAGCGCCGCTTCCAGGCCGACCTCGCGGCTTACGAAAAGCAGCGCGTGGAAATCGAGCACATGGAGGCCTTCATCAGCCGCTTCCGCTACCAGGCAAGCAAGGCCAAGCTGGTCCAGAGCCGCATCAAGCAGCTCGAAAAAGTCGAACGCCTGCGATCGCCTGCGGGGCTCGAAAAGCCGCCGACAATCAAGTTTCCGGACTGCGATCGCGGCGCACGGCGCGTGGTCGAATTGCGCCATGCGGTAAAGCGCTACGGCGAGCTCACGGTTTACAGCGGAGTCAGCCTGGAGATCGAGCGCGGCTCGCGCATCGCGCTGGTCGGCCCCAACGGCGCCGGCAAATCGACCATGATCCGGATGCTCGCGGGCGTGGACGATCTGACCGCGGGCGAGCGCATCGTCGGCGACAAGGTCGTGATGGGCTACTTTGCGCAGAACCTCGCCGAATCGCTCGACTACGACGGCACCGTGCTCGACGAACTCAGCCGCAGCGCGCAGGGCATGACGTCCACGGAAATCCGCAATCTGCTCGGCGCGATGTTGTTCTCGGGCGACGAGGTGCAGAAGCGCGTCGGCGTGCTCTCGGGCGGCGAACGGGCACGGCTGGCGCTGGCCAAGGTTATCGCGCGGCGCAACAACTGCCTGCTGCTCGACGAGCCGACCAACAATCTCGATATCGTCGCCAAGGAGACCCTGCTTGAGGCACTCCGGCGCTTTCCGGGCACGGTGGTGATCGTCAGCCACGACCGGCATATCCTGAACCAGCTCGTGACGCAGGTGATCGAAGTCGGCCACGGGCATGCGGTGCGCTACCTCGGCAATTACGACGACTACCTGGCGAAGAAGGCACAGGAAGAATCGCGCGCGGCGCAGGGTGCGACGGCGGCCAAGGTCGAGGGCGCACGCAGCCGCCTGACGCAGGTCGGCAGTTCCGTCGCGGTGGAGCCTGCCACCAATGGCGTCGCACCGGCGACCTCCGTGAATGGTAACGCGTCGGCGGCGCAGTCCGCGCCGCCGCATCGCGCGAGCAGCAACGGTGGCAGCAAGCCGGCCGGCTCCGTCGATCGCGAGGCCGATCGCAGGCGATCGCAAAATGCACGCAAGCGCGCTGAAATCGAAGCGGTGATCGAGCGCAAGGAAACCGAGCGGGCCGCGCTGGCGACCGAAATGAACGATGCGAATTTCTACCTCGTGCGCAAGGACGCCAAGGAAATGATCGCGCGCTATGAACTGCTTGACCGCGAGATCGAGAAGCTCTACGAGGACCTGGTCGGCGTCGAGGATTCGGGCGCCGCGAAATAATGACGCGCGTCGTGGTGCGAGCGACGCGAGCAGTCCGAAAAGTCAGGTCAAGACTGTTGGGCTGCTCGTCAGGCACTGAAGCAGCTTGCTTACGTGTCCGCGTAGGGTCTCCTCATCGTGATCCGCAAGACCGACCCACACCTATCCCTGTGGGAAGTGTGAAACCTGTCAAAGGTTTCACAAGTCTCCTCCCCTCTCCGCCCGTACTCGCCTGTCACCGGCAGCACCGGATAATATCGCTGGCGTGAGCGGCGAAAATCCACCCGAACTCGAAGCGTGGCTGCAAGGCACCGTCGCCAGGCGCTTTCCCGGCGCGAGCGTCGCGTCGCTCAACGCGCTCAAGGGCGACGCGTCGTCGCGCCGCTTCTGGCGCGTCTCGATAGCGCACGCTGATAGCGATGACAATCGCACGACGCCGTCCACCGCGATCGCGATCGATCTCGGTCCCGACGATCTCCCGCTATACGCACGCGCCCTCAATCTGATTCCCGAGCCGCTCGCGGAGCCGCCGTGGATCAGCCTGCAACGTTTCCTCGCGACGGCTGGGGTGGCGGTCCCCGAGGTTTACGCGGACGACGCGCGCGCACGTCTGCTGCTGGTCGAAGATGTCGGCGAACTCCCGCTCTTCGAGGCCGCGCTGCATGGCGACGCGGGCGATCTCTACCGGCTCGCCGCCGATGAACTGCTGACGATTCATCTCGAGGGCACGCGCCGTCTCGACCACGGCTTGATCGCGGCGCGCGTGGCTTACGACGAGCGGTTGTTTCGCTGGGAGCTGTCGCAGTTCGTTGATTACGGCGTCGCCGAAGTGTCGCCGGCGGCCGACCCCAATGCGATCGCACCCGAACTCGACGACCTCGCGGCGCGCCTCGGCCGCTACCCGCGCGTGCTTTCGCATCGCGACTACCACGGTAACAATCTCTTCCTGCAGGCGACGCCGCAAAACACATGGCGGCTGCGCGTGATCGATTTCCAGGACGCCCTGATGGCGCCGGCGGCGCAGGACCTCGCGGTGCTGCTGACGACGCGCGACGCCGTTCGCATCATCACGCCGACGATCGAGCGGCGCATGCTCGACTACTACTTCGCCGCGCACATTCGGCGCGGGACGCCGATGGCGCTAACGCTCGACGAATTCCTCGAGAGCTACCGCCTGTGCGTCCTGCAACACGCGCTGAAGGTGATCGGACGCTTTATCTGGCTCGAACGCAACGGCAAGCAGGGTTACGCCGCCTACATTCCCTATGCGCTCGATCAGGCGCGCCGCGTGCTTGCGGGTCGCAAGGACTTCGCGCGACTGCACGCAGCATTGGGCGCGTAGCGCGATCGCGCGTCATCGCGCATGATACTCACGATGATGCGAAACATTTCCATTTGTGTCGCGTCCGCGGCGCGATGAAGGGGTTGGTGCTTTCGGCCGGCTACGGCGAGCGTCTGCGGCCGCTCACCGAAACGACGCCCAAACCGATTCTGGAAGTCGGCGGCCGCCCGCTGATCCATTACCCGTTGCTGATGCTCAAGCGGGCGGGCATCACCGAGGTCGCGATTAATGTGCATCACCTGGCCGCCGAGATCGAACGCACGATCGGTGACGGCGCGGCGCTAGGTCTGCGAATTACCTATTCACCCGAGCGCGTGCTGGCCGGAACCGGGGGCCCGCTGGTGGTGCTGCGCGAGTACTTCGGCAACGAACCGTTCGTGCTGCTCAACTGCGACACGATTCTCGATCTCGATCTCGCGGCCATGATCGGGTTTCATCGCGAGCGCCGCGGGATGGCGACGTTCGTGCTGCGCGCGGGCGGCGATCCCGACGCTTACAGCCGTATCGAATGCGACGCTGCGGGACGGATTCGCCGGATGCGCCTGCTGCGCGGGCGCGCGCGCGGCGAGTTTATCGACTACCCGCGCGACCTGGACGCGAACGTCGCGGCGGCGCTCACGCCGTATATGTACTGCGGCGTGATGGTCTGCGAACCGGAGGTTTTCGCGATGACGCCGGCGGCGCCGCCGTTCTCCCTGATGGGCGATCTGTTCGCACCGATCGCCGCGCGCGGAGTGCCGCTGTTCGGCTACATCCATCGGGGCTTTTTCCGCACGGTTGACGATTTGCCCGGTTACGAAGCCGTGCGCGACGAGTTTGCCAGCGCGCCCCCGCCGTTGGATTTCCTGCTCTAGCGCGGGCTCAGCCGGGGGCGCTCTCAGAGCCGTGCTCCATCGAGTTCCGTTTAATAACCTATGGTGCAATGCGTGTCGCCCAAACGCCGGCGGGTCTTTGACCGATCAACGATTCAACCGCGCCGCGCTCGCCTTAAAACGGCCGGCAATAATCTTTGCGATTAAGGGGCGCCGCTTGCGACGCGTTACGCGCTGAAGCAAGCTGAACCCGAGAGGTCATCAGATGTACAAGATTGTCGCCTTCTGGGGAGCACCCAAACCGTCCGACGTCGAGAGCTTCGAGAAGTATTATGTCGACGTCCACGTGCCGCTCGCACGGAAGGTTCCGCACGTGCGCAAGCTCGTGCTGACGCGGGCCGAGTCCGGCCTGGAAGGCGCGGCCGCCCCGTTCCATCGCGTGGCGGAACTTCATTTCGACAATCCCGAGGCGTTCCATCGCGCAAGCGAAACCGCGCAATGGCGTGCGATGCGCGAGGACGCCGGCAAGATGGTCGCGCGTTTCGGCGTGACACTGCAGGCCGCGGTCGGATGGGAGCGCGAATAGCCCGCGGCTGAACCCGCCGGACCCTCGCCGCTAGCCGAGCAGATGTTTGCTCGCGATCGCGGCGCCGTCGCGCATCGCGCACAGCTTCTCCCACACGACCTCCTCGGCGACCGGCGCCAATCCGGTCGTCGTCTCGAAGCCGCAATCCGTACCCGCCTTCACGCGGCGCGGATCGCCCACCGCCCGGCGATGGCGAATGGATGACGTGCAACCGCGATCCGGCTATCGTTACGCGAATCCTGAAGGAGAGAACCGAAACGATGAGGCGATCAGCCAGTTTTCCGGCACTCGTGATGTTGTGTGCATTCGCGATCGTCTTGATCGGTAACTCGTCTTTCGCCGAGTCGCCCCGCGGAACTTGCCAAGACAAGCTGGTAGGCAACTCTTATGACTGCATTTACACGTTTTTTTCGGGCGATTACGGCTTTACCGATAAGTCCGTTTGCATAGAATTCGTCACCGGAGGGCTCTCCCAGAACTTTGACCTTGTAGGCGTTCTAGGCCCTCTCTCCAGTGACTACGGATGCGCATGCGAAAAGAAAGGCTCTTTCAGGGCGCCTTCGTTCGATGCATCGGCGAACGCCTTCGAATGTGTAGGCGACCTTGTGAATGTTGTTCAATTCCACGGCAAAGTAGAGTCCAACAAAGTCCGTGGCCAAGCATCAGAGGAAAGCGGCGTGACGATAGTGTTTGACTGCACGAAGCGTTTTACCGCCTGCTTCCCATGATCTGAATCACGACTTCATTCGAAACCACCCCCGAATTCCGCTGACGCTTGACAGAATGGTTACAATGGATGTCAGGAGGGTTTATTAGATGAGACCCAAGGTGCGAGCCCTGTCGCACGCCGGTTCCGAGCGCGATCAAGTTCCCGCGCCCGAATCGATGGCCGACGGCGAGCTGTTCGACGCTTACTCACAGGCGGTGATCCACGCCGCCGAGGTCGTCAGCCCGGCGGTGGTCTATATCGAAGTCACGCGCCGTGCGCAGGCGGCGTTAAATAGTCCGCGCGGCGGCGCCGGTGCTGCGCCTGAACGTACGCTCCCCGGACCGCATTCGACCGGCTCGGGCTTCATCTTCACGCCAGACGGCTACGTTCTCACCAACAGCCACGTCGTGCGCGGCGCGGGGCGCATCGATGTCGCCCTCAGCGACGGCCGCCGCACGCAAGCCGATCTGGTCGGCGACGATCCCGATACCGACCTTGCGGTAATCCGCATCGGCAGTGGCGATCTGGTCGCCGCGCATCTCGGCGATTCACATGCGATTCGCGTGGGACAACTGGCGATCGCAATCGGCAATCCCTACGGCTTCCAGTATTCGGTCACGGCCGGCGTCGTCAGCGCACTGGGCCGCTCGCTGCGATCGCAATCCGGGCGGCTGATCGACAACGTCCTGCAGACCGACGCGGCGCTCAACCCGGGCAACTCCGGCGGCCCGCTAGTCAGTTCGCGCGCCGAGGTCATCGGCGTCAATACCGCGTCGATTCTACCCGCACAGGGCATCTGTTTCGCGATCGCGATCAATACCGCGAAATTCGTAGCCGCCCAGCTCATCCGCGACGGCCGCGTCGAGCGCGCGTGGCTGGGAATCGCGGGACAGAACGTCGAACTGCATCGGCGCGTCGTCCGCTTCCACGAGATCAAGACCCCCAGCGGCGTGATGGCGGCGTCGGTGGAAATCGACAGCCCGGCGGATCGCGCGGGGATTAAACGCGGCGACGTGATCGTCGGCTTCGGCGGCCAAACCGTCGCCGGCAGCGACGACCTGCAGCGGCTGCTCACGGGCGACCAGGTCGGCGCGCGATCGGCGATCACGATAGTTCGCGGGACTGAGAAGATCGCGCTCGAGATCGTACCCGCGTCGCGCCCGCCCGTGCGCTCATAAGCGCCCGCGCGCAAGTCCCTTCGGGGCTGCAATGGCCGCGGCATGATAACGCTTTTGCCTTGCCGTTTGGTTAAAAGTGCGACAATATCCCCGCGCTGAAGGGTAGGCGCGGGTTGCTTCATCTGCCGGCTGCGGTGAGCGGCTGTTACGGGAGAGAATATCGCCCGGCAGCCGGTGCGAACACGCTGAACTGGCTACGCGATTTACCAACGTTCAACCATTGATCGTTCGCGCTCCATCCGTTGGCGATGGCGGCGCGGGATTTTGGGAGAGAAAATGGCGGTATCAGGATTGCGACACGGTCAAAGATTAACCTCGATAATATTGGCGTCCACATCGATCGCCCTCATACTCGCCGTCGGCACCGGGCGCACTCACGCCGAGACTCAAGCGCCACCCGAACAGGCAACGCCCGTTGCGCCGGCGTCCGGCGCGGCGACTGTCCCGGAGCCCGCGGCCGCAACGGGAACTGCTCCAGCGGCCGGCGACACCATCGCTCCGGGCACCACCATTACCGGGCAGAACTGGCAGCAGTATCAGCAGTTCATGCCCGACGGTATGGTCGCGCTGTTCCAGGGCAAGTATTTCTGGAAGATACCGCCCGATGTCCAGATGGAGGTTGGGCCGACCGTCATCCATCCGCTGCCGAAAACTTACATGGAGGCCACCGAAAAATATTCGGCGCAGGTCAAGCTGGTCGATCTTCCCGATGGCGGCTTGACGTTGTCCGGTTACCAGGGCGGCATTCCGTTTCCCAATCCCGCCGAACCGCATCAAGGATGGAAGGTGCTGGCTAATCTCTGGTACCGCTACCTGCCGCATCTGATCGTCGATACTTACGGCCAAGGATGCCTGATCAATCGCAGCGGCAACATCAGCTGCACGGCCGCGCTGATCGTCAATCGCCAGCTCAGCTACAATACCGACCCCAATACACCTGCGAGCTATCCGGGATCGGAAAGCAAGTTTTCCACCGAATATTTGATGGTGCTCGAACCCGAGCAGCAGCGCTACACCGCATTTCTTACGATCACCTATGCGGACCCGACCAAGCCCGAGGACACCTATCTCTTCCTCCCTCAGTTGCGCCGCTATCAAGCGGTCTCCTCTTCCGCCCGCTGCAGTCCCAACCAGGGCACCGATTCGACGCAGGAGGACTACCGCTTCGGTTTCAATTCCAACATTACCGAGCTCAAGGTCGAGATGCTGGGCGAGAAAAAGATCCTCGCGCTGCTCAACGCGAATTTGCCGCCCGGCAAATTTCCCGAGAATTTCGACATGCCGCTGGGTTGGCCCAAGCCCTCTTGGGGGAAGTGGCAGGTGCGCGACGTTTACGAGATCGCGGTGAGCAAGATTCCCTCGAAAGCCTCGGGTTATTGTTACGGCAAGCGCGTCATGTACGTGGACAAGGCGACCTTCGCCCCGCTCTGGGAAGACCTCTACGATTCCGACCTGAAGCTGTGGCGCATCTTCGGGCTTTTCCTGCGCGCGGCAGACGTTCCGGATGTCGGTACGGTTGACGCGACCGGCTCGATGGTGTGGGCCTTCTGGGACGTGATAAATTCTCACGCGACCTTTTTTATCGATCCCACCGCGGGTCACCCGTTGTATGTAAACGACGCGGCCCCGAAGGAATATTCGGATTTGGCGCGATTTTCGTCCGCCCCCGGATTGAATCTGATTATGCGCTAAGCGCGATTCACCGACTGGAATTGGCGCCCACCGGCGCCAGCCCCTTCGCGTCCGCATGGGCGGTTACGCGATTTCCCGGAGGTTCCGCAATGAAAATCGGCGTCTCGATGTTCTTGACGGAGAAGACCGGTAACCCCGGCGCGATCGCGCGCGAAGCGGAAAATCTCGGCTTCGAATCGTTCTGGGTCGCCGAGCACCTGGTGATGCCGGTGACCTATTCGACCTGGTATCCGCGCGGCAAGGACGGCAAAGTGCCGGAGTTCTATGCCACCTTGATCGACCCGTTCGTCGCGCTCGCGACGGCCGCGGCCGCCACCAAAACCATCAAGCTCGGCACCGGTATCTGCCTGCTGCCTGAGCGCAACGTGATCGAGACCGCCAAGGCCGTCGCCTCGCTCGACCTTTTGTCGGGCGGCCGGTTTATCTTCGGCGTCGGCGCCGGATGGTTTCCCGAAGAGGCCGCCATCATGGGCGTTGATTTCAAGCGCCGATGGCTGCATCTGCGCGAAGCGGTCGAGGCCTTGCGCGAGCTGTGGACGAAAGACGAGGCGAGTTACGACGGCGAGATCATCAAGTTTCCGCCAGTGAAGCTCTATCCGAAACCGGTGCAGAAGCCAGGGCCGCCGATTATCCTCGGCGCGCACGATCCGAAACACGCGATGAGACGCGTGGCCCGTTATGCCGACGGATGGTGCCCCGGCGGACTATCGCCCGAAAAGGCCCGCGAATGTATACCGCAGATTCGTGCGATGGCGCGCGACTTCGGGCGCGACCCCGACCAGCTCGAATTTTCGGTGCTGCAAATGGCCGCCGATACCGCGGCCGGCCCCACCGCCGATGCGCTCGCGCAATATCGCGATGCCGGCGTCACCCGCGTCGTCGTGCTGCCCGGCGCATCGGCGGATTCAGATGGCGTCAAACTCGTGCGCGAACTCGCGCCGCTGGTCGAACGCGCCGCGAAACTGTAGGCGGCAGTTGAGAAACCGTCAGACCTTGCCGATGAGGTCGCGCTCGGCCGTGGCGATCGCCGCCAGAACTTGGGCGACCTCGCGCCCGCGCGGCGGCAGAATCAGGCGGCCGACTCCAAGCTCGGCATAGCGCAGCGCGAGATCGCGATCGAGTTCGCCCTTCGGCGTGACGCTCACTTCGATTTCGTCGAACGGCCGACCCGCATCGCTACAGGCGACGCGAATCCCCTCGAGGCACACCCGCGTCGCGTCGAGGTCGAGCGCATAACCGTACCAGCCATTACCCAGGCGCGCCGTGCGGCTGAACGCATGGGTGGTCTTGCCGCCGAATACAATCTCGGGATGCGGCTGCTGGAGTGGACGCGGCTCGGCCCGCACGCCGCCAAACGAAAAGTAACGGCCGCGAAATTCCGCCGTATGCATCGTCCACAACGCCTGCATCGCGGCGAGACTCTCCTCCGCACGGCGCCCCTTATGATCGAACGGCATCCCCACCGCGTTGAACTCGAACTCCAGGTTGCCGATTCCGATACCGAAGATGAGGCGGCCGCCCGACACCACATCGACCGACGCGAGCTGCTTGGCCAGAATCACCGGATTGCGCAGCGGCAGGATCATGATCCCGGTGCCGAAGCGCAGTGTGCGCGTATGCGCCGCAGCGAACGCCATCGTGACGTTCAGGTCAACGAAATCGATCCGAGGGGGCATTGGCGAAGCCGGCGTCTGCGGATCGGCGAGAGCGAGATGCTCGCCACCCCAGAAGCTCTCGAAGCCGGCCTCTTCGGCGGCGCGCGCAACCGCCGCGATCGCCTCAGGCGTAACGCACGGCCGCATGTTCATCCCGAACAATCCGAATTTCATGCGTCGAGCACTACCACGAAGCGCTAGCGCAATTCACATCGGCGACAGCGTCACCGGCGAGAATAGTCAGGCGGAGAAGTCCGCTTGGCGCGAACCCGCGGGCGCGAGCGGCAGGTAATTTTCCAGCTCGAATTCACCGATGACGACGGTGCCGGCGCTCTCGAGCCAGGCGTGGGCGGCGAGGCCGGCGTCAGGCGTCTTGCGCACGCCAATCCGCAGCTCCGAGCGATAGCCGAACCGTCCCAGCAGCGTTTGCGCCGCCAGCGCGCGCACCAGGCAGTTGGACCCGCCGGGGATGAAGCGGCTGGCCGCGCGCACCGCCCATGAGACGCGATCGACCGTGGGTGGCGAGACCGACGATTGCGGCGGCGGTCCGCACCACGCATGGGCGCGCCGGTCGGGCGGGGTTACGCGCGAAGCCCTGCGCTTGGCGGCGGCGAAACCGGCCGTGCGCAGACCAAACCAGGTGACGGCAAGCGTCCGCGCAGCCGCTATCGCGAGCGCGCGGTCACGGCGGTCGAGCCGGATAAAATTAGCGGCGGTTCCCATCGCAGATTTGAATCAGGGCACGCTCATTGAACTGAGCGAGCAGTGTGGCAGAAGCATATGGCGCGGGCCGCACTAGAGCAACCGAGGAATCGCACCGCTGCGCCAGGTGATAGAAGCTGTCGAGGAACGCGGAACCTTTAGTTTTTTGGAAACTGAAACCTCGTGAGGTTTCAGTGAAACTATTGCCGCACCCGCGACTCAACTCGCAGCGGCCCTCGCGGCGGCACCCGGCGTCCGTTCGTAGCGCGTGATGAAATATGGGCGGCGCCACGCGATGTAGGCGGGCAGGATCAGCACCCCGGCGATCATGTTGGTCGCCATCAGGAAGATCAGCAGCACGCTCATCTCGTTGTGGAACAGCAGGGGCGAGAATGCCCACGGCAGAATGCCCCCGATCATCACGGCGAAGGTGCTGAAGACCGACGCGCCGGTGCTGCGCAATGCGGTCGTGACCGCCTCGTTGACCGATGCCCCACCCATCACCTCGTCGCGAATTCGGGCTACCGTGTAGATGCCGTAATCGACGCCGAGGCCGATGCCGAGCGAAATCACCGGGATGGTGTCAATCGTCAGGCCGATATTGCGCGCATTCATGTAAATGAACGCGCCGAAGTTCGCCATCACGCACGAGATGATGAAGAGCGTGCCCGCGGTGATCGACCAGAAGCTGAAGGCGCAGCAGAGAAAAATCACCAGCAGCACGAAAGTCAGGTTGATGATGTCGAGCTTGTACAGTACGTCGTTGGCCGCGAGATAAAGTCCCGCCACGCCACCGAGGTACTTGAGGCTGACCTTCGACAGTGCCGGATCGGGCTTAATTCTCAGGTCGGCGAACCGTTTAATGTCGGCGCGCACCTGGTTCAGACGATTGTAGGTATGATCCGGCAGCAGCACGCGGATGCAGGAATTGGTCATGTGCGGGGAGAAAGCGAAGAATCGCTCCATCTCACCCGGCGCGCTACCGCCCAGAAACATGTACCAGAGGTTGCCGCCCAATTCGGTCCCCATCGGGATGCTTTGAAACTTGGGGAAACCGTTGTGGAACATCATGTTGAGCGGCTTCATCGCAATATTGGTAAACGATGCCACCGCGGTCGCATCGCCCCGGCTGAGCAGGTAGGCACCGAGGTCGTCGGTCATGCGCATGACTTCCGGGCCGATGCTTGACTGCGGATCGGGATAGTCGGGGCTCGATAGCACCACCCATCCGACGTCAGTCGGGAAGAACTTGCCGATCTCGGCGATATCGCGATTGACCTTTGAATCCTGGCGATAAAGCGGCGTACCCGGTGTCTGATATCCGATCCGCGCACGCTGTCCCGAAATGACGCCGAACACGATGAACAGCGCGCCGCCCGCGAGCAGCGACGTGCGCACGATGCCCGGCGTGACCGGCACTTTCACCAACCAATCGACGAAGGCGTGAAACGGCCCGCGCCGCTGACCAGCACTCCGCCGCGTTAGCCAACTGCGCTCGCGGATGCGTGGCCGCGGCAGGTAGCTCATGAAGATCGGCTGGAACACGAACACCATCAGGATGCTCGCCGCCAGCCACATCGTGCCGCCCACGCCGATCTCCTTCAGCACCGGAATACCGCCGAGCGAGATGAAGATAATGCCCGCGATGTCGGCGAGAATCGACAGCAGTCCCGGCGGCAACATCACGTCGGTGGTGGTTGCGCACGCGAGCAGCTTGTCGTCGAGGCGATCGAGTTCGTCGTAGTAGCGGCCCTGCCACTGGATTCCGTGGCTGAGATCGCGCGCCGTCAGGATGAACGGGATCACCAGCATCACGGGGTCGAAGTTGTAGCCCATCAGGCTGACGAACCCCAGGCCCCAGATCGCGGAAAATGTGCCGGTCAGGATCGGCGCCCACCAACTGCTGCGCTCGCCGATGCTCAGATAAAGAATGATAAGCATCAACGAAATTGCGATTAGAAAAATGACCTTGATGTCGGTGAGATAATTGTAGCCCCAGCCCGAGATGATCGGCTCACCGGACACGAAGATCTCGGTATTGTCGTCCCGGTACTTCGCGATGATGGCCTGGATTCCGTCGAACAGCGCCTTGTAGTCGAGTCCGTGTTCGTTGAAGCTCGCCGTGATCATCGCGCCCTTGTCATCGTACGTGATCAGGCTCTGCACGGGCTCGCGATGCGTCATCACGTTGCGCCGCAGTTCGTCCAGCCCGGCCGTGGTCGAAGGCACGCGCGGATACATGTAGTTGATCGAGATGAGCGCGCCCGGAATCGCTCGGCTAAAGGCTACGCGATAGGAGGCCAGCGAAAAGATTTCGTTGTGGTCAACGCCCGGCAGGGTATTAACGTCGGCCGTAGCGTCCTCAATTTTTGTCAGCGTTTTGAAATTATAGATGTCGCCGTGCTTGACCCGCATCATCAGGTAGAGGGTCTGCGCACCGCCGTACTGATTCTGGAATTGCCGGTAAAGCAGCGTGTTTTGATGGCCCGACGGAAAGAAATTTTCGAAGCTGGTTGCGATCCGGACGTTGGCCGCCCAGTAGCCCATGAAAGCGGTGACCGCGATTAGCACCAGCCCAATCGGCGCGCGGAATTGAAGGATGTACTTGCCAAGCCCCCAAGGCTCGCTGGTACTCGAACTGGCCATTAGTTGACTTCTCCGGAGGTTCCCGAGTGTAGGGCGGGCTCAAGCGGTCCCCCAAGACTCTTCAAGCCCTGCCCTCACCGGGACCAGATTCCGTACCATCCTCGAACGTTCAATAGCAAGGCCCGCGCAGCTCGGCATTCGCCAATTTTCCGTCAATGTGCGGATGGCGCGCCCCCGGTCGCCGCCTGCCGGCGCATTACAAATACCAACGGCGTCAGGAAAAAAAAGATATATGCGATGAGCCGGAAATCATCCACGAAGGCCAGTACCGCCGCCTGGCGCTGCACCTCCTGATACACCATCCCGAGAAATGGAGCCGACCCGTGCCGCATGAACCCGTTGATTTGCCCCGACGCCGCGGGAAACGAACGGCTCCAGATGCCGAAGCGAAACGGGTCCACCTGTTGCGCCAGGTAGGTCTGATGGATTTGCGAATGGCTGCTCACCATCGCGACCAGGATCGCGATCCCGATGCTGCCGCCGATAGTCCGCACCATGTTGAACAATCCCGACCCCGTAGCCATCTGTTCTTTTGAGACTGCCGACAGGCTGAGCGTCGTCATCGGAATGAAGATCAGGCCCGAACCGATGCCGCGATACAGGCCGGGAAGCGCGATGTTCCAGAAATCGATTTGCGCGGTGAAGTGCGCCATGCTCCAGGTGCCGTAACCGCCGATCATGCATCCGATCGCGACCAGGATGCGCGCGTCCATCAGGTTGAACAGCCGGCCCGCCAGCATGATCGAAGCCAGCGTGCCGAAACTCTGAATAGAAAGTACGAAGCCGGCGATCAGTGGGGTATAGCCGGCGATTTGCTGGCAGTAGAGCGGGATCAGGACGTAGGTCCCGTACATCGCGAACATCACGATCGTCGTGAAAACCGTGCCCACCGCGAAGGTTCGATTGTTGAGCACGCGCAAGTCGACAATCGGCTCCGCCGTCCTCAACTCCTGGATCACGAACAGAATCACCCCGATGCTGCCCACCGCCAACAGCAGGTTGATGGTCTCGGAGTTGAACCAGTCGAGCCGTTCGCCCTTGTCCAGCATGATCTGGATACAACTGACCCCGATCACCAGGTAGCAGAGGCCCCACCAGTCGATTTTTTTGATGCCGCGCTTCACATAGGTCGGGTCGTGCACAAACGTCGTGATCATCGCGGCGGCGAGCAGCCCGATCGGCACGTTGATGTAAAAAATCCAGCGCCAACTGTAATTGTCGGTAATCCAGCCGCCGAGCATCGGGCCCATCACCGGCCCCAGCATCATGCCGAGGCCCCACACCGACATCGCGACCGCCTGCTCCTGTGGCGGGAAGGTCTCCATCAGGATGGCCTGCGACATCGGCATCATCGCGCCGCCGCCGAGGCCTTGAAGCACGCGAAAGACGACCAGCGTGGGCAGGTTCGGCGATGCGCCCGCCGCCAGTGAGCTGCCGACGAAAAGCAGTATCGAGAAGGTGAAAAAGCGCTTGCGGCCGAAGTACGCGCCGCACCATCCGGTCAGCGGAATCACAATCGCATTGGCGATGATGTAAGACGTTAGGACCCAGGCGGCTTCGTCCACGCCGGCCGACAGGCTGCCGCGAATATGCAGCAGCGCGACGTTGGCGATGGTGGTGTCGAGCACCTCCATGATCGTCGCGAGCATCACCGCGATCGCGATAATCCACTTGTTCGAAGCCGCCGTGCTGTGTTGCGGAGGCGAGGAACTCTGTGACGGAGCGGCGGCCATCGCGAGCTACACCGGCGCGAGGGCGGGGGCAAACTGGCGATCGCGGGGCATCGGGGATTTGTGCTTATGGCTCACAGTGTCGGCTGCTATCCGCTGCGCTCGCATGAGCTTGCCGAAGAAGCGCCGGCCGATGCAAGCGATGTGAAGATACACGGGAGGCACCGGCGCCACGGCAATTGGGGGGCCCAGACATACCCGACCTCAGGGGACCAATATCGAGATGTCCAGATTGCCAAGACGACCGGTGCCTCCGGAAATTTGGATCTCGCCGATTTAACGCGAGGGCCGGTCCTGCGTCGTGCGTGCTACGAGCGCGTCCGCCCTGGACCGGGGTGCGTGCGGCAAGCGAAGGGTCGTCCCATCGGTACAAATCCTATGCATTCCGTACCGCTCGAGTCAAACCAATTTTCTACTAAGATGATTGGAGCGCAGCGCTTCTTCTCAGCCGGCCTAAGCGCTAGAAGTAGTGCGGTCGATGAGGCGCAATATGCGAAAGCCCAATACTACGCCCTTGCCGGTTCGCCTGCGTCGCGTGCTGGATGAGGCTGAGGAGCTTTTCTCGCAGGAAGGCTTTCTGCATTTCAGCACGGACGAGCTTGCGCGGCGGCTAAGATGCTCCAAGCGCACGATCTATGCGGTTGCTCCGGGGCGCGAAAAATTCTTTGAAGCGGTCATTCTGCATCGAGTAACCAACGGCGCGGACGCGACCCTCGCACCGATCAGGAATGCTGTCAGCGTGCGCAGCGCCGTTCAGGGTTGTATGCGGGCGAGCGTCGAGCAGGCCAGGAAAACCGCGCCGCTTTTCATGCGCGACGTGATGTTATTTCCAGCCGGACGAAGGGCCGTCGACAAATGGCGCAGGGACATCGCCGATGAGTTGGAACATCTCATCCAACGGGGCGTTGACGAAGGACTTCTTCGCAAGATCGACCCGCGCGTTGCGGCCGAGGCTCTGCTTACTTCCACTCTGCGCGTGTGCGAGCCCGATTTTTTAGCCAATTCGCGCACCACTATGGCGGAGGCGGTTCGCCAGGTCTATGAGATATTCTGGTCGGGACTTTTTCGCGGACGTCAGAACGGAAAGCGCGCGCTGTTGATTGAAGAAGACGCCGATCTGGCTATTGGATAACCACTGGCGAAGCGGACTTATCCTCAACTCGCCCCCGCCGGGAGATTGCCCCGAATTCGCGCTGAGAGTTTGTAAATTTTTCGCGATGCGGCCGGCCGCTCGTCTTGGTTGGCACCACCCCGTCCGCTCACGCGCCCGCGAAAGGTCTCAGCGACGCGATCCGCAAGGCCGGCTTATGTGTATTTCACCGTGGGAACGCGGAGGCGCGCACAAACACTACGCCCTCCATCAGGCGGCGCGCCGTGCGATACACCGTCGCCTGATCGGCGATCCATCCGTCGGCGGACCCGCGCACCGCGGCGCCCACCACTGTAAGCCCCGACGGCTGCGCAATTCTGACCGGCTGATCGGATGAAGCCGGAGCACGCGCGACCCGATGTGCGACGCTTCCCGGCAACCGCGACGCGACCGCGAGGCACATCGCGCCCGTCAACGGCACCGCGCGATGCGGCTGTCCAATCGAAATCATGCGCACGGTCAAGTCCGCGGCCTCCGCTGCGATTCGATCGCCCGCCAGCGTCCGCGCCGCGCGCGGACCGGTCACCATCGCTACTTTGGGGATGCTCGGTTTGCTCGCGGCCTCGGCCGCGGTGCGCGCGATTCCCATCCGCAGGCTCGCGGCTATGCGAATGGCTTCCAGCCGATCGAGCAGATCGCGATTGGCGTCGAGCGCATCGGGCATCTCGATTCCGGTCATGCCGAGCGCCTCTGCCAAAACGAAGACACATGGATTAGCCGCATCGACCATCGAGGCTTCGACCATGCCGGCGCCCGCTATTTCAAGTTGGTCGGCGACGTTGCCAGTGGGCAGCAGACGGCCGGTTCCCGCGCCGCCCGGATCGAGAAAATCGAGGCGAATGGGAGCGCCGGTCCCCGCGACCCCCGGCAAAACGAAATCGCCTTCGACGGCCGCATGACCATCGTCAACCCCGAAGTGCGCGACGATTATTTTCTGCGTGTTGGTGTTGTGGATGCGCACGATGGCCTCGTTGCCGACCGCCTTCACCAGTCCCTCATCGACCGCGAACGGCCCCACCGCCGACGACATGTTGCCGCAATTCCCGCTGTAATCGACCGCCGCACCGGTGACCGAAACCTGCGCGAAGGTGTAATCGACGTCGGCCTCGGCTCGCGTCGAAGCTCCGATCACGCACACCTTTGAAAGCGACGAGACGCCCCCGCCCATGCCGTCGAGTTGACGGCCGTTGGCGTCGGGACTGCCGACGACGCCGAGAAAGATCGGCGCCCATTGCGCACGGTCGCGCGGCAAATCCTCGGCGCGAAACATCACCGCCTTGCTCGTGCCGCCGCGCATGAAGACTGCGCGCAAGCCAATCTGCTTCATCGCGATGGGCCTCGCTCCATGCGGTATGCGGCGTCAGACACGGTCGTGCGCGGCACTCGCCCCGGCGATACGGCCAAAGACCGCGCCGGACATCAGGCCGGAGCCGCCGGGATAGTTGTGATGAAAAAGGCCGCCGACCATCTCGCCGCAGGTGTAGAGACCCGCGATCGGATTCCAGTCGGTGCCGACGACCTGCGCGCGATCGTTGACCTTCAGGCCGCCGAACGAAAACGTGATACCGCCGGTTACCGGCCATGCGAGGAACGGCGGCGTATCGAGTTTCTGCGCCCAATTGGATTTCGGCAGCGCGAGCCCGCGCGTCGCCACCGCGTCGCGATCGCCCGGATTGAAGCTGCCGTGGCCGGCCGCGGCGTTGTATTCGCCGATCGTGCGGAGGGCGGTTTCGCGATCGCAGTCGAGCTCGCGCACCAGGTCGGCAAGGCTCTCGGCCATCAGCGGATCGCTGGTCGAGTAGCGCGGCTCGAGCAGATGCTTGACCTTCGCATCGAAGATTTGCCAGGCGACGCCGCCGGGCTGGTTCAGAATGATTCCGCCGAACTTGGCGTAGGTGAATAATGCCTGGTCCTCGCCCTCATCGACGAACCGCAAACCCAACCGATTAATCATCAGGCCGTACGGATACGACAGGCGATTGGTTTTGTCGGTGAGCTGGCGGTCGCCGAAGGCCGGCGCCTCGGCGTTGATCGGCGTCGCGTGACAGCCGCTCCACTGACCCCACGGCATCGCGCCGATTTCAAACGCCATGCGCAGTCCGTCGGCTTGGTTGTGCGGAGTGCCGCGCACCTTCGCATGGTCCCACGGACGCCCGAGGTATTGCGCACGCCACGCCACGTTGGCCTCGAAGCCGCCGCATCCGAGCACCACCGCACTCGCGCTCAATTCGTGAACGCTGTTCGAGTCGCGGGCTATAACCCCCGTCACGCGCCCGCGACCTTCCTGCATAAGGCGAATCGCCGGAGTGCCATAGCGAATCTCGACGCCCTTGCGTTGCGCCGCCGCGAACCACATCCGCGAGAGCCCTACGCCCTCGTGCACCGCACGCACGATCGCGCCCTTGGGCCATTTGATCACATTGCCCACGCGGACCGCGCCGAGCGATATTGCCGGCTCGAAGCGAATCCCCTGCTCGACCATCCACGCGGCCGTATCGAACGAATTCGCAATCAGTATCTCGGCCAGTTCCGGATCGGTTCGATTACTCGTCATCCGGCGCAAATCGGACCAGAAGGCGTCGCGCGGATACGCTTCGATGCCCTCGATGAAGCCCTCCAGCTCGCGCGCCTTCGGCACCAGCCGCAGAATCTGCTCGACGTCGTCGAACGCAATCCGCAGCAGCCCGCCGCTGTAATGCGTGTTGCCCCCGCGCATCTCCTCGGGCGCCTTCTCTAGCACCAGCACGCGCTCGGCGCCGGCGTTGCGCGCGGAAACGCTCGCCGCCAGCGCGGCATTACCGGCTCCGACCACAATTACGTCGTAATTCGCCATCACCCTCGCTCAAATCTCCTTCAACGACGCCTGCATTATTCACTTCGGCGAATTGACTGTTGCGTTATCGAAATCGAATAATTGCACAATTCGCAGCGTCGCCGAAAACCTCATCTTTGACGCGACCGCCTACGCGCGCGGTACCCTGTTATTCATGTGCGAGGAGCGAGTAGAGGGATTTTTCGCCGCGCTCAAAATGATAGAATAAAACTCGTGTTGCCATTCCCCCTGGAGAAACGGCGCACAAGACCGGCCCTTTGGCCGGGTTTACCCACCCACGGATCGCTCGATCAAATAAAATTTACAAAACAAACCCAACTCAACCATCAAATCCTAATGCATTTTCTAACTTTACGGCCTTTTAACTACCGTTTATCCCATCTCCGCGTCCAAAATCAGCCATGACCTGGCTCAGTAACGACGCAACCGAATCCGCGCCCCCGGGCGAACGGCTCGCGCAATTGTGGGGCGCCGGCGGCATCCTCAAAATCCCCGGCGCCCACAACGCTCTCGCCGGCCTGCTCGCGAAGCGCGCGGGCTTTCGCGCGCTCTACCTTTCGGGCGCCGCCCTTTCGGCCAGCCTCGGCCTCGCCGATCTCGGAATCCTCGGTCTCGAGGAAGTTTGTCTCTTCACCCGGACCATCTCGCGCGCTACCGGGCTGCCGCTCATCGTCGATGGCGACACCGGCTTCGGCGGCATTCTCAACGTGATGCGCACCGTGCGCGAGGTCGAGGACGCGGGCGGCGCGGCGATCCAGATCGAGGATCAGTCGCTGCCGAAGAAGTGTGGCCATCTCAACGACAAGCGGCTGGTCGCGCCCGACGAAATGGCTGCCAAGATCGCCGCCGCGGTTCGCGCACGCCGCCATCTGAGGATTATCGCGCGCACCGATGCGGCAGGCGTCGAAGGAATCGACGCGGCAATCAATCGTGCGCGGCTCTATCGCAAGGCCGGCGCCGACGCCATCTTTCCCGAGGCGCTTACCACCGCCGAAATGTTCAGGACCTTCGCCCGCGAAATCGACGCGCCCCTGCTCGCCAACATGACCGAGTTCGGCCGCACCCCCTACTTCACCGCTGATCAGTTCGAGGATTTCGGCTTCAATATGGTGATTTGGCCGGTCTCAGCGCTGCGTATCGCGGCCAAGGCGATCGGCAGTCTTTACGAATCCCTCATGCGCGACGGCACCGCCGAACCGCTGCTCGATCGGATGCAGACTCGCGCGCAACTCTACGAGACTATCGGCTACGAGGATTACGAGGCGTTGGACCAGTCGATCGGGCACAGCATAGTGCCGCCCGACGTCCGCGGCAAGGTATGATCATCGCGGCAATACTATGTTCTCGGATCATATTCGTCGGGATCGCATCAGAAGTGAGTGACTATCGATGGCTTCCGCCTATGACGTGATCGTGATCGGCGGCGGCAACGCTGCCTTTTGCGCGGCACTCGCCGCCCGCGAGAGTGGCGCGAGCGTGCTCGTGCTCGAATGTGCGCCGCTCAGCGAACGGGGCGGCAACAGCCGCTTCACCGCGGGCGCGATGCGCGTCGCTTACAACGGCGTCGACGACCTCGCGCGCCTGATGCCCGACTTGACCGACGAAGACAAGGCCAATACCGACTTCGGTGCCTATCCGGCCGATCAATTCTACGACGACCTTTGCCGCGTTACTCAGTACCGCACCGATACTCAGTTGGCCGAGACGCTGGTCGGCCGCAGCTTCGAGACCATGCTCTGGATGCGTACCAAGGGCATCCGCTTCGCGCCGATCTATGGACGGCAAGCCTTCAAGGTCGATGGCAAATTCAAGTTCTGGGGCGGCCTCACCGTCGAAGCGTGGGGCGGCGGCCCCGGCCTGATCGACGCGCTCTACGCCACCGGCGAGCGCAACCGCATCGAAGTGCGTTACGAAAGCCGCGCCCTCGATTTGATTCACGACGACGACGGCGTCCACGGCGTGACCGTGCGCGAGCGCGGACATACCGCCGCCGTTATCGCGAAATCCGTCGTGCTGGCGAGCGGCGGCTTCGAAGCGAACGCCGAATGGCGCACGCGCTATCTCGGCCCCGGCTGGGATCTCGCGAAAGTGCGCGGCACCCGCTTCAATACCGGCGACGGTATCCGCATGGCGCTCGATATCGGCGCGATGCCCTGCGGGAACTGGTCGGGATGTCACGCCGTCGGATGGGATCGCAACGCCCCCGAGTTCGGCGACTTGAGCGTCGGCGACGGCTTCCAGAAGCACAGCTACCCATTCGGGATCATGGTCAACGGACGCGGGCGGCGCTTCGTCGATGAGGGCGCGGACTTCCGCAATTACACCTACGCCAAGTATGGCCGCGCGGTGCTCGAGCAGCCCGGGCAATTCGCCTGGCAAATATTCGATCGCAAAGTCGCCCATCTGCTGCGCGACGAATATCGAATCAAGCGCGTGAGCAAGGTCAGCGCCGATACGCTCGAGGAACTTGCGCGAAAACTCGAAGACGTCGACGCCCGCGGATTCCTCGAAGAAGTGCGCGCCTACAACGCAGCCGTCCGCACGGAGGTGCCCTTCAATCCCAACGTCAAGGACGGCCGTACAACGCGCGGCCTCGCGATCGACAAAAGCAACTGGGCCAATGCCATCGACACGCCACCCTTCGAGGGCTACGCGATCACCTGCGGAATCACCTTCACCTTCGGCGGGCTGCGCATCGATGCTGATTGCGCCGTAATCAACACCGATGGCGCACCGATTCGCGGACTCTACGCGGCCGGCGAACTGATCGGCGGCCTCTTCTACTTCAATTATCCCGGCGGCACCGGCCTGATGTCCGGTTCGGTCTTCGGCCGGATCGCAGGAACCTCTGCCGGCCGCACGGCACGCGAATAGCTATTCGTGAATAGCTATACTCAGTTCCGATCGCGCTTCAGAACCCGATCCACCATCGCCTTGAATTCACCGGTCACCGGCGAGCGGAAAAAGCGCGTGCGCGTGAAGTACGGGTCCCCTGAGTAAAACCATTCGTACTGTAGTTGACGGCTGCCGAACGGCTCGCCGATCATGTCCCACGCGAGCTTGAACAGTTGCACCCGGTCGCGCGCCGAAACATTCTTCCCACTGAGATATTTTTCGAGGTACCCGGCAATTTCCGGATTGGCGAAATCATTTTCGGTCGGCGTCATGATCAGACCGCTGCCGCTGAGCTGCCGGATGACCTCGGCCGCACGCATCTGCGCCTGCGGTATCAACACCCACAGCGTCGCCGCGAGCGACCGATGCGGCGTGCCGCGCGTGGTGCCCCACGTCACCTCCTGCGTCGCCGCACGCACCAGGCCGCTGACCAGTTCCGCATTAGCCACCAGTTCACCGATCTGCGCCTGCACGTGCAGCAGATCGCTGCGCCCGATCGCCTCTGCGATATGCAGTGCCAGGCCCGCCATGAAGCGCAGCTTCACCATCCCGCGAATCGTCCCTTGCAGCATCGCATAACCGGGCGTGCGCGAGAGCACGCGGTTGAAGATCTCGATGTCCCCGTTGATAAACACGCGCTCCCACGGCACCAGCACGTCGTCGAAGACCGCCAGCGCGTCCTCTTCGTCGTAGCGCGAGCTCAACGGACGGTCGAAGGTGCTGCGGCCACGATCATAAGCTTCGCGGCAGATGAATTTCAGTCCCGGCGTATCCATCGGCAGCGCGAAACAGAGCGCGTATGGCTCCTCGCCCGCGCGCCGCGGATAAAATGGACCAACCCACAATTCGTTCGCGAACGGCGCCAGCGTCGACAGCATCTTGGCCCCGCGCACGATTAGGCCGGTATCGGTCTCGCGCACCAGCCGCAGCGCTGCGAACGGATCGGACTGTTCCGCCGGACCCTTCGAGCGATCCATCTGCGGATCGACCAGCGTATGCGTCAGGCACCAGTCGCGGTCGCGGCATTCCTCATAATAGCGTGCGAAATTTTCCGCGTAGCGCGGTTCACGAACACCCAGCACCGCGCGCGCCGCCATGAAATCGGTCACCAGCGCATTACAGAAATCCGGCAGTCGGCCCATTAGCCCCAAGGTATAGTCGGCGCGAATTTCCTCCGCGCGCGCGCGAAATTCGGCGGCCTCGATCGTCTCTGCCGTCATGAATGAGGCACTCACCGCGGCGCCGGTCTTCGGTGACGGAAATGTCAGTTCGGCGCGCCGTTCATGCTGCAGGTCGTAGAGTGACGCGAGCGTCGCGACCGTGCCGCGAAATGGCGGATACTCAGTGACATCCCTGATCCGTTCGCCGTTGACGAAGATGGTCCGCCCGTCGCGCAGGCTTTCAACGAATTCTTTGCCAGTCCGAATACCCATATTCACCAGTGTATAACCCGAAATTCACGCGCCCGCCGCGCTCGTCGCGTGTGCCGCCGCACCACTGTGCCCTACTGCATCATCTTGCGAAAGGCGTCCTTGATGCCCGGTTCGTCCGACGCGAAATCAAGCTTGTCCATTCCAGCATACGAATTGGGCAGGCTCGCGATATATTCCGGCGAGTTGTCGCAATAGACCTCTAGTTGATGGCCGTCTGGGTCGCGAAAGTAGATGCTCTTGGTGATCCCGTGATCGACCGTCGAAACAATCGGCACCCGCTTTTCCTTGAGTTCACGATAAGCCGCACGCAGATGCTCCTCGTCGCGCAGCCGAAAGGCGATATGCACCAGCCCAATTTCGCCCTGCTGCGGACCCGGCGCCTCGGCTCCAACCTCGACGCATCCAAGCTCATGATGGTCGCGGCCGTGGCTCGCGAAAAAGGCCATCTTGATTTTGGGAATCTCCATCATGACCGTAAGGCCCATCACGTCGGTGTAAAATTTGCGCGTCCGTTCAATGTCGCGGACCTTGATCACCACGTGCCCAATCCGATCGGGAACAATCATCGCCGTTAGCCTCCTTTCGGAGAGTTTGCAGATATCCCATACTCAGTCGCCACTCTTATTGACCATAGCCACAATAGTCAGTAAAGCCGCGGCCCAATAAAGATTCCATCCACGAAATGCTTCGTCGCGGTCGCCGCTTTCCGCGGCAGCTTCATCAGATCATCGGCCAGCGTGCGCGCCGCCGGCATCAATTCGCCGCTCGACACCACCCGATTTACCATGCCCAGTTCATATAGTTCACGGGCCTTGAAGTGGCGGCACAGGATCATCGCATCCTTCGCCCGCCAGGGACCCAGCCGCGCCGCCATCGCGAGCGCCGGGCCGCCGGTGAACGCCGCGCCAAGTTCGACCTCGGGAACCCAGAACTCGGCCTGTTCGACCGCAACGATAAAATCGAACGCGGCCGCCAGCGCCCATCCTCCACCCACCGCATGTCCGTTCACCGCCGCAATCGTCATGCAATCCAGCCGTGTGACGTGGTCGAAGGTGCGTCCCACCATGCGCGCCACGCCGCCGTTATGCGTCGAGAACGCGCGCATCCGCTCCTTCGGATCGGTTACCCCTTTCGCCGCCGTCATATCCGCGCCGGCCGAAAACGCGGTGCCCGTTCCGGTCACTATCAGAATCCGAACGTCGCGATCGTTGCGCACGTCGCGCAGCAGGTCTTCGAGTTCGGTCATCACCTGCCGGTTCATGCAGTTGCGCCGCTCGGGCCGATTGAACGTAATCGTCGTTACCGGACCATCCTTCTCGTAAAGAAAGTCTTCAGGCATTCGATACCTCATACCGAACATCGATCGTTGCCGCCCAGAGTTTCGTCTTACTCACACATTGCCCCACCGCGGCGCCGGTCGAAAATAGCTAATCGAGCGTGAAGCCATTGAGCTGCGCCTTCGCCTGGATCATCGCCGCGCGCTTGCGCGAGGCCAGGTAGCGCGCCAGCTCCATCGCCGCCGGCATCAACTCGGCCTTCTTCACCACGCGATTGAGCAGGCCCCACTGATACAGCTCTTCGGATTTGAAATGTCGGCAGGTCAGGATGATCTCCTTCGCGCGCGCCATGCCTACTTCTTCGCGCAGACGCCGTTCGGGCTCGCGCGGTCCCGGCACTCCCAGGTCGATTTCTGGCATCCAGAATTCCGCGCCCTCGACCGCGATACGAAAGTCGCAGGAGAGTGCCAGGAACCATCCGCCGCCGACCGCATACCCGTTCACCGCCGCGACCGTGGGCAGCTCGAGGTTGACCAACAATTCCATCGTGCGGCGCACCAATTGTCGCCGGCGCGCGGGAACCGAACTGAACAGGCGCACCCGTTCCGCCTCGTCGGTGACGCCCTTCATGTGCGACATATCCGCACCGGCGCAGAAGCTGCTGCCCGACCCCGTCAGCACCAATGCGCGCACGTCGGTGTCATCGCGGAGCACCATCAGATGCTCATACAATTCCGACAGGCTGCCTTCGTTGAGCGGATTTCGCTTCTCCGGGCGATTGAAGCTGAGAACGGCGACGCCGTCCTCTTTTGCCACTATGAATTGATCACCCATGCCGATTCCTCATGTCCACTCAGATAGTCACTGCGAACGCTCCCGTATCAATCGTACTTTGAGATATCGCGCTCGTTTCCGACTAGTACTTCGCAATCACCTCGCGGCTGAACTCCTCGATCATCTCACGCCCGTTGTTCACCACCTGGATTGCGACCTGCTTCAAGCCCTCGACCTCCAGCGCCTTGAGCCGCGCGATAATCTCTTCGCCGCGCCCCGTCAGCGTAAGCCGCACCAGGTTCTCATCAACATACCTTTCCTCGCCCGGCCTCAGATAAATGAGATGCCCCTCGTGCATCTCAAGGTAGCGCCGATCGGCGGGCGTCTTCATCTTGGCAGCGTATTCGTCGCGATAGCGTTCCCATAGTTTCAGCATCGGACCCTGCAGGCCCGCGCCCACCGCCGACTGCTCCCACAGCGCATGCAGCATCACGATTGCGAACGGTCCGACGCGCTCGACCACTCGCGGCGAGGTGATCGACTCGCCGTCGCGCAGCACGCAGGCCGTCGTCAGCACCGCCGTCGGCAGCTTCGTCACCGATCGTCCCGCACGCTCGGCCCCTTTCTTGACTGCGTTGAATTTTTCGCGAAAGCGCGGCGCGTCGGCCATCACCGTCAGCCAGCCGTCGGCAATCTCTCCGGCTAGCTCCAGCGCCTTGGTCCCGTCGGCCGCCATGTGGATCGGAATGGGATCCTTCAAGTTGATATAGCCATTGTCCTGATGCAGAAAGCGGATCCAGCGCTCGCGCTTGCCCTCGCGATAGAGCACCTCTTCGCCGCGCAACAGCTTGCGCACCATCTCGATATATTCGCGCAGCCGCTGGAGCGGCACCGGCGGCAAGCCCATCGTGTTGCGCCCGGTAAAGCCCGTCCCGATGCCAAGCACTGTGCGCCCCGGCGCGAGCAGGTTGATCGTCGCAATCGAATGCGCGGTGACCGGCTCGATCCGATTCGACGGAATCGCGACGCCGGTCGCCAGCGTCATGCGCTTCGTCCGCTCGGCCGCGAGCGCCATGCAGACGTAAACATCGCTGTAGAGCATCTGCGAATCGTAGAACCAGGTATGGGTGAAGCCGTGATCCTCGGCGATCACCAGGTCCTTCCAGGCATCCGGCCGCGCCGGATATGAAAGCGCAAATTCCATGGTCTGAGCACCTCACTCGGTTTACCTTTAATCCCTGTGCGCACGCCCGAAAGTCAAGCGCGCATCCGCCCCTTCGCTGGTCCGACCCCCACCCGGATGTTACAAAAGGAGCCGAAAGCTCTCCTTTAGGGATAAGTTGATGCGCTGTTCAAAGTGCGGGACAGAAAGCTCAGGCGCTAAGAAGTTCTGCGCCGCGTGTGGCAGTCCGCTATCGCGTCACTGTCCGAAGTGCGGCGCGGAAAATGCGCCCTCGTCGGCGTTTTGCGAGGACTGCGGGATGGCGCTCGCTGGTCACGCAGCATTTACTCCTACCGGTTCACCTCAAGCTGCATCGACGGGTCCCAATATTCGTGTCGCGCCGGAGCAGCCGGAGGCTTCGACGACGATCGAGGGGGAGCGCAAGACGGTGACGGCGTTGTTCGTGGACATCAAGGGGTCGACCGAGCTGATGGAAGAGCTCGATCCTGAAGAGGCGCGCGCGATTATCGATCCGGCGCTCAAGCTGATGATCGACGCTGCCCACCGGTATGACGGTTACGTCGTGCAATCGACGGGCGACGGCATCTTCGCGCTGTTCGGCGCGCCGGTCGCGCACGAGGACCATCCGCAGCGGGCACTGTACGCGGCGCTGCGTATGCAGGAAGAGTTGCGCCGTTACTCTGCGAAGGTGATCGCGGATGGCGGAATGCGAATCGAAGCGCGCGTCGGTGCGAACACCGGCGAAGTCGTGGTGCGCTCGATCACAACCGGCGCAGGCCAGGTCGAGTACACCCCAATCGGGCACACCACGAATCTCGCCTCGCGGATGCAGGCGGTGGCGCCGACGGGATCGATCGCAATCAGCGAGCAGACCCGTAAATTCGTCGAAGGATATTTCGCACTCAAGCCGCTAGGCCCAACCAGAGTCAAAGGCGTCACCGAACCGGTCAACGTTTACGAGGTGACGGGACTTGGTCCGCTGCGCACACGGCTGCAACGCTCGGCGGGACGCGGCCTGACGAAATTCGTCGGCCGCGAGCGCGAGATGGAGGCGCTCAAGCACGCGGCCGATCGTGCAATCTCCGGCCGCGGACAGATCGTCGCGGCGATGGCGGAGGCGGGCACCGGCAAGTCGCGGCTGTACTACGAGTTCAAGGCCAAGAACCAATCCGGATGGATGGTGCTGGAGACCTTCTCGGTCTCGCACGGCAAGGCGTCGGCCTATCTACCGGTGCTCGATCTGTTGCACGGCTACTTCAAAATCGCGGGCCAGGACGATGAACGAACGCGGCGCGAGAAGGTCGCGGGCAAGATCGCGATCCTCGATCGGAATCTGGAAGACACGCTGCCCTATCTGTTCGGCTTACTTGGCATCGTGGAAGGCGACGACCCGCTGGCACAGATGGACGGACAGATCAAAAAGCGGCGCACGCTGGAGGCGATCAAACGTATTCTGCTGCGCGAGTCGCTCAATCAGCCGCTGATGGCGATTTTCGAGGATCTCCACTGGATCGACGAGGCGACGCAGGAGTTGCTGAATCTACTCGCCGACTCGCTCGGCACCGCAAAGATATTGCTATTGGTGAACTACCGTCCCGAATACTCACACGGATGGGGCAGCAAGACTTACTACACGCAGTTGCGGCTCGACCCGCTGGGCCAGGAGAGCGCCGACGAGATGCTCTCGGCGCTGCTCGGCACCGATTCGCAACTGGCCGCCCTCAAGCAATTGATCACTGAAAAAACCGAAGGCAATCCGTTTTTCATGGAAGAGACGGTGCAGGTGCTGTTCGACGAAGGCGCGCTGGTGCACGACGGCAGCGCGATGAGGCTCACGCGACCGCTGGGCGAGCTGAAGATTCCGCCGACGGTGCAAGGGATTCTCGCCGCGCGCATCGACCGCCTGCCCGCCGATGCCAAGGAGCTGCTGCAAACCCTGGCCGTCATCGGGCGCGATTTTCCGCTGTCACTGATTCGCGCGGTGTGGCAGCACCCTCACCCGCGCGGCACGGCGCCTGCGCAACGCGGAGCAGGCGCCGCACCGCTTGCCCTCTCCCGCAACCATGCGGGCGAGGGACAATCAGAACTCGAGCGAATGCTCAATGACTTGCAACTGGGCGAGTTCATCTACGAGCAGCCGGCGGTGGGCGATACCGAATACATCTTCAAGCACGCGCTGACCCAGGAGGTCGCCTACAACTCGGTCTTGATTGAACGGCGCCAGCAACTGCACGAGCGCGCCGGAGAAGCGCTGGAGGCGATGTTTGCCGGGCAGTTGGAGGATCATCTGGACGAGCTGGCCCATCACTACAGTCGCAGCGACAACATCGAGAGGGCTGTTGACTACGTGCGCCGCTTTGGCGAACGGGCGCTCAGCCGTTCGCTGTATCGTGACGCGCGAGACGCGTTCGAGACAGCGCTGCTGCTGATCGACGCCGTGGCGAATACCGGTGATCGTGACAGGGAAAAGCTGCGACTATGTAACGTCCTTGTGCAATCCCTTTTCCCGCTGGAGGGATGGGCTGGAAAGCGGGTTGAGCATACGCTCGCGCGCGCGCTCTCGCTCGTCCCGGTGGTGAACGATAGCGCCGAGGTCCAGGGGACTTTGGTCTCCCATTGGCTGTTTACGGGCACATCGGGGAGTGTTGCCGAGGGCAGGCTCATAGTCGACAAAATGGGTGAAGACGCTGCGCGGTCGGGAATCCCGGCGCTCATCGCCAAAGCGCATATACCTGCCGCGAACACTTACTTTTACCTGGGCGAATTCGAAATAGCCGCTCGACACGGCGAACAGGGAAGTCGCTCATGGAGGCCGGAATATTACGATGCAGCCTTTTGGCCAGGTGACCCGCGAGTCTTTGGCCTGAGCTTTCGTGGGCGGGCCCTAGCAGCAATGGGTTTCCCCGATCGGGGACTGCATTGTATTCAGCAGGCGTTGGCCTTCGGAAAAGAACAATCCAACAAGTTCAGTTATCTGATCGGGCTCTTGGAACACACCTATTGGTTCCCCGTATTGGTACGTGATCTGAAGCTTGCGACGTCGATTGCAGATGAAGCGCTGCGGCTGCTCGACGAGCTCGACCCTCCCGACCGCCGCGTCTTCGAAGCGTATGCAGCATGGCCGCGCGCGCTGGCGACCGGCCAATTCGTAGATGCGATTGATACCCTCGACCAGGTGTTTCGCTTCGAAAAGGATCGCCGCGAACTTCCGAATGCACACTTCCACTTGGCGCAAGTGGCCGATCTATGCGTCAGGGCCAGGTCGGCACCGCGCGGCTTGGCGGTCGTCGAGGAGGCGCTGGCCTTCGCCGACTCGTCCGGCGCACGCCATAACGAGGCCGAGTTGTGGCGTTTGCGTGGCGAGTTGCTCTTGCTGCAAGAAGTTCACGACGAAGTGGACGCTCTGATGGCGTTCACTCGTGCAATCCAGATCGCCCGCAACCAGAGAGCGAGACTGTTGGAGTTGCGCGCGACGATGAGCCTAGCGCGCCTGCTCGCGAAGCAAGGCAAGCGTGATGAAGCGCGCACGATGCTCGCCGAGATCTACAACTGGTTCACTGAAGGCTTCGACACCGCCGACCTCATCGACGCCAAGGCCCTCCTCGCCCAACTACACGGATAGCGCCCTGCTTTGCAGCGACCCTCTCGCGTGTTTTACCGAAGGGAAGTCTGAAACCTCATTGAAGTTTCAGAAAGAAGCTACAAGTTTTGCGCTCCTCGACCACCTGTGAGCGATAAAGCAGGCCGTCCGCCGCGCCCTCGTCGGCACCGCGGACGGCCGTGGTTGATCAGTGCAGGTTGTAGTAGCGCTTCGCACCGCCGGCCAGCACGTTGCTCAAGGTCTTGGGCGGCATGCCCATCGCCTTGATCATGTTGGCGGCGTTCGGAAATCCGTCCAGATGCGGATAGTCAGTCGCCCACAGTATATTGTCCGACCCGATATAGTCGGCCAGCAGCACCAGCGACTTCTCGACCGGCTCGAACGAGATGAAGCACTGGCGATGGAACAGCTCGCTCGGGCGCATCGTGAGGTGCGTATCGTTCATGCCCTTGTCGTCGAAATGGCGGTCCATGCGATCGAGCCAGCCCGCCATCCAGCCGCCGCCCGACTCCAGGAACGCGAACTTCAACTTCGGATGGCGATCGCAGACGCCGCACATGATCAGGCTGGTCGCCGCCGCCATCATCTCGAAGGTATGCGCCACGCAATGGCGCACGGCGCCGCCCGACGTAAAGCGGTCCATCCCGAGCGTCACCTGCCCGCTTTCGGAGCCGCCGTGGATGCCGATCGAAAAGCCCATCTCTTCCGCCGCGTTCCACAGCGGTTCGTAGGCGGGATCGTGCAGCGAGCGGCCGTTGTATGGATTCGGCCGAATAAAGCCCGCCTTGAAGCCGAGCTCCTTCACCGCAAACTGCATCTCCCGCACCGACGCGTCCACGGATTGCATCGGCAACATCGCGGCGCCGAACAACCGCTGGGGATACGGTTTGCAGTAGTCTGCGAGCCAGCGGTTATACGCCCGGCACGCGGCCGCGGCGAACTCCGGATCCTTCATCGAGCCCAGGAACAAGCCCAGGCTCGGATAGAGAAACGCCGCGTCGATTCCTTCCGCGTCCATGTCGGGGATTCGCGCATGCGGATCGAAGCCGCCTTTGCGCCCCTGCGCATACGGAATCTTGGGCGAGACCGAGCCGTCGCGCGCGCCGAACGCACCGACCGCGCCAAAACTGACACGCTTCTTGCCGCGCCCGAGATCGATCGCGTCGTCATGCTCCACGCGAAAAATCTCCAGACCGTCGGCCGCCGTGATCAGCTTCGGACAGCCCTCGCGGAACTTCGGTTCGATATATTGCTCCCACAGATCGGGGGGCTCCAGAATATGACCGTCCGCGTCGATGACGTTGTATTCCATCACGTTCACCTCGCCTCTTCGATTAGCTCTGTCGCCATCTAAGCACGGTCTATTTTTGCATTACAAGTTCGCTCCCGCTTCCGTCGCGGACGCAAGAGCCCGTTTGCGCGCCTCGCTTGGGTCGCGCTAGTGATCTAAATGAAGCCGCAGATCTAACCAACTCGATGGTTGGATTGCGATGCCGGGCGAGCGCGACGATGACTGGCTTCATTCTAAGCGGTACGGGCCCCCGCGCCGGCCGGACCACGGTCGGATGCGCGCTTGCATTCGCCTTCAAGGTGCGCGGGCGGCGCGTCGGTGTGATGAAGCCCGCCGCCACCGGCTGTGCCGAGCGCGACGGCGCGCTCGCAGCCGACGATGCGGCGGCGCTGCTCGCGGCAGCGTCGGCGGACCTGCCGCTCGATGTGGTCTCGCCCTACCGCTACCGCTCGCCACTTGCGCCGCTCGATGCTGCACGAGCCGACGGCGTGCCGCCGCCGGACTTTGCCGCGATCGAGCGGGCGCTGGGCGAGATCGAGGACTCGAGCGATATCGTGCTCGTTGAGGATACGCACGGGCTCGCAGCGAAACTCGACGCGACCCACGATTTCGCCGACCTCGCGCTCGCGCATCGCCTCGAACTGATTCTAGTCGTGGGGCACCGTCCGGGATTTGCCGACGCGGCCAAACGCGCGCTCGAATTCGCGGCCACGCGTGGAGTCCGGGTGCGCGGCGCGATTCTGAACGCGCTCGACCGCGATGCCAACGCCACTGTCGCGGGCGACGCCGAGGCGCTCGCACGCGCGACGAATATGCGGATCCTCGGCACCGTGCGCTTCAAGGAACCGCTCAGCCTCGCCATCGTCAATCAATTGCTGTGAGCGGAACGACTACTGCACGCGATTATCCCGGTTCCGCCGTTCGCGCATGTTTGACAGGCGCCGCCGAACCGGATTATCGACCGTTATCGCTGCCGCCGCCGCCGCGCACCGATGCGATTCTCGCGGCAGCACGGGAGGCCGATTATGGCCGAGTCAACGGCGTCGCGAATTATTGAGGTGAGCGAGGTTGAATGGCAGACGATGCATCCGGGCATCCTGGCCAAACCTCTCTGGTCCGACTCGACGACCAAGCGCCGCGTCCAACTGACGCGCTTCGAGCCCGGTGCGAAGCTCAACCTTCATCGCCATGACGGCGACGAAATCCTGTACGTGATCGAGGGGGCAATCTCCGACGAATTCGGCACTGTCACCGCCGGCAACCTCGGCTATCGCCCCAACGGATGCGTGCATTCGGTGGTCAGCAAACGCGGCGCGACGGTCTTCGCATTTATCACGGGCGGCGTGGCGCCGGCCACCGACGGCGAGCGCGGACCGGCCTCGCAAGTTATCCGGCTGAACGAAATCGCCTGGGTTGACGCGCTCCCCGGCATCCGGCAGAAACCGATCTTCAGTGACAAGGAGACGCGTCGGCGCGTGGTGCTCGCACGGTTCGATCCAGGGGCCAAGCTCCCTCGGCATCGTCACGTCGGCGACGAGATCGTCTTCGTCATCGAAGGCTCCAACGCCGACGAGTCGGGCGAACTGGTCGCCGGCAATATGAACTACCGGCCCAACGGATGCGCGCACAGCGTCTGGAGCACCAACGGCGCGACCGCGCTCGCCTTCGTGACCGGAACGGTGGAACCGGCCGCCATGGATTGACGAGCAGCCCAACAGTCTTGACCTGGTTTTTCGGACTGCTCGCGATGCTCGGGTAGCCGGCTAAGTCACGTGGGAACGGAAGGAGCGAGCGATTTGAGAGAGACTCCCCGGCCCCTCACCTGAAAGTAATGAGTGTTTGAGGAGAACGGGAATGAGTGAGATTGCATTCGGCATCTTCGATCACGTGGAGCGGCGCGACGAGCTGCTCGATCGCCTTTACGAAGAGCGCCTGCAGATGGTCGCGGCGGCCGAGACCGCCGGCTTTTTCTGCTACCATGTCGCCGAACATCATGCGACGCCGCTCGGCCTGGCGCCGTCACCCGCCATCTTGCTCTCCGCGGTTGCCGCGCGCACCCAGCGAATCCATATCGGGCCGTTGGTCTTCCTGCTCCCGCTCTACAATCCGCTGCGGCTGGTGCAGGAGATCTGCATGCTCGATCAGATCAGCGGCGGCCGCTTCGAACTCGGCGTCGGACGCGGCGTTTCGCCCTTCGAACTCGCGTACCATCGCGTGCCGTTTATGGAAGCGCGCGAGATGTTTGAGGAGGCGCTCGCCGCAGTCATCAACGGCCTGCGCAACGAACATCTGAACCATCGCGGACATTATTATCGCTTCGATTCGGTGCCAGTCGTGTTGACGCCGAAGCAGCGGCCGAATCCGCCAGTGTGGTACGGCACCGCGACGCCCGACAGCATCCTGTTCGCCGCGCGCCGCGGGATGCACATGGTGGGCAACGGACCGATTCCGCTGCTGAAGAAATTTACCGACCTCTACCGCGAGGAATTGAAAAAACATAAAGGCGGCCCCAACGATCTCAACCCGCATATCGCGGAGCCGCGACGCGGCGCGATTCGCCACGCCTATGTCGCGGCGAATGACCGCGAACTCGACGAGGTCGCGCGCCCGGCCTATCGCGCCTACTACAACAACATCACAAAGTTGTGGCTCGATTTTCGCACGATTCCCGCCTACGGCTTCACCGACGACCTCGACCTTGCGCGCAAGAACGACGTCGCGATCGCGGGCACTGTCAGCGAGGTCCAGGATCAGGTCGCGCGCTTTTTCGAGCACAGCGGATGCGACTACCTGGTGCTCTCGTTCGCATGGGGCGACATGTCCAATGCGCATTCGCGCGCATCGCTGGAACGCTTCGCAACGAAAGTGATGCCCGCCTTCGCCCATCGCTCCGGCGCTGGAGCTACCGCTGCCCCCCGCTAAATTTCGTCAGGGGAGCGCAGAGCGAAGGGGATCGATCTGCGTATGGGAATGATCGGACGGGGCGAAAGCCATCGGTGCCTGGCCCCACCTCTTCAGGTCTTCCAAATCGCTGCTATCGGCCGCGAACCAATAGGCTGCGAGAAATCCGATCAGGAGCGCCACCGACGATCCTTCGGCAGTGTACCTGACGCCGTACGCCCACCAATCCGCACCGACAACACTCTTTCTGAGGTTCATTGCCACCGCTATCAGCAGATAACTGGTCGCCGCCGCATAGAACGCTCGCCGACTGCATTGATGGCGGCCCGCTGCGGCGGCGATAGCGATGAGCGGAATCAGCAGGAGAATCATGTAATGGGTCCATGACAAGGGGGATAGCACGACGGCGGCAGCGACCCACAGGCAGTAGGCAGGTTGATCGAAGACCGGTGGCCTGGGCTGGCGCAGAGCAGGCCATACCGTAAGCGCCAAAATAGTCAATTGCGCACATAGTACGGTAGTGGCCTGAAAGATTTCGATGCGACTATCCAAATGATCGCCAAATACCCTCGCAAAGCTCCTTATGATCAACCCGCGGATAGCCACATCCGATGGGTCGGACGTGGCCGACATCGCCAAGCGCATTCCGTGCGGGTAGCTCAGGCATACCGGCAAACCGATTGCGGCGATCGTCACCGCCCCGATGATTGCGAGACCGAATGCCATATATAATAGCGGACGCCATTGGCGCCGGACGATGAAATAGCCGGCTACCAATAACGGAAAGATGCGGTATGCCACAGCCACGGCTAGGAGCATCCCCGCCGTTGCTTCGCGTCCTCTTTGCAGCGATCGCATTACCATCACGAGTAACAGCAGGATGATCGCCTGCCGCTGACCGAAAAGGAAATTTTCGGTAATCGGCGCATAGAGTAGTGCGAGCGCAGCGACCGCAAGCGCCATTCGGGGATCCACGCCGCTATACTTTGGCCGAATGAGTAGCAGCAGCGCCGCCACCATCGCCGCGCCATTCAGAGCGATCCAGATTGTGTATGCGGCGACCGGCCCTACGAGTGTGAAAGGCAGAAAAAAGAGCAACGCCGTGGGGGTATCCGTAGTATGTGTCAGCGGCCAGACGTACATACCCATGCGCTGGCCGATCGGAACAAGATCGACGACATAGGGGTCAAGGTGCTGGCGCAAAGCGATCGCAGATGGATAGAAGACGCTGAAGTCGTGGTGGAAAACCCGCCGCGGCAAATTTATCGCGAGATGGATGGTCTGGAGAATTGCCAGCCACCAGAGTATCAGGAGGACCGGTGACCGGGTGATCGTACCAGCCCAGCCCTGACCGAAGATCGCGCTGAGTATCCCCCCTTCGCGATTCATCGCAATGTATTCGCTCGATTGCCGCGTCATGCCCCTGCCCAACCCGTCCGGCGAATTAGTGATTCAAGGCGAGAGATTATATGCGAGGTACACCAACCGGAAGAGCGCAAGTTGAGCGCTGGCGTCACCCTGAGCAGTCCCAAAAATCGGGTCAAGACGGTTGGGCTGCTCGCGGCGAATGGGTCCCGATTCGCGAACTTGACGGAGTCAGGGTTCTTCGCAGCACTCAGCATGACAGCGGGATCGCCGCCCTCGTCTGCACCGGCTGGCGGGGGTCATTCGATCCGGAGGCGATCGGCGAGGCGGCTGAAGCGACGGCGCTCGTCCTCGTTGCGTACCGACTGCATCAGCGCACTGCGCGTCCCGACCAGCACGCAGACCCGCTCCGCGCGCGTGATCGCGGTGTAGATCAGATTGCGCCGCAACATCAGGAAGTGGCTCTGATGCATCGGGATGACGACGGCCGGGTACTGACTCCCCTGGCTCTTGTGAATCGAAATCGCATACGCCAGTCCGAGTTCGTCCAAGTCCGAGAAGTCGTACTCCGCGCTGCCTTCGTCGAACACCGCGCCCAGCCGTCCGCGCGCCGGATCGACCGACACGATGCGTCCGATGGCGCCGTTGAAAATCAGCTTGTCATAATTGTTGCGCAACTGGATAACCCGATCGCCCTCGCGAAAACGGCGATCGCCCGCGCGCAATTCACGGCCGCGCGGATTTAGCAGGTCCTGCAATTCGCGATTGAGCGCCTGGGTGCCGAGCGGCCCGCGATTCATCGGCGTCAGCACCTGGATTTCGCGCGGATCGGCGATGCCGAAGCGTCCCACCAGGCGGTTCTGCACTAACTGTTTGATCGTCCCGAGCACGTCTTCGGGCGCCGCGCGCTCGAAAAAAAAGAAGTCGCCCTCGGCGTCGTTCTGCGTAATCGGCATCTCGCCGCGATTTAGCCGATGCGCGTTGGAGACGATCAGGCTCTCGCGCGCCTGCCGATAGACCTCCTGCAATTCCACCACCGGTACCAGCCCCGAGCCGATGACATCCTTGAGCACGCTGCCCGGCCCGACCGACGGCAACTGGTCGCGATCGCCGACCAGCAGGAGCGACGCCCCCGGCGTCAGCGCGCGCACCAGGCTCGCCGCCAACTCGACGTCCATCATCGAGGCTTCATCGACAATGAGAAAGTTGGTACGCAGCGGAAAGCGCTCGGAACGCAGGAATTCGTCGGTCTCGGGCGAGTACTCAAGTAATCGATGAATGGTCTTGGCCTCGCGACCGCTGGCTTCCGCCAAACGCCGGGCCGCGCGTCCGGTGGGAGCCGCGAGCGTCGGCTTGAGCCCCGCCGAATCGAGCGCCACCAGCAGCGATCGCAACAGCGTGGTCTTGCCAGTGCCGGGACCTCCCGTGATGACCGTGACCTTGGCCTGCAGAGCGGTCTTGAGCGCGCGCATCTGTTCTGACGACAGCGCAACGCCGCCGGGCTTCGACGCGGCTTCCATCGCGCGCTCGACCACCGCGGCACCCATCGGGCGGCCCGCCACCAGCATCCGGATGCGATCGGCGACGGTGGACTCGGCCTCATGGAGCCGCTTCAGGTAAACGGTCGGCGCGCCGTCAACCTCTTCGGCCACGACGTCGCCGCTCGCGGTGAGTTCCGCCAATGCCGCGCGCGCAAGGTCGGGCTCCATCTCAAGCGCGGTCTGGAACTGATGCTCGAGATATCCGAACGGCGCGAATACGTGCCCTTCGTCGGCCATGCGTTCGAGCAGGAAGATCATCGCCGCGCGCGCGCGCTGAATCGAGTTGCGCGGGATGCCAAGTTTCTCGGCGACGGCGTCGGCGGTGCGAAAGCCGATTCCGCTGATCGTGCGCGCCAGTACGTAGGGATCGCTGCGCACGCTGGCCAGCGAGTCGCGACCATAGACCTTGTGGATGCGCCGCGCGTGTGCCGCCGCGATTCCATGGCCGCGCAGGAACACGGTGAGCTCGCGCAGCCCCGACGAGTCGCGCCACGCGATCGCGATTCGCTGTGCGACCGCGTGCGGCAATCCGCGGACCTCATGCAGGCGCTCGGGCGCCGTGTCGAGCAGGGTTGGCAGTTCCTCGCCGAAAAGATCGACGATGCGGCGCGCGAGCGCCGGGCCCACTCCCTTGATCTCCGACGCCAGGTAACGCTCGAGTGCGTTGACGCCCGCCGGCCGAATCGTCTCGAAATCCTCGACCCGAAATTGCTCGCCAAACCGGGGATGCTTCTCGAAGTGGCCGCTCAGCCGCAGGCCCGCGCCAATCTCGATCGTGCCGAGTTCGCCCACCACCGTAATGCGTCGCCGTGTGCCGTCGTCGTCAGCGCGCTCGACTACCGCGACGACGTAGCCGCTCGCATCGTTGATGTAGAGAATCTGGTCGAGGGTGCCTTCGACCAGTTCCCGCGGAGTTTCCGGCGCGTTCACTGGTCTTCAGGATGGTGCAAAGCGGTCGCCAAGAGAACCGGGTGCGCGAGAAAGATTCACAACCGGATCGAGTTGAAACATACGGCATGGCGCTGAATCATATACAGTTTTACCAATATCCAGAGAGCTGAATCCGCATAAGTGTTTAGCGTTCCCGTTTCGCTTACAATTCGCAAATTGAAAACGAACTGGAATCGCAAGATGGATATTTCCCTTTAATCTCAACGACTTGTCGATGGCACATCTCGTGCTTATCTTCCCTGCCAAGAGCAAGGGAGGCTCAAGCAAATGGTTTTCCCAACTATGTCGATTTTGAGTTTCAGTGCAATCCTGATGGTGGCCCTGCTGGCGGCGGACTGGTACGTGTGGGGCATGACCTACGCCAATAGCTTCAGGCAACCGGTGAAGCCGTACGGAGAGACCCTCGAAGTTAACGCCTCCGCGCATGATGACGGGCACGGCTTCAAGCAGGTCGCCTAATTAGCGATGTCGGCGCCTGTTCACGAAATTCGTTGCCATGATGCCAACCGTGGCTTAACCGCAGTCAATCCGGTGCCCGATAGTCTGGCGTACATTAGCGATCGTCAGACTGTCGGGCGCTCGGGTACCTAGCCCGCCCTCGCGCCGCGTTTCCCGCTCGAAGATTGCAAGCCCTGGCCTCACAAAATTTCTCGCCCCCATAGCCCTAGCGAGTTTTCGTCCGCGATCCGAATGAATCGGGGCGCACGGGAAAAGCTCTTCCAACTCTAACAACCCGGAACACAAAATGGTAAAGGGAAGTGGCGATGACTCGCGTCGTCATTTGGCGAACCGCGCCTTCTGCCGATGTTGAATCGTCCCGCGCGGGCGAATAGTGCGCAATCGTGAGGAGAGTGAACCCATGAGTTCCGCAAAGAGCAATTTCGACAAGCCGAGACTGAACCAGCTTTTCGACGATCTCAACGCCACCTTGAAAGATTTCATTCGCAAACATCACGTCACCTATGCCGAGTATCATCGCGCGCTGGCCTATCTGACAGAAGTTGGCGAAAAGGGCGAAACGCCGCTGCTGTTCGACGTCTTCCTGGAGTCCACCGTCGATGTGGTCAATAACAGCGAGCGTGGCGGGACCGAGACCACCGTCGAAGGGCCGTATTATGTCGCCGGCGCGCCCGAGATGAAGTCGCCGTGCGCCGTGCCCCATCGCCCCGACGAGCCGGGCGACGTGCTGATCTTTTCGGGCACGGTGCGCTCGACCGATGGCAAGACGCTGCCGGGAGCGATCGTCGATTACTGGCAGGCCGACGCCGAGGGCGCTTATTCGCATTTCAACATCCCGCCGGAAAAGGCGCCGTTCAATTTGCGCGCGCGGGTGAAGGCGGACGATCGCGGCCGCTTCGAAATCCAGACCTGGGTGCCGTCCTCTTACGAGATCCCGAAGACGGGACCCACCGGCGCGCTGATCAAGGCGCTCGGCGGCCATCCGTGGCGGCCGGCTCATCTTCATGTCTTGGTCCAGCATCCCGGATTTGAGGATTTGATCACGCAGATCTTTTTGCAGGGCGACAAATGGATCGATTCCGACGTGGTCGGCGCGGTCAAGGCATCGCTGATTGCGGGCATGGAGAAGCATGAGGACGCCGCCGAGATTGGCAAGCGCGGATTGAAGCGGCCGTTTTACACGCTGGAGTTCGATTTCGTCCTTCCGCGCGGTATGAAGAAGGCCGCCTGACGCATTCACCTCGAGCAGCTATCCAATGGCGGGCGTGTCGATACCCCGCCATTTTTCTAGTTCAAGCCGAGGGCGCGGCGGAGCTCGCTGCGAGCCCTCGCGAAATCCGCCATGAAATGGGCATCGTGGAGCAAGACGTTGTCGATCACCGAGCCGCAGATGCGGCCGGCCTCGACGTCGCTCGGATAGTGGACGCCCGCGACCACGCGATTGTGGGCGAAAAGCCCGGCGCGATCGAAGATCGCCGCGGCCTTCTCCGGCACCATGTACGCGAGAATGATCGCGTCAGCATAGGCGAAAGTCGCATGGCCGCTCGGATACGACGCGTTGGCCCGCTCGCGAACGATGGGCTTGACCTCCGGATCCGCAACATGCGGACGCGGCCGATTGAAATAGGCCTTGGCGCCCCTGATCGCCTGCACGTCATCGGAGGCGATGCGCTCGAAGAATACCGCCGTAAACGGCAAATTCGCGGGCTTGAAGCCGGACCCCATCACGTCGGCAAAGCGAAAGACCGAGAGTTGACCGTCGGCCAGCGCGCCGGCGGCTTGCTCCGCTGTGCGCGCGTGCTGGGTGTCGATCACGGCCTGGAGATCGGCCTTGCCCGCGGGCGAGTCGGGCGCGGGCGGCGGCGCCAGTATGTGCACCAGATCGACGCGCGACGGATCGAGATAGAAAACATGCGGCGCGGCGCTATCGAGGGCGGCGGCGCTCGACGCACAGGCCGCGAGACTTAGCAGGAGTATCAAGGTCAGGGCTGCTAGCTTTTCCCTCATCATTGGTTTCTTGCAAAAATTCGCCGGCCAGTCTAATCGTCATTGGTTGCGGGCTGGCGGATAGTAGATAATATCGGGGCCGAAGGAGTCCATGGTTCGGCGAGCCGAGGACAACGCGATGATCGAGCACCACGCGCACGCACTCTGTCAACGCCGCGTGTGAGACCTCGACGACGCTGATCGTATGCTGTTCCGCATCAAACACGTCACCCGCTACGCCTACGAACAGCCGGCATCTCATTCGCATAATGTCGTGCGGCTCGCTCCGATCGACGCGCCGGATCAAAAGCGCCTCGCCTTCAACCTCGAGGTCACGCCGCGCGCCGAAATCTCGGAATATCGCGACACCTTCGGCAACCTCGCGCATTCGATCGATATTCAACCGCCTCATACCGAGCTGATAATCAGCTCGACCTCGACCGTCGAGCGGCTTGAGCTGGCGGTGCAGCCACCGCCGCGAATCACCATTCGCGATTTTCTTGCCGGCGATGCGGGCAGGGTGCGCGAATACGCCGACTTCCTCAATTCGAGCCGCTATGTGCCTTTCAGCGATCGCTTGCGCAGGTTTTTCTGGTCGGTGCGTCCGGAGCTATCCGAAGATATCACCGCATACACCGAGCGCATGATCCAATACGTACGCAGTCAATTTGACTATGACGGCGACACCACCAACGTACACTCGACCGTTGACGACATACTCACTCTAGGCGGCGGTGTATGTCAGGATTTCGCGCATCTGAGTATTGGTCTGCTGCGCCTCGCCGGAATTCCAGCGCGCTATGTTTCCGGCTATCTGGCTCCGGCTCCGCGCCGCGACCCGAACGCCGCGCCTCCTGAACTGGCGAGCCACGCATGGATTGAGGCGCTGTTGCCCGGGACCGGCTGGACCGGATTCGATCCGACTCATCGGAATCGCACCATCATTCGCCATATACGCGTCGCCGTCGGCAGAGACTATAACGACCTGCCGCCGGTGTCCGGCGTTTACCACAGCTCGGGCGGCTCCCGCCGAATGGCCTACGAGCTCGAAGTTAGTCAGCCGAGCCAGGAAGGTTTTGACGGATAGACCGCCCCACCGACCTCAGCGGTTAAAACCGGGTCCTCGCGGACGCTCGCTCAGGCCGCCGCGCGCGACTGCGTGAAGCGCACCGGCATGTGCTTGATGCCGGCGAGAAAGTTCGAGCGCAGCCGCTCGACCTTGCCGGTCAATTCGATTTGTTTGGTCCGTTTGAGCAGCGCTTGCAGCATCAGGCGCAGTTCGAGCCGCGCCAGGTGCGCGCCCGCACAAAAATGTTCGCCCTTGCTGAAAGCGATATGCTCGTTGGGAGTCCGCCGAATGTCGAAGGTATAAGGATTTGCGAAAACCTCTTCATCGCGATTGGCCGAAGGGAACCACAGCACCACGCGGTCTTCCTTATGAATCTGCTTGCCGCCCAGCTCCGTGTCTTTCATCGCCACCCGCGCAAAATGGGTGACCGGACTCGCCCATCTGAGAATCTCCTCGACTGCAGTCGGCAGCAGCGCTTCGTTTTGCAGCAGTATTTCCAGCTCCGCCGGATGCTCGATTAATGCCAGCAGCCCGGCTGAGATAGCATTGCGCGTGGTTTCGAGCCCCGCTCCCACGTAGAGCAAGCCGTTGTGCGCGAGCTCTCTGTCGGTCAGCAGGCGGCCGTTGATTCGCGCGTTGCCCAGCACGCTCAAGAGGTCTTCCCCGTCTCCGCCCCGCCGCTCGAGCGCCGCCTTGACGCAATACTTGCCGATGCTCACGCTGCCTTCCTGACGCGTCTCGAGGGCGGATCCCGATTCAACCTGATACTCGGGGTCCTCGTTGCCCGCAATCATGTTGCCCCACTTGAACATGTGCGGCCAATCACTGCGCGGGATGCCCATGATCTCGCAGATGAACGCCATCGGCAGCCGCGCGGCGACGTCGAGCACAAAATCGCATTCGCCGCGCGCCAGCGCCTCATCGAGAATTTCCCGCACCAGTTGCGGACCCGGAACTTCGAACCGCCCGATCGCGCGCGGCAGCATCAGGCGATTGAACGCGCGCCGCATCGCCCCGTGCAACGGCGGATCGGTCATCAGCATCATTTCGCCCGATCCGAGCATCTCAGGCGTCAGATGGTCGAGCTCGGGAGTCGTGGGAACCGATATAAGTTGCGCCGAGGTGAACAGCGCCGGCGCGCTCACCACCGCGACGATGTCGTGATAGCGCGTGATCGACCAGAAACCCTTGAGCAGGTCTTCGGTCCAATGGATCGGATCCTCCTTGCGCAACTGCCGCCATAGCGGATGCGGATCATGGTCAACGAAGAAGCCCGGATCGCTCAGTGCCTTATCTATGTCACGAAAATTCATCGGACCCTCCATTCGCGGCTCCCTGGCGCGGCGGACTAGCCGGCTTCGCGCATCATTCGCGCGAAACTCCGCATGCCATCGATAAATTCGCTCAGAGTCCCGCCCATCGGCAGCATGTAAAGTGTCGATACATTAAACCTTCGATAGCTTTCGATCGCGCCTGGCGAGAGTCTCGACATATCGGCCATCGCGGTAAATTCGAGCTTCGAGAAGTCGCGTCCCGCCTTGTCCATGGCGCTGCGCAGACGCTCGTAGAGCGATCGAATCTGTTCCGTGGTCAGCAATGCGATATGCCAGCCATCGCCGAATTCGACCACGCGGCGCATCGCGGACATGGTTTCGCCGCCGACCCAGATCGGGGGGTGCGGTTTCTGCAGCGGTCGTGGCAGCATGTTTACGTCGCGGTCAAGTTTGATGAACTGACCCTCGAAGCGCGGATTCTCCTGCGTCCACACCGCCTTCATCACCGCGATATACTCGCGCGTTCGCTGGGCGCGTTCGTTGAAGGGAATTCCAAGCAGGCGGAATTCCTCTTCCATCCACCCGACACCAACCCCCAGGATCATCCGGCCACCGGATAAAACGTCGAGCGTCGCCACGCGTCGCGCCACGTCGTAGGGGTTTCGATAAGGCACGATCAGAACGCTTAAGCCGAGGCGCGGTTTTTCGGTCGCAGCGGCGAGAAAAGCCAGTGTGTCGAACGGATCGAGCCAGGGGATATCCGTGTAAATCGAGAAGGGCAGCTGTTTCAGATCATTGCCGTAGTATTCGGTGTAGGGCCACGGCGACTCGATATTCTTCGCGTTGATAATGTGGTCGCCGATGAGAATTGAATCATAGCCCAGCTCCTCCGCGACGGTTGCAACTTCCTTCAGTTCCTTGCGACCGCACACCAGGGCTCCGCCCGCCAGATGTAATCCGTACTTCATGGTGCCTTCCCGTCATATGGAAATTCCAATTTGGAATCCCGATTCGCACTCGCGCCAACACGAAGTCGTAACCGCTCGATCTTGTGTGCCAACTCGTCATGCTCTAGCCGGTTGAGCAGGAGAGTTCAAACCTGTCCGTTTGGGCCGGCGCCCTCCGGCAGAGCGCAAGGAGAGGCCTTGCGCACAGTGGAAGAAAGCGCCCGCGAGCGCATCAGGTGAGAATAATTTTGCGATCAATCTTTGTGGTAATCGACGTCGTAGCTGGTGCCGCGCGCCGAGGCCACCGCGTTGGGCGTATGCACTTCAAAATTGGGCGCCCTGCCCGGCGTCGATCGCACCAACGATCGAACCATCCCGCCAAGTAGTGACACCCTGGTGCTGGCGCGCGAGCCGTCGGGGTTGAGCGTGTTCTCGTCGATAGTCAGGTTGCTGGAGTCCGCAACTTCGATCTGGCTACCATCGCCAAGTGTAACGGTGACGTTGCTGCCCGCCCCGGTCACGATGCGATCGCCCACATCGACTTTGATACCGTAGGCCGCCGGAATCGCCGCACCGCCGCGCGTAATCGTCGCAGTACCGGTCATGGCCGAAATCGAACCCGCCATCGTTTGTGCCGACGCCTCGGGCACGACCCAAAGCGCGATCGATGCGAATAGCAGGAGCGCCAGCGTCAACGCGTAACACGATAGCGGGATACTTTTGCGGTTAATCACGGCGTTCCCCGATGTTCGCTATGCTTATCAATACTGCGCACAATACTAGTCGAAAATCTACGACTTGATTTGCTCGACGCCGTCCAGGCGTTTCGCGAGATCGATCGGATCGCCCACTCTCACTTGGCCCGGATCGACCTGGTATGCCCATACCTCGAAGTTAGTCAGTCGGGCAGGGCCGTACACCGTCGCAAAGGCGCACTCGACCGCGTCGAGACCGTGCGCGATCTTTATCCGACCGATTCTGGGCTCGTTGTAGCGCGCATCGAAGACGTGCCAGCGGCCGCCAAGATACACTTCGCTGTAGGCGTGAAAGTCCATCGGCGACCCCGGATCTATATGCCCGATGTCCGGCAGATGACCAGTGACGTAGCGCGCCGGCAGATTGAGCGCGCGGCACAGCGCAATCGTGCAATGGGCAAAGTCGCGGCACACTCCGTAGCCCCGTTCGATAACCTGCGCGGCTGAAATATCCGGCCTGCCCGAACCGAAACGATACTCGATATTGTTATGCAGCCAGTCCGAGATCGCCTGCACCCGCTCGCCCGCGCCGATTATATTTCCGAACTTCTCCTGCGCGAATTGGAATAGCCGATCCGAATCGCAATAGCGGCTGGGTAGCAGGTAACGCAAAAGTGCGGGTTCGATCGTGGCGACGCTTGGGGCCTCCCCGAACTGATCGCTCTTGTCCGAGGCCGCGGACACCTCCACCAGCGCGTCGTGCCGGATCTCGTTCAGCCCGGTTTCCAGGATCACCCGGTAAGCGAGATTGCCGTCCGCATCGGCGAAGGATTCGGACTTTGCAGCGCGCCCAAAGTCAAGATTTTCCTGTCGTATCGGATGGTTCGCATCGATTCGCGGATTGACCAACAGGACCGCCGTCGCCGACGATTCGCATTGAAAATGGATATTGCAACCGACGCGAACCGTGAGCATCTGACACCTTCCAGATACAATCCGAATGGCTATCCGGTGTTCCGCACTCGATCGAAGAAATCGGCAAACAATGGAAGATAAAGCGCGTGTCGTTCCGGATGATATTGCACGCCGATCGCGAACCCGTGCGATCGCAGCCGCGCCTGTTCCACGATGCCGTCGCTCGCCGACCACGCTTCGACTTCGATTCCCTCGGCCGGCTTTTCCAGCGCCTGGTGATGCGAGCTGTTCACCGCCGCGAATCGATGTATCGCCTGCGCGCTATGTCTGAGCGGCTGGATGTTTGCGGTTTCCGCATTGTCATGGTCGGGAATATCGATATGCAGGGTCCCGCCCATCGCGACGTTCAGCACCTGCAGGCCTCGGCAAATCGCGAGGATCGGCTTCCCCGACTCGAGCATCTCCCCGACCGCCCGGAATTCCCACTCATCGCGCGCGCAATCGGTATCCACAATCAACGACGGCCGCGCAATCGGCTGGCGTAGAAAGTCCGGCGAAATGTCGCCGCCGCCGGTCAACAGCAGCGCATCCATCTGGCCGGGATCGACCGGACGCAAGCGCGCGTTGTGCACCGTCAAGTCGCGACAATGGCTGAATATAACTGTGAACCAATGTTCGTCGCATTGGCGGATCCAGGTCGCGATACTCGGCACGGAAAACTCCTGAAAGCTTGGAAAAGATTATCATTTGAGGGATCGCCGTCATAGCGACGCCCGCCTGAGACCTCGCGCAAAGATTTCAGCTTGACCGCCGCGGCCGCCGCTCCTGGATTCCAACTACGCCCGCATCCGTCCTCAGGTCCGCCATGCAGGACAGTCGATTACCGTCCGATCTTCTGCGAGGATTGTCGGAGTTTTCGCGACCCGCGTCGTCAGGCTTGCGCGATAGGCGACGATCGCCTTGCACCTTTCGGACGCGGCAAACCTATTGATACGCATCATGCGCCAGCGAATTCAGCGGGGGAAAATGATCGACTTCAAAGTCTCCGGCCGATTCCGATCGGGCCAAACATTAACCGCACGGACCTCGGCGAGCCGGGTTCAGGCCGGGCGCAAATGCATCCGCGCCATCGCCGCGATTTCGATCGCGCTTGCGGGCATGACCGTCGCCGGATGCGCGACCGGCGGCGCGGGCGAAGTCGGTTCCGTGGCGCCACCCACCGTCTCCACTCCGACCGCCGTCAGCTCGTCCTCGCCGCCATCGGCGAGCAAAGTGGGCGCCGTGGTCGGGGTGTGGGAGGGCGTGTCGCGCGCGGATTGCTCGACCTCAGCCTCCAACCGCTGTAACGCGCAGCAGAAAATCTCACTGACTATGATCGAGGGCGATAAGGGGCTGACCGGGTTCTACCGATGCGGCTACGAAACCATGAACTGCTACAACATGAACGAGACCGGAAAAATCGTGCGCGCCACCCTTAACGGCGGGCAGATGACGGCGCGCGTGCAGATGCCCGACGGGACCTCGTGCATCTACACCGGACGTACGGCCGACAACGGCATCATCGGCGGTTACTCGTGTTATGGCGGCGGCGCGATGATCGAGAGCGGCTCGTGGCGCGGCAAGCGATCGTACTAGCGTCACGGCCGTCGCCCGAACTTTGCCTCATGTCGTCGAGTCACCTCGATGCCGCCCGCGGCGGACGGCGTCGCGGACCTTGCCGAGGCGCCCACGCACGCACCGCTTCGAGCATCGCGACAGCCTCCGCGCGAATCGCATCGGGATCGCAGCCGCGCTCGGCGGCGCGTCCGATCACATCCGCGAGCGTGCGATCGTAATCGTTGCGGTAGCGCGTGTTGAGCTCCTTCCATGGCACGCCGGCAAGTGCGCGCACCACCGCTTCGTCGGGGCGCCGGATGAATCCGCGCGCGATCATCACCGCGATCGCCGGGTAGCCGAGATAGCCCTGCCAGAACGACGCGTTGTCGTTGGACGAAATTTCGCGGCCGTCGCCGCTGGTCTCGATTTCGTAGGTTTTCGAGCCGTCCGACGAGGTCACGAACGCGCGTCGCGCATCCTCGATTCGCAACCGCCCGTCGCCGATCGCGCCGATCGCTTCGTACACCTTCGCAATCGGCGGCATCTTCCACAACGCTCCCGGCATATCGCCTTAAAACCCGATCCGCGCCGCCGATGCAAGCTCGGCAAGCTCAGGCCGGACGCGTGATTAGCCCAATCTTCCCGACGCCGTCGCGCTGCGATAAGTTCCGGTTCGCCGTCCGGCGCAGATCGTACGCAGGGACGCGAGGGGATTTGGATGGCCAACCAACCGATCGGCAAACTCGACCATATCGGCGTCGCGGTAAAGAGCCTCGCCGAAGCGCGCAAGTTCTTCGAAGACGTGCTCGGCGCGCGCTTTCTCTACCAGCACGAGAATCGAGAGGCGGGTTTCACACTGGTTGAACTCGACCTCAACGGCGTCATCTTTGAACTCCTCGAACCGCTTGGCGACAATTCATTCGTGCGGTCGTTTCTCGAAAAGCGCGGCGAAGGACTGCATCATCTGACCTTCGACGTCCCCAACTCGAAGGTGAAAATCGCCGAGTTGAAGGAACAAGGGGTGCGCGTGGTTGACGAACGTGAATTTTCGCCGGATTCCTACGAGGCTTTCATCTCACCGCGCACCAGCCACGGCGTTTTAATCCAGATTGGGTCAGGCTATCCGACGCTCGCGCGCTCCGCCGAATGGTTCAAGAAATAAACATATTAGCGGAGCGCAGCGCAGTCAGAGTGTTGGTGTTCACCCCATCAGGCCCTGCGTGTAGCCTCCGTCGATCGTGATATTGGCGCCGTGGATAAAGCCCGCGCGCGCGGAGACCAGGAACAGTATCAAGTCGGCGACCTCTTCGGGCTTGCCGACGCGCCCGAGCGGCGTCATCTTGCGAAACGCCTCGTCGGCAGCTTCCGCCGACTGCGTCAGCCCGGTGCGCATCTTGAGCAGACGCTCGGTCAAGATCGGCCCCGGATTAATTCCAACCACGCGCACACCGGCCTTGGAGCCCTCGTCGGCCAGCGCCTTGGTGAAGTGATTGAGCGCGGCATTGGCAGCGCCGCCAATCATGTAGGAACGCCGGGGATTGGTCGCCGCCGCGCCGATCACATTGAGGATAACGCCGCCGCCTTGGCGCTCCATCTGCGGCAGCACCTCACGCGCCATCCGCACGTAGCCGAAGAATTTAAGTTGCCAGTCGTCGATCCAGGCCTGATCGTCGAGCTTGAGAAATTCGCCGGTGCGGGCGCTGCCCGCGTTGTTCACCAGGATATCGACGCGCCCGAAGAGTTCGATGCAGCGCGCGACGACGCGCTTGATCGCGGCACCGTCGGTGAGGTCCGCCGCGACCGTCCCGATTCGTGCGCGTGCATCGCCGGCCGCCGCCGCGACCTCGTTGAGCGCCTCAGTCCCGCGCGCGCACAGCAGCACCGACGCCCCCTCTGCGATTAGCCCGAGCGCCGTCGCGCGTCCGATCCCTTTGCTGCCGCCCGTGACGATTGCAACCTTGCCGTCGAGTCCCAGTTCCATCGAATGCTCCTTCACTCATCCCCTTCTCCTCCCCTTCCTTTTCAGGGACGGGGCCGGGGGTTAGGTCTCTTTTCGCGGCGGCGCTCCACTAATGCGCTCGCTCTCTTCTTCCCGCACGACTTGGCCGCCCACCCGAGCATCGCGAGCAGTCCGAAAAATCAGGTCAAGACTGTTGGGCTGCTCGTCAATCCCTGATGGGAAGTCTGAAACCTCGTGAGGTTTCGGTGTCTGGAAAACTTATAGTTTCGCGTTCCTCAACAACTCTCCCGAACTCTTTTTGCTCTTCCCCTGATTGCTCGCCGCGCCTGACGCGGTAGTTTCCCCGTCAACTATCTGGCACGATTAACCGTTAAATCACCAATGAAGGATCTGATCACCTCGATTCTGAACGCCGCAATCAAGCGCGCGCACGCCTCCGGCAAACTCGCCTCGGCCTCTGCCACGGTCGCCATCGAAGCGCCCAAGGATCCCGCGCACGGCGACGCCGCCAGCAACGTCGCGCTCACAATGGCGCGCGCGGAAGGCAAGGCGCCGCGCGTCATTGCCGGCATTATCAAGGACCATCTCGAGCCGCCGCCGGAAATCCAGGAAATCAGCGTCGCCGGCCCCGGCTTCATCAATTTTCGCATGGCGCCCGCCTACTGGCATGGCGAACTGCGGCGCGCGGCCGCGCAGGGCACCGCCTTCGTGCGCCCCCAAATCGGCAACGGCCGCACCGTCCAGGTCGAATTTCTCTCGGCCAATCCGACCGGCCCGCTGACGGTCGGCCACGGCCGCAACGCGGTACTGGGCGATACGCTCGCGCGCCTTTTCGAGGCGACCGGCCATCGTGTGACGCGCGAATACTACTTCAACGACGGCGGGCGCCAGATGAAGCTGCTCGGCGAGTCGGTCCGCGTGCGCTACCTGGAGGAGTTGGGACGCGAGGCGGCGCTGCCGGAGGACGGTTACCAGGGCGAGTACATCCGCGACGTTGCGCGCAAGCTCGTCGATCAACATCGCGACACCCTCGCCGATACGACTGACCTCGAAGTCTTTCGCAGCGCGGCGGTTGACGCGATCATGACCGAAATCCGCGCGACCTGCGCAACTCTCGGCGTCACCTTCGACCAATTCACCAACGAACGCGATCTGATGACTCCGCAACCGCCGCAGACCATCAGCCGCGTCGACGCGGTCCTCGGCCAATTGCGCGAGCGCGGCCTGCTCGCCGACTACGACGGCGCCATCTGGCTGCGCGGCGAGCCGCTCGGATTGCCCAAGGACGCGGTGCTGGTGCGCTCCGGACCCGATCGCGAGCCGACCTATCGCACGCCCGACATCGCTTATCATATCGACAAGCTCAAGCGCGGCTTCGACCTCATCATCGACGTTTTCGGCGCCGACCATATCACGGAGCATCAGCAGGTGATCGCGGCGGTCAAGGCGCTCGGCTACGACGTGACGCCCATTCGCGCGATCATCTACCAGTTCGTGACCCTCACGCGCGCCGGCGAAAAGGTCAAGATGTCCACGCGCAAGGCGACCTACGTCACCCTCGACGAACTCATCGCCGAGGTCGGCAAGGACGTCGTGCGCTTCTTCTTCCTCTTTCGCAAACACGACAGCCATCTCGATTTCGATCTCGATCTGGCCAAGCGCCAGGCGCCGGAAAATCCGGTCTTCTACGTGCAGTATGCATACGCGCGGCTGGCGAGCGTTTTCCGAGAGGCGGTTAGGGCAAGATTCACCCTGCCGGATGCATCGGGGAAGATGGACATCAAGTTGTCGCAAGAGCAAGACGAAGAAGCTGACGAGGCCGGGCTGATGCTGCCCGATCCGTCGCGGGCCACTGACCTCACACTGCTCTCGCCGGAAGAAGTCGAACTTGCCAAGCGCGCCGTCGGATTTGCCGAAGTCGTCGCCGATGCGGTCGCGGCGCTCGAACCCCATCGGATCCCTTTCTACCTGCTGGAGCTTGCGGGCGAGTTCCATCGCTATTACAACAAGCCCGCCAATCGTATAATCAACCGGGACGATCCGAAGCTGAGCGAGGCACGCCTGTTCCTCGCGGCAGTGTTGAGAGACGCGATCGCAGGCGGGCTCGAACTGCTCGGGGTGAGTGCGCCGGATCGGATGTGAGCGCGAGGCGGCATGCGATTCGAAATCAAGTCCGGCGGCATGGCCGCAATCTTAGTCAGTATCGCGGCGCTCTCGGGCGCCGTCTTTATGCTGGGGCTGCTCGCGGGCTACGACGTCGGCCGCGAAAGCCAATCGAGCGCCGCGCAGGTCGCGACGGCCTACCCGGTCGCGGCGCCGCCCGAGGCGGCACCGGCGCCCGACACGGCCGCCGCCTCTCCTGCGGCGGGCGCGGCGACGCCACCGCCGTTGGCGGCAGCGTCGCCGGCTCCCGCCCCCGCGGCTTCGTCGCCGGCTCCGCCGGCGACTCGTGTGGCGACCTCGAAGCCCCTCGCCGCGAAGCATCCGAAGCCCGTCGCGCACGCGACGCCTTCGGAAGCCGCGCCGCCATCGGATCGCTTCCCGACCGAAGCGCCGCCACCCGCCGGGGAAGTCAGCGCACCGTCAGGCGGCGCTTACTTCCCCGGCGAGGCGGTCGGCAGCAGCTCTCCGAGCGCGGCTGCCGAGGCAACCGCCCCGCCGCCAACGCATGCTCCTGCCGGCGCTAACGCGCTGCCGACCGGCACCAGCGCATCCCCCGGCGCGCACACGCGGCACAAGCCATTCAACATCCAGATCGAGGCGGCGATGGATCGCAACGGTGCCAACGAGATGGTTCATCGCCTCCAGGGGCTCGGCTATCAGTCCCATCTGGTGCCCGCGCAGTTGAACGGCCAGACCTGGTACAAGGTCGTCATCGGCCCCTACCCGACGCAGGAAGCGGCCGCCGCTGCGCAGCAGGAAATGCGCACCAGGTACAACAGCCTCTATGGCGGCGCGACGGCGGGTGCGGAACCATCGCCCAAGCCGGGCGCAAATCCCGGTGATTGACAAATCGCATAGCGACTGGCTATTTATTATCTTCATGATGGACTGCGTAAACCGGAACGAGTGGGCGATCTGGCGTTGGCGCCATGAGGCGTTCGCCTGCGCTCCGGTTTTGTAATCCACGACAGAACCGATTCTCCAAGGGCCGCGGGCGCTATGTCCTGCGGCCCTTTTGTTTTGGGTCTCGCGGGATTTCGCGCCGGCGGCAAATGTCAGTGGAGTTGGATCGTGGAGTTGCCCGCAGAAGTTGGGAGTTAATTGCGATGCTTACACCAGGTGCAGCCGACTTCGACGCGCTCGCCGCCCAAGGTTTCAACCTCGTCCCGGTGTGCCGCGAAATCGCCGCCGATCTCGAAACCCCGGTGTCCGCCTTTCTAAAAGTCGCCCGCGGCGATTACTCATTTCTGCTCGAAAGCGTCCGCGGCGGTGAGAAATGGGGACGCTATACTTTTCTCGGCACCGAACCGTCGCTGGTCGTGCGCGCGCGCGCCGATCGCATGGATCTCATTCGGCCCGGTCGCGCGATTGAAGCGCGCCACGTCGATAACGCGTTTGAGGCGCTGCGCACCGAGGTCAAGCGGCTGCGCGCTCCCGAAATCCCCGGCCTGCCGCGCTTCTTCGGCGGCGCCGTCGGATTCCTGGCCTACGATATCGTGCGCTGCTTCGAGTCGCGGATTCCCAACACCGTGCACGACGATATGGGCGTTCCCGACCTCTGCATGATGTTCACCGATACCGTGCTGGTGTTCGACAACGTCCGCCAATCGCTCAAAATCATCGCCAGCGTCCCGATCGAGGAATTTGCCTCGACCAAAATCGCGTACCAGAGCGCGCAGGCGAAAATCGACGAGACTATCGCGCGGCTGCGGCAGGCCGCCGTCGCCCCATGCCTCGAAACGCCGGCGGCCGGCAACGGTGAATTGAATATCACCTCCAACCAGACCCGCGAGGGCTACATGGGGATGGTCGATGCGGCCAAGGAATACATCGCCGCCGGCGACATCATCCAAGTCGTCCCGTCGCAGCGCTTCGAGGCGCCGCTGACCGTCCATCCGTTCAACCTCTATCGCAGCCTGCGCACCATCAACCCGTCGCCCTACATGTTTTACGTGCGCCTCGGCGACATGACGCTGGTCGGCGCGTCGCCCGAAACCATGGTTCGCGTCGAGGGCCGCGAAATCACGCTGCGCCCCATCGCGGGAACCCGGCCGCGCGGCGCCAACGAGGCCGAAGACCTCGCCTTGGAGCGCGAACTGCTGGCCGATCCCAAGGAGATCGCCGAGCACGTGATGCTGGTCGACCTCGGACGCAACGACGTCGGCCGGGTCGCCAATATCGGCTCCGTCAAGGTGACCGAACTGATGACGGTCGAGCGCTATTCCCACGTCATGCATATCGTCTCCAACGTGGTCGGCGAACTGCAGGACGGCTACGACGCCTTCGACGCCTTCCGCGCCACCTTCCCGCAGGGCACCGTCTCGGGCGCACCGAAAATCCGCGCGATGGAAATCATCGACGAACTCGAGTCGGTCCGCCGCGGCGTTTATGCCGGCGCCGTCGGCTACTTCAGCTACACCGGCAATACCGACACCGCGATCGCGCTGCGCACCCTGGTGGTCAAGAATGGCCGCGTCTATATCCAGGCCGGCGGCGGCGTCGTCGCCGACTCGGACCCCGCTTCCGAATTCGAGGAGTCGGTCAACAAGGCCCGCGCGATGATCCGTGCGCTCGGCGCCGCCCGCGAGTTCGAAGCCGCGGCCGCGCGGAGGTAATCCGTTATGAAACTCCTGATGATCGACAACTATGATTCCTTTACCTACAACCTGGTGCAATACCTTGGTGAACTCGGCGTCGAGGTGATGGTCAAACGCAACGACGCCATCGACGTCGCCGGCGCCCGCGCGCTCAAGCCCGACGCCATCGTCATCTCGCCCGGCCCCTGCACCCCCGCCGAGGCCGGCGTCTCCGTCCCCATCCTCCGCGAGCTCGCCGGCGAATTGCCGATGCTCGGCGTCTGCCTCGGCCATCAATGTATCGGCGAAGCCTTCGGCGCCAAGGTCGTCCGCGCCTCCCGCCTGATGCACGGCAAGACCTCGCCCATCCTGCACGACGGCCGCACGATTTTCGCCGGCCTCAGCAATCCCTTCGAAGCGATGCGCTATCATTCGCTCCTGGTCGAACCGGCGTCGATTCCTCAATCCATGGAAATCAGCGCGCGCACCGCCGAGGGCGAAGTCATGGGCCTGCGCCATCTGACGTACAAAATCGAAGGCGTTCAATTTCATCCGGAATCGATCGGCACGCGCGACGGCAAGGATTTGCTGCGCAACTTCCTGGCCGGAGTCGCCGCGTGATCAACCTGCGCGCAGCCTTCGACCAGGTGTTGAAGGGTCGCTCGCTCGACGCCGCCGAGGCCGAAGGCGTGATCGGCGAGATTCTCGACGACGTGGCGTCCGACGCGCTGGTCGCCGGATTCCTGGTTGCGCTCAAGATGAAGGGCGAAGCGGCTGCCGAGTTGACCGGCGGCGCGCGTGCGATGCGCAAGCGGGCGCGTCCGCTCAACTTGAACGACGGCAACGTACTCGACACCGCCGGCACCGGCGGCGACGGCGCCGGCACCTTCAATATCTCGACTGCTGCCGCGATGGTCGCGGCCGCGGCGGGCGTGCCGGTCGCAAAGCACGGCAATCGCGCGGTCAGCGGGCGTGTCGGCGCCGCCGACGTGCTGGAGCGCTTCGGCGTAAAAATCGACCTCGACGCGGCGGGACTCAAGCGCTGCCTGGATCAGGCGGGATGCTGTTTCGTGTTCGCCCCGGCCTATCATCCGGCGCTCGCACGCCTGGCCGTGCTGCGCCGCACGCTCGGCATCCGCACGCTCTTTAATTTGATCGCCCCGCTCTCGAATCCCGCACGCCCGCTGCGCCAATTGCTCGGTGTCTCCGAGCCGCGCCTGCTGCGTCCGATGGCCGAGGCGCTCGCCGCCCTGGGCCTTGTACACGCGATGGTGGTGCATGGAAACGACGGCCTCGACGAAATCTCGCTCAGCGCTCCGACGCGCGTGGTAGAAGTTAAGGGCCGTGAACTGCGCGAATACGAAATCGCCCCCGAGGACTTTGCCTTGACGCCGGCCAGCGCCGCTGAGTTCCTCGCCGCCGATGCGACCGACGCGACCGAAATGCTCCGGCGCACGCTTGCCGGCGACCCCGGTCCGGCGCAGGATGTGCTCGCGCTCAACGCCGGCGCGGCGATTTACGTCGGTGGCGGTGCGGCCTCGCTCGCCGAGGGCGTCGCGCTGGCGCGAAAGATCCTCGCCTCGGGACGCGCACTCGACACGATCGAAAGATTGCGCCGCGCCAGTCTCGGCCAGACCGCCGTGCGGGGCTGAATCGGAGTAATCCCGATGGCTTCAATCCTCGATGACATATTCGCGGCGAAGCGCGCCGAAGTGCGCGCGCAGCGTGCTGCCGTGCCGCCCGCGGCGATCGCCGCCGCGGCCGTTCGCGCACCGGCGCCACGCCCGTTTATCGACTCGCTACGCGCACACAAGCCCGCGATCATCGCGGAGGTCAAACGCGCCTCGCCAAGCAAGGGCGATATACTGGCGGGACTCGATCCGGCCGCGGTCGCGCGCGATTACGTGGCGGGCGGCGCCGCTGCCGTCTCGGTGCTCACCGATCGCCACTTCAAGGGCTCGCTCGACGATTTGCGCGCCGTCCGCGCGGCCGTCGATCTGCCGATTCTGCGCAAGGACTTCATCTTCGACCCCTACCAGCTCTACGAGGCGCGCGCGGCCGGCGCCGATTGTATCCTGCTGATCGCCGCGATGCTGCAGGAGGGCGAATTGCGCTCGCTCGCGGCGCTGGCGCACGAATTGAAAATGGCCGCGCTCATCGAAGTGCATGACGCGGCGGAATTTACGCTCGCGCGAAAAGTCGATGCGGAGCTTATCGGCATTAACAATCGCGACCTGCGCACGTTCAAGACCGATCTCGCGACCACCGAAAATTTGCTGCGCGGATACGACGGCGATGCGCTGATCGTCGCGGAGAGCGGAATCGAAACGCCCGCCGATGTCCGCCGGCTCGACGCCGCCGGCGCGCGCGCTTTTTTGATCGGCGAAAGCCTGTTGCGCGGCGGCGCTCCTCGCGACGCACTGGCGGCGCTGGCGAATGCGTTCGGCGCGACCGGCGCAAGTGGCGCGAAATGACGAAGGAAATTGCGGACAGGTGCGCAGCGATCGAGGGGTGAATTGAGGTGAGCGTTCGAATCAAAATTTGCGGCATTACGCGCGTCGAGGACGCCGCAGCCGCGATCGCGCTCGGCGCCGAAATGCTCGGGCTCAACTTTTATGCGCCGAGCCCGCGCTGCCTGACGATCGACCGCGCGCGCGAAATCCGCCGTGCGATTGGCCGCCGGGCAACGGTGGTCGGGGTCTTCGTCAACGCCGGCCGCGACTACATCCAGGAACGGCTGCGCGAACTCGATCTCGACATGATCCAGTTTCACGGCGACGAGGACGAGAGCGCGCTGCGCGGATGGCCGGTCAGGGTGATTCGAGCGTTCCGGCTGCGCGCCGACCTGCTTGACGCGGCCCTGCCCGCCACTTCCGCCGACTATACGCTGCTCGATACCGCGCATCCGCGCTTATACGGCGGCACCGGCCAGGCGCGCCCGCTCGCCGGACTGGAACGATTCGATCTCGCGCGCGTTATCATCTCGGGCGGTCTTGATCCCGCCAACGTTGCCCACGCCGCAGCGCTCAAACCGTATGCGATCGACGTCGCTAGCGGAGTGGAATCGGCGCCCGGTATCAAGGACCCGGCCAAGCTAAGGAGTTTCATCGCAAATGCAAAACTTTCCCGATAGTCACGGACGCTTCGGGCAATTCGGCGGGCGCTTCGTCGCCGAAACCCTAATGCCCGCGCTCTTCGAATTAGAAAAAGCCTACAAGCTGGCGCGGCGCGATCCCAAATTCCGCGACGACCTGGCGCGCTACTCGCGCGAGTACGTCGGACGGCCGACGCCGCTCTTTTTTTGCGCCAACCTGACCGCCAAGCTCGGCGGCGCAAAGATTTATCTCAAGCGCGAAGACCTCTGCCACACCGGCGCGCACAAGGTGAACAATACGCTCGGCCAGGCGCTGCTCGCGGAGCGCATGGGCAAGCCGCGCATCACGGCCGAAACCGGCGCCGGCCAGCATGGCGTGGCGACCGCCACGATGGCGGCGTTGTTCAAGCGCGAATGCGAAGTCTTCATGGGCAGCGTCGACGTCGAGCGTCAGTCGCTCAACGTCTTTCGCATGAAGCTGCTCGGCGCCAAAGTCACGCCGGTTGATTCCGGCAGCAAGAGCCTCAAGGATGCGCTCAACGAAGCCTTGCGCGACTGGATCGCGACCGTGCGCGATACCTACTACCTCATTGGCACCGCCGCCGGACCGCATCCGTACCCGATGATCGTGCGCGATTTTCAGTCCGTAATCGGCCGCGAGGCGCGCCGCCAGATAGTCACTCACGAGGGCCGTCTGCCCGATGTGCTGATCGCGTGCGTCAACGGCGGCTCCAACGCGATCGGCCTGTTCTATCCGTTCATCAAGGATACTGCGGTGCGCATGATCGGGGTCGAGGCCGCAGGCCTGGGACTCAGCGGCCCGATGCATGCGGCGACGATCACAGCCGGCAGCGTCGGCGTGCTGCATGGTAATCGCACTTACCTGCTGCAGGACGAGATGGGGCAGATTCGCGAGACTCATTCGATTGCGGCGGGACTCGACTATCCGGGCGTCGGCCCCGAACTTGCCTGGCTCAAGGAGACCGGCCGCGCCGAATTTGTCGCGGTGACCGACGCCGAGGCGCTCGAGGCGCTTAAGACGCTCTCGGAAACCGAGGGCATCATCCCGGCGCTCGAAAGCTCGCATGCGATGGCATACGCGGCCAAGCTCGCGCCGACGCTGCCCCGCGAACAGGTAATCGTCATCAATCTATCCGGCCGCGGCGACAAGGATATGGGCACCGTCGCCAAGGCCTTCGGCGTGACCCTCTGACTATTGCAATGACTAATCGAATCAAGAACCCTCACGGACGTATCGCGGCTAAATTTACCGAACTTCGGGCACGGGACGAAGTCGCGCTGATTCCGTTTATCGTCGCCGGCGACCCCGACCTCGACCGCACCCGCCGGCTGGTGCTGGAACTCGAAGCGCGCGGCGCCGACCTGATCGAACTGGGCGTGCCGTTTTCCGATCCGATGGCCGACGGCCCCGCCAATCAGCGCGCCGCGGCCCGCGGCCTCGCCGCCGGCGCGACCATCCCGGCGATCCTCTCGATGGTCGCCGATCTCCGCCGCACCACGCAGATTCCGCTGATCCTCTTTGGCTATTACAACCCGATCTTACATTACGGATGCGAGCGCCTCTGCGCCGACGCCGCCCGTGCCGGAATCGACGGAATGCTGGTGGTCGATTTGCCGCCGGAAGAAGCGCAGGAACTCGCCCGGCCGGCCAAGGCCGCCGGCCTCGACATCATCTACCTGCTGGCGCCCACCACGCCGCTCGAACGCAGCCGCATGATCGCGCGATCCGCCAGCGGCTTTCTCTACTACGTCTCCGTCGCCGGCGTGACCGGCGCGCGTGCGAAGCTGGCCCAGGACCTGCCCGGCAACGTGCGCGATCTGCGGACCGTCACCAACCTGCCGATCGGCGTCGGCTTCGGCATTTCCACCCCCGGACAGGCGCGCGAAGTCGCCGCGTTCGCGGATGCGGTGGTGGTCGGCAGCGCGATTTCGCAACTGATCGAGGCGCACGCCCACAGCGAGGGCCTGGTCGAGATCGTCGGCGAATTCGCCGGCGCGTTGAAGGCCGCGATGCGCACGGCCCGGCCGGGTGGCGCCGCCGGCGCGACCGCCTGATCGAAAGTCGATATACTGCTGCCATGGCCACGGATCGGGTGCAAAGCGGATCGACGGCTTCCACCGCCGCCGAGGATATCTGGATCAAATGTCCCGGCTGCAAGGAGATCGCGTTTCGCAAAGAGGTCGAACGTAATCTTAATGTGTGCCCGAAGTGCGGCCACCATTATCGCGTCACCGTCGATCAGCGCCTGACGATCACCGTCGATCCACGCTCGTGGCATGAGATGTTCGACGACCTCGCGATTGGCGACCCGTTGCAGTTCGTCGATTCGCGCCCCTACCCCAAACGGATGCAAGCCGCGCGCCTGGCGGCCGGCCGCAACGACGCGGTGCTCACCGGCACCGCAAAAATCGAAGGGCACGACACGGCGCTGGCGCTGATGGACTTCGGCTTCATGGGCGGCAGCATGGGCGTGGTCGTCGGCGAGAAGATCGCCCTGCTGATGGACTATGCGCTCAAGCGCCGCCTGCCGGTCATCGTATTTGCTGCCTCCGGCGGCGCGCGGATGCAGGAGGGCGTGCTCTCATTGATGCAGATGGCCAAGGTCTCGAGCGCGATCGCACGCCTGCGCGACGCACGCATCCCCTACATCTCGGTGCTGGGCGATCCGACTACGGGTGGTGTTGCCGCATCGTTCGCCAGCCTGGGCGACGTCAATCTCGCGGAACCCGGCGCCGTGATCGGATTTGCCGGACGCCGCGTAATCGAGCAGACCACCAATCAACAACTGCCCGACGATTTTCAGACCGCCGAGTTCCTGATGGCGCATGGCATGCTCGACGCGATTGTACCGCGCCATCGCATGCGCCCGACGCTCGGCCAACTGCTCGATATCCTGCGCCCGCCCAAGCCTCGCGCCGCGAAAAAACCCGCGGCCCCGCGGCCGCGCAAATCACGGAAGCCTGATCCTCAGCCACTGCCCTAAAAGGCCAACGACAGTTTGCTTGGTAGAGTCAGCGCATTACCACGCTCCGCGCACGACGACGCTGCACTATCGACGAACGCCGACTGACTATCGAGTTCCCCGTAAGCCGGCGCGCACGACGCCGATGCTATTTGGTGGCGGCGTTTGAGTTGACGACCTCGAGCCGGACCCTGGCTTCTCCTCCGCGGCCGAAACCTAATTCTCTGCAGGCGCGTTTTGAGACGTCCATAATAATTCCTCCGCCCGCATGTGCTGACATTTTATCGTTGACCAGCACGACGACGCTTTTGCCGTTTTCGATATTGGTGATTCTAACGCGGCTGCCGAGGGGTATCCGGGCGTGCGCCGCGGTAAGTGCGTCGGAGTTGTATCGTTTTCCGCTGGCGGTACGATGTCCCACCAATCGATGGCTATAACACGCGGCGATGCCCGTCTGCGTTCCGGTATTGGACAATTGCGATGCGGCCGCGAATGAAGACGGGAATGTTGTAAATGAAAGCACTGTCGCGATCGCAATTTCGGCGGCTAAGATTCGCGTCATAGGCGTCTTTTTCCCGCGATTCCGTCAAGGCGGCGTTATCGAGTCCCCGATCGGCGCGGCCGATCGCGTCACGTATCTGGTGAGTCGACTGCCGCCTGAGCAGCTTGCGCTATCGCAAGTTCGACGATCGCCAGATTCAAGTTATCAATAGTCGCCCAATGGCACCAGTTGAGAACCACTGGCTGAGCTTTCGCCGTGGCCGCGCGAGGATTAAAATACGCGCCATCGATGCAGCGCATGACCGACACTCTCGACTGGCTCTATTCGCTGGAAGCGCGCGGCGAGATTTACAAGCTCGATCGCATGGACCACGCCCTCGCGCTCCTCGGCGACCCCCATCGCAAGCTGCGCGCCGTCCATATCGCTGGCACCAAGGGCAAGGGCTCGGTGGCCGCGATGCTCGATGCGATCCTGCGCGCCGCCGGCTATCGCTGCGGCCTTTATACCAAGCCGCACCTGGTCCATCTGACCGAGCGTACGCGGATCGACGGAGCCGAGATGCCCGCTGCGCTGATGCTCGAATACATCACGCGGCTGCGCGACATCTATGAACGCGCCGACTTGGCCCTGACGTTTTTCGAGTTCACCGTCGCGTTGATGTTTCTGTATTTCGCGGAGGCGGGAGTCGACGCCGCGGTGATCGAGACCGGCCTCGGCGGGCGGCTCGATTCGACCAACGTGGTGCGCCCGCTGCTCAGCGTGATTACGCCGATCGGATTCGACCACATGGATCGGCTCGGCTATACGATCGCGGCGATCGCGGGCGAAAAGGGCGGCATCATTAAGGAGAGCGTGCCGGTGGTCATTGGCGCGCGCGATCCCGCAGCGCGGCTGGTGCTGACTTCGATCGCCAGTCAGCGGCACAGTCCCGCCTTCATGATCGACCGCGAGTTCACCTATCGATCGCACGCGCCGGCCCATCGCCTCGACTATCACGGCCTCGGGCTGAACCTCGAAGGCGTCGAACTTGCGCTCGCCGGTCCGTTTCAGCATGAGAACGCCGCGATCGCCCTGGCCGCGGCCGACGCCATGCGCGCGGACGGCTGGAACCTCCCCGAGGAGGCGATTCGCCGCGGGCTGCGCAAGATGTCCTGGCCCGGCCGCTTCGATATCGTCATGCGCGAGCCGCTGGTGATCCTCGATTGCGCGCACAACGAGCTCGCGATCGAAGCGCTGCTCGAAACGATCGCGGTTGAACTCGGCCCCGCGGTCAAGCCGCGGCTCGTGTTCGGCTGCCTCGAAGACAAGCAATGGGAGCGCATGGCCGCGATGCTCGGTCCCCGCGTCAGCGACGTGACGATCACGCGTGCGGCGGCCAAGCGGCCTCTTGATCCGACAAATCTACTGCCGTTATTCTCCAACTACGCGCCTACCCGCGTCGTCCGCGACCCGCTCGCGGCGATCGCCGAAAGTGTGGCAAGGGCCGGGCGCAATGATGTAGTCTTGGTCACCGGTTCGGTCTATCTGGTGGGGGAGGTTTATCCGTGGTTTCTGTCGCGACAAGGCCGTCGAGGACTGTTCCCTGAGGCCGCGGCTTAAATCGTTATTGCGCGGCCTGCTCGCCGCTGCCCCACTGATCGCGCTGACGGCGATTGTCTCGCACGCTCAGCAGGCTGCCCTCTCCACATATGTAAAGTCTCAGCACCCGGGCGGTCCGATGAACGTGACCGGCCAGAAATTTGTTTACGATTACAAATCCGACAGCTTTATCGTCACCGGCGACGCGGTTATCACACAGGCCAAGACCACGCTCACCGCGGACAAGGTCGATCTGATGCGGCGCGACCGCAAGATGCACGCGACCGGCAATGTTCATCTGACGGATCCGGTCGGCAACATCATCGCGAGCGACGCGCTGATCAACCTCGACGATGAAACCGGCCTACTCACCGACGCCACCGTTACCGACCACCAGGAGACCTACCGCCTCGCGGGCAAGAAGGTCAGGAAGCTGCTCGGCCAGCATTACGCAGTACTCGACGGCTTCTTTACCACCTGCGGATGCGAGCCGGGAACGCCCGATTGGTCGATTACCGCCGACGACATGGACGTCCACCTCGGCGAGACCGGCCACGCCCATAATGGGCACTTCGATATCCTCGGCTATCCGGTAATTCCGCTGCCCTACGCGGTTTTCCCGGCGGCCACCGATCGCCATTCGGGACTGCTCACCCCGCGCGTCGGGGAGTCGGGCTTGCGCGGTTTTCAAATCGTTCAGCCCTACTACTGGGCGATTAACAAAAGTTCCGACGCGACCCTCGCGCTTGACACTGAAACTTCCAAGCGCGTCGGCCTGCTCGGCGAATACCGGCTGATTTCAGGTATCGACGACTACCTGGTAGCCGACGTTTCTTACTACAACGAAAGCCTGCGCTCTGCGTACAGTCGCAAAAACGACGTGGTCGATAACCAGATTGCGGACGTGCATATTCCGATCGATCGCTACGACATCATCGGCATGTTTCGCCAGCACCTGACCGACGACCTGGTGGCCTATGGCGACGCCGTCAGCGTGAGCGACAGTCTGTTCTTGCGCGAGATGAACGTGTGGACGCTGTCGCGCACGATCGGCACCGGCATCGTCTATCCGAACAGCTTCGCCAGCATGCGCGACGCGGCCTCGCACTTCGGCCTGCTCGATAGCTACGACGACGGCTTCGTACGCCTTCAGGGCACCTGGAACCAGGACCTGATTCAGCCGCAGGAATTCGCGATGCAGACGCTGCCCGACCTGCTCGTCAGCGGGCGCAAGCAATTATTCGGCGGTCTCGCCTATACCGACTACGACTTCGACGGCACGAACTTCTGGCGCTATCGCGGTCAGAGCGGACTGCGTATCGATCTGAATCCGCGACTGACGGTGCCGTGGCGCCTCGGCGATTACTTCTATGGTTACGGCAGACTGGGCCTGCGTGAGACCGCCTACGACACTTCCGGCCACTCGATCCTCGTTACGCCTGTCGGCCAGGACGGGCTGCAGTACAACAATGGGTTGTCGCTCGGAGGACTCGCCCCCGGCGGCCTGCGCCATCGCGAAATGATCTACGGACAGGCAGGCATCGGTACCGAGTTCGAGAAGGTTTACGATCTTAACTGGGGCGCGATCGAAAAGATCAAGCATACGATTGAGCCGCTCGCGACCTACTCCTATGTTCCGCAGGTTAATCAGAGCCAGCTGCCGCTTTACGACGAAGTCGATCGGATGGATGCGCGCAGCCTCTTCACCTACGGCTTCACCTCACGGCTGTATGCGAAGGTGGCCGCGCCCGCACCGTCTCAAGCGCCGGAGGGCGGCGACGGTGAAGTCGAGCAAAACACCACTATCAGCCCGTTTCGCGCCCGCACCTACGGCAGCGGCGGCGCCATCGAAGAGTTGTTCCGATTGACAGTGCTGCAAGCTTACGATGTCGAGCACGATATCGCGCCGGGCTCCCCGCGATTCTCGGACCTTGATATCACCGCGACTGCTTTCCCGACCCGCGTATGGTCATTCGGCTCGCAAATCGGCTATCAACCGAAGACCAATCAACTCAGCTACGCGAACGCCTCCCTCACCTTCCAGCCGTGGTGGACCAGGAACCAAGCCAGGGTTTACAGCGGCAAGGCCGAAGAAGGATCGTTCATGCAGCTTAGTTACGGCTATATCGCGCCCGGACCGACCTTTACCCCGGGTGTCAACGCCAACTATAGCCAGGACATGGTGCTGCGCACCTACTACGAGCTATTCGATCGGATGGGCGTTTACTTCGCACCATCCTACGATTTCGTCGCACGCAAGATGCAGTCGTCGGCGTACGGCGTTCGTTTGAAATCGCCCTGCGACTGCTGGTCCTTCGACATGGGTGTCACCAAGACCTACAACCCCAGCGAAACTGCATTCCAGTTCCAGCTCACGCTCGGCGGTATCGGCTCGGTTGGCGAAAGCCCGTTCGGCCGCAATCCGTTCCAGCAGCACACCGGCTACCTGCCGGTTCCGACAACGAACTATCAATAAGCTCTCCTGCTCCCGCAGGATCGTGCCACGCTCCTGCGCTCAACTCATCGGTTCCCGTTCAATTTGCCTGCTGGTTTTGCGCTATGCCGTTGGCCGGCAATTCCCGTTTATCCGGCTGATGCTTGCGGCCTCTTCGATCAAGACGATATAGCCTTAGGCGGCAATCGGCGTGAAGTGAGGCCGTATCCGAGGCAGGTTCGCACGATGGTTGAAACAGGTGACGAAAAAACCGGTCCTTCAGTGACCATCGATGCCGAAGGGCTGCGCCGCTTTTTGCGCGATCGCAAGCTCGGCGAGGCCGGCGACCTTCATGTCGAAAATATCTCTTTCGGCCATTCCAACGAAGTTCATCTGGTCCATTTCGACGGCAAATCGTGGGTCCTGCGCCGTCCCCCGCGCGGCCCCCTGCTGCCGACCGCCCACGACGTCATGCGCGAGTTCCGCGTGCTCAGCGCGCTGCAGAATACTCCTGTGCCGGTGCCCCGCGTGTTCGCGGGTTGCGACGATTCGAGCTACATCGGTGCACCCTTCTTCCTGATGGAGTACATGCGCGGCAAGGTCATTCGATCGGGATTGGTCCCCACCAGCGAGCCGAGCTTCGCGGTCACTGAGACCCAACGGCGCACCATCAGCGAGCACATGGTTGACCTGCTGGTCGCGCTCCAGGCGGTCGATTGGCGTGCGGTCGGACTCGAAGGCTTCGGCCGGCCCGACGGTTATATCGAGCGCCAGGTGCATCGATGGAGCGATCAGCTCGAACGCACGATCCCAAAGACGCGTCCGCTGCCGGTGATGGCGAAGATTCAGCAGTGGCTGACGGCCCACATGCCCCAAACGCAGCCGGCCACGATCGTTCACGGCGACTACAAACTCGACAACGTGATGTGGGATCCCAACGGCGACCGGCCGCGCCCGATCGCGCTCTTCGACTGGGAGATGTCCACGCTCGGCGACCCGCTCGCGGACCTCGGCTGGATGGTCACCTACTGGAGCGATCCGGCCGACGACGAAAAACGCCGCGCGGTGGTCTCGAGCATGGAGGCCGGCGGCGGCTACTATAATCGCGAGGAGATGATCGAGCTGTACGAGCGCAAGTCGGGGCGCGCGATGCGCGGCTTCGCCTTCTATGAGATTTTCTCGCTGTTCAAGCTCGCCATCATCGGAGAAGGCAGCTACGCGCGCTACCTGGGCGGCCAGGCCGACGATCCGGTCTTCGCGACCTACGATTTGCGGATACCGCAGATGGCCGAGGTCGCGTGGTCGCTGTGCGAAAAAGCGGGCTTGTAGCGGGAGATCATACGCAGCACGATTAACTACCTCATTTCGGCGACTGAGTATTGAAAAAAGAGCGACCGGAGAGAGAGACACCGGCCGCTCTTGCGCTACTGACTATTCAACCCGGGCAGTAGCTATTGCCACCGTCCGAGGCCGATCACGCCGGCGCCGCAACCGCGATCGTGCCCTTGAAGGCGTCCAGGCTGGGGTCGCTCACGTAGCGAATCGCCGACAGCGTCGTGTCCGCGATCGCATAGCTCCCCGAAATCGGCCACGTCGGCACCAGCTTCTCGCCGCCGTTCCACGCCTGCGCCTCGAAAGACCCCAGATGCGGCCGTCCCCGTTCGGCCTTGATGAAAGTCCACTCGGGATCTATCTGCACCACCACCAGCTTGCCGTCTTCCTGGTTGCGGCATAGATGCATGCTCGAAACGTACTGGATGTCGTTGCCGCCGATGAATTCACGATCGAGCATTTCTACTTCGAGAATGAGGCGGCCGCCCGCCTTGACGCTGCCGACCACGCGGTCGTGGAACGCCCGCAGGCGCACGTCCGCAACACTCGCCGGATAGCCCCAACGGTTCGCCAACTCGCGCGCCGCCGCCTCGGTGCTGACGTAGCTCTTCAGCGTGAAGCCGCGCGGTCGCACACCGGCGCGGCATCCGACGCGCACCTCGGCTATCGAAAACGGGCCCACCGGGCTTGCCGGATAATGCGTCACGTTGAACATCGCGTACGCTGGAATAACAGGATGGAAAGTGACCGGCATCAGGCTCGCGAAGGGCTCGTTGCTGACCTCATAATAGACGTTCAGAATCTGCGCCCCCTTCAGCGTCCAGGCCTCAGTCTTGAAGCCCTTGATTTCGCTGACATTGCGCGCGAACGCCTGCACGTCCATGGTCCCCGATGAAGGCATCAGCGACCACCTCCCGCCGCGGCCGTCTGCGTCGAGCTGTCCTGGAAATGCGGCATTACGTACTTGGCGAACGTGCGCAGGCTGTTGAGGACGTCGGCCTGCGGCACGGTCTCGATCGCGTTGAGCAGAAAGTTGATGCGATCGACGCCGACCGCTTCCCAGCGCTTGCACGCGCGCAGCACCCGTTCGGGATCGCCGATCGCGATACCCTCGGGCACACCGGTTGCGTCGCCCGGACCCGAGGCTTCCCTGCGCAGCGTCGGCAGCAAGCCGAGCGACGGATACGACTTGGTCGGATACGCCTCGCGCGCGGCGAGCAGTTGCGCCGCCAGAAAGTTGAACGTGCCGAGCATCCGGCGCCCGATTTTGTTCCCGCGTTCGCTGTCCTCATGGCAGTAGAGGAAGTTGACCGTGCTGACCTTGTCGTTCACGAATTTGCCGACCGGCTCGCAGTTCGCGATGATGCGCCGGTAATTCTTGATCTTCTCCTCCTGCTCCTTGACCGATCCGAAGGTCAGCCCGAGCGATCCCAGCCCGCGCGCAGCCGCGTCGATTTCGGTGCCGGGACTGGTCACCGCCACCCACATCGGCGGATGCGGCTTCTGATACGGCTTGGGGATAATCGCGCGCTCGGGCATCGACCATGAGCGGCCCTCGTAGCTGAAGCGTTCCTGCGTCCACATCTTCGGCAGGCAGCGAACGAATTCGTCCCAGGTCTTTTTGGTCTCGTCGGGATTCGCGCGGAAGCCGCCGAGCTCGTTCCAGGTCGCCGAACGCCCGGTCCCGACTTCCAGCCGCCCGCCCGAGATGATGTCGAGCGTGGCAGTGCGTTCCGCAATCTTGATCGGATGGTTGAACTCGGGCACGCACACTACGATTCCATGACCGACCCGCATCTTCTTGGTGCGCATCGCACACGCCGTCAGGAAAATCTCCGGCGCCGAACAATGCGAGTATTCCTCGAGAAAGTGATGCTCGACTGCCCACACCGTGTCGAAGCCCAATTCGTCGGCGAGCGCGACCTGCTCGAGGCAATTATCGAAGACGCGCTTTTCGGCTTCGCCGTCCCATGGACGCGGCACCGAAATTTCGTAGAAGATTCCAAACTTCATCGCTGCACCTCCGCTTTATCGCCGTTTAGCGCAATCCGGCACGGATGAAAAGCTCCCCGACCTTCGCGCGGCCCTCCTCGCGTCATCCGGTTGTTGACCGTCCCTGCCGATAATCGAGCATCGCGAGCGTGGCCCACCGTCGGCATGGAATGCCGTGAAACCTCGTGAGGTTTCAGTAAACTATAAGTTTTGGGCTCTTGAACAACTTCCCTGAGAGTTCAGGCGATGCGCACCACGTAGATTGCGGCGGGCGCGCCCAGGATCGACACGCGCAGAATCTTTTGCGGCTTGAACACGCCTCGCGACATCAGATCGGCCATCAGGCGGGTCTCCGCCGTCAACATCACGATCAGTCCGCCCGGCCTTACCACGCGCCGGAATTCCTCGATCAGATATGGATAGAGCCGGCGATTTTCAGCATGAGATCCGTGACGCATCCCCCACGGCAGGTTGGTGATCACTTTGCTGACGCTGGCCGGGCCGAGCGCAATCGCGGTGGCGTCCCACGCATGGAGTTCGATCGGCTTGTAGCGCGGGCCGACGTTCTCGCGCGCCGCGTCGAGCATGGCCGGATTGCTGTCGCCGCCGATCAGTTGCTGGTAGCGCCCGAGATGCGCGCGCTCGATCAGCACGGTGCCCGCGCCGCACAACGGATCGAGCACGATATCATCGGGCGCCGGCTCTGAGAGCCATCCGAGCGCGGCCGCGACCGACGGCCTGAGCGAACCCGGCATGTGCGCCACCTTGTAGTCGCGATGGCGCAGGCGCTCGTCGCTCAGCCGCAGCGTGAGCATCAGCTCGCCGGGAAACATCGTCACCCAGAATTCGACGTCGGCGTCGTCGCCGCCGAGATGCCAGACGTGATCGTCGCGCTCGCCGATCCCGCGTTCGACGGCGTGCTGCAAATCGACCCGGCGAAACGGATGTTCCCCGGCCATCCGCGCGACCACGCGAAAATAGAGGCGCCGCCCGGCGTGACTGCCGGGCACCAGGCTGACGTGCGCCGCGAGCGCCTCCTCGATAAAGCGCGCATCGCGACTGGCGGTGCGCACGCGATCGAGTATTTTTCGCCCCAGGCGCTCGTCCTCGTCATGTTCCGCCGGACTCTTCGGGGTATAGCGCTTGGCCGGATCGGGCGGCGCCACCGGGAAGCGCCGATATGCGACCACCGCAAAAAAATCCTCGGCGGTGCGGACCTGCTTTAATGCGGCCGTCCGGGGCGCGGAGAAAATCGTCATGCCGACGCGGTCGGGCACCAGCCGCCGGCCCAGTTCAGCGGTGTCTTCGCGATCGTAGCGCGCGGCGATTTCGTTCCATGCGATCGGCTCGAAGCCGGGCTGGGTCTGCGCGAGATAAATATGGGGGCCGAACTTGAACGGCTTCGGCGGCTCGGGATTCGCACGGCGCGGGCGCGGCGGCGGGCGGCGCGGGCGCGGCGATATGTCATCGCGCGGCTGCACGCGCCTCAAGGCTCGCACCGCGGATACGCCGGTACATCGGCATGCGCTTTCACTTCGCTCGATTTCAATCGTGAGGTGCGGGCAGCGCCCGTCACTTGGTGCGCGAGAGGTACTCGTTATTCTCGGTGTTGATCGTGATCACGTCGCCCTCGACCACGAAATGCGGCACCTGGATCACCAGCCCGGTCTCCAGCGTCGCCGGCTTCAACGTATTCGTGACCGCCGCGGTCCGGATTCCCGGATCGGTCTGCACCACCTTCATCGAGACCGTCTTGGGCAGCGTCACGTTGAGCGGCGTGGAATCGTGATACTCGACTTCGACCTTGAGATTGGGCGTCAGGTAGCCGGCGACATCTGCGATCAAATCCTTCGGCAGCGTGATCTGATCGTAGGTCTGCGTGTTCATAAAATGGAAATCGTCGCCCTCCTGGTAGAGGAACTCCATCTCCAGCTGGTCGAGAATCACGCGCTCGACGCGATCTTCCGAGCGGAACCGGTTTTCGGTCTGCGATCCGGTCTTGATATTGCGCAGCTTGGTCTGCACCATGCCGCGCCAGTTGCCCGGCGTGATATGGTTAATCGTCATCACGCGCCAGAGGCCGCCATTGTATTCCAGGATCATCCCGGGCCGGAGCTGCGTCGCCTGTATCAACATCTTCCGTTTACTCTCAATCGTCGTGCTGTAAACACATAAGTATAACCTATGCATTCGCGTCCCGGCAATGCATCGCGACAGTCGGTAGTGTCCTAATTTGAAAAAAGTCGCTTCAAAACAATATGCGCGGACAGCCAAATCAGGAAGAGGGGGATATTTACGGCGAGAAGTACAAGCAATGTTTGCCAATTCCAAGACCAATGGGACCAACCGACAGCTTGCATGATCCTGGGAACGGCTTTGAGTGCGAACGTGTAAACTGAGAGCGCTAGCACTAGACAGACTAACAGTGCACTAATCAGCCGCATTCTCTTAGACATTTGTTGCGTGCTCAATCAATTCCGCAACCGACCATAGCCGATCCGTCACCCCGCCGGCCGCCCATCGCGGGCGTGCAGCGCAAGGTCCGATGCACCCGCACGAAATTGTAATGCGCACAGTGGAATGCAACCGATGCGTCGAATTCGCCACCCGCGAGGCCAATCACGCTAAGGTTTTCACAGGGCGAAGCCCGCATCTTACAAACGGGAAGTCTGAAACCTCGTGAGGTTTCAGTTTCCGGAAACTATAAGTTTTGCGCTCCTCAACAACTCTCCCCTACTCCCCATCCCTCGCGGCCTCCTACCACGAAGAGGCCGGCGGCGACCCGAACGGATTGGTCGGCGCTATATACGGATTTACCGGCGGCGCGCCCAAGGTGCCGCCTGCGTAAGGATTTGGCTGTGCTGACCCATAGCCATATGGATTCGCGCCGTAGGAGTTCGCGTAGGGATTATAACCGTAAGGACTGCCGCCATACGGGTTCATGCCGTATGGACTGACACCGCCATACGGACTCATCCCAGCGACGATCACCGGCTGCTCGTTGTAGCCGCCGCTCGAATCGAATGCGCGAATCGTGGCCGGCCCGGCCTGCGGATTGAACCGCACGTTGAAGCTGATGTTATGCGAGGCCCCCGGAATCAACGAGCCGATTACGCCGCCAATCCCGCTGCCTCTCACCGCGATTTTCTGCACCAGCATCCCGTTCTGATAGAGCCCGGCGCCCGAAAGATTGCGTCCCGAAATCACGCCCGAGACCACGTACACGTTGCGCGTGATCTGCCCGACCGCGGCGATCTGCACCATGATTCCCGAATCGTTTTCGATCGTCGGCCCGCTCATCATCGAGCCGCCCGCAATCATCGGATTGCTGTCCGGGATTTCCGCCGACGCCACCGCAGTCGGGAGGTCAACCGAACTCTCGACGAACTGGTCGCCGACGCCGTACGCGCGGATTGTGACCTCGCCGCCGAGGTCCTTCATCACGAACTTCTCGTCGAAGCGGGTGACGTTCGCACCGAATTCCGCCGTGATCGCCTTCACCAGCCGCCGGTTCACATAGATGCCCGCGCGCGTGATCCCGCGCCCCTGAATCTGTCCCGCGAGTTCGTAGGTCTGCGATACCGGCTCGATTAGATTCGCCACCGTTATCGTCACCTGCACGTTGCCCAGATGGCTCCCGATCGTATGCCGTTTTGACGGCGACCTACGCGGCGTCCCGTGGCTCGGAATCTCCGCGGTGTTCGCGCCGCCGAGGCCGCTGTCGCCTTCGCGATTACTGCGGAAGACCTCAACCCCACCTTCGGTCGTGGGCGCTGCCGTCGAAGATGCCGGGGCTGAGCTTCGCAGCGCGGGAATCTCAGGCGCGTCCGATGTTTCCGATCCATCGCGTCCGGCGCTGCTCGCCGCGTCAACTCCCGATGTGCCCGCGGCCAGGCCAGCATCGGCGATCGGCGCTTCGGCCATGCGGCCGTCCGCGTCATAGACGCGAATCACCGCGTCGCGCGCGGGACTCTCGACTCCGATATCGAAGTTGATTCTCTGCTCGCCGAGCGCGCCGCCGATTTTGAACGCCCGCAATTCATGTCCGCCCGCGAAAATCCCGCCACGCTTGAGCGAACTCCCTTCGATATATCCCTTGATGCGTACGTTCGTGCCCTCGGCCGTGCGCGATTCGATCTCGACCCGCGGCGGCGCTCCACTCGTCGCTGCGGACGTGATCGTCGCTGCCCCCGCCGCTGCCGCAGCCGGCGTTGTCGCAGCCGGCGTTGTCGCAGCCGGCGTTGTCGCAGCCGGCGTTGTCGCGGCCGCCGACGCATGGGTTGCCGCCGCCGGCACAGCCGTCCCCGCACCGCCCGCCGCGCGCGGCGATGATCGCGCTGGCCCCATCTGCTTCGACAGCGTCGCCATCGCGGCTTTGATTCGATTCCAGTCGGCGGCGTTGAACAGTCCCGGATTCGAGGCCACTGCGCTATCCACCGCTTCGCGATCGGATTCGAGCGTCGCGAGCGCGCTCGGCGCTCCCTCGCGATCGCCCGCCGCCAGCGCGCGGCTCAAGGCCTGCGCGTCGCCCGCGAAGATCGCAACCGCGCCCACCGTCGCGTTCGATGCGGCGGCGCCGCGCACATGCAGCCCGTTGAGCATCGCGAAGGCGCCGTCGCTGATTCGCGTCGCGACCGCCGCCGGATCTTCCGCACGCGCGAGGCCCACTAGCTGCGTCAGCGCCAGCAGCATCGCGCAAATCGCGACCCGGCCCGCGCGGAGGATTCTCTCCAGCCGCCGGCGCCGCCCTACTGCGGCCGATATTGCAACCGCGCCCTTCACGATTTCCTCACCTGGCGATTTCCCGGCCAAAAGTATACGCCAAATGCGCCTCTGGCTGAACGCACAATTCCACGAGGCCCCGACCGTACGTAGCTGTCGCCACGCTGCGCGATCTGTTAGCGTTTGACGGTCGCCATCTCCGTCCAGGTCGTCCATCGCATAGCGTTATCGTGAGTCTTCCCACTTCCAGCGAAGGCCATGCCGCCACCCCGATACCCGCGCCCGGCGGCGCCGGCCTCGCCCGCGACTATGCCGCCATCGCATCCGGCGCCGCGATCGCCACGCCCGCCAATCGCATCATCGTGCGCGTCAGCGGCGACGACCGCATTCCGTTCATGCATGGCATGTGCAGCAACGATATCAAGGGACTCGCCACCGGTGCCGTTTCTCCGGCCCTCATCCTGACCGAGCACGCGCATATCATCGCCGACTTCTTCGTCTATGCCGACGCCGGCGCCCTGCTGCTCGAGATCGATCGAGCCCGCTGGGCGCTTGCCCGTGCGCACCTCGAAAAATTCCTGGTCGCCGATGATGTCGAATTCGACGAACTCGAGGACCTCGGCATCATCGACCTCGAAGGCCCCCACGCGGCGCGCGCCGCCGCGACCGTCGCTGGCGATATGCCCCTCTCCCTGAGGCCCTGGCGTCATGCGCACACCGCCGATCTGCGCATCGCGAACTTTCCCCGCTATGGCGCGCCGTCCTTCACGATCGTCGTTGAGCGTGCGCGCGTCTCTTCGATAATCGAGGCCGTCCGCGACCGCGCCGCCACCGCGGGCATCGGCGCTATCCCCCAGGTTGGCGCGGAGGCGCTCGAAATCGTGCGCGTCGAACACGGCCTCGCACGCGTCGGCCTCGACACCGGCGACAAGACTATCGCCCTCGAGGCGCGGCTCGAGCCTGCAATTTCGTACAACAAGGGATGCTACCTCGGCCAGGAAACTATCGAGCGTGCGACCGCGCGCGGCGGCCTCAAGAAAAAACTCTACGGCCTGCGCCTCGACGGCGATCGACTGCCGGCCGCCGGCGCCGCGATCATGCTCGACTCGAGGGAGGTCGGCCGCCTCACCAGCGTCGTACCCTCACCGCGCTTCGGCGTCATCGGCCTGTCGATTCTCCATCACAGCGCCTGGGAGATCGGTACGCGCCTCTCAATCGCCGGCGCCGGCGACGGCTTTTCTGCAACCGTCAGCGACTTGCCGTTCGCTTGAACCTTCGCCACCCGCGGCCATCGCCCGACAAATTCCTGCTCGATCCGCTTCGAGGTAGCGCCAATCCGTTTCCAACTCGCGACCTCTATTGATAATGATGCCGGGCGTTCCTAAGATTGATTGCTGACGGCCCATGGAAAACCGGGCCTTCCTGAGGAGTTGCGAAAATGGCTAACCTGTTGGGCAAACGCTATATGTGCGAAACCTGCGGAACCGAAGCGCTCTGCAACAAGGCCGGCACCGGCGCCTTCGAATGCTGCAACGCCGAGATGAAACTCAAAGAGGCCAAGGCCCTCCCCTCTTCCGACTAGATTTGCGAACCTTCGCCTGGCCCAGGGAGAGGAACGCGCGCGCACGGACGGGGATCGCGCAAGCGCCGCAAGCAGAGAGGGAAAGAGGCCGTCCCCACCGACAGTCGAGCATCGCGAGCAGTCCGAAAAGTCAGGTCAAGACTGTTGGGCTGCTCACGGCCCACCGTCGGCATTAGATGCCGTGAAACCTTTGAAAGGTTTCACACTTCCCACGGTGAAAGGGGTGAGCAGGTCTTGCGGATCGCATCCATGAAACCTTTGGTGGACGCGTACGCGTTTTTCAGTGACTGACGCTCGCGTTGCTCGGGCACCGGCTAAGTCCTGCGGCGGCATTTGCGCAAGTGCTGAATGGCGCGCGGAGGACCGCGCGAGATCCTTCGACTCCGGCGGCCTTCGCTCAGGATGACTTTTTTCAGTGACTGACGCTCGCGATGCTCGGGTCGGCGGCCAAGTCTTGCGGTAATCGAGCCCTGTCGCTTCAAGCCACGAGGAGTTTTTCACAGGGCGAAGCCCGCATCTTTTACCAATGGGAAGTCTGAAACCTCCATGAGGTTTCAGTTTCCTGAAAAGCTAAAGTTCTTCGTTCCTCGACCACTTTCCCTTGCGCGGCGGCGGGTCACGTAGCGCGAGCGTCAAGCACTAAAGAATCGTCGACGTGTGAATGTGAGCGTCCTTCGCTGATATAATTATCGAGCATCGCGAGCGTCAAGCATTGAAAAAAATGGAATGCCGTGGCGGCAGATAAAGCCGACCTCGTTTTGCACGAGGGCGTCGTCTCCGGCCATCCCGGCAGCGACTCGCTCGCCGTCGCCGACGGCCTCATCGTGGCGCATGGCGCCTACGCCGACCTCAAGGCGCTGGTCGGCCCTCGCACCCATCTGATTCGCCTCGCCGGACGCACGGTCGCTCCAGGCTTTATCGATTGTCATCTCCATTTCATGGAGGGCGCCGCGGTCGCGACCGGACTGAACGTCGTGCGCTGCCGCACCATCGGCGATCTCCTCGCCGACTTGCGCGTCGCCGCCGGCAAGACTCCGCCGGGAAACTGGCTGCGGGCCTTCGGCTGCGACGAAGCCCTGATGCGCGATCGGCGCGGCCCCTCGCGGGCCGAGCTGGACGGCTCGGTCGGCCGCAATCCGCTGCGCCTGCGCCATCAGACGCTCCACGCCTCATGGCTCAATTCACGCGCGATCGCCGCCTTCGGCCTCGAGGCGCCCGACTTCAAACCCCCCGATGGCGCATGGCTCGAACGTGACTCCTCCGGCCGTCTCACCGGCTTCGTCACCGGCATCGACGAATGGCTGTCGCAGCGTCTGCCGCGCGTGACCGCCGCCGAACTCGAATCGCGCACGCGCACCTTCAGCCGCGAATTGGCCGCGGGCGGCATCACCGCCTTTACCGACGCCACCGTCCGCAACGGCCCCGACGATCTCGCCGCTTTCGCCCGCCTCACCGCCAACGGTTCAATCGGCCAGCGCGCCGCCGCCATGATCGGCCAGCACCAGGTGGACTTCATCGAAACCGCGCGCAAGGCCGCCGACGCCGGTGGCATCAGGCTCGCCGGCGTCAAGTTCATGGGCCTTGCCCGCTGGGAACCCGCACCGCTCGCGCGCCGCGTCGCCCGCGCCCTTTCCCAGGGACTCGACGTTGCCTTCCATGCGACCGAGGTCGAAGAACTCGAGGCGGCGCTGGTCGCGATCCGCGCCGCCCGGCGCGACGTCAATCCACGCGCGCTCGAATCCACCGTCTGCCGCATCGAACACGGCGGCCTCATCCCAGACGGCTATCCCGAGCGCATCGCGGCGCTCGGCGTCTGGGTCGTGAGCAATCCCGGCTTCGTCCATTTCCGCGGGCCCAAGTACGCCGCCGACCCCGGACTCGCGCCCTATCTCTATCGCGCTCGCACCCTGCTCGACGCCGGCGTGCCGATGGCCGCCGGTACCGACGCCCCGGTCACCCCCGGCCGGCCGCTCGCCGCTATCGCCGCTGCCGCGACCCGCCTGTCGATCGACGGCGCCGAACTCGGACCCACCGAAAAAATCTCGATTGCCGAGGGCGTCGATCTCTTCACCCGCTCGGCCGCCCGCCTGAGCCGCCTCGCCGCGGGCGAAATCGCGCCCGGTCGCCTCGCCGATTTGATCGTCCTCGCCACCGATCCGCATACCCTCGCGCCCGCCGAGATTTCGAACCTCGCGGTTGACCTGACCATCGTCGCCGGACGCCCAATCTATGAACGTGGACGCCCCGCCATCGCCCAGAGCGACCTCGCCAACCTGAATTCTCCCTGATTAGGTCCCTATGCGCGTAGGAGAACGGGAGAGTTGTTGAGGAACTCAAGACCTTTAGTTTCACTGAAACCTCACGAGGTTTCAGACTTCCCATTTAGAAGATGCGGGCTACGCCCTGTAAAAACCTCATAACGCATCATGTTTGACGCTCGCGATGCTCGGGTCGGCTGGCCTTCCCTCCTTCCGTCATTCTTGTATGTGGATTCTGATCGTAGCAAGAAGGAGGAGCAAGACGAGGCGGGAGACCGATGTCATTCAAGGCCGGTAGAGGCCGTCGCTCAGCAAGGATCCCCGCCTC